>CAWJOY010000042.1:0-68889 GCA_963844505.1 uncultured Alphaproteobacteria bacterium
GGCTGGCCTGAGCGTCGACATCCTGCCCTATGCCGACACCTCTTCGGGGGCCTTGGTGGCAACGGGGGTGGCGCAGTTTGGCATTATGGGCTCGGTCGGGTTCCAGAGCCAGCGCGCCACGGGGGCCGATCTGACCGCCGTTCTGGCGGTGGTGCAGCACGAGACAGGGCGGCTGGTGTTTGACGGCACCCGCGACGACATTCAGCGGCCCAAAGATCTGGACGGCAAAATCTACGCGGGCTTTGGCAGCGCTTGGGAAGAGGCGCTGATCTCGACCATCATCCGCAACGACGGCGGCGAAGGCCGTTTTGACACCGTGACGCTTGGCACCTCGGCCTATGAGGCGCTGGCCTCGGGTCGCGTCGATTTCACCCTAGAGGTCAGCACCTGGGAGGGCGTGAATTCCACCCTGTTGAACCGTCCGCAGCGGGCGTTTGCTTATGCCGATTTTGGCGTGCCAGATCAGCAAACCACGCTGATCGGCGGCAATAGCACTTGGCTGGCCGCGCATCCCGACACCGCCCGCGCCTTTGTCCAAGCGGCGCAACGCGGCTATGCCTATGCCGCAGCACACCCCGCCGAGGCCGCCGATATCCTGATCGCGCAAACGGATGGCATGTTGACCAATCCCGACCTTGTCAAAGCCTCGATGCAGGCTTTGGTCGCGGGCGGTTTCCTGCAAGACGCGGGCGAGCCTGTGGGCCAGCTTGATGTGCCGATGTTCAAAGCCATGAGCGCGTTCTTGTTCAAGGCGGGCATCCTGCGCGGGGCCGATGGCGCGCCGCTGGCGCAGATGCCGGATGTCTCGGGCTGGCTGTCCAACGCCTATCTAGCGGCGAAATAGCGCCCAAGTCCTGCGCTTGCTGGGAACCCGTCGCCGTAACCCGAGTTATCGACGTGCGACCGCAGCGCAGGACCATTCCACTGCGGCCGCTTGTTTCAATTTTCCCAACGCGGGTGCCCTTGTTGGCCCCCCGCGTGCCCCAAAGGAGAGACACCATGGCGACCACCACCCCCGCAAAGAAAACCACCGCAGCCACTGCAAAAACCAGCCGCAGCGGCAAGACCCGCAGCGTCAGCAAAGCCAAGCCCGACGCCACCGCCCGCACCAAGCGCGCCACCATCGTCGCGCAGAAATCCGCCCGCAAGGCGCAGTCCAGCGCCAAGGCCCGCCACTCGGACGAAAAGGGTCTTGCCGATCTGTTGGAACACGCGCTGCGCGACATCTATTACGCCGAGAAAAAGATCTATCGCGCCCTGCCCAAGATGATCAAAGCCGCCGAGGATGCCGAACTTGTCGAGGCGCTGACCCATCACCGCGAAGAAACCAGCGACCAGATCGAGACCTTGGAAAAGGTGTTCGACGCGCTGGGGCTCAAGGCCAAGGGCGAGAAATGCGACGCCATCGACGGCATCTTGACCGAGGCCGAGTCGATCCTTGACGACTTTGGCGGCAGCTTTGCTTCGGATGCGGCGATCATCTTTTCGGCCCAAGCGGTCGAGCATTACGAGATCGCCCGCTATACCAGCATGATCGGTTTCGCCGAGGCGCTTGGGTTGGATGATGTGCGCGACCTGTTGCAGGGCATCCTCGATCAGGAAAACAGCGCCCATACTGGTCTGGCCGATCTGGCCGAAGGCTCGATCAACGAGGCGGCCTCGGAATATGACGAGGACGACGACACGGACGCGGCAGACGCGGCAGCAACCAAGAAATCCGCAGCCTAAGTCAGACCCGCGCAGGGCGGCCCATCGCGGCGCGCCCTGCGCCTTTGTTCACAAGGCGGTTGCTATGGCAGACCCGGTTGTCCCCTTTGACGTGGCGCGGATGTTTCTTGGCCCCGAGCCGCCGCTGTTTTATCTGGAAATCCTGTTTCGGACCTGCGTGATCTACAGCTATGCGCTGCTGATGATCCGCTGGGTTGGCGGGCGCGGCATTGCGCAGATGTCGACGGTGGAATTTCTGCTGGTGATAGCACTTGGCTCGGCGGTGGGGGATGCGATGTTTTATCCCGATGTGCCGCTGTTACATGCGATGGCGACGATCACGGTGGTCGTGGTCATCAACAAGGCGCTTGACTGGGTGATGCAGCGGTCGCAGCGGGTGTCAAAGGCGATCGACGGGGTGGCGGCAGAGGTGGTGCGCGACGGCGTCGTCAACACCCAAGCGCTGCGCGACAGCAACCTTGGCAAAAGCGATCTGTTCATGAGCCTGCGCCAGCAAGGCTTTTGCAATCTTGGCGAGGTGCGCAGGGCCTATCTGGAAACCTCGGGCAAGTTCAGCATCTTTCGCGCCAATCCGCCTCGCACGGGTTTGGCGGTAGAGCCCGCTTGGGACACCGCGCCGCCGCCTTTGTATCGGGGCGGGGTTGGCGATGTGGCCTGTGCGGATTGTGGCGCGGTCACGCCTGCGCCGCCGCCTGCGGTGTGTGGCTGTGGCTGCAAGGTTTGGATGGTGGCCACGACGCCCGAATGCTAGGGCGTCAGCAGGTCCGTCATCGCGCCTTTTGCGATCTCGGCACAATTCGCAAGCCCTTGGGCAAAGGGGTTGTGGCCAAGGATTTGCGGCATCGCAAGACAGTAAACCCGCCCGCGCGGCGCGACATCCAAGAGGTAGGGCGCCCGAAGCGGTGTGTCCTCCACCAGCGCCGCCAGCGTCGGGAAGGGCAGGGCGGTCAGCCCCGCGGCTGGCTGTCCGCGTGCGTCGATCATATGTGCCACCTGCACAGGCCCGTCGATGGTTTCCACCCGCACCCCGTCGGGCACCGCCTCAAACGCCGCATCCTGCGCCGTCGCCACCAGATCAAGCACCCCCGCATCATAAAGCGCCAGCACCCGCTGCACCGAGATATGCGGGATCGCCGCATAGCAATCGGCGAAAACGGGCGCGAGATAGCGGCGGAAGGTCGCTTGGTCGGCCTCGGTCAAATGGTCCAGCAGCGGCTCGAAGTTCTCATGCCCGCGCAGCAGCGCATAGCGGTAGCCCTGCGTCGCCTTATCGGCAAAGGACCGCTCGGCCTGTTTGAGCGCCTCGCGCAGCGCCCGCAAACCGCCAAGCTCTTTGCGGTGGCGCACATAGGCGCGGGCAAAGCCTTCGATCGTTTGGGCTTTGGTGCCAAGCGCGGTCAGATAGTCGGGGTCGGCGTCGCGCAGCTCTGCCAACAGCAGATCGAACACGCGCGCCAAAAGATCGTCTGGCCCGCGCGCAATCTGGGCCGCGACGGCCTCGGTCGTGATGTGGCGCAGGGGCGCATAGGGGTGGGGATAGTAGAAATCGGGCTCCGGCATGATGCCATTATGCGAGACCATGGTGATCTGCAAAGCCTCTGACCCTTGGGCGGGAAACCACGCAAGCTGGCCGTTTTGCGGCGTAAATTCGCCATGCGCAAAGCCAAGCGCCACCAAGACATCGACCGCCGACAAGGACGCGCCCAAAATCCCCAGCCGCGTGGCGGGCAGTTCGCTGATCGCGCTATAGGGCCAAGGCGAGACCAGCGGCACGCCGTCAATCTGCGGCGCGCTTGGCCAGCTGTGGCCCGTCGCGATCACCACATCGTCGAACGGATGCGCAAAGCCGTCACGGGCGGCTTGGCCCGAACAGATCACACCATCTTCTTGCGGTTTGATGTCCATCACCAGATGGCGGGGCAGGGCGGTGATGCGGTGTCCGCGCGCCCGCCCCAGATCGCAAAGGGCGCTAAACTCGTCGCTCAGATACGCGCCCAGTAGAACGCGCGGGTAGAAAGATCGCGTGTCGATGTCCTCGGGCGCAAGGTCCCACGCCTGCAAAAACGCCTGCGGTTGCTCTTGCAGCCAAGGCGCCAGCCGCCGCGTCAGGGGCGGGATTTCGCGGCTAAAGGCGTTGCAATACATCTCGTCCGCGTTCATCCCAGCACGGTAAGGCATACCGCAGCCAAGGGTCGCATCGGCCTCGAATATGGTGATGTCCAAAGGCGTCTCGCTGGCCACAAGTGCGCGCAACGCATAGCCCGCCATCGGTCCCGAGCCTACAATCCCAATCCGCCGCATTTGCGTCCCCTTTGTTGTGCCATCCGCCAAAGGCTTAACCCGCGAGGGCGGCAAAGGGTTCCCAAGCGGCTAGGGTTTCGGCGTCTGCGATTTAATCAGCGCCTCGATCTCGGTCAGGCGGGACAGCACCTCGTCGCGGTAGGTGTCGGTTTTCTCGTTGCTCTCATCATTATGCGCGTCTTGCATCGAGTTCACGATCAAACCCACCAACAGGTTCACCACCGCAAAGGTCGTCGCCATGATAAACGGGATAAAGAACGCCCAAGCATAGGGATACATCTCCATCACCGGACGCACGATGCCCATCGACCAGCTTTCCAAGGTCATGACCTGAAACAGCGAATAGCCCGACCGCCCCAAAGTGCCGAACCATTGGGGGAAATCCGCGCCAAAGAGTTTCGTCGCCATCACCGAGCCGATGTAAAAGATCACGCCCATCAGCAAAAACACCGCCCCCATCCCAGGAAGCGCGTTGACCAAACCCTCGATCACGCGGCGCAGCGAAGGTGCTACCGAAACCACGCGGAACAGCCGCAAAATCCGCAAGGCGCGCAGCACGCTAAGCCCTTGGGTCGCGGGCACCAAGGATATCGCCACGATCACAAAGTCGAAGATGCTCCAGCCGCTGCGGAAAAACCCAAAGCCGCGCGCGAACAGCTTTAACCCCAGCTCGACCACAAAAATCCCAAGGCAGATCGCATCCAGCCGCAAGATCAGCGGCCCCGCCACCGCCATCGCGGTTTGCGATGTCTCTAGCCCCAGCACCACTGCGTTAAACAGGATCACAAGCAGGATAAAATTGGTCACCGCAGGGCGGTCAAGAAAGCGCGCAATCCGGCCGCGCAGCTGTGGAATCTGGGGTGCATATGTCATAACCGCAGATATCGGGATTGCGCCCAAGCCTTGCAAGAGGCACGCCCGCCAAAAAGCCAATGTATTTCTGCGCAAACTGCTGTATCACCACCGTTTTAAAGGAGCCGACCCTATGGCCAAGATCCCCACCTCTCGTGTTGATAAGCTGTTGTCCTCGATGGGCTATGGGTCGCGCAGTGAAATGGCGCGGATGGCCAAAGCGGGGGGGATCTCGCTGGATGGCGCGGACCTGCTGGATGTGACCCAGCGCATTCCCATCCCCCAAGACCTGCCCACGCGGATGGAGATCGACGGCGAGCCGCTTGACCCCGTTCTGGGCATGGTGGTGCTGCTGCATAAACCTTTGGGGATGACCTGCTCGCATAAAGAAGAGGGGCCGCTGGTCTATGACGCGCTGCCACGGCGCTGGCGGTTTCGCACGCCGCCGCTCTCGACCATCGGGCGGCTGGACAAGGCGACCACGGGGCTGTTGCTGCTGACCGATGACGGCGATCTGCTGCACCGCGTCATCAGCCCCAAGCGTCACGTCAAGAAAACCTACCGCGCGACGCTTGCGCGCCCGCTGGACGGGACCGAGGCGGCGCTGTTTGCTTCGGGGCAGTTGACGCTGGAATCCGACGACAAGCCGCTGGCGCCCGCCGAGTTGGTGGTGATCTCGCCGACCGAGGCTTTGCTGCGGGTGACCGAGGGCCGCTATCATCAGGTGCGGCGGATGTTTGCGGCGACGGGCAACCATGTGGTCGCCTTGCACCGCGAAGGGCTGGGGGGGCTTGCGCTGCCAGACGGGCTTGCGCCGGGTCAGTGGAAACTTTTGGACGCGGCCGAGGTCGCCTCGATTTTTCAGGAAACAGCGCAAGGGAACTGACTGCGGTTTGGGGCGTTGGTCTGGCATCACCACCCCAAACAGGAGTTTTCACATGCGCCCTTTCCTCAAAACCTCGCTCGCGGCTTCGCTTTGCTTGATCGCATCGGCCGGATTTGTCGCGGCCCAGACCGAAACTGTCGTCGGCACCACCGCTTCGGGCGACCAAGTGGTGGCCGAGACCACCTATAAAATCGTGCCCGTGCCGATGACCCAAGCCGAGGTCGACGCGGTCAATACCAGCGACGGTCTGGTCGAGGGCGACGCGCCTGGCCCCTATGTCGGCTGGACCGTGTTCACCGCTGACAACCACGAGGTCGGCACCATCGTCTTCTCGGTCCAAGACGCCGAGGGCCGCATCGACAATATGTCCTTTGCGATGGAGGATGGCCGCAACGTCCGCATCAGCAATGGCATCCGCGCGATGGGTGCCAATACGGTAGAGCTGCGCCTGACCAAGGCCGAGCTCGATGCCAACGCAACGGCGAATTACACAAACATTACAGTCGAGTAATTGCCCATCCTGCCGCGCGAGAAATATCTTGCGCGGCAGGGAACCGCCTGACCGCTGCGGCGTTGACGCTATGACAGCCCATTGAAAAGGAAACCCGATGCGCAATCCTATGCTACTTTTGCCTGTTCTTGCCCTGATGATCTTGACCGGTTGCGAAACCTTCAAAGGCGTGGGCCGCGATGTCGAAACCACTGGCGAGGCGATCACCGACACCTCGCGCCAAGTTCAAAACGACATGTAAGTTTCACGACACAGCAAACGGTGCAAAGGGCGCAGGATTTCCTGTCGCCCTTTTTCCATTTCATATTACATAACAAAGATTATACGATAACGAGCCTAGTCCCCAATCAGCGACCTGATATACTTTGGCACATCGCGCGCATCGACCACCGCCGCGCGCACCAGCCCGTCAAAGTGGCTGGTCAGCGACCGCACCCGCTCGATTTCGCGAAACGCCAGATAGCACTGCCCGACATAGACCACCGCAAGGTTCGGGCCAAAGATGGTGACGGGCGCGCTAAAGACCTGATGCGCGTCGAACAGGAACACCCGCAGCCGTGGGAACAACTGGTCGCACAGATCGGCGATGGTGCGCAGCTGCTCAGAGCGGATGTCGCGCGCCACGCCCTTGTAATAGGACGTCCCCCCCGCGCAGGCCTCGATCTCATGCACCGGCAGCGCGATTTCGTAATCCGACACCCCCGAGATCAGCCACTCGCGCTGATCCTGCATCGCCTTGAACGCTTCGGGCAGCCGCCTCTCGCGCACCGAGGCGTATTCCCAATCCAGCATCCGCTCGGTTTTCAGCAGGTCCGGCAAGGTCGCGGGCACATGGCGCACCTTATAGCCCGCCGCCTGATGGTGCCATTCCAGCAGCTGCGCATCCGCCGAGGTGCGCTCGGCTGGGCTAAGCGACAGCGCCGCCGCCACGATGTCGCCAGGCGTTTCGGGGCGGTTGGTCAGACCCAGCAGCCAATCCGTGCTGACGCCCAAAACCTGCGCCACATCGGCGGCCAGCTGCGCATTCGGCAGCCGCGGCTGATCGTCCTTGAGCAACTGCCCAATGGTCGAGCGGTCCACCTGCGACTGGCGCGCCAATTCGCTGCGGCTGACGGCCTTTTGCACCATCGCCTCTTGCAGCCGTTTGCGAAAGATCTCGGCGCGGTCGCGTTTGTCCATTATCATCCACTTTGCAGCGTTAAATCCCCAAACAAGGATTAACGCAGCAAATTCCCCAAATGTCTATCGCGCGAAACCTCTGATAGCGGATTGGAAACCCTAAACCTTTTGCGGAGCCCCTTATGGACAGCACACTCAGAACCCTCACCAAGGCCGTGACATGGCAGGTCGCGGGGTTTTTCACCATGATGCTGATCGGGTTTTTGTTCACGGGGTCGTTTTTCGCCAGCGGCGGCATCGCTCTTGTGGGGTCGGTGGCGGGGTTTGTGTGCTATTTCATCCATGAGAAAATCTGGGACAGGGTCGCTTGGGGCCGTGGCACCAAAGCCTAAACGGCCCTTGCCTGCGCGGGCAAAGCAACCGACACTGGCGCAAACCCCAGCCTCGGAGGCCCTCTGTCACAGCGCACCCTCTTTCCGTTCGTCTTGCTCTGCCCCAAGGGCTGCGCGCGATGACGGCTGCGTTTTGGCAGGTGCAAGACGGGCGGCTGGTTTTCTCGGGCGATCTGAGCATTGATCTGATCCAAGACCTCAACCGCGCCGAGATTTTCTCCCGCGCCGAGGCGGCTCAGGTGATCGACCTAAGCGCTGTCGGGCGGATGGATACCTCGGCGGCGTGGCTGGTGGTCGAGTTGCAGCGCCACGCCTCTGCCCAAGGCCGCGGGCTGACCCTGTCGGGGGCCGCGCCAGAGCAAGCGCAGTTGATCGAGACCGTGCGCGCCAATATGCCCGAGCAAGCCCCCCCGCCCCACCACCCGCGCAAGTCCTTGGACCGTCTTGCGGATTTTGGTCAAACGGTGGCCGAGGGCGGCAAAACGGCGGTCGAGCTGACGGGTTTTCTTGGCCAAGTCATCGCGACTTTGGCGGGGATTGTGCGCCATCCCAGCCGCCTGCGCCTGACGTCCTTGGTGCATCACTGCCAAGAGGTCGGCGTCAATGCGGTGCCGATTGTGGCGCTGATGTCGTTTCTGATCGGGGTGGTGCTGGCGTTTCAGGGCGCGACGCAGCTGCGCCAATTCGGGGCCGAGGTGTTTGTGGTCGATCTGATCTCGATCTCTATCCTGCGCGAGTTGGGGATTTTGCTGACCGCGATCATCGTGGCGGGGCGGTCGGGGTCGGCCTTTACGGCGGCGATCGGCTCGATGAAAATGCGCGAAGAGATTGACGCGCTGCGCACCCTGGGGCTGGACCCGGTCACCATTCTTGTGGTGCCGCGCGTGTTGGCGCTGATGCTGATGCTGCCAGCGCTTGGGTTTATCTCGGATATGTTCGGGCTGATCGGCGGGGCGGTGATGTCTTGGATTGAACTGGGGGTGTCGCCGGCGGTGTTTCAGTCGCGCCTGTCCACCAATACCGATGTCTGGCACTTTAGCGTCGGCATGATCAAAGCGCCGTTCTTTGCGCTGATTATCGGGATTATCGGCTGTTATCAGGGGATGAAGGTCGGCGGCGATGCGGAATCCTTGGGGCGGCGGACCTCGGCTTCGGTGGTTTGGGCGATCTTTATGGTGATCGTGATGGACGCGCTGTTTTCGATCTTTTTTGCGCTGGTGGGGGTGTGATGGGCGACGATGCGATCATCAGCGTGCGCGGCCTTGTCACCCGCTTTGGCAGCCATACCGTGCATGATGGGCTGGATCTGGACGTGCGGCGCGGCGAGATCTTGGGCGTGGTCGGCGGTTCTGGCACGGGCAAATCGGTGCTCTTGCGTGCGATTGTCGGCCTGTTGAAACCTGCCGAGGGCGAGATCGAGGTGTTTGGCCAAAGCGTGCGCGACACCCCAGAGGCCGACTATCGCCGCCTGCGCCGTCGCTGGGGGGTGATGTTCCAAGGCGGGGCGCTGTTCTCATCGCTGACCGTGCGCCAGAATGTCGAGGTGCCAATGCGCGAGCAGTTGCACCTGCCCGACGATCTGCGCGAGGCCTTGGCCGCGATCAAGGTGCGGATGGTTGGTCTGCCCGAGGATGCGATGATGAAATATCCCTCGGACCTGTCGGGCGGTATGCGCAAGCGCGCTGGGTTCGCCCGCGCCATCGCTTTGGACCCCGAGATCGTGTTTCTGGACGAGCCAACGGCGGGGCTTGACCCGATCGGGGCGGCCGCGCTTGATATCCTGATCAAGCAGTTGCAGGGCGCTTTGGGGCTGACCGTGTTTCTGGTGACGCATGATCTGGACAGCCTGCATGCGATTTGTGACCGTGTGGCTGTTCTGGCCGATAAGAAGGTGCTAGCGGTGGGGACAATGCAGGATATGCTCAAGATCGAGCATCCTTGGGTGCAAGAGTATTTCCACGGCCCCCGCGCCCGCGCAGCCCTTGCATCCGTCGAAACGGGAGACAACAGCTAGTGGAGACCCGCGCAAATTACATCCTGATCGGGGCGTTTACGCTGCTGGCGATCCTTGGCACGCTTGGGTTTTTCATCTGGCTGGCCAGCGTGCAGATCAACCGCCAATACGCCAGCTATGGCATCTTGTTCGAGGATGTCTCGGGGCTGGACCCGTCGGGGGATGTGCTGTTCAACGGGCTGTCGGTGGGTAAGGTGATCGGCCTGCAAATCTATGGCAAAGACCCGTCCAAGGTGCTGACCACCATCGAGATTGACGCGGAAATCCCCGTGCGCAGCGACACCATTGCGCAGCTGCAATCGCAGGGCGTGACGGGGGTGGCCTATGTGTCGCTGTCGGGTGGGTCGGCCTTAGCGGCGGCGCTGGTGGGCGAGGATGGGCAGCTGCCGATCATCCCGTCCAAACGTTCGACCGTGCAGGCTTTGGTCGAGGATGCGCCCGACCTCTTGGCCCAAGCGACCGATCTGATGCAGCAGCTCAAAGATCTGACAGGGCCGAAAAATCAGGCGCTTGTGAGCAATATCCTTGGCAATATCAGCGATTCCTCTGGGCGGCTGGATCAGGCGCTGTCGGATTTTTCCGACATCACAGGGACGGTGCGCGATGCGACAGTGCAGATCACCCAGTTCACCGACCGTCTGGACACGATTGGCGCGGCGGTGACGGTGACCTTGCAGAACGCCGATACCGCACTTGCCTCGGCGCAAAAGGCGTTTGACGCGGGCGACAAGGCGCTGACAGGATCAAGCGCCGCCATCGACAGTGCCCAAGCCGCGTTTCGCCAAGCCGAGACCCTCATGCGCGACCAAGTGCCCGCAATTTTGGCGCAGGTCTCTGACGCCGTGGCCAAAACCAACGCCGCGATTGTCGATCTGCAAAACCGTTCGGGCAGCACTTTGGACGGCTTTGCCACCAGCGCCGATCTGATGAATGCGCGTCTGGCAGAGCTGGAAAAGACCCTGACCGAGGCCAATACCGCCTTTGTCGCCGTGACCGAGGCCTCTGACAGCTTTAGCACTTTGGTCGACGGTGATGGCACCCAGATGGTGGCCGAAGCGCGGGTGGTTCTGGCCGATGCAAAGACCGCCATTGCCTCGATTGATCAGGTTCTCAGCACTGACGTCCCCGCCATTGTGACGGATATTCGCACCGCCGTCGCCACCGCCTCTGCGGCCGTGGATAAGGTCGCGGCCGATGTGACGGGACTGACGGGGCGCTTTGACCCGATGGCGCGCGAGGCCGAGCAATCGCTGGCCTCGGCCCGTGCGCTGTTTGAACGCGCAACCACGACGCTGGACGGGGTGGACAAGGCACTGGTGTCGGCAGAGGGGGCGCTTGGCTCGGCGCAAACCGCCTTTGACTCGGCCACGGGGGTGATGAACACCGATCTTGCGCCAGTTCTGGCCGATATCCGCGAAGCCTCAGCCCGCATCAGCGCCTCGGTTGAAGACGTCACCCGCGACGCGCCCGCCATCGCCAAAGACCTGCAAGCGCTGATTGCGCGCACCGATGCGGTGGTGGCGCAGGTGCAGACCGCCATCGCCCAAAGCGCGCCTGGCATCAGCGATTTCGCCAAAAAGGGCCTGCCAGAGCTGACGCAACTGGGGTCCGAGGCGCGCAATCTTGTCACCACCCTGAACAGCCTTGTGAAACGGATCGAGCGTGATCCGGCGCGCTTCCTTTTGGACAGCCGCGTTCCCGAATACCGGAGATAGCCCATGCACCCTACCCTCACCCGCCGCATTGCCTTGTTGGGCTTGGCCTCTGCCCTTGGCGGCTGTAGCGCGGTTTCGGCGCTGAACTCTGCCGCCAAAGCCTTGGACACCTATGATCTGATGCCTGCTGCGGGGGCCAAGACGGGGCGGCGGTCGGGGGCGACCTTGCTGATCGCGCTGCCCGAAGCCTCAAGCGCGCTTGGCACTGACCGCATCATGATTAAACCTGACGCGCAGTCGATCACCTATCTGCCCAATGCACGCTGGAGCGACACGCTGCCGCTCGTGGTGCAGTCGTTGCTGGTGCGCAGTATCTCGGGGACGGGGCGCATCGGTTATGTCGGGCGCAGCGATGGCGGCCCCGTGCCGACGACGGCGCTTTTGGTGCGGCTGGATGCCTTTGACGTCGCGGTGAAGGATCAGGGGTTCGAGGTGCGGGTGGACATCGCGCTGACCCTGCTGGATGACAAAGAGCAAACCGTGATTGCCTCGCGCGGGTTTGCGCAACAGGCGGCGGTGGCAAGCGATGACCCCGCCAGCATTGTGGCGGGGTTTCAGCGGATTTTGGATGTGCTTTTGCCCGCCATGGCCGATTGGGCGGTCGCGCGGGCCTAAGCGCGCTATTCGCCGCCCGCGTGGACGCGTTCCTTGTGCCAGAACACAAAGCGGCGCTGCACCCATGAGACGAAGGCAAACAGCATCAGCCCCACAATCGACAGATACAAGATCAACGAGAACACGCGCGGGGTGTGAAGCTGGCTTGCGGCGGTGCGGATCAGCTCGCCCAAGCCCTTGCCGCCGCCCAGAAACTCGCCCGTGATCGCGCCAGCCATAACCCCGACCGAGGCGATCTTGAGCCCCGTGAACATCTGCGGCAAGGCCATCGGCAGCTTGAGCTTGAGCAGCGTTTGCATCCGTGTCGCCCCCATGGTCTTGAACAGGTTGCGGCTGTTGGTATCGGCGGCATGCAGCCCCGCCGCCGTGCCGACCACGATCGGAAAGGTGGCGATGAACGCAGCGAGTGCCACCTTGCTGTCGATGTCAAACCCGAGCCAAGCCACAAACAGCGGCGCAAAGGCGACCTTGGGCATGGTGTCAATCGCCACCAGATAGGGCATGATCGCCTTTTCGCCAAAAGCCGTCTCGCCGACGATGACGCCAAGCCCGATGCCGATGAACAGCGCAAGTAAGAACCCGTAGAACACCTCTTGCAGCGTGATCCACAGCGCGGTCAGCATATAGCCGCCCGTCAGGATGTTCTTGCCGACAAAGATCAGGTCCAGCACGGTTTCCTTGGGGGCGGGCAGGATGATCGGGCTGACAAGGCCAAAGCGCGTCACCCCATACCAAAGCGCCACAAAAATCACGAAGACAAAGGCCATCTGCATCCAGCGCGGCACGGTATCGAGCCAGCCGCCATGCTCGGCCCAGACGGTATCGGCCTCGGTCTCGGGTGCGGTATCAGCGATATATTCAAGCGTCATATGAAGGCCTCTTTGTCCAAGCTGCTGCGGATATGTTCGACCAAAGCGCCAAACTTGGGCGTCGTCATCATGTCCAAGGTGCGCGGGCGTGGCAGGTCGATCTCTACCACTTCGGCGACCCGACCGGGGCGCGGCTTCATCACATAGACCGTGTCCGACAGGATCACCGCCTCGGGGATCGAGTGGGTGACCAAAAACGCCGTCGCATCGCGCGAGGTGCAAATGCGCTGCAACTCCATATTCATGAAATCACGGCTGAGTTCGTCCAGCGCGCTGAACGGCTCGTCCAGCAACAAGACCGCAGGCTCGGTAATCAGCATCCGGCAGATCGAGGCCCGCTGCGCCATGCCGCCCGAAAGCTCGTTGGCGTAGGTGTTCTCGAACCCCTTCAACCCGACCAGCTCCAGCAATTCGCGCGCCTGCACTTGGGCGGCTTTGGCGGCGGCTTTGCCATCGCGGATCTCGATCGGCAGCACGATGTTTTCCAAGGTGGTGCGCCACGGAAACAGCGTTGCCTGCTGAAACATCATGCCAATGTCGCGCCGCGGCCCTTTGACGGGCTGGTTTTGCAACATCACCCGCCCTTTGGACGGCGAAATCATCCCCGACATGATCTTCAACAGGGTGGATTTGCCGCAGCCACTAGACCCGATGACGGAAGAGAAACTGCCCTTTCTGAGGGTCAAGTTGACATCTTCCAATGCGGTGATCGCGTTGCGGGCATAGGTTTTGCCAACATTGCTGAGCTGATAAACAGGCTCTCGCCGAGTGACGACGGGGTTTAGGGCTACGGCAGCAGACATTATTGACCGCTCCCGTTGACCTTGAGGGTGAACGCGTTGGTATAGGCGGCGGTCAGGTCTGGCAGCGGTCCGGCCAACTCGCCGCCCGCGATTTGCACGGCCTGCCATTCTTCCCAAACTTCGGGGGGCTGATAGCCGTAGCCGTGGCTGAGATCGGTGGGCACGGATTTGTCCAAAATCGCCTCAAGCAGCGATGCCGCAAAGGCGCGGTCTTCGCCCTCTTGTGGATTGCCCGCCGCCATATCGTCCAAGACGGCCTCGCGGTTGGCAGGGTCCAGCGCGAACATATGGGCGCGGTAAATGGCGCGGACGAATTTCTCGACCAGCTCGGGATTGTTGCGGATGGTGTCGCCCATCGTCACCAAGCCGTTGCCAAAGAACCGCACGAATTCAGGCGGGGTAATGTCGCGCACCGCCACGCCGCGATGGTTCAACACCGCCGCATCCGCCGCCGCTGCCGAATAGGCCGCGATCTCGCCCGAGGCCAGACCCGCAGAGGCCGGACCGCCATCGCCTACCGTCAAAAAGGAATAATCCGTGCCATCGGTCAGACCCGCCCCCGACATGACGTTGCGCGCAAAGCCAACCTCGGCGCCATCCGCGGACCCCGTGCCGACCACTTTGCCCTTCAGATCGGCGGGGGTTTGCACCGCGCTGTCCTTGGGCACGACCAGCGCAAAGTTATTCTTGGCGGCGTGGTTATAGATGAACACCGCATCCACCCCGCGCGCCCGTGCCGCAAGCACCGGCCCCGGACCCGGACGGCCAAAGTCGGCCTGCCCCGACGACAGCGCCTGAAGCACCGCCCCCGACCCGTTGATCGCCTGCGCCGAGACCTCTAGCCCCTCATCGGCAAAGAACCCCTGCCCGATCGCGGTATAGATCGCAAAAGAGTTGATCGCCGAGGAACTGGGCGACACAAAAGTGATTTTCGTAAGCCCCTGCGCCGCCAGCGGTGTCGCCATCGCCAAGGGCGTCAAAGCCAGAGCACTTGTCATCAAGGTTGTAAAAGCGCGTCTCGTCAGCATCGTTTATCCTCCTAGATTGGTTCGCCTTCTTCACAAAGCCCGCCGCCTCCTCGCGGTGGACGTTGCGCCTTTTGTCTCAGACGTTGCGCATGGTGTTGTGCAACGCTCCGATCCCTTCGACGTCGCACACCACCTCATCGCCGTGCTTGAGGAAATGCGGCGGCTCCATCGCATAGCCGACCCCCGAAGGCGTTCCCGTGGCCAAGATATCGCCCGCGTTCAGCGTAAGCCCTTCTGACAAAGAGGCAATAAGCGTGGGGATGTCGAAAATCATTTGCGCGGTATTGCCGTCTTGGCGCAGATCGCCGTTTACAAAGGTGCGCAGGCGCAGGTTGTGCGGGTCGGCCACCTCGTCGCTGGTCACGATCACAGGGCCCATCGGGCAGGACCCGTCCAGCGATTTGCCCTTAAAGAACTGGCCGCCATGACGGCGCTGCACATCGCGGGCGGTCACGTCGTTCAGCACGGTATAGCCCCAGACGTGGTCCAGCGCGCGCTCTTTGGGGATGTCACAGCCGGGCTTGCCGATGATGACGGCCAGCTCGACCTCATAGTCGATATGGGTCGAGACATGCGGAAAGATCGGCACGCTGTCGCGCGGGCCTGCCACGGTGGTCGGCGGCTTGGTGAAAAACACCGGCACTTCGGTGGCGACGATGTTGTCCTTGAGAGCGCGGGCGCCCTCGGCAATATGGTCGGCATAGTTGCGCCCGACGCAGAACACGTTCTTGGCAGGCGTTGGCAGCGGCGCGCGCAGCTCGGCCTCTTGCGCCGCGATGGTCAGTGCGGGGGCGGCCTTTGCCACGATCTCGCGCAGCGCGGCCAGCGAGGCATCGCCGCCCTCGATGATCGCCTGCAGGCTGCCTGCCAAAAGCGCGGGGTCGCTGGCCCCTGCTGCACGCGCGGCCGCAGCGACTGGCAAGAACCGTCCATCGGCCAATTCAACGGCCGCAACAGGACCGGTGGGGGATGAAATCGTGGCAAAACGCATCGGGGCTAATTTCCTTTATGGGTCTGTGATCCTTGGCAGAAGCGCAATCTTGACAGGCGGTTCAGCGGGCAACCAATCCGAAATTGGTTAAACCTGTTCGCCGCCTTTCCTCCTTGATTGTTTGAAATTCTCTGCCATTGTTGGATTTACGTTAACAGGTTTTCGGGGCTTGCATAGATCGCCGCGCTTAACCAATTCAGGAATTGGTTTTAATGGATCACAAGCCCGCGCCGACCCTTGCCGACAGCATCAAGCATTACATCGCCGCGCGAGGGTTCCAGCACAACGAACGCCTGCCCCCAGAGCGCGAGATGGCGCTGCACTTTGGCGTCTCGCGGGGGGATCTGCGCAAGGCGCTGACGGCGCTGGAAACCGACGGGCTGATCTGGCGGCACGTCGGGCGTGGCACCTTTGTCGGCGCGCGCCCCGTGCTGAACCTGAACGACGTCGCCTATCTGGGGGAACTCGCCAGCCCCGTCCAAGTCATCGCGGCTCGCTTGGCGATTGAGCCGGGTTTGGCGCGGCTTGCGGCGCATTCCGGCACCCGTGCCGACTTTATCGCCATGCGCACCTGTAACGAGCGTTGCCGCAACGCCCCCGATTGGCGCAGCTATGAGGCGCAGGACAACAACCTGCACGCAGCCATCGCCAAGGCCACGCAAAACAAGCTGCTGGTCTATCTGTTTGAAACCCTGAACGTGGTGCGCAGGTCCACCGTTTGGGGGCAGTCGCGGTCCACCATCGGCCCCGCGCCTGACTATTGCAGCTTTGACGAGCACGAAGCGATTTGCGCCGCGATCGAGGCCCGCGACGCCGATCTTGCCGAATGTCGGATGCGCAGCCACCTGATCTCGGTGCGCGACCGCGTGCTGCCGACCCTGTCGCGCTAGGCCAGCCTGTGCTTGCCCCGCGCCCGCCGCTAAGGAGAGACGATGACCGCTGTTGACCCCCTTTCGCCTGCGACCGCTTCGGCGACCCAACTGGCCTATGCCGAGATTCGGCGGATGATCGTGACGGCAGAGTTGCCGCCGGGGGAAAAGCTCAAGATCGAGAGCCTCAAGGACCTGCTGAACACTGGCGCCTCGCCCGTGCGCGAAGCCCTGAGCCTTTTGACCTCGGACCAGTTGGTCGAGCGTATTGACCAGCGTGGCTTTCGCTCGGCCCCCGTCAGTCAGGCCAATTTCACCGAGATATTGACCCTGCGCTGTGCCCTAGAGGATATGGCCCTGCGCCAAAGCATCACCCATGCGACAGAGGCTTGGGAAGAAAGCCTTGTGCTGGCGCATCACCGTTTGGCCCGCGCGACCCCCACCGATGGCAGCGCCTTCGAGGCGGTGCATAAAGATTTCCACATGGCGCTGTTGGGCAATTGTGGCTCGCCGATTCTGCTGCGCTATTGCAGTCAGCTTTATGATCTGAACGTGCGCTATCGCTATATCGCGGGGCGGTCGCTGCACTATAAACGCCGCGATGTCAGCCTTGAGCATCAGGAAATCCTTGCCGCCACCCTTGCCCGCGACACCGATCTGGCCAGCGCGCGCTTGCTGAACCACTATCAGCAAACGGGGACGTTCTTGCAGGATGCGGGGCTGGTTTTGACGCGCTGAGCGCTGGCGCTGGCAGATTTCTCTTGGTTTTGTCGATTTATGATGCATTATGCTTAGAATGTCGATTTTTTTATCAGACGTCGCGACGCAGTGCCCCAACCCAAGAGGACCGCATCATGCAGATCACCCCATCGAATTACCTGATCGACCTTTTGGCGACGATTGCGGGGCGGCCTCGGCTGTGGAAGGGGCAGCCGCAGGATCGGCGCTCGGCGGCAGAGCTTTGCGCGCTGCTGCTGACCGATCTGGGGGATGTGAGTTCGAACAAAGTCTCACGCGGGTTGCTGGCGAAATATGCGGCGATGACGGATGCGGAAAAGAGCGCGTTCTTTCAGATGCTGGGCCAAGATTTCGACATTGACGCCGCCGAGGTGGCCCGCCTTGCCCAAGCCTATGCGACCGACCGCGACGCCAAGACGCTGGCGCAGTTGACCGCCGCCGCCGAGCCCCGCCGTCAGGAAATTCTGCGCCGCCTGAACCGCGTGGCGGGTGCGACCGAAGCCTTGGTGGCCATGCGCTGCGATCTGTTGCGGGCGGTGGCCGAGACGCCAAAGCTTGCGATCATCGATCAGGATTTTCTGCACCTGTTCCGCTCTTGGTTCAATCAGGGGTTTTTGGTGCTGCGGCGGATTGGCTGGCACACCCCCGCCAACATTCTGGAAAAGATCATCGCCTATGAGGCCGTCCATGCTATCAACACATGGGACGAATTGCGGCTGCGGCTTTTGCCCGAAGATCGGCGCTGCTATGCCTATTTCCACCCCTGTATGCCCGAAGAGCCGCTGATTTTCGTCGAGGTCGCGCTGACCCAAGGCGTGGCTGATAACGTGCAAAACGTGCTGGCCGAAGCGCGCGCGCCCTTGGCCCCCGATGCGGCGGATACGGCGGTGTTTTACTCGATTTCCAACTGTCAGGACGGCTTGCGCGGGATTTCCTTTGGCAATTCGCTGATCAAACAAGTGGTCGAGGATTTGCGCACCGCTTTGCCCAAGCTGACCACCTTTGTGACGCTGTCACCTTTGCCCGGATTTCGCCGTTGGGCCGAGACGGCGGACCTGCCCGCGCAAGAGGCCGTCGCCTTGCGGGCCGCGATTGCGGGGAAGGATGCCAAGGCGGCAGAGACCCTGCGCCGCTATGCCGCCCGCTATCTGATCGCCGCCAAGCGACCCAAGGGCGACCCGCTTGACCCTGTGGCGCGGTTCCATCTGGGCAATGGCGCGCTGGTGCATAAGGTGCATGCGGGAGCGGATGTCTCGGCCAATGGCTTGCGCCAATCGGCAGGGGTGATGGTCAACTATCTTTACGACATCGACCAGATCGACAAGAATATCGAGGGCTATTCGGCATCCAAAACCGTCGCCCATTCCCGCCCGCTTGCCGCCTATCTGAAATCCGCAGCCCAGAGCGGCCAAGCGCAACCTGCGGCCAAGGCTCGAACCTAAGGACCCCCCATGACAAACCACCTCTTTGACCCGCTGTTTGGGCGCCACGCCGAGAATGATGCGCCTTTTTTGATGCTTGAGGCGGGCACGCTCAGCTATCGCGCCTTTGTCGCGCTGTCGGCGCAGATGGCGAATGTGTTTGCAGATTTGGGGCTGCAAAAGGGCGACCGCGTGGCGGTGCAGACCGAGAAATCCGCGACCGCCTTGGCGATTTACGCGGCGTGCCTGCGGGCTGGAGTGATTTTGCTGCCGCTCAACACCGCCTATACCACGCATGAGCTGGCCTATTTCACCGCCGATGCAGAGCCCGCTCTGGTGATCTGCGACCCAGCAAAGCAAGAGGCGATCAGGGCGATTCTGCCCGAGCAGACGCATGTTCTGACGCTGGATGCGGCGGGGCGTGGGACGCTGGCGGATCGGACCGCGGCGCAGAGCGACAGGCAAACCCCTGTCGCCTGCGGGCCGACAGACCTTGCCGCGATCCTTTACACTTCGGGCACCACGGGACGGTCCAAGGGCGCGATGCTGAGCCATGACAACCTGCTGTCGAATGGCGCGACGCTGGTGGACGCGTGGCAGTTTAGCGCCGCCGATGTGCTGCTGCATGCGCTGCCGATTTTCCACACGCACGGGCTGTTTGTGGCGGTGAATGCCTCGGCGCTGTCTGGGGCAGCGATGATCTTTCATGCGGGGTTTCGGGTGCAGGACGTCTTGCGCGATGTGCCGCGGGCGACGGTGCTGATGGGGGTGCCGACCTTTTACACGCGGCTTTTGGCCGAGCCCGCCTTTACCCGCGATCTGGTCGCGCATATGCGGCTTTTCGTGTCAGGCAGCGCGCCGCTTTTGGCCGAGACCCATACCGAATTTCAGAGCCCGCACCGGCCACCGCATCCTTGAACGCTATGGCATGACCGAGACCAATATGAACGTCTCGAACCCCTATGACGGGCGAGCGCCGCGCCGGCACGGTCGGGTTTCCGCTGCACGGGGTCGAGATCAAGATCACCGACCCGAACACCGGCCGAGACCCTGCCGCAGGGCGCGATTGGCATGATCGAAGTGCGCGGCCCGAATGTGTTCCAAGGCTATTGGCGCATGCCCGAAAAGACCGCCGAGGAACTTCGCGCCGACGGGTTTTTCATCACCGGCGATCTGGGGCAGATTGACGCCGACGGCTATGTCTCGATTGTCGGGCGGCAGAAAGATCTGATCATCTCGGGCGGTTACAACATCTATCCCAAAGAGATCGAGGTGATCCTTGATGCGCTGCCCGGTGTGGTGGAATCGGCGGTGGTGGGTCTGCCCGATGCCGACTTCGGCGAGGCGGTGATTGCGGTCGTCGTTCCCGTCGCGGGGGTGACGCTTGACCCCGAGGCATTGATGGAGATGGTGCGGCCGCAAATCGCGCGGTTCAAGCATCCGCGGCGCATCCATGTCATGGCCGATCTGCCGCGCAACACCATGGGCAAGGTGCAAAAGAACGTGCTGCGCGACCTGCTGAAGGCGGGCTAGCCGCTACATCCGGCGGCGCGCCAGCAACCAGACAAAGAACGCGCCGCCGATCAGCCCCGTGACCACGCCAATCGGCATATCCTCGGGCGCCATGATCAGCCGCGCCGCCACATCGGCCCAGACCAGAAAAGATCGCGCCAAACAGCGCCGAGAGCGGCAGCACCCGCGAGTTATTGCCGCCAACCACCAGCCGCACGATATGCGGCATCATCAGGCCGACAAAGCTGATGATGCCCGAAAACGCCACCATCACGCCGGTAATCAGCGCGCCCACGACAAACACTTGCAGCCGGAACCGTGCGGGCGCGATGCCAAGCGTCGCGGCGGTCTCGTCGCCCACGGTCATCGCGTTCATCTCGGGCCCTCTGCGCCACAGCCACAGACCCGTTGGCACCAACACCACCACGGGCCAGATCAGATGCGACCACTGCGCAAGCCCCAGCCCGCCCAGCATCCAAAACACCACCGTATGGGTCGCACGCGGATCGCCAAGGAAAATCAACACATTCGCCCCCGCCATGACGATAAAGCTGATCGCCACCCCCGTCAGAACCAAGCGGTCCGCCGAGGTCGCCCCCGCCACATGCGCCACGCTGACCACCAACAGCGCCGCCACCAACGCGCCGCCAAAGGCCAGCAGCGGCACCGTCAGCAGGCCCAAAAACAGCCCCGTATGCAGCAGCGCCAGAATAGCCCCAAACGCCGCCCCAGATGAGATGCCCAGCAAATGCGGATCGGCCAAAGGGTTGCGCGTGACCGCCTGCAAGGCCGCGCCAACCATCCCCAAGCCCGCCCCCACCAGCGCCGCCAGCAGCGCCCGCGGAAAGCGGATATCCCAGACAATCGCCTCGCGCCCCGCCGACCACGTTACGTCAACCGCCCCCGCCCCCAGCTTATTGGCCAAGACCCCCGCCACCGTCGACAAAGGCACCGGCACCGCCCCAAGCGCCACCGCCAGCCCGATAGACGCCACCAGAACCGCAAGCGCAGTGACAACCCCCGCCCCCAGTTGCAGGCGGCGCGGCACCGAAGTGCTGATGGTGTGATCGCTCATATCCGGCCTCATTCTCAGAGCGGGACGCGCCATCCGCGCGCCACCGCCGCCTCACTTTTGCGCAAAACCCGCAACCAGCTTTTCAATCGCTGCGACATTGCGCGGGCCGGGGGTGGCCTCGATATAGTCGAGCACGACAAAGCGGTCATTCTTCACCGCATCCATCGCCGCAAAGGCAGGGTTGGACTTCATAAAGTCGATCTTTTGTTCGGCGGTCACATCGCCATAGTTGACGATCACCACCACCTGCGGGTTGCGCTCGATCACGGGTTCCCATGCGACTTCGGTCCAGCTTTTCTCGACGTCGTCCATGATGTTGATGCCGCCTGCGGCCTCGATCATCGCGGTGGGCATGGCGTATTTGGCGGCGGTAAAGGGCTTGTCCTCGCCGCTGTCATAGACAAAAACCCGCAGCGGTTGGCCATAGTCCACGCCCGCCGTCACCTCGGCCAGACGCGCTTTCCACCCCGCCACCAGCGCCTCTGCCTTTGGCTCGACGTCAAAGATTTTGCCAAGGTTCAGGATGTCGACATACATATCCTGCATCGAGACCTTGTCCTTGGGGCCGATCTGAATGCAGCTTTCGGTCAGCTCGTAGGTCTTGATGCCAAAGGGCGCGAGGGTCTCTGGCGTGACCTCGCCGCCGACTTTCATGCCATAGTTCCAACCCGCAAAGAACAGGTCCGGCTCGGCATTCACCAAAACCTCTTTGGTGGGATATTTCGCCGACAGCTCTGGCAGTTCCTCAATCCCCGCGACCATATCAGGGTCCAGCGTTTTCCAGCCCGAAATGCCGGTATAGCCGACCATCTTATCGCGCAGACCCAGCACCAGCATCATCTCGGTCAGGTTCACATCGTTGGAAATCGCGCGGCTGGGGGCTGCGTCAAAGGTCACCTCGCGGTCACAGCTTTTGACCGTCACAGGAAAAGCCGCAGCAGAAGTGGCCGAAAGCAAAAGCGTCAAGAGGGCAAGTTTCAAGGGAAGCTCCGATTACAGATGAAAAGAATAGCGCGGGCTGTCGCCGCTGGTGTCGATGCGGGCTTTGACGCCAAAGGCGCGGGCGACGTTCTCGCCCGTCAGCACCGCATCGGGCGCGCCTTGGGTCAGCACGCGGCCTTGGTGCAAGAGCAGGATTTGGTCGGCATATTCGGCGGCCAAGGTCAGGTCGTGCAGCGTCAGCACCACCGTCAGCCCCAGCGCGCGCAACAGGCCCAGAACCTCTAATTGGTGGCGGATATCAAGGTGGTTTGTCGGCTCGTCCAGCACCAAGAGCTCGGGCTCTTGGGCCAAAGCGCGAGCGATCATCACGCGCTGCCGTTCGCCACCCGACAGGGTGCCAAAGGGCTGATCGGCAAAGCGCACAAGGTCCAACCGGTAGAGGCTGGCCGCGATCACTTGGGCATCGCGCGCCCCTGCCCCCGAAAATCCGTGGCGGTGCGGTGTGCGGCCAAGGCCGACCATCTCGCGCACGCTCAGGGCAAAGTCGGTCGGCTGTTCTTGCAGCACCGCCGCCACGCGACAGGCCGCCGCGCGCGGGGACAGCGCCCAAAGGTCGTCGCCCCCCAGCCTCACCCGCCCCGTATCGGGCCGCTGATAGCGATAGATCATCCGCAGCAGCGTCGATTTCCCCGCCCCATTGGCCCCGCAAATCGCCAAGACTTTGCCCTGCGCGACGCTGAGACTGACATCGGTCAAAATCGGGGACAGGCCCCGTGGCGCCCAGCCCAAGCCTTCGGCAACAAGATGCGTCACAGCGCGACCTCGCGCCATTCCGTCCAAGCGATGGGCAATCCAAGCGCAATCATTTCCTCAGCGCCCTCCGCGCATAGGCGCGGGGCAGCAAAGTCCGAGCATGACCAGAGGCAAGCGCCCGCAGATCAGCCTCGGCCTTTTCCAGACACCCCGCCCGGTTCGAGTTCCATTTGGATGGCAGGTCTCCTGACTTGCGGGTCGTTGCTTGCCTGCGCCTTCCCATCCCGTTTGGGGACAGTGGCATCGCAGGGTCGCTCGCCGCTCACAGTTGCGGGGGCAGTCGCGGATTTGGCGGCTTTTGCCTACACCTTCACCACATTCCCTTTTCATCCGGCGCAGCTTTGCGCCTGCCGGAACCATCTGTGCCGACGTTCTCACGCCAAGACGCAATGCGCAAGGCTGCAGTTCGGATTTGGCAGGCAAAGGGCGGCGCATGGGGCGGGGTGCTCGCGGTTGGGGCGGAGTATGAATGTTATAATATAACATTATGCCCGCCGCAATGCCTGAAACGCGGCCCCTCGCCTGCTTTGACCTGCGCGTTTGGTCCGAGCTAGTGACGGGTGATCTGACAGAGCGGCAGCAGGCGCGCGACATCGCTGGGGCGGCAGAGTTCGGTCCCCTCGGTCATCACCGCCGCCGAAGCCGCCGCGACCCCGACGCGCAGCGCTTGCTCCAGCTCTTCGCCCCGCGCCAAGCTCAGCACCACCCCCGCCAAGAACGCATCCCCCGCGCCGATCTTGCTGCGCACGGGCACCTCTGGCGCGGCGCAAAACAGATGCGCGTCTTGGGTCGCCATGATCGAGCCTGCCTTGCCGTGCCCTGACATGACGACCTGCGCCACCCCGCGCCGCACCAAATCTGCGGCAAAGCCAAAGCCGTCCGCGCCGCCCGCATGGTTCAGCGCGGTGGCGGCGTCGGTTTCCTCAAGCTCGTCCACCCGCAGCAGGTAAAGGTTGGCAGCCGGCGCTTGCAGCAGGTTCAGCAGCGCAGGCCCCGAGGTATCCACCACCAGCTTGGCGCCGCTTGGGGCGATGGCCGCGTGGATCTGGCGGTGAAACTCATCGGGCAAACCGGGGGCTAGGCTGCCGCTGACCACGACAAAGCCGCCCGCAGGCGCCGCCGCCGCGATGGCCGCCAACAGGGCGGTTGCATCGGCGGGCGTCATCTCGGCACCTGGAAAGCCAAAGCGATACTGCCCGCCCGAGGTTGCGTCCATCACCGCAAAGTTGCTGCGCGTGATCCCCGAAACCGGCACGGCCAGCGTCTCCACGCCCTCTGCTGCCAGCATCGCCAACAGCTCTTGGCCCGCCGCCCCGCCCACCGCCACCAAAGCCCGCGCTGCCCCGCCCATCAAGCGGATCGCGCGCGCCACATTGACGCCGCCGCCTCCCGCATGGACCAAAGGCGCCTGACAGCGCAGCTTTTCCCCCGCCCGCACCTGCGCAACCGAGGTCGCAAGGTCAAGAGAGGGGTTCAAGGTGACGGTCAAAATCTTGGGCATGGGCATGGGCGTGGCTCCGGTTCAGGGTCGCGTTTGCGGCGATCTTAGCGGTCAAGGGCGGCGGTTGTCCTTGATCTCCGTCATCCGCTGCCAAGTTTAGAATGATCCAATGCGCCGCTTGGCCCGTAACCAGACAAACACCAACGCCGCTTGGCCTCTCGGCTGGCAGAGAAAACCGAACAACAGGAGTGACCATGAAACCTTTCGCAATCGCCCTCAGTGCAACCCTCGCCCTTTGCGCCGGACCCTCGCGCGCTGATCTGCGGGTCACCTTTGTCGACGGCGCGCCCAAGGACCGGTTCGTCATCACCAACGAGGGCAACTGCGATATCGGCCCGTCAGAGCTGTTGATCGATTTTGGCAAAACGCCGGCAGGATTGATCTTTGACGTGACCGCAGCAGGGGCGGGCGTCGAGGTGTTCCAGCCGTTTGAAGTTACCGAAGGCGCCGCGCTCTTGACCCGCTTGCCGACGATAACCGACGGCGATCAGACCGCGACGCTGGCCTTGGCAGCGCTTGGGCGCGGACAGAAACTGGCCTTTACCATCGACGTGGATGATACCGCAGGCGCGCGCGAAATCACCGTTTCGGGCAGTGAGGCCGATGGCACGCTGATCTCTTTGACCACTGACGGTGCGCGCGTGACCTCTACGATGGATGCGACTGGCGAGGCCGTGCTGACCCCTGCCGCCTGCCTCTAGTCGCGCCGGATCAGCCGCAACAGCCGCGCGCCATCGCCGTCCTCCAGCACATAGACCTGACCCGCTGCATCCGCCGCCACATCGCGGATGCGGTTGCCAAGGTCCCAGCGGTCCACCTCTTGGGCGGTGTCGCCCGTGGTCTTGACACGGATCAGCGCCTGCGAGGCAAGCCCGCCCAGCAACAATGACCCCGCCCATTCCGCAAAGACCCCGCCGTCGTAATAGATCATGCCAGCAGGCGCGATGATCGGGGTCCAGTCGATCAGCGGCGGGGTGACCTCGGGCCGTGTGGCGTGGGCGGGGATGGCGCGGCCACTGTATTGGCTGCCCTCGGACACCAGCGGCCAGCCATAATTCTGCCCCGCCGCGATCAGGTTCAACTCGTCACCACCGCGCGGGCCCATCTCGTGCGACCAAAGCCTGCCGCTGGGGTCAAAGGTCAGGCCGTAGGGGTTGCGGTGGCCATAGGTCCAGACCTCGGGCGCCTCTGGATAGGGGTTGCCGCTGGCCGCAGTGCCGTCGGCGTTCAAGCGCAGGATTTTGCCACGGCTGTCGGTCAGGTCCTGCGCGGGGGCGCCCAACTGGCGGTCTCCACTGGTCAGAAACAGATGCCCCTCGGGACCAAAGGCGATCATCGCGCCGGGATGGCCATCCCCGCCCGCAAGCGATGCGCGCCAGATCACCTGCCAGTCGGTCAGCCGCAGCCCGTCCAAATCCAGCCGCCCCCGCCCAAGCTGCAAGGCGCCATCCTCGACCCATGTCAGATAGACCAACCCCGATGTCGCGAAATCCGGCGCCAGCGCCACATCATGCAAGCCCACCTGCCCGTCATCGCTGACAGGCGGCGTGCCGGCCACCGTTTGCACCGCGCCAGAGGCCGCGACATAGGCGAGCCGCCCCGCCTTTTGCGTCACCAGAAATCCCCCCTGCGGCAGAACCGCCATCGCCCAAGGCGCGTCGAAACGGGCAATCGGCTCTAGGGTGAAGGGGGCATCGGCGCGGGCAATGGCGCCAGAGCCAAGCAGCAAAGCCCCCGCCGTGATGAGATGTCTGATCATGTTGGCTTCTCCTCTATCCCTAAAAGATAGGGGGCGCGGGCGGGGAAACAAGCCAACACCTGCGCCCTGAACACTCTGCCCTAAGGCGTGGGGTCCTTAGAAATCCAGCCCCAAATCCAGCGTGCGCGCCGAATGTGTCAGCGCCCCGCTAGAGATATAGTCGACCCCCGTCGCCGCGACCTCTGCAATCCGCGCCAGCGCCATATTCCCCGAGGCTTCGGTCACCATCCGCCCCGCCACCAGATCGACCGCTTGGCGCAGGGTGGCGGTGTCCATGTTATCCAGCAGCACCACATCCGCGCCCCCTACCGCCAGCACTTCGGCCAGCTGCGCAAGGGTGTCCACCTCGATCTCGACCTTCATCATATGCGAGACCTTAGCGGCAGCGGCCCCCAGCACGGCGCCGATCCCCCCCGCTGCGGCGATGTGATTGTCCTTGATCAAGATTGCATCCGACAGGCCAAAGCGGTGGTTAAAGCCGCCGCCATGCAGTACCGCCGCCTTTTCCACCATCCGCAAACCGGGCGTGGTTTTGCGGGTGCAGGTGATGCGGGTGGCCGTCCCCGCCGTCTGCGCCACAAAGGCAGCGGTCAGCGTCGCAATCCCCGACAGCCGCCCCGCAAAGTTAAGCGCAATCCGCTCGGCCGACAGGATCGACGCCGCCGAGCCCTCGATCTGCATCAACAGATCACCGCGCGCACAGGCACTGCCATCGGGGCGGTGCAGCGTGACCACAAGGCTTGGGTCCACCAGCCGAAACGCGATCTCGGCAAGCTGCATCCCCGACACCACCCCCGCCTCGCGGGCGTGCAGCTTGGCACAAGAGCGCAGGCTTGGCGCGATCACGGCGCGGGTGGTGATGTCGCCGTTGGGGCCAAGATCTTCGATCAGCGCGGCCCGCACCAAAGGTTCCAACAGCAGATCAGGCAGCGGGGCAAAAGCGGTCATGGGGTCATCTCCGTTACGGATTGGCGCAGGGCCAGCGCTTGGGTCAAGGTCAGGCGGCTGCGCTGCGCCAGCTCGGGCTTGGGCAGGGGAAAGTCGCTGCGGCAATGCGCGCCACGGGATTCCTCGCGCAGCAAGGCGCTTGCGGCGATCAGCGTGGCGGTGGCGGTCATGTTCCGGAAATTCGCATCCGTCGGCGCGCGGGCCTCAAGCGCGGCAATCTCGCACAGGGCGGTGTGCAGGCCCTTGGCCTCGCGGATGACGCCGACATGATCGGTCATCACCTGCCGCAGCCTTGCGATCAGATCGTCGATCGGCACTTGCACCCGAGGCGTCAAGGTCAAGCGCACCTCTGCCGCCGTCCCCACCTCTAACCCCTGTGCGATGTCGCGCGCCGCCCGCCGCCCGTAAACCAGCGCCTCTAGCAAACCGTTCGAGGCCAAGCGGTTCGCGCCGTGCAGCCCCGTGGTGCTGGCCTCGCCGCAGGCCCAAAGCCCCGCCAGACTGGACCGCCCCTGCATCGACACCGCAATGCCGCCCATATGGTAATGCGCCGCCGCAGCCACGGGGATGGCTTGGGTTACAGGGTCAATGCCACCGCGCAGACAGGCGGTGGCCACCGCGGGATAGCGGTCAAGGATTGCCGCCCCAATCGCCGCGCGGGTGTCCAGCAGTGGCCTGCGCCCCGCTTGGGTCTGGGCAAAGATCGCGCGGGCGACGATGTCACGCGGCGCAAGCTCGGCATCGGGATGCACCGCCTGCATAAACCGCTCGCCCTCGGCGTTGATCAGCACAGCCCCCTCACCGCGCAAAGCCTCGGTCGCCAGCGGCGCGGGGTCCTCGGCAATGTCGATCGCGGTGGGGTGGAACTGCACGAACTCGGCGTCGGCAATCTCTGCCCCCGCGCGTGCCGCCATGCCGATCACCTGCCCCCTGATGCGCGGCGGATTGGTGGTCAAAGCATAAAGCCCCGCCGAGCCGCCCCCCGCCAACAGCACCGCCGCCCCTTGCAGCAGCACCGCCTCAGAACAGCCGTCAGCGGCCCGCACCTGCACGCCGCTGACCCGCCCGTCCAGCACCTGCAAACCGACCGCCATCAACCCGTCCAGCACCTGCACCGACGGCGTGCGCGCGACCTCGGCAATCAGCGCCGCCATGATCTCGCGCCCCGCCTGATCGCCACGCACCCGCACGACGCGCGCCAGCCCATGCGCAGCCTCACGCGACAGCACATAGCCGCCCGCCGCGTCGCGATCAAAGGGCGTGCCCATCGCGGTCAGGTCCAGAATATGGTCGCGGGCCTCGGCGGTCACACTTGCGGCAACCTCGGCATCGACCGTGCCCGCGCCTGCGCGCAGCGTGTCGGCGGCATGGGCCTCTGGGCTGTCGGCCTCGGCCATCGCCGCCGCAATCCCGCCCTGCGCCCAAGCCGAGCTTGCCCCCTGCCCCAAGGTTTCTGGCGAGATCACCAGCACCGGATGCGGTGCAAGGCTCAGCGCCGCATAAAGCCCGCCAAGCCCCGCGCCGACAATGATCACACGCTTGGTCTTGAGGGTTTGCATCGGCTCAGCCCGCCTTTTGGCTGATGTCGATCATCCGCTGCACCGCTTGGCGTGCAGGGGCGGCGACGGCGGGGTCAATCTCGACCTGCCCCGTCATGGAATGCAGCGCATAGAGGATTTTCTCCAGCGAAATCATCTTCATATAGGGGCACATGTTGCAGGGCTTGGCGAATTCGACCTCTGGCAGTTCGTCAGAGATATTCGCGGCCATGGAACATTCGGTCACCAGCATCGCCTTGGCGGGTTTGTGCTGATGTACCCAGTCAATGATGCCCTTGGTCGATCCGGTAAAGTCAGCTTCGGCCACCACTTCGGGGGTGCATTCGGGGTGGGCGATAATCTTGACCTCGGGGTCAAACGCGCGATAGGCGCGCAGGTCCTCGGCGGTGTAAAGCTCGTGGACGATGCAAGAGCCCTCCCACCAGACCACCCGCTTGTGCGTCAGCGCCGCGACATTGCGCGCCAGATACTGATCGGGGGTCATGATGACGGTGTCGCCTTCCATCGCATTGACGATTTGCAGCGCGTTGGCCGACGTGCAGCACACATCCGAGACCGCTTTGACCTCGGCAGTGGTATTGACATAGGACACCACCGGCGCGCCTGGATAGAGCGCGCGCATCTCGGCCACACCCTGCGCGGTGATGGATTCCGCCAGCGAGCACCCCGCCTCCATATCCGGCATCAGCACGATCTTGCTGGGGTTCATGATTTTCGAGGTCTCGGCCATGAAATGCACGCCGCATTGCACGATCACATCGGCCTCGACCTCGGACGCTTTGATCGCAAGCTGCAGGCTGTCGCCGACGAAATCGGCCACGCCGTGGTAAATCTCGGGGGTCATATAGTTGTGCCCCAAGATCACCGCGTTGCGCTTGGCCTTTAGGTCATTGATTGCAATGACATAGGGCGCAAAGCCCGCCCAATCCGCCAGCGGCACCACCCGCGCCATCTTGGCATAGATGTCCAGAGTGGCCTCTGCGGCGGCCATGGAGGGTGCCAGATCATAATGCGCCGCAAGCTCGGCACGAAGCTGTGAGAGGTCAAGCATGGTCTGCGTTCCAATCCGAAGAGGGATGTTAAGGGCGATATAGTCGCTTTTAACGGTGAGGCAAACCTTTCATATCAATGCATTTTTTGACCGCATGGTGAAATATATCCATCCCCCGCGGCGTGTCATCGGCTGGGCTGTCAGCAATCGTATGAGACGCGATCCTTGGGCCAGAAGACGATCTTGACATCGCCTTCCAATTCCCGCCCTGCGGTTGCATCTTTCAGAGCGGCAGGGGCAGCGAATACGGGTCACACGGCGACAAGATAATCCTGCGCGACCACGGCTTCAAATCCATCGACTGGGTCTTTTGCAAACGGCAGAAGTTTTGGCACACGACAGCAAAGCGTTAGCCGGACCTGCCATCCCAAACCACCCGAAAGCCCATGTGTGTCGTCGCACTGTCAGGCGAATTTCCGGACCGAGCGGCGATGCGATACCGATAGCAATAGCTACGATGGCACAGGAATGAGCCTCCTTTCGACAGCTTGTATCCCTTCATTGCAGCAAGACGCGCGGCGACATCTTTGCGTAACGACTTGATTTTATAGGGGTCACCCGACCACTCCCAGACATTGCCAACCATATTATAGAGGCCATAGCCATTGGGTGAGAAGGACCGCGCCGGTGCTGTCGTTGCATAACCGTCCAAGCAGAGGTTCTTGTGCGGAAACGTTCCCTGCCAGATATTGCAGGGAAAGCTCTCTGTATCATCAGGTTCCGCATCCCCCCACGGAAAGCGCACGTCCCCCTGACCACCGCGCGCCGCATGCTCCCATTCGGACTCGGAGGGAAGCCGCCCCCCCGCCCAAGTGGCAAACGCCGTGGCGTCATGCCATGAGACTTGAACCACTGGGTGATCGGGGTGATACGCCTGCTCCATGGTGGCAGGCCCGTTAATGTCCCGCCAATTTGCACCGTCAACCCGCCGCCACCACTGCACCGTCGGCACCGCTTGCGTGTCACCAACGCTCTGCGGCACCTGCTGCCAAAACACAAAGGACCACCCGATTTTCTCTGCCTCGGTCACATAGCCCGTCGCTTCAACAAAGCGCGCAAACTCGGCGTTGGTGACCGTGGCTTTTCCCATCTGGAACGCAGGCAGCTTAACTTCGCGCAGCGGGCCTTCTCCGTCATGTGGGATCTGCGGTTGCGCCGTGCCGACGAACGCCGTGCCGCCAGCGATCTGCGCGGCGGCCGCCTGCAAGCTGTGGTCTCCTCGCTCGATCACCCCGCAGGCTGGCCGCGCTGCATGGCCGGCCTGCTTGGGCAAAGTGCAACAGTTTGCGGGTTTGGACATGTAACTTTTGGTCCCTTTTACGCGTGTGAAGCCATCTCTCTATCGCCCCGCGCTGCCTCAATGGCAACGCCTTGGGGCAAACCTGAGGGGTCGTGGTTAAATGACGCCACCCCTAAGACACTCGCACCCCTGTGGCGCGATCAAAGACGTGCAGCTTGTCGCTTTCGATTTTGAAGGGGACCAGATCACCCGGCACCATTTGGTGCCTTTCATTCAGACTCACCCGAATTTCAAGCCCTGCGACATCCAAAACCAAATTCAACCGATCGCCCGTGTTTTCAGAGGAAAGCAGCCGGCCGCTGAACTGCGCGGTATCGGTGGTTGCAAGTTTGATCTGCTCTGGGCGCAATCCCAAGGTCACAGCGCCCCGCCCCCTGCCATCATAGCCAAACACCGTCCCCAAAGCCGTGATCGTTTGGTTGGCCAAAGCCTCGCCATCGACAAGATTCATCGGCGGCGTGCCGACAAAGCTTGCGACAAAAGTGCTTGCCGGGTGATCATAAAGCTCTAGCGGTGCGGCGAATTGTTCGATCCTGCCGCGGTTCAACAGCATCACACGATCCGCCATCGTCAGCGCCTCGACCTGATCGTGCGTCACGTAGATCGCGGTCACATTCAACCGCTGCTGAAGGTTGCGAATTTCGCTGCGCATCTGGCCTCGCAGCTTGGCATCTAGGTTAGAGAGCGGTTCGTCGAACAAGAACACCTTTGGTTCTCGGACGATCGCACGGCCCATGGCAACCCGCTGACGCTGACCGCCCGACAGATCTTTGGGCTTGCGGTCCAGATAGGGTGTCAGGTTCAAAAGCTCTGCTGTCTCGGCAATGCGGTGCGCGCGATCTGTCTTTTCTATCCCCATCAGCTCTAACGGAAAGTCGATGTTCTGGCGTACGGTCATGTGCGGATAAAGCGCATAGGATTGAAAAACCATCGCAATGTCGCGCTCGGACGGGCCTTGTTGCGTCACATCCTTGCCGCCAATGGAGATGGTGCCGCTCGTCGAATCCTCTAGCCCCGCGATGATCCGAAGGAACGTCGATTTGCCGCAACCGCTTTCACCCAAGACCGCGATGAACTCGCCGCTTTGGATTTCGGCGTCTAAACCATGCAAGACCTGCACTGCTCCGAACGACTTTTTGAGGGCAGTAATGGTAAGATTGGCCATGTCAGGTCTCCGCATTGGAATTGAGGTCGAGCCGCGCAAACGCTTCGGGCGGGGCATCGTTGCGCCGCATCTCTGCGATCATTTTGTGCGTCATCCGCGCCTGAAGGCCCGCGTCCGTGATCGGGTGCTGCTGAAACGGGTCTGCCGCCGTATCAAACAGCATCGAGACGTTGGCTTCCATCACCGCAGGTCCGTGAGTGTGATACCAAGGCGAGGCCGAAGTGACAGGAATGCGCAGCACCGGATAGCCACAGGCATAGGGCAAGTCCTGCACAAGTGTTGCGGACGCCAGCTCGTCTTGCACGAAATGCTGCAACATATGGCTGGGCATCAGCGTGTATTGGTGAAGCTCTTGGTCCAGCAGGTTTTCGGGATAGCGGAAATAGCTATAAGTGCCGTCGGTCACATTGATCGCACCGCCAAAATAGCCGAAAATCACGCTCTCATGGTTAACCGTGGTTGGGTCCTCAAGCAAGGGCAGCAGAGATTTGCCCCGCACGGCCTCTGGAACATCGCAGCCGAATGCCTCTAAAAATGTCGGCATAAGGTCAGGAGTTTGGCTTAGACCTGCGCGTGATTGCCCCCAAAGCGCGATGTGATCGGGGTGATGCAGGAACAGCGGGATATGCGCGATTTCCTGATAGGCGGGCATCTTGTTCTTGGCCCACCAATCATGCTCGCCCGTCAAATAGCCGTGGTCCGTGGACACGACCAACATCGTGTCATCCCACATGTCCAAGGCATCCATTTTATCCAACAATCGGCCAAGCTGCTCATCACAATGCGCCAAAAGCGCCATGTAGTTGGCCCGCAGCTCGTTGGCCTCGGCATCGCCTTCGCTGACGCGGGCATAGGGCGGCCAGTCACGGATTGGGCCGTCATATTCGGTCGGAAACTGTTCTCGCAGCCGCGCAGGGGCGTGGAAAGGTTCGTGCGGGTCAAAGGTTTCGATCTGTAAGAACCAATTATCCGCCGCGCTATTCCTGTCCAGAAACTCGCAACCAAAGTCAAAACACTGCACCGATGAGAAATCGGCTTCTTCGCGGATAAAGTCTCGATTGATCATATATTGCAGCGGCAGGCTCCCCTGCTTGTCACTGTATTGGGCGGGGTGGAAGTCTTTCCGATACCGCGCTAGATCAGGGGCGACGACGGCCTTCCACGGATCGCCTTCTTGGCCGCGCAAAAAGTCGTAGCTGCTAAAGCTGTTCAGATAGCCTGCGCCGCCGACCTCCATATAGTGATAGTGATCCGTCACAAGATGGCTGTAGATGCCCTGCTTTTTCAGAACTGCGGTCATCGCGACGTCAAAGGGCTCCAACGGGCCCCAACTGCGGTGCATAAAGTTCAACCGTCCTGTCAAAAGATCGCGGCGTGCGGGCATACAAGGCAGGCTGCCGACATAATGGGTGTCGAACCGCACCGATTTCTCTGCAAGCCGCCGAAAGTTCGGCGTTTGCATCAGATCCGCGCCGTATGGCTCTAGAAAGTGACGGTTCAGTGTATCGAACAGAACAAAAATTGCACGCATATCAAGACGTGGCCTCTCTTTCGAAAGTTTCAGAAAAGACGGAAATATCGATCGCAAAACGGCGGCTTTCCCCCGGAGCCAGAAGCGGCATCTCACCCGCCTCGCGGGCCTCGGCACGGCTGCGTTTGGCCGTAGAGCACGGCTCTATCCCGATGAGGGAATAGCCCGTTCCGCGCACGCGCAAAAGCTGCAGATACGGTAGCGTCTCGGTTCCATAGGCGATCTCGACCCCCAAACCATTCTGAGGGTTGGCAAGGCGGCAGCGGGCCAAACCATCCGAGGTGTGTTGCTGATGCACCGAGATTTCAGAGACGGGATGGCGCGGCGTAGGTCCATAGGGCTGGCACGGATCTTGGTTGTGATTGGCCCATAGATTGCTCGCAGCTCCGATGTCCAAAATGCTGCTCTCATCCACCAGCGGATAGCCAAGGTTGAAATGATAAAGCATCATGCTTGGCAAAGTCGTGGGACCAATGTTGGTCACAGTATCGCGCAGAGTGAGTGTCGAGCCGCCAAGCGGCAGCTCAATCCGTCGCCGCAACCGCAAGGGCGCCGCGAAATACCATCGATTGAATGATTTCGCCTTCGCACCAAATGAACGGCTCTGCGGCGTCCTCATCAATGCCATAGCCGATCAGACGCGCGGGCTGCTGTGCGCCGCCGCCGTGCAACGGATAGTCAATTTCGGCTGTAGGATGCAAAGGCAAGTGTTGTGCCAATTCGCGCTCGGGTTGGCGGATATGGTCAAACCCGCAGGTGCCCAAAAAACCCGACATCCCCGTCAACCAACCCTGCCCTCCTTCGGCAAAGCGGTCGATATGCGCCGGATGGCGATTGCCCGCCGCAGAATGCCACGACAGCGTGACACCGTTTAGCGCAAGGCGCCCGATGTCGAAACTGCGGTCGATGGCAATCTCGGCCTCCAACCCGCCCCCCGAGCGCAGTTCAAGCACACGCACCCCGCGCTCGGCACCATCGCCAAGTGTGACCAACCGCGCAGACGCATAGCCCTCAAGGCAGCCATAGCGCTGGGTGATCGCTTGCAGATCAAGCGCCCTCATTTGACCGCCCCCGCCGTCAGACCCTTGACGATAAAGCGCTGCCCGAACAGCAAAGCCAGCAAGGCCGGCACCGCAGAAAGCACCGATGCCGCGGCCATCTGTGTGTATTTGATCTCATTCTCTTGGGCGAACTTTGCGATGCCGACGGGCACGGTCGCGGTGTTGTTATTGGTCAGGGCCAGCGCGACGGGGAACTCGTTCCAGCTAAAGATGAACACCAGAATTCCGGTGGAAACCAGCCCCGGCATCATGATTGGGATCACCACCCGCCACAGCGTTTTGACAAACCCTGCACCGTCGATATAGGCCGCCTCCTCCAACTCGCGCGGTATTTCCATCAGGAAAGACGACAACAGCCAAAGCGCCATCGGCAGGTGCAGCGTCGTGTGGGCCAAGATCAAAGCCACCGTGTCATTCGACAGCCCAATCGTGCGGAACAACTCATACCAAGCCCCCGCCAATGTCACGGCTGGGACAAGGTTGAAAACCAAAGCCCAAAGGAGGAACAGGTTGATGATATAGCGTGGCCATCTCAGCCGAAGCAGCGAATACCCCGCCAGAAACCCGATGGTGATCGCAGCCGCCGTGCTGATCGAGGCCACGACGACCGAGTTCAGGAAATTGCGCGCGAAAGTCGAGGTATTGCCAAACAGAACCTCCTCATAGTTCATTGCGACAGGCGTGAATTTCACGGTGCCCATAAGCAATGAGATCTGCGTTTTGAACGAGGCGAGCGCGATCCACAGGAACGGCCCAAGCGTCAAAACGGCAGCAAGGAACAAGAACCCCAGCAAGCAGCGATCAATCAGAATCCGTTTTTTGATGTTGGTGCTCATTTGCTCAGGCTCCGCTGGCGCGTCATGGCAATCGCGATGACGGTGGCGATGATGAAGATCACGGCGACAGACATGGCAGCGCCGTAGTCCGGATTGTCTTGCACAAAGAAGCGCTGATAAATCGTAAAGCTGATCACTTCGGTCGAGGTGCCCGGACCGCCCCCAGTCAGCAGGTAAATCTCGTCAAACACCTTAAAGGCGATGATCGCGCGAAACACGAATGTTGTGAAAATCGCGGGCCAAAGCAGCGGTAAGGAAATGCGGCGAAACTCGACCCATTTACTTGCGCCGTCGATCTGTGCGGCCTCGGAGACGTCCTTGGGCAAAGCCTCTACGGCTGCCAAAAGCAGCAGAAACGAAAACGGAGTCCAATGCCAGATATCGACGATAATCACCGACATCAGCGCCAGCGACGACGACCCAAGCCAATCAACAGCGCCAAGACCAACCAAATCAAGCATCTGATTGATGATACCAAACTGTGAATTATACATCAGCCGCCAGATTGCCCCGATGACGATGCCGGGGATGAGAATTGGCAGCAAAAACAAGGTGCGATAGGCCCTCGATCTGCGGCCAAGCCGCGAGCAGGCCAGCGCCAGCGCCAACCCGATGCAAACTTGCGCAGTGGTCGCCACGAACACAAGGATAACAGTGTTGAGGATACCGGCCTTGAACAAAGAGTCGGACCCAAGGGCGAGATAGTTCTCAAGCCCAACCCACGTCCACTGCGCCGTGCCGTCCACCCATTTCACGTCTGAAAAGCTGAGCGCGATCAAATTAAACAGCGGCAGCGCCGACAGTAAGATAAGGAAAAGAAACGCCGGCAAAATGGAGAGATATCGGGCGGAACGCCGATTGTTGAAATTCGCCATGACAGCTCACTTTGGTTTGATGATGGGGCGCAACAGTTTTGCTGCTGGGTCTCTGTGGCGGCAAGGGATACCGCCACAGAGCGATCAGGCAGACGCGCGTTTCTTGCCGTTTAGTCTGCCAGATCAGGCAAGCGGCCCGTTTTATAGCCCGCGGTCGTCATGATCTTTTCGACATCGGCAGCCATGCTGTTGAGCGCATCAACCGCCGAGATTTCGCCTGCAACGGTGCGGTTCAAGCCAACCTCAAGCACTGCGACGATTTCGGCACCTTCTGGGATCGTCCACAACCGCCGCGCCGTCGGTGAAGCCTCGCGCATCGCAATCATATAGCGATTTTCCGGCTTATCAGCCATGTCGGACTCGTAGACCGCTGCGCTGACAGGTGCGCCGCCCATTTCCGCATAGGCGACTTGGGTTTCTGGCTTTTGGAACCACTCCAAGAAGGCCAAAGCGGCCTGCTTGTGGTCCGGCTCGATGTTCTTGGGGATGCCCGCAAGCCAATGGCCCAGTGCGGGGGCGGATGGATAGCCCGGCGCATGTGGGATGGTCATATAGCCGATTTTACCCGCAACGATGGATTTGTTCGGATCATCCATTTGCGATTGTGCGGCAACTGGCAGCACGGCATGCGCGGCCTTTCCGGTCACCAGATACTGGATAAGATCGCCCTGCTCCATGCTCGCGGGGTTGTCCGGTCCGACCTCTTTTGCGAAGGCCACATAGGTTTCCAGAGCTTTGCGCGCTTCTGGGCTGTTAATTGTCACGAAGAAATCGCCATTGCCCTCGTCACGGAACAGCGCGCCACCGTGGCTGATCAGATAGGGCCAGTAATCCCAAGTGATAGAGATTGTGCTCCGTGCCGCGCGCTGCATCATGCCAATCATTTCCGGTGGGTTGTGCAAAGCCTTGGCATTGGCCATCAGCTCGTCCCAAGTCTGTGGAACCTTCAGGCCTTTTTCTTCGTAAAGGTCTTTGCGATAGAACATTAACGTGATGTTCGGGTTCACCGGAATGGTCAGCAAATCGCCAGTTTTGCAATTCACCGTCTTGTTCACGGCGTCATAACAAATTGTATCGTCATAGGTGTAAATCTGCGGGTCGATTTTGAAATTCGGGTCGATGTTCTTCAGCGGCTCTAAAAAGCCGCCATGATACATTTCTGGGTAGAAGATACCGTTGACGATCAGAATGTCATATTCGCTCTTTGCTGAACGGACCGCATTGCGCTGCTTTTCCAGACTGCCCGCATAGGGGTTTACATCCAATGAAACCTGATTGCCCGTGTCGGAATGATAAAGGTCAACCAGACTTGCGAACCCTTCAAGCCAAGGCGATTGGTTGATGACGATCGTGATCGGCGCTTGATCCTGACCATAGCCAGCCGTTGCGATGCAAAGCGTTGCCGCAGCCGACAACACTCCTGTTCTGACGAAGTGTGAATTGATTCTCATAGTGCCCTCCCAAAAGCTTAGCGATGTTCACACTCGCAAAGCACAACAACAACCTTCTTTTCTTTTGATTTATATATCCTTTGGGAATACCTATTGCTGATGGGACGCAAAGAAGAGGCAAACCGGTGATAAACGTTCGGCAATTTCGACATTTTATTGCGGTGCTAGAGCATGGCAGTTTCCTTGGAGCGTCGAAGGAAATGAACATCAGCCAACCAGCGCTCAGCAAAAGTATCAGCTCCATTGAAAGCTTTTATGATGTTCCGCTGTTCAAACGCCTGCCGCGCGGGGTGCAGCCGACCAGTTTCGCCATGACCTTAGAGCCCCATGCACGCAGGATCCTCTTCGACGTCGCAGAAAGTCGGGCAGAGATATCAGCCGTTGCCGCAGGCTCGTCTGGCCGCATCGCCATTGGTTCAGGGTCGTCTTTTGTCGGCACGGTGTCCGAAACCATGCACGCGCTAGAGCGCGAAATCCCAGGCGTTCGCTTCACGGTTCTCACCGATCACGCGCATAATCTACGACAAGCTCTCTTGGGAAATCGCATAGATTTCTATGTCGGCATGGCAAACAATGAATTTGATGACCGCGCCTTTGACGTAAAGGTCCTGTTCGCAGACCGCTTTACCGGTCTTTGCAGGCAGGGTCACAGGTTCGAGGGAACCACCGTAGAGCCAGATCAGTTGGCGCTGAGCGAATGGATTTTCCCCAACCTAGAAGAGCCCGCCCGCGCAGCGCTTGATGCTTACTTCATCACCCACAATCAAGTGCCGCCAAAAGTCAAAATTACGACCAATGCAGAGGCCGTGATGAAGCGGTTTTTAACGGGCACAGACTATATCGGGGCGACCCCGCTGACAAATATTCAGTTGCCAGAGTTCCAAGGCTTTGGACAATTTGCGCTTAAGGGTTTCGATTTCGAGCGTAAAGTGGGGATCGTGCGTCGCAAAAACGCACAATCAAGCCCGCTGGTGGAACGGTTTATCAAAGCGCTTTCCGCCAATATCGTTGGACTGCACAAGACCGCGGCGAAGGGGGAACGCTTGCGTTAAACGGTTGAACGCGCTGTTGCGGTTAGGTTTTTCTGTTGGAAAATGATGCGACTGCGACCGCGGCAATTACAATCAGGCCCACAAGGATTTCACGAATATAGCTGTCGACCTGCATTTGCGTCAGACCGTTGTCGAGGATCCCCAGAATGAGAACGCCGATAAGCGTGTACACAACGCGGGGTTCGCCTTGCTTGCTCATGGTCATCCCCAAGAAAACCGCGGCGATGGCGTCCAACATCAGCCCGCTGCCTTGGGTCGGATTTGCGGAGGCCACGCGGGCGGCATACATCAGCCCCGCCCCTGCCGCGCCAACTCCGGTCAAGCCAAAGGCGATCAGCCGCAGTTTCTTGACGTTGATGCCCGCCAGATGCGCAGCCTCTCTATTGCCCCCAATCGCATAGAGCCTTCGGCCAAAGTTGGTTTGTTCCAGCACGAACCAACAGAGCAAAATCACCAGCCCCGCCGTGATCGTCAGAAACGGAATTTTCACGTCGCCCAGGTCCAGCCCGCCACGGGCAAAACCGGAAAAATTGGCGGGGATGTCGCGGCCATAGATCGTCTTGCCATCGCTGATAAAGAACGCGGTCCCACTAAAGACGGTCAAGGTTCCCAAGGTTGCGACAAAAGGCAAAATCCCGACGATTGAGACCAAAAAACCGTTGAACAGCCCCCCCGCCAAACCAAACAAAAGCGCTCCCGCAATCCCGACCCAGACCGGATACCCCATGGCAAAAAGCGTCGCCGCCACGATACCAGCAAGGCTTGCCATCGACCCCACCGACAGATCGAAGTCACTCATCACCATGACAATCGTCATCGTGGCGGCAACAACGGCCAGCATCGACAACTGTTGGGAAATGTTGATTACGTTGCGCGCCGTCAGAAAGGTGTCCGGCAGCTGCACTGCGAAAAACACGATAATGGCAGCAAATCCGAGCAAGGTTCCCGATTGACGCAGAGTTTTGGTCATGAATATTCTTTCGTTGCAGCTGTGTAGAAATGCGCAAGAAGGTCCGCGCTTGTCAGGCCGTCACAGTCTAGGACGGCGGTTTGGCGCCGGTCTTGCAACACCAGAATGCGGTCGCACATGCCCAGCATTTCGGGCAAATCAGAAGAGGTCATAACGACCGCACAGCCCTGCGCACTTGTGCGTCGGACGGTTTCATAAATGTCGAATTTGGCACCAACGTCGACGCCGCGTGTCGGCTCGTTCAGCAGCAAAAGTTTCGGCTGCCCATGCAAAGCCCGCGCGAAAAGCACCTTTTGCTGGTTGCCGCCTGACAACTGGCCGACAGGTTGATTGATACTGTCGTATTTCAGGCGCATCTGGCGGCTCATGAGGACGGCATCGCTGTGTTCGCGCGCGGCTTTCGCCCGCAGGCCATAAGCGCTCAGATGCGGCGCGACGATGTTGGACCGAATGGACATTTTCAACATCAACCCCTCGGTGCGGCGTTCTTTCGGCAGATAGGCGATGTGCTTGGCCCAAGCCTGTGCAGGGTGCTTGGGAATGGCTTGGCCCAAATAGGACGCTTGGCCCGCCTGCACAGGCTCCAGCCCCATGAAAATCTCTAGCAGTTGATCCTGCCCTGCCCCTGCCAAACCGGCGACCCCCAACACCTCGCCTGCGCGCAGATCAAAGGTGATGCCAGAGAGATGCGCGGTGGTGACGTCGACGAACTGGGCCACGCAGGCCGCCGTGTGCGTCTGCGCCCGTGCTGGATAGGCATCAAGCATATCCCGTCCGGTCATGTCCCGAATGACCTGATCTTTGGTCGTGGCCGAAATCCGACAGGACGACACATTCTGCCCATCCCGCAGCACAGTGACGTCATCACAAATCCGAAACACCTCATCAATCCGGTGCGAGACATAAAGCACCGCCGCCCCCGTCGATTTCAACCGCGCGATCACATCGAACAAAAGCTCGGATTCCTCGCCCGTCAGCGCCGCTGTCGGCTCGTCCAGCACATAAAGCTCGGCGCGCTGATCGGTGTCGGGGTCACTCACAAGCGCCGCTGCGATCTTGATCAACATCTGATCGCCCGCTGACAGGGTGCCAGCAAGCGCCTTGATATCAATATGCTCGGCCCCCAGAAATGCCAGCGCGTCCCGTGCCCGCGCCCGCACCACCGGCCAATCAATCGCAAGGCCAAACCGGCGCGGAAAGCTGCGCCCCAGCAGGATATTCTCTGCAACGGAAACCTGCGGGACGATGTTCAGCTCTTGGTGAATAAAACGGAAATTTGCCTTCTGGGCGTCTTGCCGCGAGGTCAGAGCCATCGGCTTGCCGTCTTTTTCCACGCTTAGGCTGTCGGCACGGATGACCCCTGCAATGCATTTGATAAAGGTGCTTTTGCCTGCGCCATTCTCGCCCATCAGCGCGTGAACGCGGCCAGAGTGGAGCGTCAGCGCAACATCTTTTAACGCGGCCACATCGCCATAAGCCTTTGACATGTTTTTGAATATCAGGCTGTGCATGTCATCTGAACCACGGTCAACTTCGCAATTGGGGACACCGCCCGACGTGAACGGTGTCCCAAGGCTTTACTGTGCGGCATTCGCGGCGGTGACCAGTTTTGTCGGCACATAGATGACGCGCTCGCGCAGCTCTTGGCCTGCGATCAGACGGGCAACCACATCGGCGGCGGTGGCCCCAATGCCGTTAAAGTCCTGCGCCACCGAGGCCTCGAAATTGCCGCCCGCTGCGATGGCGTCGCGTGCCTGTGGGTTGGCGTCAATGCCGGTGATGACGATGCCCTCATTGCCTCGGCCCGCATCCTCAATCGCTTGCAACGCCCCCAGAGCGGGTTGGTCCCATGCGGCCCAGACGGCGGCGATGCTGCCCGCTTCGGGATTGGCGGCAAGGATCGCTTCCATCTTGGCGCGGCTGTCTGCGATGCCGCCATCGGACACATCAGGGGTGACACGGTCCAGCACGTCGATGTCGGGATAATTGCCAAAGATTGCATCGGCCACAACACCGCGCAGTTGCACAGGCGGGAAGGCGTCAAACACGAACATGACAACCTTGCCCTGCCCATTGATGCGGTTTGCGACATAGGCCGAGGTTTCGGCCGCCATCGCATAGCCGTTCGAGGTGACGTTCGCCGCGACCAAAGGATCAGAGCCCGCGTCCATGCCAACAACCGGAATGCCCGCTTCTTTTGCCGCCAGCAGGCCCACATTGACCTGCGCAGGATCGACGTTGATGACAATGGCATCAACCTTTTGGTTCACGGCGTCTTCAATGCGGCTGATGACAGCGGCGACATCGCCTGCGGTATCAATCACGTTCACGTCCCAGTTCTTGCCCGCCGCTGCGGCTTGAAAGCCTTCGACATAGGCTTGGGTGCCGGGTTGCGACAGATAGGGCGTGATCACGGCCACAGTTTCGGACCATGCCGCGGATGCACAAAGCGCGAGGGCGGAGACCGCCAGTGTTAAATGTTTTGTCATCAAACTCTCCCAATTTTGGCCATTGAATTGGCCTTGGCGTGCAGCTTGGAACATTTTCTGCGCCACCGACAGCCCCGAATTTTGTTTTCAGCGTGAACCTGTGGCGCTGTTTAGCTGCGAAATCCGCTTGCCCAAACTGGCATTGATGGAAATGGCTTCTTTATACAGACCATAGAGATCGTTGTATTGCGCATGTTTGGCTTGGTCGGGCGTAAAGGTGCGATCAAACAGGGCCAAGGCATCATAGGCGTCTGCAAAGTCCGCATATTGCCCGACACCAATCGCGGCCATTGTCGCCGCACCCATGATGCCCGGTTCTTTTTGCGCAAGGACGCGCAGTTCCACACCCAGCACATCCGCACGAATTTGCGTCCAAGCGTCCGATGCAAACCCGCCGCCGCCGCAGAGGATGCTGTCGCTTTTGACGTTGGCCGAAGATTGCAGCGTCTCAAGCGCCATCCGCGCGGCCATCGCCACGCCTTCGTAAACGGCGCGGGCGAAATCGGCGCGGCCTGTTTGACGGCTGACCCCCAGAAAGGCCGCGCGCAGATCGGCGTCCCACAGCGGCGCACGCTCGCCTTGCAACTGCGGCAAAAACAACGGCGTTGCAGCGCCGCGGGGCGATTGCGCAACACGCGCGGTCATCTCATCCAGCGACAGCCCAAGCGCGTTTGCACACCAGACCTTGGCATCGCCGCCCGATTGCGTCGGCGCGGCATGCAACCGAATGCCCTCGCAGGCTTGGAACACAATCGCGCCCGGGGTTGGCACCACCTCATGCGATGAAATGCCCATGATTTCACTTGTACCGCTCAGATAGACAGAGGTGCGCTCCTTTGCCCCCCCTGTCCCCACAAGCCCCGCCCAAGCGTCCATCGTGCCAGACACGACCGGGACGCCCTTGAACGGGCCAGCCTGCATCTTGCCGACGATTTGACAGATCGACCGCAGTGGAGCGGCACGTGCGCCCGCACCAGGAACCAAATCAAACACCTGCGCAATATAGCCCAAGTCCTGATCCACCAGCCCGATATTCGAGATCGGATCGGTGCAGGCCTCGCCCGTGAGCTGCAACAGGCAATAGTCCTTTGGCAGCATCACGTAGCGGGTCTTGTCCCAAACCTCGGGCCGATGTGCCGCGACCCAAGCCATGCGCGCGCAGGCGTGGCTGGCATCAATCGGCATCGGCGCCCCCCACCACGCCAATTTTTGCGCCACGGAAACCTTCGTATCCAGTGCCGCAGCTTCGACACTCGCACGGCCATCTTGCCAGACAATCGCGGGCATAAGCGCGGCCTTGTCCGCCCCGACAAACACATGCGTATTGACCTGACTGGTCAGCCCGATGGCCGCAATCTCGTGGCCCGCAAAAGCCGCCATGGCTTGGTTTATCAGATCAACCCAGTCGTCGGGGTTCTGCTCGACAAGGTTGGCGCCCGTGCGAGACGTCGGATACCCCCGCGAGAACTGCGCAACAATTTGCCCTGCCTGATTGATGACCCCCGCCTTTACAGAGGTTGTCCCAATATCGACGCCAAGGAAATTTCGCTGTGTCATCATGCCTCTCTTTGTGCCCCGATTGCCGATGGTGGTCGCGTTGCCTCAGCCAGCAGTCCTAACACTTGTTCGGGTAAAATCATCTCTCACCTATCACGTCAAAGCAGGGGTTGGTAATCCTCTGCCCTATCTGCGCGGTGCCAGTTGAGAATACCCGCAATCTCGCCCCCCCAAGAAACGCTTGGCCAAGCTAAACGGGTGCTCGGGCAATTGCGCTGATTTTTGCCTGCCGCCGAAAACAGGCGGAACTGGTTAGCCTTTACGGTGTTGTCCCTGTGTAATCACACCGCAGGAGGACGAAATGGAACATTCTACACACACCAGCCTTGTCTCATCTTCAGACGTCAACGGCACCGAAGTCTATGGCCGCGACGGCGCGCATATCGGGTCGATCGACCATTTGATGATTGATAAAAGCTCGGGCAAAGTCGCCTATGCCGTGATGAGTTTCGGTGGTTTTTTGGGCTTGGGCGCAGATCATCACCCTATCCCGTGGGGCAAGCTGCAATATGACACGCGCCAGAACGGCTTTGTCACGGATATTACCGAGCAAGAGGTCAAAGGCGCACCGCCGCGTAATGATAATTGGTCTACTGACCGTGACTGGGAAACGCGCACGCATGAGCACTATCGCTTGCCACTCTACTGGAGTTGACACCCCCAGATGCAAAAGCAGCGGCCCCTTTGTGGGGCCGCTTTTATGCATTCTGCCACGGCAATGCGCGCAAAAAGGAAGATCAGCATAGACCCCCTTGCGCCACGTCAGCCGTTCAAACCCTTTACAGCTATGCTTAATTTCTACAGTATTCCGAACAACGTTAACCCAAACAGAGCGCTGGCGATATCACCATGAGAATAGATCTCGACGCGCTTTTTTCGGCAGCGCCTACCCCCTACGTGCTGCTCGATGCAGAATTGCGGATTGTTTGGGCGAACAACGCCTATCTTGAAACAGTTGACAGGTCGCGTGACAGCCTGATCGGGCGGCTGTTGCTAGAGGAATTTCCGGCCCCTGCCGATTCCGTGCCTGACCAGATGCTGCGCGCCTCGTTTCGCAAGGTATTTTCGACGGGGCAGACCGACCATCTGCCGCTGATCCCCTATCCCATTAAATCTTCGGATGGCCGGATTGTAGAACGCGTTTGGAGCGCGACCCATACCCCGATCATTGACAGCACCGGCGGGGTTGAGTTTTTGCTGCAAAATACGATGGATGTGACCGAGCTTTATCGCAGCGACCGATCGGCTGCGGCCGACACATTGCCGATCCGCGCCGCGATGTTGCAGCGCGCCGAAGCGGTTGCGACGCAAAATCTGGCGCTTGAACAGATGACGAATTTCTTTCAAGCGGCCTTTGATCAAGCCCCAAGTTTTATGGCCATTGTGCATGGCCCCGACCATCGTTTTCAAATCGTTAATCAATCCTATAGCGATCTTATCGGTGGCAGGGATGTGGTCGGCATGACGGCGCGCGAGGCCCTGCCCGACATCGAAGGACAGGGCTTTTTCGAATTGCTTGATCAGGTTTACACCTCGGGCACGCCAGTATCGCTGAAAGGGATGCCTGTTGAGTTCCAGACAGGTAAGGGCGCAGAGCCGGCGCTTTTTTATATCGATTTCATCTATCATCCGCTGAAGGATGAAACCGGCGCCTCTATTGGCATTTTTGTGCAAGGACATGATGTAACAGGCCAAAAGAAAGCCGAAGATGAGCTGATTGTCACGCGTGAGAAGTTCTGGAAAATGGCGCAGACCATGCCAAACCACGTGTGGACCGCCGACAGAGATGGCGGGTTAACTTGGCTGAACGACCAGCTTTATCACTTTACCGGATTCAAAGAGGGCGAGCTTTACGGCGACGACTGGGCGCGGGTGGTCCATCCGGATGACCTTGAGGACGCCGCAAAAAATTGGGCCGAGGTGATACAGCGGGGCAAGGAATACGAGGCCGAATTTCGGATCCGCAAAGCCGATGGCACCTATCGTTGGCATTTGGTGCGCGCCACGCCGTTGCAAGCGGCAAGCGGCAAACTGACCGGCTGGGTCGGCACCAACACCGATATTCAAGACCGTAAAACCGTTGAAGACCAAATCGCGCGGCTGAATGCAACGCTGGAAAGCCGCGTCGCCAAGCGGAACCAAGAATTGGAAACTCTGCACGACACGCTGCGACAAAGCCAAAAGATGGAGGCGATTGGAGCCTTGGCGGGCGGCATCGCGCATGATTTCAACAACCTGTTGCAAGTCATCAACGGCAATTTGGAAATGACCCTGCGCGAAATCCCCGAAGGCACCCGCGGGCGCGAGCGGCTGGATCAAGCGCTGAAAAGCGTGATGCGCGGGGCGACGCTTGCCTCGCAGCTTTTGTCCTTTGCGCGCAAGCAACCTCTGGCGCCGGTTGTGATGAACCTGCGGCAGTTGCTGGCCGATACGGGCGACATTCTCAGCAGTGCGGTCGGTGAAGGGATCGAGATTGAAACCGCGATTGCCGATGACCTTTGGAATACCTATGTCGATGCCCATAAACTGGAAAATGCGATCCTGAACCTTGCGATCAACGCCCGCGATGCAATGCACCGTCAGGGCAAGCTGGCCATCCATGCCAAGAACGTTGATCTGTCTGAGCCCGATGCATCCCGCCGCCTCGGATTGGACCGCGGGCAATATGTGGCCCTCGCGATTAAGGATACAGGGACAGGCATTGCGCCCGAGATTCTGGAACGGATTTTCGAGCCCTTCTTTACCACCAAGTCCGATGGTCACGGCACGGGTCTTGGCTTGTCGATGGTTTACGGCTTTGCCAAGCAATCCGGCGGGCATGTGACGATCGACAGCACCCTTGGCGGCGGCAGCACGGTCACGCTGTATCTGCCGCGCACGCTTGCCCCCGTGGCCGCGCCGCAAATCATCGACCTGAACGGTCGCATTGGCGGGACCGAGACGATTTTGGTGGTCGAAGACGATGATGACGTGCGCGAAACGGCCATCGGCATGTTGACCGACCTTGGCTATGACATCTTGCAAGCGGCTGACCCCGTAACAGCGCTTGGCATGGTGACAGATGGCACGCCGATTGATCTTCTTTTTACCGATGTTATCATGCCTGGGCAGATGACGGGCCATGATCTTGCCGAAGCAATCCGCGGTATGCGGCCGGATTTACCTGTGTTGTTTACGTCAGGCTATGTGCAGGATTCTATCGTGCATGATGGGCAGTTGGACGAAGGGGTGACGCTGTTGGGCAAACCCTATACGCAACAGACCCTAGCCCAAAAAATCCGTGAGGTGCTGGGTGGCGAGGGCAAACTCATCCCGCAACAGCCGCCTGCCCCAGCCGCAGCAGTGACAAAACCGCACCAAACCAGCCCCAATGGGCTGCGGATTTTGCTGTGTGAAGATGATGTGTTCATCCGCATGGATATGGCACAAGGGCTCGCCTCCGCTGGTTATGACGTCTTGGAGGCGGGCAGCGCAGAAAGCGCGCTTGCGGTGTTGCAGGCAAACCCCGTCGATGTGCTGATCACGGATATTGGCCTTCCCGATCAATCGGGGGAAGCGTTGGCGGTCGAGGCACGCGCGCTTTTGCCCGACTTGCCGATAATTTTTGCGACAGGTGGCATCGACGTTCCAACCGCCGCGCATCTGCACAGGTGCCAAGTGATCACCAAACCCTTCCGCGATAGCGACCTGATCAAGATGATTGCCGAAATCTGCTGATCTGTCGTCACATGCGGCTTTTGGATTTGCGACAGGCAAACCAATGCCAAAGGTACCGCTTTTGGGGCGCTGATGCCACGCGATGCTGCATGGAGAACGCTTTGCTTGCCATGTAAACAGGTGCATCAAGAGGCAACTGCTGGTTTTTGCCCGACGCTTGACAGGGAATATGTGAGATGACCCAAATATGCAGCCTAGCCCAGTCCAAACGCGCCGCGACTTTGGCGCAGTTGGGCCACGCGTTTCGCGCCATGTTACCGACGCTCGCACTGGTCGGCGTGATCTGGTCCGTATCGAGTTGGGGATATTACGCCCTCGTTGACGCGATGGCACTCGACAGTGGCTACGAAGAGGCGCCCTTCACTTTCGCCGGATACTATCTTGCCTGGACTGGCGTTGTCCTGCTGACGTTCCGGCCTGACTTCAAACGGCAATTATCCCGTCCCATTCTTTCCGGCCATGTGATCGCGCTTGCACCGATCCTCATGGCTTATGGTGTCTTTGTCGCCTTGGCGCTTCCCCTTTTGCCAGACGTGTCAGTTTTTCGCGCACCACCGAATTCCGCCGGAATTCATGTTTGCCAGCGCTTGGTATTACCTGCCCAAATCGTTCGATATCTTGTTCCAGCAGGTTATCGTCGCGGCCATGGTCCTGCACGCGCACCGCGCCCGCATGCCACTTTGGGCGATCTCGATCATGATGGCGGTTCTCTTTGGCGGCTTCCACGTGACCTTGGCCTTTGACGGGTTCTCACCGCTCTACGTGCTGCGGTTCACGGCCGCCGCGTCGATGTTCGGGCTTTTGATCCCATGGCTCTATTTGCGCACACGCCATGGGTTTCGCTGGGCCTACAGTCTGCACTGGGGCTTCTATGCTTTGGACGCCGTGGTCACGCACCTTGTGCTGGCGGTGCCAAAATGGGCGATGTAGAAATTGAGGTCGCAGACCCTCAAGTTTCGCCCCGCGCCAGAGAGGTGGCTCGGTTTGTTTGAGCAGGTTTTGCGGGGTCCTGAGGCGGAGTTGCTCAGGTCGTGCCGCCAAAAAACGCGGTCTCTGCATTGTTGTTTGCAAGGGGCGATCAACCACGGAATTTACCGCTATTGGTCAATTAACTCGCCCAATACCGCGCCTTTGTGACGGACACCTGCACGAGCGCGCGGGCTCTGTGTCAAGAGCCCGCGCCTTTGCTTTACTGTCGATGGGGCGTCTAAAGGGTTAAACCTCGACGACGACCTTGCCGACAGCGCGCCCGCTGGACAGATGCGCATAGGCGGCACCGACCTCGGCAAAACCAAAGGCCTGCGCGTCCAGCAGCGGCTTCAGCTTGCCCGCGTCGATAATCGCCGCAAGTTTCGCCAGAATGTCGCCATGCACGTCGCGTTTCGCATTATAAAGCATCGGGATCAGCATAAAGACCACATGCAGCGACAGCCCCTTGAAGTGCGCGGGGCTCAGGTCAATCGCAAGCAGCGAACTCGTGGTGACGACCTGCGCGTTCAGCGCCGCCGCTGTAAACGAGGTCGTCATATTTTCGCCGCCAACGGTGTCATAGACGACATCAAAGCCCGCGCCATCCGTATGCGCGGCGACATAATCCGCGACGGTTTCAGTGCGATAGTTGATCGGCGTGGCGCCGTATTGCGTGACGATCTCGGCGGCTTTGTCGTTGCTGATGGTGGTGTAGACCTTGGCGCCGAAATGCTTGGCAAGCTGCACCGCGACATGGCCCACGCCCCCCGCGCCGCCATGGACCAGCACCTTTTGCCCAGCCGTCACCCCTGCGCGCGCCAAGCCTTCATAGGCCGTGATCGCAACCAAAGGCAGGGCGGCGGCTTCGCGCATCGACAGCGACTTTGGCTTGAGCGCGATCAGCTGTGCATCAACCGCCATCAACTCGGCCAGCGCGCCTTGCAGATCGGCCAAGCCGCCCGCGCAGCCGTAAACCTCGTCGCCAACCGCAAAGCCTGTGACGCCTTGGCCGACTTCGGTGATCGTGCCTGCGAAATCCATGCCCAAAACGGCGGGCAAAGCAGGCGACAGCGGCAGATCGCTGCCCATAACGCGGATCATCGTGTCGACGGTGTTCACGCTGGTCGCGGCGATTTTCACCACCACATGGCCCGCCTTGGCGGTCGGGGTCGGCAGGTCGGCGGCTTCAAACACCGAGGTCTCGCCATAGGTGTTCAGGATCATAGCTTTCATCGGGGGCACTCCAAAGGATGTTATCTGCGCCCCTTCTATTACCTTGCCATTTTCATATAAATGCGAGATTTTGGGATTCAGTATTCGGGTTTTCTATGCAATTCGGTCGACAAAAGGGGGCATTTCCTGTGGATGGGCAGCGGTTTGGGCCACTGGCACAAAAGGTTTCGCGCGCATATAAACACCGCAGTTAAGGGCTCAGAATTCGGCAAAGGGATATAATCACATGGAGACGGACGGGCTTCGGCTTTTTGTGTTGGCGGCCGAGAAACTGAACATCAGTGCGGCGGGGCGCGCGCTTGGGCTTGCGCCTGCGGTGGCGAGTGCGCGGCTGGCCAAGCTGGAAAACGAGGTCGGTGCCGACCTGTTGCACCGATCGACCCGCAAGGTGGCGCTGTCGCTTGAGGGGGCAGAGTTCCTGCCCTTTGCGCGCGAGATTTTGCAGCAAACCGACGCGGGTCTGGCGGCCTTGGGCAATGGCAAACCCACGGCGACGGGCACCTTGCGCTTTACCGCGCCAAGCACCTTTGCCCAGCTTCATATCGCGCCGATCCTGCCCGATTTCCTTGCCGCCCATCCCGATGTGACGCTGGATCTGCGGCTGTCAGACGTGCAATTCGACCTGATCGAGGGCAGCTTTGATCTGGCCCTGCGCAATTCTGTGCTGACGGATTCCAACCTCAAGGGGCGCAAGCTGGCCGATGATACGCGCATCCTTTGTGCCTCGCCGGACTATCTGCAAAAGCATGGCACGCCGACCCATCCCGACGCGCTTGCGCAGCACCAGTTGATCGCGTTCCGTGACCAATCCCCGCGCGCGCTGATTAGCAAGAATGGCGAGGCCAGCGTGTTTGACCCGCGCCTTGCCGCAAGCCGCCTGACGCTTGACGATGGTTTCAGCCAGAAAATCGCGACGATTGCGGGGGCGGGCATATCCATAAACTCGCTGTGGAGCGTCTATTCCGAGATCGCCGACGGCCGCCTTGTCCGCGTACTGCCAGAGTTCGAGATGGCCAACCGCACCGCGCTTTGGCTGGTCTATCCCAAGACCAACGTGCTTTCGGCAAAAGTGCGGGTTTTCATGGACTTCCTGCTTGACCGCCTGTCCAAATCTCCGATCTGGCAAGAGGTTGAGTTGCTGAGCTAGCGCAATGCTGCGCCGCGGGTTTTGAATAAACGGTCTGCGGAAACCGAGATGGATATCGGGTGAACCTGCCCAGTGTTCATCGTAACCTTGGCGGATTTGCTACTTCATAGACCCTGTCTCGATGTATCGTTGGTGCCAGCTCAGTGCCTCTAAAAGATTGTGTGGCGCGTGCTTACCAAAGCTGCTGTGTTGGGCGCGGTCAAAATAGTCGCGCAAGGCGTCGCGATAATCTGGGTGCGTGCAGTTTTCGATGATTTTCACGGCCCTTTGCTTGGGTGCAAGACCGCGAAGATCAGCAAGGCCTTGTTCTGTGACGACGACCTGCACGTCTTGCGAAATATGGTCGACGTGGCTTGCCATAGGAACAATCGCCGAAATATTGCCGCCTTTTGCCGTGGACGGTGTCACGAAGATCGAGACATAGGCGTTTCGAGCAAAGTCGCCAGAACCACCAATGCCGTTCTGAATCCGCGAGCCCATGACATGGGTAGAGTTCACGTTGCCATAGATATCGGCTTCGATCATCCCGTTCATCGCCACGCATCCAAGTCGGCGCACCAACTCGGGGTGGTTCGAAATCTCTTGGGGGCGCAAGATAAGCTTGTCGCGGTAGCGCTGCGCATCGGCATTGAAGCGCAGCGCCGCTTCGGGACTTAGTGAGAACGCGGTGGCCGATGCCATCCGCAATTTTCCCGCATCCAGCAGATCCAGCATACCGTCCTGAATAACCTCAGTAAACGAGGTCATATTTTCAAAGGGGCTGTCCAACAGACCCGCCAAAACGGCATTGGTGACGTTTCCAACGCCTGATTGCAGCGGCAACAGCGAAGCAGGCATGCGACCGGCCTTGACCTCGGACTTAAGAAACTCAAGCAGATGGCCTGCAATCGATTTCGCCGTGCTGTCGGGTTTGGCAAAAGGCGCGTTGCGATCAGGCGTGTCGGTTTCAACAATCGCGACGATCTTGCTGGGATCCACTTTGAAATGGGCTTGGCCGATACGATCGTCAGGTTTCACCAGCGGGATAGGCAAGCGGTTGGGCGGCAACGCCGTGCCGTAATAGATATCATGCATCCCGTTCAAGGCGTCACTTTGCCAGCTGTTCACCTCTAGGATAATTTTTTGCGCCCGATCCAGCCATGTCTTATTATTGCCAACAGAAGAGGACGGGACAAGATTGCCATCGGCCGTAAACCCCGAAATTTCGATCACGGCTGTATCAAGATCACCCAAAAAGCCCTGCCACGCCACGGGTGCAACTTGGCTCAGGTGCATGTCGCAATAATTCATCTCGCCCGCGTTGATTTTGTCGCGCGCTATGGGGTCCGAGTTATAGGGCAGGCGAAAGTCAATTCCGTTTGCCTTGGCCAAAGCTCCGTCCAACTCTGGTCCGGTGGATGCGCCTGACCAAATTTTAACCTGAAAGGGATTGCCTGCCGCATGTTGAGATTCAATCTGCGCCGCAAGCGCCAGAGGCACAGCTTTGGGATAGCCCGAACCGGTAAAGCCGCTCATACCAAGAATTGCGCCGTTGTGGATAAGAGATGCGGCAGCATCAGCGCTCATGATTTTGGATTTAAGCGACGCGGGTGCAGTGCGATTGGTCCTCGTCAAGATGAACTCCATTTGGCCTGACTTTAAGAAATGTCTTTTTAACCGATACTTCGGTTATTCGTTTAACACGCGACCTGTCGACGATAGCTTCTCTCGCAGCGATAAATAAACCCTAACACGGCACATATTCCACGCCATCTTGTCGCAGCTGAGGGAATTCTTGGCAGCAGGGCCGCGCTAATTCACGATCAAGCACCAAGACCTGCCATGCCTTGCACAATGGTCGCCAAATTATGCGTCTATTTTTTAACCAACCACGTTTTTTACCACTGATATTCTAGGCAGTGCCGCAGCAAGCTGTTCGTGAGTGCTTTACCTTTGCATTTCAAATGCTAACGTCCGTTTTGACGCAGACCTCCACGGTCGCAGTCGAGAAAAACGCACCCACCCTTCGGAGAAAGATTAAATGATTGTCAGGGAAGCCCCGTCTTCGTTGCGTCTGTTCTTTGTAATTCAAGGGTCGGTTATTCCGCGCATTATAAGCAGGATTATTGGCGTTACAGTATTATCCTTGGCGGTTTTGTTGGTAGACCACAATGTGATGCGATTGCCGCATATCTCCATCGCCGCGATGGGCGTGTTTGGGGTGGCGCTGTCGTTGTTCTTGGGTTTTCGGAACAATGCAGCCTATGACCGTTGGTGGGAGGCGCGCAAGCTGTTCGGCACGATGATTGCGGATGTGCGCAACTTGGGGCGGCAGATGAACGTCTTTGTCGGCAAGGGCGAGGATCGCGATTTTATTTTGTCGCATGCGGTAGCGTTTGTGCATCTTCATCGTGGCTTTTTGCGCGGTGTTGGGGTCCGCTCTGAGATCATCGGTTGGGTCGGCGAAACGCAGGCAGACGCGTTGATTGCGCGCAGAAACTCGGCGGATGCAGCCCTGAACGTCATGGCGGACCGCTTTCACGACCTTGGTAAGAGCGGCGCCTTAACGACACTGGGTCAGATGACATTGACGCAGACATTAGCCGCTTTGGGTTTGGCGCAGGCTGGCTGTGAGCGGATCATGACAACCCCCCTGCCCTTCGTCTATTCGCTGTTGGTGCGGCGCACGACCTATCTTTATTGCTTTATGATGCCCTTTGCGTTGATCGACGCTACGGGTTGGTTTGCGCCGTTTCTGGCTGCTGTCGTCGCCTATGTCTTCTTTGGGCTGCAAGCGGTGACCAATGAATTGGAATTGCCATTTCGCAATGTGCATAACGGCTTACCGCTCGACGCGATCTGTCGCGTGATCGAGGTTTCGGTGTCCGAAGCGCTGGACCGCCCTGCGCCAGAACCTTTGCTGCCGCAAAACCACGTGCTGACGTGACACAGACGTGCCGCGGCCCATATCGAGAAACATTCAGGTCGGCTGAACTTCGCTGCGACGCTTTATCGGATGACCCAAGGCTCGAAGTCCTGACAAAGCGTCAAACCTCTTTTGGCCAAGTGTCAAACGGTTGTTTTTCAAGCTGCATTGACCCATCCGCACCGCGATAGATATTGATCCACGCGCGCCAGTTCACATCATCAATCTCGGGAAAGTCCAACCTGTAATGGCTGCACCGGCTTTCGGTGCGAAACAGCGAAGCCCGCAGTTTCATCTCGGCGCTCAGGATCATGTTGCGCGTCTCATGCGCAAGCCGCAGCTCGTGCATATTGGCCGCGCGCAGCATCGGTGCGTGGTGGTCGCGCAACTCTTCGATATAGGCGAGTGCGGCCTGCATCATCGACGCCTTCTTGATATAGAGGACGAAGTTCGGGATCATGATGCCTTGCAGCGTTTGCGTCACCCATGCGGGGCCATATCCCACCTCGCGCCGAAGTGGAGCAAGAATTTCGTCTTTGATTTCGCCAAGGCGTCCATCGCTGATCACGGGCGTATCCACGGTTTCGGCGAAACCGGCTGCGGCCTCGCCCGCGATGGCACCCTGCACGGCTGACCCGGCCAGAGAAGAGCCGATCTGCGTGTAGATGCCCCCCGCCATATGGCTGCCAAGCGCGTCGCCTGCCGCATAAAGCCCTGCGATGTTCGATGCGCCGCGGTCGTCGAAGGGCACCAGCCCTTCGGATTTGTGGATCGACATGCCCGCGGAGGCACCGCCGACATTGGAGCCTGCCGAAAACCCAGGGGGCGGGCCACCTGGCGCACCGCCTTTGCCCGAGGGTGGGCCGTTGCCATCTGCGCCGCCCGACGGCGGGAGCCGCCCCTGAAACTCTTGGGGCACATAAGGCCCGCCTGCGATCTCGACTGTATCGGCATCTGGTGGCGCGCCCGGCCCGCCTGCCACGGGATTACCGCCCATATAGGCCTGATAATTGATGTCGACGCCCAGATCGTGATGCACTTCGACCCCGTTGGTGGACGGGATCCGCCCAAACATATCGCCCCAATTGTCGTAACACGCGGCGGGATTGACGGTGCGGGTCGAATGGCCATCATTCCATTCCTTGCCTGTCACCTTGGCGCCGATCTCATAGGCCATTATCGTGCCGTCATGGGTCAGATCGCCAAGCGGAAAGCCATTGGGTTTAAACCCGCCCGCCCCGGTGCAAAGAATTACCGACTTGGCGCGAATTGTGACTGTCTCTTCTGCATCAAGCCGAAAGCCCGCAGCCCCCGCGATGCGTCCGTTTTCCTTGATCAGATGCGTGATATGCACGCGTTCCAACAGCGGGATGTCGCGTTCCGCAATCGGTCGCATGAACGGGCGGTTGGCCAAGGTTTGGTCAAAAAAGCCCCAGTCGCGCAGCTCGGCCGCACGCGCAAGCGAATGTTCGGCCAACTGACGGGTGTAAACGGGATTGTTGGTGCCAAGCGCCGAGCGCGAGACCTTTGCGACAAAGTCATCAATCGTGCCGCTCTCGGTTGCGGGATCAAACACAAAGAAACCCTTGCCAAAGGGCGTGAGCCCCGACGACCCCAGCCGTCCCTTCGAGACGATCATGGTCGCGGCCCCTGCATCATGGGCTTTGACGGCGGCAAACAGCCCCGCCATTCCGCCCCCAATCACCAGCACATCGGTGGCGTGGTCGGTGTTGGTGATCGCGTCCACGTCAATCTCGACCGCGTTCTGCGCCCAAGCCTGCATCCCAAGCGACGCAAGCCCCACAGAGGCACCAGAGAGTGCAAGGAACGTGCGGCGGTTCGGCTTGGCGGTGTCTTGCGGTTCGCTCATCTCAAAGCTCCTTTAGGGTCAGATCCAGCAGGTTCGGATTTGGATTTGTGCGCAGCATCGCCCCAGTACATATGGGCCAACATGGCAAAGCCGAGGGCCGCCAACGCGAGCAAAAAGACCGCAAAGGCCACGCCGGTATGGCGCCCCAAGGCGATGGAGTGCCAAAGCGCCAGCACGGTAAAAGCAACAGCCAGCCCGCCGTGGAAATACCGCCAACCACGGTAGCGCAGCTTGAAATGCGGCATCAGGGTCTTGCGCAAAAACGCGGTCACACTCAGCACCAGCAGTAAAACCCACGCGATCAAACCGGCGACAATGCCAAGGTTGCCAAGATCCGTGACCATCGTGACGAAGGCATCCCACGCTTGGATGCCGCCCTCTAACATGCGCGGCAACACGATCAGCACAGGATGCAGCAAGATCACTGCGACCGCAGAATAGGCGATGTATTTGTGGAATTTCTGGATTTGCGGCGGCTTGAACAGGCCAAGAAGGGTTTCATTGCTGCGTGCCAAAAAGAACTGACCCAACATCGCCGTAAAGCCAAGCAGCGTGGCGAGAGAGATGACCTCTTTTAACAGGCTGCGGCGTGGCGCATCCCCCAGCCCATAAAACATCAGCGGCAATCCGATGAATACGGCCAAGCCCGTGATAATAGCGTATTTCTGTGCAGATAGTTTCATGATCAACCCCAAGGCACGATGACAGGGATCGTTTTCACCGGCGACATCTCGATGGCGTCGACGGGACAATACATCCTGCACAGGTGACAAATCTGGCAATCGGCGGGATAGGTGATAACCGCCTTGCCATGCTCCATCCGCAGCACGTCGCAAGGACAGGACTTCACGCATTCCTCGCAGCCAATGCAGCCACTGATACTTTTGATCGTCATGCGCAGTCTCCTGAAATGGTGGCGCTTGTCACACTCGCGGCGGTGCAGCAGCCAGCAAAGCGTCGCTTGGTCGAAGGTAAGGTCAAAGCTGACGACTAAACGCGGGCGGCGCTGCCAGCCTGTTGCAGAGCCACCGTTTTGCCGTCACGCCGCAGATACATCCGCCAATGGGGGCTTTCGTGAACAAGGTGGAAACCTCTCTGATTGACGAGCGGCATCTCTTGCAGCCGATAATTAGTTAATATCCAAACTATCCCTGCGAGCCTTGATCTACATCAATTCCGCAGTCCTTTTCACGGCGCCAATTCTTTCAAGGCAGAGCTGCGGGCCGCTCGCTTTGGCCGGATTTCCATCACATTCGCGGGCCAAACGGCATGGAGCCTGCGCGCCGATAGAACCAGCGCTTGGCGACCTCGTTTGCGATGACATAGACACCAACGACAGTCACCGCCGCAACCAGCAGAGACGGCGGCAAAGGCACCAGCCCGAACCAGCCCGACAGCACGCCAAGATAGGGCAGACTGATCGCCACCACCGCCACCGCAACCGTAAGCCCAACCAAAAGCCGTCCCGGAAGGCTGCGCCAACTGGGGCGACGGGTGCGCAGCACAAGCACCACCGCCAGCTCGGTTAAAAGCGAGACGATGAACCAGGCGCTTTGGAACAGGCTTTCCGAGGCGTGAAAAATGTTGACGAGCGCGGCAAAGGTGATCAGGTCAAAGACCGTGCTGACCAAACCGAACACGATCATATAGCTGCGGATTTGACCGATATCCCAACGCGGCGCGGTCTCTACGGTTTCGGGATCGACGCGATCGGTTGAAATCGCCATCGACGGAAGGTCTGACAAGAAATTGTTCAACAATATCTGCGAAGCCAGCAGCGGCAGATAGGGCAGAAACAGCGTGCCGATGGCCATGCTGATCATATTGCCAAAGTTTGCACTGGTGGTGATGGCCACATATTTCAGCGTGTTGGCAAAGGTGCGCCGCCCGTCGATGACACCTTGGCGCAGCACGTCAAGGTCGCGGCTGAGCAGCACAATATCGGCGCTTTCGCGTGCGGCATCCACGGCCTCTTCGACCGACACGCCAACATCGGCGGTGCGCAAGGCTGGGGCGTCATTGATACCGTCGCCCATATAGGCGACGCAGTGATCCCGAGCTTGCAACGCGCGCACGATGCGTTCCTTTTGCTGCGGATCAACCTCGGCAAAGATGTCAGTGGTCTCGGCCAAGTGCCAAAGCGCCTCGTCCCGCGTGCGGGCAAGCTCGGCTCCGGTCAAAAGCGAAGTGCCCAATCCAACCGCCTGCCCTACGTGAAGCGCCACATGGCGGTTGTCGCCCGTGATCATCTTGACCGAGATGCCAAGCGCCGCGAGGTTGCGAATTGTTGTCTCTACCCCGTCTTTGAGCGGATCGAAGAACGTCAGAAACCCTTGAAACACCATCTCGGTTTCGTCTTGACGGTCATAGCGCGCCTTGGCTGTCACCGGTTTTGTCGCCAGCCCCAAAACGCGAAAACCCTCATCGCCCTTGCTGCGATAAAACGCGGTCAAGCGATTGCGCATGTCCTCATCCAAAGGCACCGCCGCCGTCGCTTGCGCGACCATGGTGCAACAAGACAGCACCGTGTCGAAGGCCCCTTTGGTAATGATCAGGTGCTGGTCGTCCATCGGTTGATCGACGACGATGGTCAAACGCTTGCGCTCAAAGTCATAAGGGATTTCGTCGATCTTGGCCCCATCGGGCAAGCTCACCCCCCGCCCTTGCGCTGTGGCCACAATCGCCGCATCCAAAGGGTTGGCGATACCCGTCTCTAACGAGGCATTGGTCAGTGCCAGCGCAAAGACTGCCTCCGACGCAGTGCCCGTCGCATCCGCGGCCTCGCTCAGCTGCACCACCCCTTGGGTGAGCGTTCCGGTCTTGTCCGTGCAAAGAACATCGACGCTGCCAAGGTTTTCGATGGCGGTCATGCGGCGCACGATGACGCCCTTGGCGGCCATACGCCGCGCTCCGGCAGACAGAGTGACGCTGATGATCGCGGGCAGCAATTCAGGGGTCAAGCCGACAGCCAGTGCGACCGAAAACAAAAGACTGTCAAGAACTGGCCGCCCCAACAACAAATTGGCAGTAAACACAAAAGTCACAATCACCATCATGACGCGGGTCAAAAGATAACCAAACCGCCGCACCCCGCGCTCAAAGTCGGTTTCCGGCTCTGCATCGCTCAGACGGCCCGCGATCGCCCCCAAAGCCGTGGATGCGCCGGTTCCAACCACCAGCATTGTGGCCGTGCCGCTGCGGACAGAGGTGCCCAGAAACACCGCATTTGTGCGCTCGGACAGCGTCGCTTCGGCGGCGGTGGGTTCTGCGCGTTTTTCGACGGGGAAGGACTCTCCGGTCAAGGCCGCCTGCGACACTAGAAAATCGCGCGCCTCAAGCACCACCCCATCAGCGGGCACAAGGTTGCCAGCCGAAAGCGTGACAACATCCCCTGGAACCAACAGGCGCGCCTCGATGCTTTGCGCATGGCCGTCGCGCATCGCAGTGGCCTTTAAGGCCAGCCGCTCGCGCAGCGCTTTGACCGCGACCGCGGCCCGATATTCTTGGACAAAGCTCAACAGCGTGCTGCCCGCCACGATCAAAAGAATGATCGCGGCCTCGGTCCACTGCTGAACCCAAAGCGACACCGTCGCCGCAAAGATCAGAATAAGCACCAAGGGACTTTCAAACTGGCGCAGCAGCAAAGAGAACCAGCCCTTGCCCTCTTTCGTGATCAAAGAGTTCTCACCATAAACGCCAAGGCGTTGCGCCGCTTCTGGCTCGGTAAGGCCTGTTGGCCTTGCGCCCAGATCGGCAAGCAAGGCGCTGGCGGATTTGGCCCAATAGGCGTCCTGTGCAGTCTCACGCGTCATGAGGAGCAATCCTTAAAGGGTCTAGTCGGCTTAATTGTTGCGCGCCGTTTGACGCAGGGGCGCAAAGTCCTCAGGCGAAATCGACTCGCGCTCCAGCAACAGTGCGGCACCTGCGTCCAAATCTGCACGGTGCGCTGTCAGGATGGCTTTCGCCCGCGCATAGGCCTCTTCAATCAAGTGCCGTATCGCAAGATCAACCTCGCGGGCGGTGGCCTCGGAGTAATCCTTGTTGCTACTTTGGAACTGTTGATCGCCAAGATACTGCAGATGCTTTTGCTCCAGAACGGCTTGGCCGACGGCGTCGCTCATGCCGAAGCGGGTCACACATTCCCGCGCAATATCCGTCACTTTGGCTAAATCGTCTGAGGCGCCGGTAGAGATCTCGCCAAAGACGATGTCTTCCGAGGCGCGCCCCGCCAAAAGCACGACCATGCGGTCCTTGAGGTCGCCAAAGGTAATCAAAAACCGATCTTCGGTCGGGCGCTGCATCGTGTAGCCCAATGCGCCGATAGATCGAGGGATGATCGACACTTTGTGAACCGGATCAGAGCTTGGCAACGTCGCCGCCGCCAAAGCGTGGCCCAACTCGTGATAGGCGACGCGTTTGCGCTCGGCGGGGCTTAGGATGCGGGTTTTACGTTCAGAACCTGCAACGATCCGCTCCACTGCGGCAGTCATGTCATCTTCGGACACGCTTTCACCGCCGCGACGCGTTGCAATGATTGCGGCCTCATTGACAAGGTTGGCCAGATCCGCGCCCGTAAACCCCGTCGTGATGCCCGCGATTTCCTCAAGATTGACGTTTTGCGCCAGTTTGACCTTGCGCGTATGCACTTTGAGAATGTCCATCCGCCCCTTGCGTTCGGGGCGATCCACAACCACTTGGCGGTCAAACCGCCCTGCCCGCAACAGCGCAGGATCAAGGATTTCGGGGCGGTTCGTCGCCGCCAGCAGCACAATCCCAAAGCTCGGATCAAATCCGTCAAGTTCGGACAAAAGCTGGTTCAAGGTTTGCTCTTTTTCATCGCCCCCGCCCATGCCAGCCATCGCCGAGCGCGCGCGCCCCAGCGCATCAAGCTCGTCTATAAAGATGATGCAAGGAGCGGCTTTGCGGGCCTGATCAAACAGATCACGCACACGCGCTGCGCCAACGCCGACGAACATCTCGACGAATTCAGAGCCCGAGATCGAAAAGAACGGCACTTTGGCCTCGCCCGCCACCGCGCGGGCCAAAAGCGTCTTGCCCGTCCCCGGCGGCCCCACAAGCAAAACCCCTTTGGGAATTCGCGCGCCAAGGCGTCCGTATTTGTCTTTGTTGGCAAGAAAGGACACGATTTCCTGTAACTCGGCCTTGGCCTCGTCTACCCCTGCAACATCTGCAAAAGTAACGCCCGTATCTCGTTCCAGATACACTTTGGCCTTGGATTTCCCAATATTGACCAGCCCGCCCATGCCTTGGCGATCGGCCATTTTGCGGATAAAGAAAGCCCAAAGCGCGAAAAAGAACACCACGGGCACAATCCACGACAGCAGCGTGGTCAGCCACGTCTGGTCGCTGCCTCCGGTGAATTTGACGCCCGAAGCCGCAAGTTCCGCCGCAAATCCGGGTTCTATCCTTTGGGTGACGAAGTATTCCTTGCCATCCACCGGCGTCTTGAAGGTGCCCTGAATTTGGGTTTCGGTCACCACGACTTCGGCAACTTTGTTGGCTTTCAGATCGCTCAAAAAGGCGCTGTAATCGACTGTTGCAACGGTCCGACCCGTGACCCAGACTTGAAACAGCATGACACATAAGAAAGCGAGACCCACATAAGCGAGGTTAATCTTGTGCTTGGGTTCCATCAAACAGGCCTTCGGTTAAAATGCAGTCCTCGGCGCACCTTGTCTCAAAACGTCGCGCCTGACCTTGATGCGGATCAAAGGGTTTTGAGGCAGAGAAAATGAACCGCATCCCGTTTGTGTCTCGCAACGGTCAGATCCGAGGGAGCTGTCTTCGCGATTGACGTCGCGGGTCTTGATCTTTGTCACCTCAAGCCGTTTGGCCTATTTGGGGACATTGGCACGACGCTGTGCGACACAACAGCAGCAGCGATCAGTTGGAAATACGGTCGGAGTTTTCCTTCAGATGCGTTGGGATAAGTTAACTAGGACTGCATTGGCTTGCGCGTGAAAAACCCCGCGACCGGTATAAGCGGCCGCGGGGATAAGTGACGCCTCTTGTAACCGGTCAGCGAAGGCGCAAACGCCACCCTGCCACATTGCGATCAGCTTTTGGGATTGCGCGCTGGCGCAGTATTGCCAAGGGCGATCCGTTTTTCGTCTTCTTTCAATTCAAGCCACATCGCGTTCATAACCGCAAAGATCGCAGCGAGAGGCAGGCCCAGAAGCCAAGCAAAATACCACATGATTTCAGTTCCTTTTAGTAAGAGTGATTGTGCTCGTCGGTCACATCGGCCTCGGTGACCTTGCCCCAGAGCACTTTATAAACCCACGCCGTATACATCAGGATGATCGGCATAAATATCGCCGTGGCCACCAGCATGATGAACAAAGTCAGGTGCGAAGAAGAGCTATTCCAAACTGTCAACGACGAGCGCGGATCAGAAGACGATGGCATGATGAAGGGAAACATCGTCAAACCAACAGAAGATATAACCCCAAAGATCGCCATTTTCGAAAACAGCAAGGTCGAGACCTCGCGCCCTGCCCGTAAACCTAGAAAGGTGAGCAAGCCGCCAGTGATGCCCAAAACCGGGGCAATCGCGATCCACGGGCGGTCTGCATAAGCGCTGAGCCATGACGCCGTGCGGGCCACTTCGAAGTGAAGCGGGTTCGACGGTCCGCTTGTGGTGTATGCGCCGACGATGGCAAAGCCTTTGACACCAAAGGCCAGCCACAGCCCTGCAAGGATATAACTCGCCACAGCAATCAATGCGGCGATAGACCCAATCGCACGCCCCCGCATTTGGACAGCCCCCTCAGCCTTTAGGGTCAGCCAAGCGCCACCATGCATCACCAGCATCGATAGCGACACAACGCCAGCCAAAAGGGAAAACGGGTCCAAGAGGCCAATGAACTTGGTATACCAAGCCCCTTCATAGATCGAGTGCAGATCGTCGGTGAAATGGAAGGGGACACCTTGCATCACATTGCCCACCGCGACGCCGAACAATAGGGCTGGAATGGCGCCACTGGCGAACAAGGCCCAATCCCAAGCCGCACGCCAACGTGTGTCATCACGCTTGGAACGGTATTTGAACGCAACGGGCCGCACGATAAACGCCGCCAGAATGACGAACATCGCAAGGTAAAAGCCCGAGAATGACACCGCATAAAGCGGCGGCCATGCGGCAAAAATCGCGCCGCCGCCAAGGATGAACCAGACTTGGTTGCCCTCCCACACGGGGCCGACGGTATTGATCGCCACACGGCGCTCGGCGTCGGTTTTGCCGACGAAAGGCAGCAGCGCGCCGACCCCCATGTCGAACCCATCCGTAAGCGCAAAGCCGATCAGCAGCACCCCCAACAGGCCCCACCAGATCACGCGCAGCATTTCATAGCTTATCAGTTCGTGCAAAATCATGGTCTTTACTCCGCAGGTTGGGCGATGGCATCGGCGTTGCGGCGCCCAGCCAAGCGATCATGGTGACGGATGTTCCAAGCCTCAGTTTCCTCAACATCTTGGAACGGGCCTTTGCGGATGTATTTCAGCATCAACCCCATCTCGACGATGAACAAGATGGTGTAGAAGATCACGAAGCCTGCCAAAGTCATGGCAACTTCTGTCATCGAAAGAGCCGACACCGACATGGCAGTCGGCAACACGCCGTCCACCGTCCAAGGTTGGCGGCCAAACTCGGCCACAAACCATCCAAGCTCTGCCGCGATCCAAGGTGCAGGGATCATCACAACAGCAAGCCATAGCGCGGGGCGTGGGAACTCCATGCCCTTGAAGGACGAGCGGTAGAAGAAATAGCCCATCGTTGCGATGAAACCGAAGCCCAGCCCCACCATGAGGCGAAACGCCCAGAACAGGGGCCAAACCCGCGGCACAGTATCGTTCGACGCGGCCTTGATCTGTTCTTCAGTCGCGGTGCGCGGGTCATCGACATATTTCTTCAGCAGATAAGCAAACCCAAGGTCGGCGGAATGCGCTTCAAAGGTTTGCATAACCTCTGGGGCCACCGCTTCGCGTTTTTCGCGCACTTGCAGCAGGGCGTCATATGCGATGATGCCAGAGCGGATACGCGTTTCCGCTTGCGCGACCAGATCGTTGATGCCGGGGATTTCGGTGGTCAAAGACCGCGTCCCGATCAGTCCCATCGCCCAAGGAATTTGGATGGCGTAATGGGTTTCGCGCGCCTCTTGATCTGGGAAACCAATCAAGTTGAAGGGGGCAGGTGCTGGGTGCGTTTCCCACATAGCCTCAATCGCGGCGAGCTTCATCTTTTGGCTGTGCGTGGCCGAATAACCGGACTCGTCGCCCAAAAGCACCACCGAAAACGCCGAAGCCAAACCAAAGGCGGCCGCCACCGTGATGGACCGCCGTGCAAGCTCTGTGTGCCGCCCTTTCAGCAAATACCAAGCCGAAACGCCGATAACGAACACGGAGGCCGTCACATAACCCGCCGAAACCGTATGCACGAATTTCGCTTGGGCGACCTCGTTGAACAGCACCGCGAAGAAGTCCGTCATCTCCATCCGCATGGTCATTGGATTGAACTCGGCTCCCACCGGATTTTGCATCCAACCATTGGCGATCAGGATCCATAGCGCCGAAAAGTTGGACCCAAGCGCAACCAGCCACGCCACCGTCAGGTGCGCAACTTTGCTCAGCTTGTCCCAACCAAAGAAGAACAAGCCGACAAAGGTGGCCTCAAGAAAGAATGCCATCAGGCCTTCGATCGCCAAGGGTGCGCCAAAAATGTCGCCGACATAGTGGCTGTAATAGCTCCAGTTCATGCCGAATTGGAATTCCATCGTGATGCCCGTGGCGACGCCAAGCGCAAAGTTAATGCCAAACAGCATGCCCCAGAATTTGGTCATTTGCCGCCAGATCGGGCGGTTGGTCATGACGTAGACCGTCTCCATGATGGCAACGAGGATCGATAGGCCCAGCGTCAGCGGCACGAAGAGGAAGTGATACATGACTGTCACGGCAAATTGCAGGCGTGACAGCTCAACGATACCGAATTCCATATCTTAAGCTCCAGTTATCAGGGAAGAACCAAAAAGCAGTCTTGAATTCTCATGTTTGAATGTATTGCTGGGAAGCAGGACGCAAGCATTGATCTGAATCAATAACTGGATTTTTTAATGTAAGTTTTGCAAGTCACATAGCCTTTGATGAGGCAATCGCCCCGAAGGAGGCGACTGTCGTGGGGTCTGGAGCGTGCAACTCAGTCGCGCAAAGGCTCAAATCGCGCCCAGCAGTTTCCACCACAGGAAATCCAAGGGCAGCAGAACCAATAGGGTGATCACGAAAAGAGCTAAGGTGACCTTCAACAGCGGGCGCGTGCTTTCTCCGGCGAGCCCCATCGCGACGATCAGCGGCCCAACCTGATAGGGAAAAATCACGGTCGAAAACCCAATAACCTGGGTCATCAAAACGGAATTGAGCGAGAACCCAGTCCTTGCCGCAAGGTCGGGGGCAAGCGGCGTCAGCACCGCAGGAACTCCGGGCACTGTGGTGAAAACCGAGGTGCCCGCCCCCAAAAGCGCGAGCGAGACGAAGTTCATGAAGTCGTGCCCCGCTTGCATTGGCAGCACCGCAAAAGCTTCCCTTGCGATGATCGTCCCCAAACCGCTGGCGCTGACGACTGTCCCGAGCGTCAAAGCTCCGGCGACAAACAAAATCATCGAAAAATCGACCGAGGATTTGAAGACCGGAGGCGGCACAAAGCCCAACTGCGGCACCATGAGAACCAACGAGCTGGCCAGACCAATCCATGCCGCATTGATCCCATGCAGCTTGATCTGTGGCCCACAGTGCCAGCGTGACAAGCAAAATCGCCATCAGCGCCACCTGACGCCACCCCGAACCCGAAGCCTTTTGCGTCTGTGTGCCATTCTCGCGCAGCACTGCCGGAAACAAGGCCAACACCAGCCCCACAATCACTGCAGACTTCAACAGCCCAAGCACCGGATAATGCAGCAACAGATAGTGAGCATAGCTGAAATGCAGCCCGAAAGATTGCTCTGCCACGCCCGACAGAATGATGTTGGGGATGTTTGACGGCAGGATAGCAAAGCTGGGCATATTGGTGCCAAGCGCGATAATGATCGCCACGCCCGTCCGCCCCTTTGACCCTCGTTCAAGTCCCAAAGCATCGGCCAGCGCCATGCCGACGGGCACCAGAACCGCCGCCCGCCCCATCGATGACGGCATCACAAACCCCAGCGCCATGCCCAAAAGCATAAGCCCCGCAATCAACGTGGCATAATTGCGCGACAGATGCGGCTGTGCCACCGCTCCGATCTTTGCCCCAAGCCCAGAATGGGTGATCGCAGCACCGATGACGAACCCCGCCACGACAAGCCAGACCGCGGTCGAGGAAAAGCTGCCAAATACCTCTTGTGGGGTGGCCAAGCCGCCAAGGATCAGTGCCGCAAAGAGAAAGCTTGACCCGACATAGCCAGGCACCAGCCCCGTGCCCCAGATCGCCAAAGTGATCAACATGATACCAAAGGTCTGCGCCTGCACAGCCGAGGTTCCGGCAGGCTGGCCAATCGCCACCCAAACGGCCAGCACGACTGCCAGCGCGAATATCAGCTCCTTTGCGTATCGCATGATCGACCTTTTTGTTCTGCCGCCTTTCGTCACCAACGCTATGCACTCATCACCGGCTTTGGAAGTAATCCAGCGGAACCTTCAGATATGATCTGCCGTTGTTTTCCGCCTCGGGAAGTCGCCCGCCACGAATGTTGATCTGCAAGGCCGCCAGCATCAGCTTGGGCAGGGGCAGTGTCGCATCACGCGCATCGCGGATGGCACGGTATTCTGCCTCGGTCGGGGCGTCTTTCCAATGGATATTCGCACGGCGGTGCTCTGCTACCGAGGCCTCGCATTGCGCCTCGCGCTTGGGGGCATAATCATGACCGACGAACACGCGGGTCTGATCCGGCAGGGCGAGGATCGCAGCAATGCTGTTGTAAAGCGCCGCCGAACTGCCCCCCGGAAAATCAGCGCGAGAGCTGCCACTGTCGGGCATCATCAACGTGTCATGCACAAAGGCCGCATCCCCAGCAACATAGGTGATCGACGCAAGCGTATGACCAGGCGAGAATATCACCCGCACCGGCACATTCCCCACCATAAAGCAGTCGCCATCTGCGAAGAGGCGATCCCATTGGCTGCCGTCAGTCGCAAAATCCAACGGCAGGTTGTAGATCTGCTGCCACAACTTCTGAACGCCAGTCACATGCGCCCCAATAGCCGTCGGTGCGCCCGTCTGCGCCTTCAACCACTGCGCTGCCGAAAAGTGATCTGCATGGGGGTGGGTGTCCAAGATCCACTCCAACGTGATGCCCGTCGCGCGCACATAGTCCAGCAAGCGCTGCGCATTGGCGGTCGAGGTCGCCCCAGCCAGAGGATCAAAATCAAGCACAGGATCAATGATCGCCCCTTTCATCGTATCGGGGTCATGGAAAACATATTGCCAGCTTCCGGTGGGTTGATCCCAGAAACCTTTGACGATGGGATTGCTCATGGGTTCTCTCCTTTGCGGAAATGATACGAAGGTTACCAAAGCCCGAAGGCTGAATAGGGTTGGAATAGCAGGTCGCCGTTTTCTTCATCCACAGCTCTTTTTCATGCCATTCCAGCCGATCCGTTAACATGCCTGCCGAAACGGCGTCGCCAGCAGCGGCACTGGTGGCAAGAGCCTCGTGCCCCGCGATCAGCTTTACATCACAGCATCCGTGTCGAGAAATACCAATCGACCGTGTTATATCCTTCGCCTGCGCGTGCCATTGCTGCCTCGGGTGTGGCGGGGGTTGGCACGATCACGGGCATGCCGGGGGTCCAGTTCTCGGGCATCGCGCATTTGTGTTCATCCGCAGTCTGCATCGCAACCAGCAAGCGATAAATCTCATCAACCGAGCGCCCCGCATTCATCGGGTAATAGACCATCGCCCGCAGCACGCCTTCGGGGTCGATCAGGAAGGTTGCCCGCACCGCTGCGGTATTTGACGCGCCGGGCTGGATCATGCCGTAGGCCTGCGCCACTGCCATGTTCAGGTCGGCGATGATCGGGAAACGGATCTCGACGCCGAATTTTTCTTTGATGTTCAGCATCCACGCAATGTGGCTGTAGTGGCTGTCAATCGACAGGCCCAAAAGCTCGGTGTTGCGTGCCGAGAATTCGTCTTGCTTCTTCGCAAAGGCAATGAATTCGGTGGTGCAGACGGGTGTAAAGTCGGCGGGGTGGGAAAACAAAACCAGCCACTTGCCGCGGTAATCTGCCAGCGATTTACGGCCATGGGTGGTCGGTGCGTCAAATGCGGGTGCAGGTTCGTTCAAACGTGCGCCGGGGTTTTGGACGAGGTCGGTCATTTTTGCGGTCCTTCTCTTGAGCGGCTCGATGACACAGAGATAGGGGATCGACACTTATACGGCAATACCGAGGATGTAGCTCGTTCCACGACGCATTTGCGCAGCAAAGTTTGCCCCTGGGTTGTCGCAGCAGTCGCCGAGTTGGATGACGTCGAAGAGATAGGACAGGGCGAGGGCACCGGACGCGAACGCGAGGAGGACAAGTCCGATCCTGTAGTGGGGGACGTGGACGCGCGTACGCCCCACGGGTCACGAGAATCGCTGCCAACAGCCAGACGGCGGTAGCCAACGACTGCCCGAAGGGCGAGGAGACGAGGTCGGCGACGATCACTGTCTTGTGAGTTCTCGTGCCACCGCTTGCGCGATCAGGTTGATAGCGATCC
>CAWJOY010000043.1:0-50462 GCA_963844505.1 uncultured Alphaproteobacteria bacterium
AGCATACCATAATAGGGACCAAAACAAGGGTTTTGATGCCGAAAGTGATACATAGGATTAACCGAGTGTGGTCTGCCCAGACGTCCTAGGAAAGAGTTTTATTGTGAGCTCAGATCAAATGGCATTCTGTCCGTGGCGTGCCTTCGCTATTATGGCCGTCTTGGCCGCTTAGCGTTCCGATCGGCTTTCAATTGCGAAGGACTCTGATGATGTAACCGCCTCTGGGTGACTTCAGTATGCCTCGGTGGGTCAGTGAGGCTCCACAAAGGGGAGCTGTAGCGTGACGCAGAGCCCACTGAACCGCGCCGGGTTTGCCGGAGGCTGATTGAGGTTAGTTACGCGGCCATGGCTTCAGTTTCCAGAGCTGCGTAGAAGTTGGCCTCGGCTTCTGCGGGCGGGATGTTCCCGATGGGCTCGAGCAGGCGGCGGTTGTTGAACCAGTCGACGGCCATTCGAGCGTCGCGTATTCGACGGCCTCGAAGCTGCGCCATGGGCCGCGACGGTGGATGACTTCGGCTTTGAACAGGCCGTTGATCGTCTCGGCCAGCGCGTTGTCATAACTGTCGCCGACGCTGCCGACCGAGGGTTCGATGCCCGCCTCGGCCAGTCGTTCGGTGTATTTGATCGACAGATATTGGCTGCCACGATCGCTGTGATGGACCAGCCCAGCACCCTTGACCGGGCGGCGTTCATGGACCGCCTGTTCGAGGGCATCGAGGACGAACCCGGCATGAGGGGAGGTGCTGACGCGCCAGCCGACGATCCTCCGAGCATAGGCATCGATGACGAAAGCGACATAAGCAAACCCCTTCCAAGTGGCGACATAGGTGAAGTCTGAAACCCACAGCATGTTCGGCGCGGGCACGCGAAACTGGCGATTCACCTTGTCCAGCGGGCACGGCAGCTTCTTGTCCGGGATCGTCGTCTTGTGCGGTTTTCCCCGGATAATGCCTTGAATACCCATGCTCTTCATCAGCCTGCGACCGTGCAGCGGGCTACGTCGAAGCCTTCCCGTCGCAACTGCCGCCAGACCTTGCGCACGCCATAGACCTGCCAGTTCGCATCGAAAACCCGCTGGATCTCGGGGCGAAGCGCTTCATCGCGCTTGGCACGATCCGACAGTCGCGTCGGATCGGCGCGCTTGGCCAGATGGTCATAATAGGTGGCAGGGGCGATCGGCAGTGTCTCGTAGATCGGTTCGACCCCGTGCACGGCGATGGTCATCTCCCCTCATGCATGTAAACATGCACTTCCGGGGCAGTGAATGAACTTGACCATCACTTTGACCAGTCGGACAGTTTGAAGGCGAATGGATCGCGCTTGCTAAGCCGATTGTGCGTTGTGAACTTCGGTTTGATCGTGTCTGCAATCAAATGCTTGGTGATCCCTCAGCCACTGCTCGAAACAATGCCGCAAAGGCTTCAATGCGCCACAAACCTCTGCGGCGCGAAATATCGCGGGTCGATTGCTTCTCGCGCAAAGCCAAACGTCGAACGATGTCAAAAAGTCCTATGTAAATCGCTCCAATGCTCCCTATGGCGCAGCGCGCTGAGGGAAGGGGCACATGGGACAATTAACAGTGGGAAATATTCGCGAAACCGGCTCACTTCTGAGTTGAAATCAACTGAAACTCTACGCCAAACTAGGAAACATACCCTGAACGCGGCTCGCATTGCTTGGGAAGTAACACCATCTGCCTGACTATTCAAAGCGGCCTAAGATCAGAAACGACGGCTTCATCGCTTGCCCGCACCAAAAAAAACGGGCCGCGAAGGCGGCCCGAGTTGGGGGTTGTTTTTGAAAGGTTTAGGCCCGCCAAAACGGCTTGGTCGCCTCGGCTTCGGCAGAATATGCGTCAAGGCCGATATCGGCGAGCATTTCTGCGGGCAAATCGGACAGGTGTTTTCGTGTGCGTAGGCGCAATTCCCATGCCGCGACGGTCAGTGCTACGGCGACAGCTGCGCGCGACAGCGGCGGCAGGGGGCGAGCAGAGAGGGCGAAGGCTTCGGACAGGGACATTTGCTTTCCTATTGTGTTGATACAAGTTGCGTTAATTCGCATCCAATGTATACAATGCGGAATTGATCGCCGCTAGGAGAGTTTTGTAATGCATACAATATGGCTACCCAAGCTGGTTGATGATGGCGGGCCGAAGTATCTTGCGCTGACTCGGGCGCTGCGTGATGCAATCCGTGCGGGTGATTTGGCCGAAGGCGCGCAGCTTCCGACCGTACGCGATCTGGCGTTTCGCTTAGGAGTAACGCCAGGGACGGTGTCGCGGGCTTACCAAATTACCACGCAAGAAGGTCTGCTTGAGGCCACGGTCGGGCGCGGCACTTTTGTTGCGGCACGCTCGCCGCGGCTGGGGCCAACCGAAGCGCTGTTCCACGACCGGGATCGCTCTTATGTGGCGGGCCGTGTGGATCTGCGCTCGCCGCATCTGCCCGAGGTTGGCCAGAGCGGCTATATCGGTGAGGCGATGCAGAGAATTGCACTGAACATCGGGCGCGAGTGGATTGATTATACACATCAATCTGATGAATCCGAATTGCGCGAGCTGGTTGTCGATTGGCTGAGCCCAAGGGTTTTGGGGCAGATCTCTGCGGATGATATTATGCTGACCCACGGCGGTCAAAGTGCGATCGGTTTGGTTTTTGATGTCTGTCTGCGCGGGGATCGCCCAGTGGTTTTGATCGAGGATCTGGCCTATCCGGGGTTTCGTTATGCGGCGCGGGCGGCACGGGCCGAAGTGGTGGGCATCGAACTTGATGATGAGGGGATTTGCCCCGAGGCTCTTGAAGAGGCCTGCCGGCGCTATGGGGCGCAGGTGTTGTGCTTGACGCCCGTGGCACAGAACCCGACGACGGCGCGAATGTCGGCGGCGCGGATGGCGCAGATTGTATCAATCGCGCGTCGATACGATTTACAGATCATCGAGGACGAATGCTACACATATGCCGAGAGCGAAGTGCCGGCGCTGCGAGCCTTGGCGCCAGAGCGGGTCTGGCACGCGGGCAGCATGTCAAAGCACCATTTCTGCGGCTCTGCGGTTTGGTTATGTTGTGTGTCCGATTGGATGGGCGGCAGGGCAGGCTTGCGGCGCAGCACCGCTTTTTTGCCCTGTCATTGCCGGTGACGGCGTTGATGACGGATCTGTTTCGGACAGGGGCTGCGGAAGAAATTCGCAAGCGGGTGCATCAGGAATTCTCGTCACGGTTGCAAGTCATGGTTAACAGGTTGGGGCCTTCGATCTGTCGTGGCAGGCAGTTATTCCGTCGCGTGGCTGCGGCTGCCGCAGGGCTGGCGCGCTTATACCTTACGCGCATGGCCGAAGAGCAGGGCGTTTTACTGCGTGCTGCCGACCAATATGCCATGATTAACGGCCGCGCGCCCAATGCGGTGCGACTGGCGATCGCGGGCAATTTGGCGCGGCAAGATTATGAAGCTGGGCTGGCATCGCTGGCGCATCTTTTACCGCGCCCGCCAAGTGATATGGCGGTCTGACTGTTGCAGCCAACTCTTCGCGGGAAAGTTGCAAGCCCGATTCGACCGAACCGTTTGATTGCGCGCATGATTTCCCCAGAGCATATAAAAAGGGCCCAACAAATGGAAATTCAGGCAAGTTTTCACGGACCGGTCGGTCGGCGCGACTTTTTGGGGCTGCGCACCTCGCGAGTTGGGCGCGACGGAGATCGTCTACGATGACGGTCTTAGCCAACGGATGGTCTGGCGAGTGGCCGGAATATCGCAGAGCTGACGCTTTCGGATGCGCTGCAAGCGGCAGTCTCGGCGGACCGCGTGCTGCCGACACTGTTCGAAGAGCTGAAAAAACGCACTATTCAGATCGACCGCATCGGCGCCTGACAGAGGCCCGTCGGCGTTGAAAGTGTTGAGTTTATGGCTTGCGCGCAGACGGGGCAAAGGGCTGGTTTGATCACAAATCCAAGACGGCGCCAGCCAAGGCGCGACAGGGGGCGTGATGGTTCGAACCGGCAGAGAAGACACGTTTGGGGGTCCGAGGCCGCGAACGGGCTGTCGATGATCAGCCCAACCGCGATTTATGCGATTTTGTTGCTGGCCGCTCCTTTGGCGATGATCTTTGTCTATAGCTTTTGGACCGACGGCTATCTGACGATTATTCGCGAGTTTCAGCTTTGCAATTATTACGGCCCTTGTGCGTCTTACAAAGAGGTTGATGGCGTATTGCAGCCGACCCAAGAATACTTGGGCGCTTGGTCTGATCCATTAACGCGCACGCTGATGTTGCGGTCTGCTAAATGTGTCACTGGCGGTGACAACGGTCACTGTGGTTTTGGCGTTTCCTGTCGCGTATTTTGTCAGCTTTTATGTGGCACCTTCGGAAAAGTCGCTGTGGCTGTTTCTGATCACTATTCCGTTTTGGACCTCTGTATTTGATCCGCGTGTTTTTGTGGAAGGTGATTATCGGTTATAACGGTGTGATCAACACGGGGTTGTTGAGAACTTGGGCTTATCAGCGAGCCTCTGAGCATCAATTACAGCGTTGATGCTGTGATTATTACCCTTGCACATGCCTATGCGCCCTTTGCGATTTTGCCGATCTTTGTGGCTTTGGAAAAAATTGACCGCGCGTTGTTCAGAGGCTGGGCAGGATTTCGGCGAGAGCCCGTTTATGACGTTCTTCGCGTGACTTTGCCTTTGGCGATGCCTGGGGTTATTTCTTCGGTTCTGATTGTGTTTATCCCGACCATTGGCGACTATGTGACACCGATTTTGGTCGGTGGGCCGAGGGTAAAATGGTCGCGAATATGATCGAGTTGAGCTTTAAAAACTGGACAACTATCCACGCGGCGCTGCAATCGCGATTTCGTCAATGGCAATGGTTGTGGTGGTTTCAGGGCTGTTCCTATTCCTGGATACGGCGTTTTGTAAAGGGACCTGAATGATGCGGGCGCTGGTTCAAGGGCTATACCATTGCTTATCTTGTGTTTCTTTATGCGCCGATCCTGTTGCTGCCTGTCTTTGCGTTCAACGATGCAACGACTGTGGCCTTTCCTTTGGTGGGCGGGACGACCAAATGGTTTGCCCAACTTTGGACAGAACCTGCGTTGCATCGCGCGCTGAAGAACTCTTTGATTATTGCGGCGTCTTCTGCCGTTTTGTCGACCACTTTGGGGATTTTTGCCGCGCGGGCGTCAACTCGTTATCGCTTTCCGTTTAAGGGCCCAATGATGGGGCTTATTATGCTGCCGCTGGTTTTGCCCGAAGTGATTATCGCGGTGGCTTTGTTGGCGGTGCTGTTGGGGTTGGGGGTGAGCCTGTCGATCTTTACAGTGATTTTGGGTCACGTCTTGATCTGCACGCCGTTTGCAATTGCGATTTTATCCTCGGCGTTTCAGAGCTTGGACCAATCGCTGGAGGAGGCGTCTTATGATCTGGGCGAGAGCGCGATTTCTACGTTCCGCTTGATCATTTTGCCGCTTGTGATGCCGGGGATCATTTCTGCTTTGCTGATCACCTTCACCATCAGCTTGGATGAGTTCATCATCGCGTTTTTCCTTGCTGGAAATGAGAGCACTTTGCCAGTTTATATCCTTGGCCAATTCCGCTTTCCGCAGAGCATTCCGGTGATTATGGCGCTTGGGACGATCTTGGTCTGTCTGTCTATTCTTCTTCTTGCAACTGCTGAATTTTTCCGGCGCCGTGGTATTGCTAAAACCGGCGGTAAGGATACTGGGGGCTTCCTGTGACTTCTGAAAAACCTACGATGATCGAGTTTAAGGACGTCCATAAGTATTATGGCGATTACCACGCCCTGCGCGGGATTACGGCGACGATCAAGGCCGGAGAATTCTTTTCGCTTTTGGGGCCTTCGGGCTGTGGTAAAACCACACTTTTGCGCACCATTGCTGGCTTTGAAGGGATTTCTTCTGGCGTGGTGATGATTGACGGCAAGGACATGGAGGGCGTGCCAGCCAATGCGCGCCCGACCAATATGGTGTTCCAGTCCTATGCGATTTTCCCGCATTTGACCGTGGCGCAGAATGTCGGTTTTGGGCTGCGCAAGGATAAGCGCAGCAAGGCAGAGAAGGCGGTTGCGGTGGCCGAAGCGTTGGAGATGGTCGGGCTCAAGGGCTATGGCGACCGTGCTGCGCATGCGCTTTCGGGCGGGCAGCGGCAGCGGGTGGCCTTGGCGCGGGCGTTGATCTTGAAGCCGAAAGTGCTGTTGCTGGACGAGCCTCTGTCAGCGTTGGACAAGAAAATGCGCGAGCAGATGCAGATGGAACTGATCAAGCTGCAACGGCAGGTCGGCATCACCTTTATCTTGGTGACGCATGATCAAGAGGAAGCCTTGGTGATGTCGGACCGTATTGCGGTGATGTTTGAGGGCGAAGTGGCGCAACTGGCCGATCCAGAGACGCTGTACCGGCGGCCAAACTCGCGGCGGGTGGCGGATTTTATCGGCACGATGAACTTCTTGCCGGCCAAGATTTTGTCGGAGACCGGTGGCAAGGTCGAGGTCGAAGCGCAGGGCTTTGGCAAGCTGACGCTGGCAGCCGATCAGGTCAGTGGCGTGAGCAGCGGAGAGGCTTCGGTCGGGTTTCGCCCAGAGACTTTGACCATCCTGTTCGACGGGCAAACCGCCTCGGATCGCGAGAGCATGGCGACGGTGGAAGAGGTCGTTTATTACGGCGATATGACCTATTACGATATCAAGCTTGATGGCACCGAGGCGCTGATGCGCTTGTCTATGCGCAATGTGTTTGGGCGGCCAGTGCTGGATATTGGCACGCGGGCGCGGGTGGCTTGGTCGCCGGGGGCCTTGGTTCTGTTTCGGTAAGGACTGAGGCTGGCGGCGGATTGAGTATTTTTACCAGTATGAAATTCAGGGCTTAGGCGTCCGGAGGCAGGATGCCTAGGCCGCGCAGGTAGATGCCGATGCCGGATTCCAGCAGGTCTTCGGGCGAAAACTGGCTTTGGCTGCCGCGCAGGAAGAGCTCTACGACGCCGTGGCTGAGCGCCCAGATGTGGGCCGAGATCATCGTCGCGGGGGGGCGTTTTTCAGGGCTAAGATTTTGGGTCAGGGCGATGGCGGCGCGTTCGTGCACGGCGCGGGCTTTTTGAGCGATATTGGCAAGGTCTGGGTGGGATTGCAGGCTGAGGCCGGATTCGAACATCGCCATGTAATGGCCCGGGTATTTGCGTGCAAAAGCGAGATAGGCGCGGCCCGTGGCCTCGAACGCCGCGAGGGCTGAGGGTTTACCGTCGTTATAGGCGTAATCCATCAGCGCCGCGAAGATGTCATAGCCTTGGCGCGCGACCTCGGCGATGAGGTCGTCGCGGCCCGCGAAGTGGCGATAGACGGCGGCGGGGGTGACATCTGCGGCTTTGGCAGCCTCGGACAGTGTGAAGCCGGTGGGGCCTTGATCGGTGATCAGGGTGAGGGCGGCGTCGACGAGGGCTTGGCGCAGGTTGCCGTGGTGGTAGCCGCGTTTCAAGATTTCGGGCGCATTTTGGTGTCACCGCAAATTTTGTCGTCGATCTTGCCAATCACGTCTTTATCTTTGCCGACGTAGTCGATCGCATTCAGGATCGTTTGGATCACGGCGATGCGGGCGCGCTTTTTGTCATCCGAGAGGATCACGGTCCAGGGCGCAAATTTGAAATCGCTTTTGTCCAAAGTCTCGTCGATGGCATCCGTGTATTCAGACCATTTTGACAGACCATTGATGTCGATTGGGCTGAGCTTCCACTGTTTCAGCGGGTCTTTTTCGCGATCAAGGAAGCGTTTGAGTTGCTCTGCCTGACCAACTTCAAGCCAGAGTTTCACCAGCACGATGCCCTCTTCGACCAGCATTTCCTCGAAATCGGGAAGTTGGCGGAAGAAATGCTTGCGCTCTTCGGGGGTGCAAAAGCCAAAGACATGCTCGACCACGCCGCGGTTATACCAAGAGCGGTCGAAGAGCACGATCTCGCCCTTGGCTGGAAGCCAGTCAACGTAGCGCTGGAAATACCACTGAGCGGCTTCGCGGTCCGAGGGTTTCGGCAGCGCCACAACCGAGGCCACACGCGGGTTGAGGTTTTCGCGTGTCGCGCCAATGCAGCCGCCTTTGCCTGCGGCATCGCGCCCCTCGAACAGTACAACAAGGCGTTTTCCAGTGGCCTTGACGTCTTCTTGCATCCGCACAAGTTGGATTTGCAGCGGCTCTAGCAGCGCGTCATATTCTTTGCCCTTGAGGTCTTCGCGGTAGGGGTAAGCCTTCCAGAGGATCTCTTTTTTATCAGCGGTCTCAATGGCTTCGCGGACTTGCTTGGGGGCGTCTTCGGTCAGGTATTTGGTGATCGCGCCGTCAAAAGGTAGGTCCATGAGAAGTCTCCGCTGGTGTTTGTCCCACTATGGCGATTGGGGCGATTAACGCAATGCGGCGCGGGCTTCGGCGCGCGCGATTGCCGCCAAAACATCCGTTTTGCGGGTGTAATGCGGCATGTGCCCCGCGCCATCCAGCAGTTGCAGATGCGCCGAGGCGACCAGTTTGGCGAAGGGAATAGAGTGGACCTGCGCCGGCACGATGGTATCTGCGGTGCCGTGCAGCATCTCTATCGGCAGCGTCAGCGCGGGGTAGGAAGGCAGCATTGCCACCAGTTGATCGCGCAGCGCATTCACCTGCGCCATATTCGCGCGCAGGGTGGTGAGGCGGATCGACAGCGGCGCTGCGATGGCGGTCGCATAATTGTCAGGCACCGCTTCGGGGGCAAAGACCGAGGCGACGGCGGTCTCAATGTAACTGCGCGGCAAGAGTGCTGCGGCGGTTGGCAGCACCAGCGCCGCGCCAATCCGCGTGTCGGCAATGCGATAGGTGATGTCGAGAGGTGCAGGCCAAGGCATCGAGGCGGCAGAAATCAGCACAAGGCCGCGTGGCTTGATCGGCCCATGCAGCGCCCAGGCAAGGCTGACCGCGCCGCCATAGCTTTGGCCAACGATCAGCGGATTGCGCAGGTCAAGTTGCTTGCCCGCCGCCGCAAGGATGTCGACTTGGGCGGCAAGGCTTTGATCGTCCAGCGCGTCGGAATAGCCCAAACCCGGCCTGTCAAACGCGATCACGCGGTTGGTTTTGGCAAGGTCGGCCCCCAGCGCGTTCAACATATCCAGCGCGTTGCCCGAGGCTCCGTGGATCAGCACGATGTCTGGACCGTCGCCCATGACATAGGCCTGCACCCGTTTGCCATTAACCATCAGCAGCTCTCCGTGCGGCGGGAACTCTGCCTCGAAGGCTTGGGCGCGGGCGCTGACGCGCGCTGCGATGAACAGCGTCACCGCAAGGACGACGCCGATCAGCAGCGCGAGATTAACGGCCAATTTCGGCAAGGTCATAGGGCGTGCCTTGGTATATCTCATTGATCCAGTTGCCATAAAGCAGGTGGGCATGGCTGCGCCAACGGTTCATCGGCGGCTTGGACGGATCATCGTCGGGATAGTAGTTTGCCGGCACATTGATCGGCGTGCCAGCGGCGACGTCGCGGTCGTATTCCTGTTTCAGCGTGTCGCTGTCATATTCGAAATGGTTAAAAATGTAGAGCGCACGGTGCGCCGCATCCTCGACCAAGCAGGGCCCGACCTCGTCGCTGCCAAGCAAGGTTTGCAGGCCGCGGGCTGCGTCGATCTCGGCTTGGCGCATCTCGGTCCAGCGGCTGACGGGGATGACGAAATCATCCGAAAAACCGCGCAGATAAGGCGAGGTCGGCGTCAGATTGCGGTGGCGGAAACAGCCAAAAGCCTTGTGCGGCAGGATGTGCTTTTGCACCCCGTGGAAGTGGTTAATCATCGCCATGCCGCCCCAGCAGACGCCAAAGGTCGAAAAGACGTTGGTCTGCGTCCAGTCCATCACTTCGCGCAGCTCGTCCCAATAGGTGACCTCGTCAAAGGGCATATGTTCGATCGGGGCGCCTGTGATGATCAGGCCGTCAAATTTCTCGTGCTTGACCTCTTGGAAGGGGCGGTAAAACGTCTCGAGATGCTCGGCTGCGGTGTTGCGGGCCTGATGCTCGCTCATCCGGATCAGCTGAAAGTCGATCTGCAAAGGCGTCGCGCCGATCAGACGGGCGAACTGGTTTTCGGTCTGGATTTTCTTGGGCATCAGGTTCAACAAACCGATGCGCAGCGGGCGAATTTCCTGCGAGCTTGCCCGCTCCGGCGACATCACCATGACGCCTTCGTTGCGCAGAACGTCGAAGGCGGGCAGGGTGGTTGGCAGCGTGATGGGCATGATTTTCTCCTAGCAAGCGGTGGACTTAGGCCGCATTGGACCTGCGTTCAATCGCATTAGCGATCACATCATCGAAATCTGCGGCAGTTTTCACCGATGCGGCCTCGTCGGCGGTGATGGTGACACCCCAGCGCGCCATCGCCGCATAGCGCGGCTGACGGTGATCAAGGAGCCGCGCATAGCCAAAGCGCAAAAAGGCATCTGGATCGACGGCTTCGGGGGCGGTGTTTGCGGTGAACTCGGCCCAGAGACTTTGTAAGAAATCGGGCTGATAATACATCGGCTTGGGGGCGGCGGCAAAGCGGCGGGCAAGCTCGGCTTTATGCGCGTCAGAGCCTTGGATCCAGACCACCAGCAGGTTCTGCGCAAGGGCTGTCATCACCGGATCTGTGGGGTTTTCCGCATCAACCACCTCGCAGATCGAGCCAGAGGTGTCACAGATAAAGTGTTGATATCCATAGATTGTATTCGCACGCTCGACGAAATGCGGCGTGTCAAGCAGCGCGGAAATCTCGGCCTGCGCGTGCTGCGACTGGCGGCGCTGGTATTCTGGAAAGGCGATCCCGCCCCGCGCTGCATCCCCAGGTTTGCCCAGATAGGTCGAGAGCGGCGCAAGGTTTTCAAAGGTGATGTTCGAGGCGATATAGACAAAGTCGCTCAGCAACAGCTCGCGCAAAAGCGGCACCTTCATTGCCTCGCGTTTGAAATTGTCGGCGATATATTCGTCCATATAACGCGTGCCGATGCGGTAATCGACCGAGTAGTGGAACCAGTCCCCCTGTGCGCGCAACATATTGGCAAGGTAGGTTTTCCCCAAGCCCGACATGCCAAACAGCATCACCCGCTTTTGGGCCGCGCTGCGGTAGGATTGAGCAGTTGGATAGATCATCGCGGCGGCCTCATATCTGTTCGCGTCTTTGTTAGCGCGGGCCGCGGGCTTGCGAAAGCGAAAATGAAACGGCCCCGCGGGTGAGGCGGGGCCGGATCAAAACGGTCAGCGATCAGAAGGTAAAGCCGACCTTGACGCCCACACCAACGGTATGGTTGTCGGTAAAGCTTGAGTTCAGCAATTTGGTCTTCGCATCACCGATCCAAGCATAGGTCACCCCGCCCGAGATCTTCATGTTGTTCTTGGTATAGCTGCCACCAAGCCCGAGGCTGGTATAGCCGTCGGTCGGTCCAAGGTTGCCAACCTGCGTGCCATGAGTTTTCTCATGCCCCAAAGTGATCGCCCCTGACCAGTTCTCGGTAAACTTGCGGCCAACCCCGATGCTATAGGTGATGACGTCGTGGTCATAATCCACCAGTGGCGTTGCGCTTGGGTTGATGCGCGCGGCACCCAGATAAGAGGTCGGGCTGATGTCAAACGCCGACCATTCGCGCCAACGAACCGAGCCGAAAACCAGCGTGTCCTTGGCAACACCCGACTGAAAATCAAGCGCAAGCGACTGCGGCACCTCGGTTGCAAAGCTGGTCTGGCCAGTCCGGCCGAAGTAGGTCTCGCTCGCGCCAAAGCTATGGGTGATCGCCGAGGTATAGGTCAGCGCCACACGCAGAGCGATCTCCGGCTTTTCATAAGCGCCGCCGACGACAAAACCCGTGTCGGTTTCGGTCGAGGTCGACATCTTATAAAGGCCGTTGTACAACGACACATCGCCGCTGACGGTCTCAATTTTTGGGCCGCCATAGACGCTGAAGTTGTCGTTGATCTGATATTTCAACAGTGCGGTCAGCGCCGAGGCTTCAAGCTCTGCTGTCGATCCTGCAAGCGCGTAGCCGGTGCCCGCGCCATAGCTGACATTCGCGCCAATCGGCTGATCAAGCAAAAGGCCCAAAGCCAGCTTGTCGCTCAGCTGGGTTTTCACCGCCAAGCTGTAGGTCATATAGCTGTCAGCCATATCGCCGCTGGCGACGCCGCTGACCGAAGTGCCCGAGACTGTGGGCGAGACCGAGCCAAAGCTCAGCTCGGCATAATTGCCTTTCTCGAACATAAAGCCGATATTGGTTGCCGCGCGTTCAACGCCGCCTGCCTGTGCAAGAGTTGTCGACATAGTCAGCACCGCAAGTGCTGTGAGTGTGTGTTTCAAGTTTGATCCCCCCGATAACTTTCGGCTCATTCCGGTCTTTTCATTATAAGGCGAAAAGTGGCGGAATTTTGCCGATATGCTATTTAATGCCGACGGAATTCTTTGGGTCAACCGTTACCCGACGTCAGGGGGCTTGACGGCGGTCGTTCGCGCGAACTGATGCAAATTCGCCGCGGATGCTGATCCAGATCCCAAGGAAGATCACCCCGCCGCCCAAAAGAACCAGAGGGTCAAGCGGCTCTTGCATAGACCAGCGCGCCGACGATCGGCGATCAGTGGCAGGCGCAAAAAGTCGATCGGCATCACAAAAGACGCGGGCGGCGAGGCTCAGCGCCGAGGTCAGCGAGTAATGCGCCACCACGCCGCAGAGGCCGATCAGGATCAGCCACGGCAGGGATGTCGCCGTCGGCCAGTGCACGTTGCCGTCATAGAAGGTGGCGATCAGACCAAAGCGAACTGCATCAGCGTCAGCCAGAACATGATGGTCAAGATCGACTGGCGCCGGTCAGCCTTTTGGTGGCAATATTGGTGGCGGCAAAGCACATCGCGGCACTGGCAGCCGCCAGAACGCCGGGGTTGAGCTGGCCAAGATCGGGGCGCGCCACGATCAGGATGCCGACAAACCCCAAAGCCGCCGCAACCAGCCGCGCAGCCGTCAGCCGTTCGCCCAGAAATCAGCGGCGATAGCAGAATCACCCAGATCGGCGAGGTGAACTCCAGCGCAAAAAGCTGCGCCAAGCGGGATCATCGTCAGCGCCCAGAACCACAGGTTTTGGCCGGTGAAATGCATAACATTGCGCAACAGATGCCCGCCCAACCGCTCGGCTTTGATCTGCATGCAACTGCCCGGTCGCCGCCGCTAGCGCGAGCACCAGGGGCAGGCCGACGGCCGAGCGGACCGTCATGATCTCAAAGCTGTCGTGTTGCGCCGTGATCTGCTTGCCCGCCACCGCCATCGCCGAGAAGGCGACAATCGAGCCAAGCATCCAGAAAGCCGCGCGTTGGTTCGGGGTCATGGGCTATGTGCCTCGGCTCTTTCGTCAGGGTCAAGCCGGTCGGCGCGGCGCAGGGCGGGGAACAGCCCCGCCCATGTGCCGGTGACAATCAGCGTGCCGATGCCGCCAAACATCGCCGCGCCCACCGGGCCGATAAAGCGCGAGACCACACCGGATTCGAATTCGCCCAGCTCGTTCGAGGCCGAGATGAACAGCCCCGACACCGAAGACACCCGTCCGCGCATATGGTCGGGCGTCACGATCTGCACCAAGGTTTGCCGGATATACATCGAGATCATGTCCGCAGCCCCCAGCACCGCCAGGGCCAGCACCGACAGCCACATGTTTTTCGACAGCGCAAAGACCATGGTGGCCAGACCAAAAGCCCCCACCGCCCAGAACATCCGCACCCCTGCGCGGCGCTTGCAGCGGCCAACGCGCCAGCGCAAGCGCCATCAGCGACGCGCCAATCGCAGGGCCCGAGCGCAGGATGCCAAAGCCTTCAGGCCCGACATTCAAGAATGTCGGAGGCAAAGGCCGGCAGCAGCGCCGTCGCCCCCCCAAGCAGCACCGCAAACAGATCCAGAGAGATCGCGCCGAAGATGATCTTGTGGTTAAAGGTATAGGCGAGGCCCTCTTTGACCTGCTGCCACTGGCTGCCTGGTTGGCGGCTTGGCGTGGTGTTCGTGCGCATCAGCAAGGTCAGCACCGACAGCGTCACGAGATAAAGCGCCGCCGCGGTGGCATAGGCCAGCGTGGTCGAGATGGCGCAAAGCATCCCGCCCAGCCACGGCCCGACGATCACCGCCAACTGCCAGCTCAGCGACTTGAGCGAGATCGCCTGCGGCATGTCGGATTTTGGCACCAGCATCGGCGTCAGCGCCGAGGCCGCAGGGCGACATGAAGGCGCGCGCGACCCCAAAAATCGCGGCGATGCCAAAGATGTGGTGCAGGCTTGGGCTGGTTTCGCAGCGACACGGCGACAAGCCCGAGCACGCCGAGCATCTTTAGCCCGATCGAGGCCATCACGATGGCGCGGCGTGAATAGCGGTCGGCCAGCGACCCCGCCCAAAGCGTCAGCACGAACAGCGGCAGGAATTGCGCCAGGCCCACCATGCCGACCATAAAGGCGCTTTCTTTGATATCAAGCGTTTGGCGGGCGATTGTATAGACCTGCCAGCCGATGGTGACCGCCTCGATCTGCACGGCGATGCTTTCAAAGGCCATCGCCGCCCCAATAGAGGCCGAAATCGCGGTGCCGAAGCAGAAAGGGGCGCTGTTTGTTGTGTCATGGCCAAGGCTTAGCGCCAGATTTCAGGGCTTTGCCAGCGCGGCAATGTATCGGTGACAATGTGCATTTGCGCAGGGTGAGTTTGCGCAGGCGCGCCTTGTCGCACAGGGCAGTTGGGCCCTAAGTAGGGATATGTTTGAAAGGAATTCGACATGACCCAACGTGCAGCGCAAAACCGAACACTCCGTCCACGACCAGTTCACAGCGCGCTGGTCGCCGCGCGCTTTCACGGACACCGCCTTGACCGAGGCCGAGATCTGCAACCTGTTCGAGGCCGCGCGTTGGGCGCCTTCGGCCAGCAACAACCAGCCATGGCGCTTTGCCTACGGGCTGCGCGGCGATGCGGGCTTTGACAAGATCGCCGAAGCTTTGGTGCCGTTCAACCGCGCTTGGGCCGAGAAGGCGGCGGCTCTGGTTGTCGTAGCCTCGCCAGCACGGTCGAAAAAGACGGCGAGGCCAAGCCGAATCCTGGCAGCTTTTGATAGCGGCACGGCTTGGGGTTATCTTGCGCTTGCAGGCGGTACATGAGGTCTGGTCAGCCATGCGATGGGCGGGTTTGAGCCGAAGTTCTGGCCAAGAACCTGAACCTGCCGCAAGGGTAGAGTTGCATGCCGTGGTGGCCGTTGGTCATCAGGGCAATGCGGCGGATCTGCCAGAGATGCTGCAAGCGCGCGAAGTGCCAAGCGACCGTGTGCGCTCAGCGCAATCGTCGGACATGGCGGCTTTGTTTGAATGAAAAAGGGCGCCCGTTGCGGCGCCCTTCGTTTAATCGCCGATCTCCTCGACGCGGTAGGCGCGGGCAATCGGCTGGGTGTGCTTGAACCACTCGAGACTCGCGCATGCGGACCTGATGCGCGTCGAAATCAGCGCGGGTGCGAAAGGTTTCCATCACCTCCCACACCATCGGGTCGTCGGTCGGCGTGACCTCAAACGACAGGCAGCCCGGTTCTAGCCGGGTCAGCCGGGTGTGTTCGGCGACATGTGCCTGCACCAGCGCCAGCTTCTTCGGCGCTGGCGCAGATCAGATGGCCCCTGAAGCCGGATCATTCCAGTTCAATCGTGCCGGGCGGCTTGGAGGTGATGTCGTAGAACACCCGGTTGACGCCTTTGACCTCGTTGATGATGCGGGTCATGGTTTCGCCAAGGAAATCATGGGTGAAGGGGTAGGTGTCGGCGGTCATGCCATCGACGACTGTGACCGCGCGCAGCGCAACGGCGAAGTCATAGGTGCGCCCGTCGCCCATCACGCCAACGGTCTTCATCGGCAGGATGGCGGCGAAGGCCTGCCAGATTTCGTCGTAAAGCCCGTGCTTGCGGATCTGGTCGATATAGACCGCATCGGCTTGGCGCAGGATGTCGAGCTTTTCCTTGGTGATCTCGCCGGGGCAGCGGATCGCAAGGCCGGGGCCGGGGAAGGGGTGGCGGCCGATGAAGCTGGCGGGCAGACCCAGCTCGCGGCCCAAGGCGCGGACCTCGTCCTTGAAGAGCTCGCGCAGCGGCTCGACCAGCTTCAGGCCCATCTTTTCCGGCAAGCCGCCGACGTTGTGGTGCGATTTGATGGTGACCGAGGGTCCGCCGGAGAAGGAGACGATTTCGATGACATCGGGGTAGAGCGTGCCTTGGGCGAGGAATTCGGCGCCCTCGATCTCATTGGCGTATTTCTGGAACACGTCGATGAACAGGCCACCGATGATCTTGCGCTTGCGTTCGGGGTCCGAGACGCCCTCAAGCGCGCCCAAGAACAGCGTCGGATTCGTCGGCGTGGATCAGGTTGAGGTTGTAGTTGTCGCGGAACATCGCGACGACCTGTTCGGCCTCGCCCAGACGCAGCAGGCCGTGATCGACGAAGACGCAGGTGAGCTGATCGCCGATGGCCTCGTGGATCAGGATCGCGGTGACCGAGCTGTCAACACCGCCCGAAAGCGCGCAGATCACCTGTTTGTCGCCGACCTGTGGCGCGGATCGCGGCGATGGCTTGTTCGCGGTAGGCGTCCATCGTCCAGTCGCCGGTAAAGCCCGCCAGACGCACGAAAGTTCTCGTAGAGTTTCGCGCCCTTGGGGGTGTGATGCACCTCGGGGTGGAACTGCACGGCATAGAAATGGCGGCGACGGATCGGCGGTGACGGCGAAGGGCGCGTTGGGCGAGGTGCCATAGACCTGAAAGCCGGGGGCGATTTTCGAGACATGGTCGCCGTGGCTCATCCAGACCTGTTCGCGGCCATCGGCAGAACCAGCCGTCAAGGATCGACAGCTTGTCGGCGGTGGGGGTCACAAAGCGCGGCCAAATTCGGCGGTGCCGTGGCCATGTTCGACCAAGCCGCCCAGCTGCTGCATCATGGTCTGTTGACCATAGCAGATGCCCAAAACCGGCACGCCAAGCGACCAGAGCGCCTTCGGGTGCGCGCGGGCTGCCCTGCGCGGGTCACCGAATCCGGCCCCCCGAGAGGATCACCGCCTTGGGCGCAAAGCCGGACAGAAAGCTGTCGTCGACCTTGTTATAGGGGTGGATTTCGCAATAAACGTTCAACTCACGCAGGCGGCGCGCAATCAGCTGCGTGACCTGAGAGCCGAAGTCGATGATGAGGAGGCGATCATGTTGTGTCATGGCCTCGCGTAGCCTTTGGCAGGCAGAATCGCAAGATATTGCCGTAGAATATTTTCCTTTCGCGTGGATTTATCTGCGCTGCAGGGGCGCTGTCGGTTCTTGCAGGGGCACATGTCGGTTTTGGAGCATAAACGGCGGAATTGGGGGTCGAATGGCGCACGGCTTTCGGCATAAGGCAGGAAAACAGTGCCGCTCTGCGGCTGGCGATGGAGAAGACAATGGAAGAAACGGGTGGACGTCGGGCACGGGGCGGTGGCGGTGCAAGCCGTCGGGCAGAGCGGACAGCGGTTTCCTTTGAGACCGCCAAGTTCATCAAGCGCAACATTCCCGAACTTTGAGATTCTGAACGAGGAAGCGCTGCAGATCATCGAATACAATGCGGAAACCGTGTTGGAAGAAATCGGCGTAAACTTCGTAGAAAACGAAGCCGCTTTGGCGCGCTGGCGCGATGCCGGCGCCGATGTGCGCGGCGAGCGGGTGCATATTCCCCGCGGTCTGGCGCGCAAGCTTTGCGCGACCGCTCCGTCGCGCTTTACGCAATACGCCCGCAACCCAGAGCGCAACGTTGAGATCGGCGGCAACAATCTGGTGCTGGCGCCGGTCTATGGTCCGTCCCTTCGTGCGCGATGCCGAGGGCGGTCGGCGTTATGCCACTATGGCGGATTTCGAGAAATTCGTGAAGCTGGGCTATATGTCGAAGTGGCTGCACCACTCTGGCGGCACGGTGTGCGAGCCGACCGACATTCCGGTGAACAAGCGTCATCTTGGATATGCTGCGCGCGCATATGGTGCTGTCGGACAAGCCCTATATGGGCTCGGTCACCGAACCAAGCCGCGGCGGTTGATTCGGTTGAGATGTCCAAGCTGTTGTTCGGCGCGGATTTCGTTGATCAGAACACGGTGATGACCAGCTGATCAACATCAACAGCCCGATGACCTTTGACGGCATCATGATGGGCGCGCTTGGAGGCTTATGCGCGAACAATCAGGCCTCGATCGTGTCGCCGTTCATCGTTGGCGGCGCGATGGCGCCGGTGACGGTGGCGGGCACCTTGACGCAAGTGCTGGCCGAGATTCTTGGCGGGGTGTCCTATTCGCAGCTGGTGCGGCCAGGCTCGCCGGTGATCGCGGGGGCATTTGTGACCTCGATCGACATGAACTCGGGCGCGCCGACCTTCGGCACGCCCAGAAGCCGCGCATATCACCTATGGCACCGGGCAGTTGGTGCGCCGTTTGGGGCTGCCGTATCGCTCGGCAGGGTCGTTCTGCGGCTCGAAACTGCCCGATGCGCAGGCGGCCTATGAGACCGCGAACAGCCTGAACATGGGGCTGCTGGCAGGCGTCAACTTCATGCTGCACTCTTGCGGTTGGCTGGAAGGCGGGCTTGTGTCGTCCTTTGAGAAGTTCGTGATGGACGCCGATCAGCTTGGCACGCTGCACCATCTGGCGCAGGGCGTGATGATGGACACCAACGGGCAGGCGATGGATGCGATCCGCGAAGTGGGGCCCGGCGGTCACTATCTGGGCTGCGAGCATACGCAAGCGAACTTCAAAACCGCGTTCTGGCGCTCGGATCTGTTTGATTACAAACCGTTCGAGACTTGGGCCGAAGAAGGCGCGCGCGACACGCAGGCGCTGGCTTCCGAGCGGGTCAAGAAAATGCTGGGCGATTATGTGGCCCCAGCGATTGACGAGGGCGTGCGCGAAAGCATCGACGAATATGTGGCCAAGAAAAAGGCTTCGATGCCTGACGCGTTTATGTGATCGGCATAAGCATTGATCTGGAACCAAGGCCCGCAGGCGACTGCGGGCCTTTTGCGTTTGCAGATGGGCAGATCGGTGCCTGCGGCCGTGGCAGCAAGCGCACCTCGGCCATCAGGGCGATCAGCACCTCGATATGGCGGGCGACCGAATAGCTGGCCTCGCCGGTGCGGCGGATGGCTTCAAGCCGTTCTTCCTCGGCACAAGCTGGTCCAGCGCACGCTCGGGCGTCGGCGTGCTTTAAGCAGGCGCTTCAGATCACGGTCGCGGCGGTAATCCACCAACGCCACAGTGGGCGGCGCGGATCAACAGGCGCGGGACGGCGCAGGTTGGCAAGCAGGGCGCGGAAGTCGGTCATGGCTGTGCTCCTTCATGACTGATGGGACACGCTAGCACGGCACAACCTGCCGTTGCGTAATCGGGCATTTCGCGCGCGCGGCGGGTTCCGACATTGTTTAAGATTTGTAAACAATTATCGAGAGAAACGCTCAGAAATTAACCATTGGGTAACCAATGCCACTCACGGTTGTTAACCATTGCGGAAGGTCTGAATCACGAAGGTGCTGCGGGGCGGAGAAACAACGATGCAGAGCAATATTTCCGCCGTGCAAACGCCTGCCGGACTGGCTGCCGGATGCGGTGCGGCTCTATCTGGATCATACCGAAGATGGCCTTTCTTATCGGGCACTTGCGCGCCGCGACGGCCGCCATGCCTCGACCGTGATGCGCACGGTGCGCCGCTATGAGACCCGCCGCGATGATCCGCTTCTGGACGAGGCGCTGACCGCGCTTGCGCAGGGCGGCGCCGTCGCTGCCCACAATTCAACCAAAAGGATGACGACACATGACCGCCGCCATTCGCCCTTCCAGATATTGTTGCCGATGAGGAAACAATTAACACGGAGGGCAAGCGCATCCTGCGCCGTCTGGTAGAGACGGGGGCGGTGCTGGCCTTTGCGCCGGATATGGACAAGGCGGTGGTGATGCGCGAGTTTCCCGACGGGCGGACGCTGCGCACGGCGGTGGTGGATCGCACGCTGGCGCAGGCCTTTGCGCTGAAGGATTGGATCGTTTGCCGCAAGCCGGGGCGGGTGGCGACCTATGAGATCACCGCGACGGGCAAGACGGCGCTGAAGCGATGCTGGCGCAAGAGGCGCGCGGTCAGGCTTTGCCGAAGCCGCCACCGACTTTGGCGCGCAGCACCGCGACTGGGGCGAGCGCACCGTGGATACCGAGACGCGTGGCCGCGCCGCATCCGCTATAATCTTGCCGAAAGCCCGGTGGCGGTGCTGGGGCGCAGGCGCGACAAGGACGGCAAGCTGTTACCTGGAGCCCGAGCTGGTCTCGGCGGCGGAACGGCTGCGCGAGGATTTCGAGCTGGCACAGATGGGGCCGCGGGTGGCGCAGAACTGGGAGCGGTTTCTGACCGGCAGCGATCGTGGCGGCTTTCGCGGCGATAGCGGCATGGCCGAGGGGCCAAGTGCTGCGCGCGACCGGGTGGCAGCGGCGCTGCGCGATCTGGGGCCGGGTTTGGGCGATGTGGCGCTGCGGGTCTGCTGTTTTCTGGAAGGTGTCGAGACCGCCGAACAGCGCTTGGGCTGGGCGGCACGCTCGGGCAAGGTGGTGCTGCGGATCGCGCTTGCAGCGGCTGCAACGGCATTTCGAGCTGAACCTATGGCCGCTCGGGGCCGCTGATCGGCTAGGGCGCGCGCAACTCGGCCTTGTGCTGCCCGCATAGCGCGCCGCGTGATCGGCGTTGCTATCGTGCGGCGGGCAGACTATCTGAAGGGGGCATGACTTTAGGGGGGAACCCATGCGCGATCTCAAGCTTCCTGAACAGCGTCACCCAGAAAAGGCGCACAAGCCTGACAATTTGCAGCCCAAAAAGCCGGATTGGATTCGCGTAAGGGCGCCGACGTCGGAAGGCTACAAAAAGACCCGCGACATTCTGCGCGAGAAAAAGCTGGTGACGGTTTGCGAAGAAGCGGGCTGTCCCAACGTCGGCGAATGTTGGTCGCAAGGCCATGCGACGATGATGATTATGGGCGAGATCTGCACCCGCGGTTGCTCGTTTTGTAACATCGCGACGGGCAAGCCAAACGCGCTTGATGCGTTCGAGCCGGGGCGTGTGGCGCATGCAGTTGCCGAACTTGGCCTAAAGCATGTCGTCATCACCAGCGTGGACCGCGACGATTTGGACGATGGCGGTGCCGAGCATTTCGCCCAGACCATCCGCGCCGTGCGCCACCGTTCGCCCGAAACCACCATCGAAATTTTGACCCCCGACTTTCTCAAGTGCCCCCCAAGCGCGCTTGCCAAAGTGGTCGAGGCCAAGCCAGATGTGTTCAACCACAACCTTGAAACCGTGCCGGGCCTCTATCCAACCGTGCGGCCAGGCGCGCGCTATTTCCACAGCTTGCGGCTGTTGCAGCAGGTCAAAGAGATGGACCCGACGATTTTCACCAAATCCGGCATCATGGTTGGCTTGGGCGAAGACCGCCAAGGCGTGCATCAGGTGATGGACGATATGCGCGCGGCGGATGTCGATTTCCTGACCATCGGCCAGTATTTGCAGCCCACCCCCAAGCACCACCGCGTTGACCGTTTTGTCACCCCTGACGAGTTCAAGGGCTATGAGAGCACGGCGTTCGGCAAAGGGTTCTTGATGGTTTCGGCCACGCCTTTGACGCGGTCCAGCTATCATGCGGGCGACGACTTTGCGCAGTTGCGTGCGGCCGCCTGCGCAAGCTGGGTCAGATCTAGCCGCGGGCTAGTTCTCGACCGCTGGCACCAAAGCAAGGTAGGCCGCCACAGCGCGGCGGTCTTCCTCGGGCAGCTTTGCCATGTTTTCAACCACATGCGCCATATGGCCGCCAACGCTATCATAGTCGGGGGTAAAGCCCGAGGTCAGGTATTCAACGATTTCGTCTTGGTCCCACGTCAGCTTGGCGGGGGTGATGTTGGGGCTGCGGCCTTTGCCATCGGCATTCGGCGCGCACCAGCGAGCCATTGGCTGCGGTCAAGCCCGCCCAAAGCATTGCGCGGCGTGTGACATTCGCCGCAATGCGCCACGGCCTCGACGATATAGCGGCCCCGCGATCTGCTCGGGGGTCAGATCGCCCTCGATCACCCAGTCAGTGGTGACAAACATCCGTTTCCAGACGCCCAAGGCTGCGGCGAATGTTGAACGGAAAGCCGATCTGTGCGGCTGGCTTGGCGTGGCCGAGGGCGGCAGGCTTTGCATATAGGCCCAAAGGTCGGTCACGTCTTGCGGCGTCATCTTGTTATAGGCGGCATAGGGCAGCGCGGGGTAGAGATGCGCGGCCCTCGGGGCTGACGCCTTCGGTGATCGGCGCCGGCAAATTGCGGCAAGGCTCCAGCCGCCAATCCCCGCCACAGGGTCGGGCGAAATATTGGGCGCAAGAAAGGTGCCGAAATCCGAGGCAAATTCCTGACCGCCCGCCAGCACCAGCTCTGCGTCGCCCTTGGCATCCGCAGCGGCATGACAAGACGCACAGCCCGCCGCCCAAAACACGGCCTCCCCATGCGCGGCGTCGGCAGTCAGGCCCTCGTAATCGCTCATCTGCGGCAGGCTTGGCTGCGAGATCAGCACGAACCCCGCCACGCCCATGATAGCCAATCCGCCAAGCTTGGGGAGAATATGCGCCATGGACGGTCCTTTCTTTGCGGCAAATCTGCCTTTAGAAACGGGGTTTTGCCACTGGATTGACCTTGAGCCACTCGGGCCAGCCGAACCAGAACTCGATTGCATAAAGCGTAAAGCAAATCGCTATGATGACCAAGACGAATTTGACTTGCTTCCAGGATGGGGGCTTTCGCGCCCATTTTGACATCCGCAAGAGCCAGTTGGTGTTCATTCTGTAAACCGCACTTTGCCGATATAGGGCAGGTTGCGGTTGCGTTGGGCAAAGTCGATGCCATAGCCCACAACGAATTCGTCGGGGATGTCAAAGCCGGTCCACGTCGCTTTGATGTCGACCTCGCGGCGGCTGGGTTTGTCCAACAGCGCACAAACCTCAAGCCGTTTGGGGCCACGGCTGAGCAGCAGGTTCTTGACGTGGTGCAGGGTAAAGCCCGTGTCGACAATATCCTCGACCACCAGCACATCGCGGCCCGCAATCTCGCCGCGCAGGTCCTTGAGAATGCGGACTTCGCGGCTGGAATGCATCGCATCGCCGTAAGACGAGGCTTCGAGGAAATCGACCTCTACCGGCAGCTCAATCTCGCGCACAAGGTCAGCGATAAACACGAAGGATCCGCGCAACAGGCCCACGACCGTGAGCTTGTCGCAGTCCTTATAGTGCTCGGTAATTTCAGCGGCGAGCGCCTCGACACGGGCGGCAATCGCCTTGGCCGAGATCATTTGGTCGATAACATAGGGACGGTGCGGCATGGGGCCCTCTTGATTTCTGCGGGTTTTCTAACCAAAACCATCAGACAAGTCACGAGAATAGGTCAAGAATGCCCCGTCACGCCGAAACCAAAGTGCTGCCCTATACAGCTGCACAGATGTACGACCTTGTGGCGGATGTCGCGAGCTATCCTAAATTCCTGCCGTGGACCGCGGCAGCGCGCATCAGTTCGCGCCGCCCAATAGAAGGCGGCGAGGTGATGGAGGCCGATCTGGTGATCAGCTTCAAAGTGTTCCGCGAACGCTTTGGCAGCCGCGTAACGCTTTTGCCCGAGCAGCAGCGCATCCTGACCGAATACATCGACGGCCCGTTCAAACACCTGAAATCGGTCTGGAGCTTTCGGGATTTGGACGCGGGCTGCGAGGTCAGCTTTGACGTCGACTTCGAGTTCAAAAACGCCATCTTGGCGGGGATCATCGGCTTGGTGTTCAACGAGGCGATGACCCGCGTGGTGCGCGCGTTCGAGACACAAGCCGCCAAGCTTTACGCCTGACGGTTCAGACCGCCACCGCGTGAAAGAACAGACCCAGCGCATGGGCAAGGGCGGCTTGACGCACCTGCGCGCGGCCCAAGGCACCAAATTCCACAGTTTGCGTCATCGTCGCTTGGCCGGTTTGGGCGATGCCAAAGCAGACGCGGCCCTCGGGTTTAAAGTCGCTGCCACCCGGACCTGCGATGCCCGTGATCGAGATGGCGATCTGCGCGGTTGAACGGGCGAGCGCGCCCGCGGCCATCTCGCAGGCGACCTCTTCGGACACCGCACCATGCGCCTCAAGCGTTTGCGGGCTTACCCCCAGCATGTCGATCTTGGCTTGGTTGGAATAGGTGACAAAGCCGCGATCAAACACATCAGAGGCGCCTGCGGTCTCGGTCAGCGCGGCGGCAAGCAGGCCGCCTGTGCAGCTTTCGGCGCAGCTGAACCGCAAGCCTTTGGCGCGGGCGGTGGCAAGAAGGTCGTTCATATTCATAGCTTAGCCCATCAAAATCATAGGGATGTGGTAGGCAGCGGCGGCAAGCATGGTCGCCACGCCCGCAAAAATCCCTGCCCACAGGTCGTCGATCATCACGCCATCGGCGTCATGGCGGCGGTCGGCGCGCCCCACCAGCCACGGCTTCCAGATGTCAAAAAGCCGAAAAAAGGCAAAGGCAGCAACCGGCGCTGGCCAAGGCAGGAACCCCTCATGCCCGCGCCACCAAAACGCAGCCGAGGCAAACAGCAGCGCCAGCCACTGGCCCGCCACCTCGTCGATCACGAACTCTGACGGATCGTCACCGGGGCGGCTGGCAAGCTCGCGTCGCACCGCCCAAAACCCCGCAAGCGTCGCGCCAAGCGGTCGCCAGCGACCAGCACAGGAAAGCCCAAGTAGCGGTCGATCAGCACACCCAGAATGATCGCCACCAGCGACCCCCATGTCCCCGGTGCAGGTTTCAGCAGGCCCGCGCCAAAGAAGATCGCGATGAGGCGGCTCATAGCTTCACCAAAGCGGCAGTGGCAATGGCCGCGATGCCTTCTTCTCGGCCGGTAAAGCCAAGCCTCTCGGAGGTTGTGGCCTTGACCGAGATGCGGTCGATCTCGACGCCCATGATCGCGACAGTGCCGCGCGCATGGCTGCGGCGTGGGGGCCGATCTTGGGGCGCTCGCAGATCAGGGTCACGTCGCAGTTGCTGAGGGTGAAGCCGCGCGCAGTCACACGCTGCATGGCGTGACGCAAAAAGATGTGGCTCTCGGCGCCTTTCCACTGCGGGTCCGAGGGCGGGAAGTGCTGGCCGATGTCACCTTCGGCCAACGCGCCATAGATCGCGTCGGTCAGCGCATGCATCCCCACATCGGCGTCGGAATGGCCGAGCAACCCGCGTGAGTGCGGGACTTTGACACCGCACAGCCAGACCCCGTCACCGTCGCAAAACGCGTGGACATCAAAGCCGTTTCCAAGCCGCATATCCATTTAATGCCCTTTCAGAAGTGCCTCTGCGCGCTGAAAGTCGCGGGCAAAGGTAAGTTTGAGATTGTCTTCGCAGCCCTCGACGATCGCCACCGCCATGCCCGCTGCACGCGCAATTTCGACATCGTCGGCGGCATCGCCGACATAGGCGCGGTGCGCGCTAAGGATCGCGTCAAAATGAAAGCCCTGCGGCGTTTGCGCCCGATACAGGCCCGTGCGGTCGCGGGTGCCGGTGACCTGACCCGCATCCCCCGTCCAAAGCGCATCCGTCACCGCCAGCGCAGGTGCCGCGCCCGCATGGCTGTCCAGCGCCGCAATCACCCGCGCGATCACCTGCGCCGAGACAAGCGGGCGCGCGCCGTCGTGGATCAGCACTTTGGTCACGCCTTGACCTGCCAGTGATTCCAGCGCGGCGCGCACCGAGGCTGCCCGTGTCTGGCCGCCCTCTACGATCTGCGCACCCGATTGCAAGGCGTCGGCGCGGGCGCGGTCATCGGGGTGGATGGTCAGCACACAACGCAGCCCCGCAAAGGCCGCAAGCGTATGGGCCAGCACGGGTTTTCCCGCCAGCATTTGCCACTGCTTGGGCAAATCACCGCCGGCACGAAGCCCGCGACCGGCGGCGGTTATGATGGCGGCTGTTGTCATGACGCTTCCTTTGGCGGCAGTTTACTGCGCGCGTTGCACTAAGGCGAGGCTTTGGGCGTGCCAATCTGGCCCTATATTGCGGCAGTGTTGCTTAATATTTATGCATTGCTTAGAAATGTGGCAAATATTAAGCCCTAGACCCTTGGCCTTGGTCGGTCTGGGGCGCATGTTTGCAGCCTAGAAGGAGTTACGATGTTTCCGATGCTTGGACCTATCGCGCTGACGCCGCCAGTGATTCTGGCGCCTATGGCGGGGATTACCGATTTGCCGTTTCGGCAGATGGTGGCGCGCTTTGGTGCGGGGTTGGTGGTGTCCGAGATGGTGGCTTCTGAGGATATGATGCGCGCACAGCCTTTGGCCCGCGCCCGTGCCGAGTTGGGCATCGCAGAGGCTGCGACCTCGGTGCAGCTGGCGGGGCGTGATCCTTACTGGATGGCCGAGGCCGCGCGCTATTTGCAAGGGCAGGGTGCGCGGGTGATTGATATCAACATGGGCTGCCCTGCCAAGCGAGTGACGGCTGCGGGCGGCAATGGCGCTTGTGGGTCGGCGCTGATGAAGGAACCTGATCTGGCGCTGCGGCTGATCGAGGCGGTGGCGGGCGCGGTAAGCGTACCTGTCACCCTCAAGACGCGGCTGGGGTGGGATGATGCCAGCCTGAACGCACCACAAATCGCCAAGATGGCAGAGGGCGCGGGCGTGCAGATGATCACCATTCACGGGCGCACGCGCTGTCAGTTCTATAAGGGGGCCGCGAATTGGGCGGCGATCCGTGCGGTCAAAGAGGCAGTCGCGGTGCCTGTGATTGCCAATGGTGACATTCTTGATGCGGCTTCGGCACAAAAGGCGCTGGCGCAATCGGGGGCAGATGGGGTGATGATCGGGCGCGGCGCGCAGGGGATGCCTTGGCGGCTGGCGCAGATCGGTCATGCGCTGTTTGGCGCGCCAGCCCCCACCGTGCCGCAGGGCGCAGAGCTGGGCGCGCTGGTCTGCGATCACTATGAGCGCATCCTTGGATTTTACGGCAGCGCCTTGGGCCTGCGCGTCGCGCGCAAGCATTTGGGCTGGTATCTGGACGCCGCAGGACTGACCGCGCGGCGAGATCCGATCTTAACGGCCACAGAGCCACAAGCCGTGATGCGGCTTGTGCGCGAGGCCTTTGCAGAGCACGTCGGGGTGGCAGCATGACAGGACCATTAGCGGCGGACATCTGGGCCTCGGTGCCCTTGCCTGCACTGATCATCGGGCCCGCGGGATTGATTGTTGACGCCAATGCCCCCGCCGAGATTTTTCTGAACGCCTCGGCCAAAAGCCTGATCGGCCAGCCCTTGCTGGACCGTCTGTCGATTGACGCGCCAATGGAGGATGCTTTGGCCCGCGTGACGCTGCACGACTCGGCGTTGTTCATCGGCGAGGCGGATGTCACCACTGGCGAAAAGGCCCCCGTGCAATGCGCGCTGCAACTGGCGCCGGTGCAGGGGTCCGAAGGCTATATCCTGCTGCTGATCTCGCCGCGCGAGATTGCCGACCGCTTGGGTCGTGCCATGCACATCACCTCGGCGGCGAAATCAGCGATCGGCATGGCAGAGATGCTGGCGCATGAGATCAAAAACCCGCTGGCAGGCATCTCGGGGGCGGCGCAACTGTTGGCGATGGGCTTGCAAGGCGAAGACCTAGAGCTGACCGACCTGATCGTCGAGGAAACCCGCCGCATCGTCAAACTGCTGGAGCAGGTCGAGCAATTCGGCAACCTGCGCCCGCCTGCGCGCAAAGCGATCAACCTGCATGATGCTTTGGACCGTGCGCGCCGCTCGGCGCTTGTGGGATACGGTGCTGCGATGACGATTGTCGAGGATTACGACCCCTCGCTGCCGTCAACCTATGCCGACCCTGACCAGTTGATGCAGGTGTTCCTGAACTTGCTGAAAAACGCCTCCGAGGCTGCGGGGCCAGCGGGCGGCACCATCCGGCTGCATACGTTTTACGACCATTCGCTGCGGCGCAGGCGCAAAGACGGCAGCCGGCGGCGCGCTGCCGCTGCAAGTCGAGATCATCGACAACGGCCCAGGCATCCCGCCCGAAATCGCCGCCGATATCTTCGAGCCCTTCGTCTCGGGGCGCGAGAACGGCACGGGGCTTGGCTTGGCCTTGGTGTCCAAAATTATCTCGGACCACGAGGGCTGGATCGCTGTTGATTCTGTTCCGGGCCGAACTGTTTTTCGTATTTCCCTACCCCTTGCCCCTCGCGGGCTAGCTGAGGAGCACTCCTGATGGACGGCACTGTTCTTGTCGCCGACGACGACCGCACCATTCGCACCGTTTTGACCCAAGCGCTGACCCGCGCGGGGTGCAAGGTGCACGCCACCTCAAGCCTGATGACGCTGATGCGTTGGGTCGAAGAGGGCAAGGGCGATCTGGTGATTTCGGATGTGATCATGCCCGATGGCAATGGCCTGCAAGCCTTGCCGCAAATCGCGCGCATGCGTCCCGGTCTGCCGGTCATTGTGATTTCGGCGCAAAATACCATCATGACCGCTATTCAAGCGGCCGAAGCCGAAGCCTTTGATTATCTTCCGAAACCTTTCGACTTGCCTGACCTGATGAAGCGCTCTGCGCGCGCGCTAGAGGTCAAACGCCACGCGCCCAAAGCGGCCGTGTCCGCCCCGCGTGAGGCCAGCGAAGAGCTGCCTCTGGTTGGTCGGACCCCCGCGATGCAGGCGCTCTATCGCTTGGTGGCGCGGGTGATGAACGCCGATTTGCCTGTGCTGATTTCGGGGGAATTGGGGACGGGAAAATCGCTGATTGCGCGGGCGGTGCATGATTTTTCGGACCGTCGCGGCCAGCCCTTTGTCACGGCGCAGGCGTCTGATCTGAGCGGCGTGGACGGCATCTCGACCCTGTTGGCGCGGGCCAAGGGCGGCAGCATCGTCTTTGATGAGGTCTCGGATTTCGACGACGACGCCCAAGCACGGCTGGTGCGGATGCTGGACGTCATGGGCGAGCATGCGCCGCGGGTGATGTCGACCTCGCAGGCGGATCTGTCGGTCAAGATGGAGGCGGGGCAGTTCCGCAAGGATCTGTTCTACCGGCTTGGCGGTGTGACGCTTGCGGTGCCTGCTCTGCGCGAACGGGTCGAGGATATTCCGCTGTTGGCCGAGCATTTCTTGCTGCGCGGCGAGCGCGAGCAGGGCCTGCAGCGGCGGCTTTCGCCCGACGCATTGGCCTTGGTGCGCGCCTATCCATGGCCTGGAAATGTGCGGCAATTAGAGAACATGCTCAAGCGTTTGATCGTCACCGCCAGTGAATCCCTGATCAGCAAAGCCGAGGTCGAGGCCGCTTTGGGCGGCAGCCAAAGCCCCGTTCCGGTGCGCGGCGGTACGGTCGAGGGCGAAAAGCTCTCGGCTTCGGTGGCGCGCCATTTGCAGCGTTATTTCGACCTGCATGGCGGCCAACTGCCTCCCGCAGGCGTTTATGACCGGATTTTGCGTGAAATGGAGGTGCCCTTGATCGAGATCGCCTTGGACGCAACTGGCGGCAACCAAGCAAAATGTGCCGATCTTCTTGGCATCAACCGCAATACTTTGCGCAAGAAGATCACAGACCTCGATATCCACGTGACACGGCGCCGCAAGCTGATGTAAAAGCGCAACAGGCCTTGTGGCTTCTGCGTTACGCGACGCAAAAGCTTCAAGACCGATGCGCGAAGGGAACGGTCCCTTGGCAAACATGGTGAGGGACCGGTGCCGAGCACCCAAGCAAGCAGGACTTGGTTAAAGCTGTCGCGTCTGCGGCGGCAAAGGAGTGTCCAAAACGGGCTGACCTTTGGCTTGGTGTTTTTGGGCCCCATGCTGGTTGTCGCAACCTTTTTGGTGCTGGGGCCGTTCAATCTGGGAGCCACGTCGCAGTATCTGCGGCTGATTATCCTGCTCGATTTGATCTATATCCTTGTGGTTGCCGCGCTGGTTTTGTCGCGCGTGATGCGGATGATCAACGACCGGCGGCGGCAATCGGCGGGCTCTGCGCTGCATATGCGGCTGACGGGGGTGTTTACCATTGTCGCCTTGGTGCCGACGATTCTGGTCGCGGTCTTTGCGGTTTTGACGGTGAATATCGGGCTTGAGGGTTGGTTTTCGGACCGCGTGCGCAATGTGGTCGGGGCGTCCTTGAACGCCGCCCAAGCCTATGAGGACGAGCAAACCAAGGCGCTCAAGGATGATGCCAACGCCTTGGCAGGCTATCTTAACATCGCCAAACAAAAGAGCTTTTTTCTCGCCGACGATCAGGTTCGCCCGATCTTGACCCAAGGTCAGGCCGCCATTCAACGCGGCATGAAAGAGGTGTTTCTGGTCGATGGCACAGGCGCGCTAAAAACCCGTGGCGAGCGGTCCTACCTCTTTGATTTCGAGACCCTCAACCCAGAGCAGCTCGCGCAGGCGAAGACCGGCGAGATCGTGGCGATCCAAGACTGGTCGAACGACGAATTCCGCGCTCTGGTGCATCTGGACGCCTTTGCCGACCGCTATCTCTATGTCTCGCGCAAGGTTGACGGGCGCATTTTGTCGCTTTTGGATGACACCAAAGAGACCGTGCGGCTTTATCAGCAGCTTGAGGCCGATCGCGGTAAGGTTTTGTTCAACTTTGGCCTGCTATACTTGGGGTTTGCACTGATCTTGGTGCTGGCTGCGGTTTGGCTTGGGCTTTGGTTTGCCGAACGCCTGAGCCGCCCGATTGGGCGGTTGGCCGGTGCCGCAGCCGAAATCGGCGCAGGCAATCTGGACGTGCAGGTGATCGAAGAGGAAGGCAATGACGAAATTGCCACTCTTGGACGGATGTTCAACCAGATGACGCAGCAGCTCAAGGGCCAGCGCGATGCTCTTGTCGACAGCCACAGCCAAACCGAACAGCGGCGGCGGTTGTTTGATTCGGTGCTGAGCAATGTGACGGCAGGGGTCATCGGGCTTGATTCGGATGGCGATGTCGACTTTGCCAACCGTGCCGCCGAGCGGTTGCTTGATTTCAAGGACGGCGGTGGGCCGATCGCGCTGTCGGTTGCGGTGCCAGAGTTTGCGCCGCTGTTTGACCGTCTGCGCGAAGGCGGCGGCCAAGCGGTGCAAGAAGAAGTGCGCCTGACCCGCAACGGCAAGCTCGAAAGCCTGCTGGTCCGGATGAGCGCGCGGCGCAGCGATACGCGGCTTGAGGGCTATGTTGTGGCCTTTGACGACGTGACCGAGCTGGTCTCGGCGCAGCGCATGGCGGCTTGGGGCGACGTCGCGCGGCGCATTGCGCATGAGATTAAGAACCCGCTGACGCCAATTCAACTTTCGGCAGAACGGATTAACCGTAAATTCCGCAGTCAAGTGAATGAGCCCGAGGACCTTGCGCAATATACAGAAGTGATCGTTCGCCAGACCAACGATCTGCGCCGCATTGTCGATGAATTTTCCAAATTTGCGCGGATGCCCGAACCGGATCGGCGCGAGACCGACCTTGTCGCTTTGGTGCGCGCTTCGGTGACGCTGCAAGAAAACGGCCAGCCCAATGTCCGGTTCCAGAGCCAACTGCCTGAAGGGCCGCTTTTGCTGGACCTGGATGCAACGATGATCGGACAGGCGCTGACAAATTTGATTAAGAATGCCGGAGAAGCTACTGAAACTCTTATTGAAAAAGGTAAGGCAGACGGTATATCCCCAGAGATCAGAGTGACCCTTGAGAAGGGCGAGCATGATGTGGTCATCCGCATCATGGACAACGGAATTGGCCTGCCACCAGATCGGGCGCGGCTGTTTGAACCCTATGTGACGACGCGAGAAAAAGGCACAGGTCTGGGCCTGCCCATTGTAAAGAAGATCATTGAAGAACACGGTGGCACCCTCACGCTAGAGGATGCTCCGGCTTTTGACGGCACAACCCATTTTGGCGCGATGGCCGTTATTCGTCTGCCACGCGAGGCGCGCAAGCGTTCGCGCCCAACCGCCATAACAAGTTAGGAGGAATGATGACCAGCATTCTGATTGTAGACGACGAGAAAGACATCCGCGAATTGATCGGCGATATTCTCAAGGACGAAGGCTATGCCATTCGACTTGCAGCAAATTCTGACGATTGCATGGCCGAGATTAATGCCGAGGCGCCAAGCCTTATGATCCTTGATATCTGGCTCAAGGACAGCCGGATGGATGGCATCGACATCTTGAAGACCGTCAAGCGCGACAATCCTGACATCCCGATTGTCATCATTTCGGGCCATGGCAACATCGAGATCGCGGTGGCAGCGATCAAGCAAGGCGCCTACGACTTTATCGAAAAACCGTTTAATATTGACCAGTTGATGGTCGTGGTGAGCCGCGCGATGGAGACGTCTCGCCTGCGCCGCGAGAACGCCAATCTGCGTCGTCGCGATACGACGGCCTCGGAGATGATCGGATCAAGTCCAGCCTATAAGGCTATGAAATCACAGCTGGAAAAGGTTACCAAGTCGAACGGTCGCGTCTTGCTGAACGGTCCTGCCGGCTCTGGCAAAGAGATGGCCGCACGCTTTGTGCATCAACATTCGGCGCGGGCTTCGGCGCCGTTTGTGTCTGTGTCTTCGGCTACCGTTGACGCGGACCGCATGGAAGAGGTGTTGTTCGGTCGCGAATCCGCAGAGCGGGGTGTCGAAAAAGGTCTGTTAGAACAAGCACATGGCGGCGTTGTTTACTTTGATGAAGTGGCCGAGATGCCGCTTGGCACCCAAGCCAAAATCCTGCGTGTGTTGACCGATCCGCAATTCACCCGTGTTGGCGGCAACGACAAGGTGCGCGTTGACCTGCGGGTGATCTCGTCCACCAGCCGCGACTTGCGCGCCGAGATTGCTGCGGGACGCTTCCGCCAAGAGCTTTATGATCGTCTGAACGTGGTGCCGATTGCCGTGCCATCTTTGGCCGAGCGTCGGGAAGATATCCCTGAATTAACAACAGCTTTCGTCGATATGTTCCACCAATCTCAGGGCCTGCCTTTGCGCAAGTTAACGCCTGATGCCGAAGCACTTTTGCAAACCATGCAATGGCCCGGGAACATTCGGCAGCTGCGCAATGTGATTGAGCGTGTGCTGATCCTTGGCGAAAGCTCTGACGACATCGATGCGCGCGAGTTGCCCGGCCAAGAGCCCGCAGCCGAAGCCGACGGCCGCATGGTTCTGGGTGGCGCGATGGCGACCTTGCCGCTGCGCGAGGCCCGCGAAGTGTTCGAGCGGGAATATCTGCTGACCCAGATCAACCGTTTCGGCGGTAACATCAGCCGTACCGCCAGCTTTGTCGGCATGGAGCGTTCGGCTTTGCACCGCAAGCTCAAGTCGCTTGGGGTTGTCGGTTCAACCAAAAATGGTGGCGCTAACGGCATGGATGGCGACGATTCAGGCGGGGATTGAGTGCAACGCCCGCGCAGTTGCTGAAGGAAACGCCATTTTTAGGCTGGAAACTCGGTAAACAGCGCGACATACTCAGTTTTATCGCGCCAAGGGGAGCGTGATGAGATCGCTTAGGCAATAAGGACAAGAAAAAATGGCCGCCGACAAACAGAATTTACAAGACGCATTCTTGAATCATGTCCGGAAATCAAAGGTTCCGGTCACGATCTTCTTAATTAATGGCGTGAAGCTTCAGGGCGTTATCACGTGGTTTGACAATTTTTGCGTGCTTTTGCGCCGCGATGGTCAATCGCAGCTGGTTTATAAACATGCGATCTCGACGATCATGCCGGGTGGTCCGGTTAACCTTTATGAGGGTGAAGAGTAATTACGTCCGATCCATTTGAAGACGAGGACGAGCCGCTCTATCTTGATGGCGGCATCGGTGCCTATGAAACGGCAGCGGTGCCTTCGCGCGCCTATGTCTTGCATCCCGACTTTCGGCAGGCCCGCTCGCGCCGCATTCCCGAGCATGGGCTTGCCGAGGCGATAAGCCTTGCGGGCGCTTTGCCTGCGATTGAGGTTTTGGGCGCCGAGGTCGTGCGTCTGCCGCGGATCCATCCGGGGATGTTGTTCGGGTCGGGCAAGATCGCCGAGCTGAAGACGCTGTTCCATGCCGAGGGGATTGAGCTGGTTTTGGTGGACGGCTTTGTCTCGCCGATCCAGCAGCGCAATCTTGAAAAGGAATGGGGCGTCAAGCTGTTGGACCGCACCGGTCTGATCCTTGAGATTTTCGCCGATCGTGCCCGCACCCGCGAAGGTGTTTTGCAGGTCGAGCTTGCGGCGCTGTCCTATCAGCGCACGCGCTTGGTGCGGGCTTGGACCCACCTTGAGCGGCAGCGCGGCGGCTTTGGTTTTGTCGGCGGTCCGGGGGAGACGCAGATCGAATCTGACCGTCGGGCGATTGACGATCACGTTATCCGGCTCAAGCGTCAGCTGGAGCGCGTGGTCAAAACTCGTGAGCTGCACCGTGCGGCGCGGCGCAAAGTGCCGTTCCCGCTGGTGGCGCTTGTGGGTTATACCAACGCTGGAAAGTCTACGCTTTTCAACCGGATGACGGGTGCCGAGGTGCTTGCCAAGGACATGCTGTTTGCGACGCTTGACCCGACGATGCGCGGTGTGATCTTGCCTTCTGGGCGCAAGGTGATCGCCTCGGATACGGTGGGTTTTATCTCTGATCTGCCGACGCAGCTGGTTGCGGCGTTTCGGGCGACCTTGGAAGAGGTGCTTGAGGCCGATCTGATCTTGCACGTGCGCGACATCAGCCACCCCGAAACCGCCGAGCAAGCCGCCGATGTGAACGACATTCTGGCGTCTTTGGGCGTGCGCAAAAACGTCCAGATGGTCGAGGTGTGGAACAAGCTGGATCTGGTCGAGCCAAGCCAGCGCGAGGCGTTGCTGTCGCAAACCAGCAATCGAGACGGCGTGTTTGCGGTTTCGGCGCTGACGGGTGAAGGCATTGACGCGCTGTTGGATCGTATCTCGACCGCCTTTGAGGAAGAGAAAACCGAGCGGGTGTTGGACCTGAACTTTGCCGAGGGCAAGCGTCACGCTTGGCTTCATGGCGAGGGCGTGGTGCAGTCCGAGACCCAGACAGAAGACGGCTGGCAGGTCTCGGTGCTGTGGACGCTGCGGCAGGAAAAGCGCTACCGCGATCTCTAAGTGGTACTGATATCAATACAAAAGCCCTGCGTTTATCCCGCAGGGCTTTTGTCGTTAGGGGGCTGGGGTCAGATGCGTGATCCCCACCGCTGCGGCGCGCGCCAGCTCTGGGTCCAGCGACATCGGGATATATTCACCGCGCCGCCACAGCTCTGACAGGTCATCATAAAAGCGCGACAGCGGGTGGCCAGATTGCCCCGTCGCCTGAATGAACACCGAGGAATCAGGGTCGGCAAAGTCATAAACACCACGATAGCCGCCCGCATGCACGTTTTCATAAGGGTTGCTGCCCGTGCCCTTGGTGCGTCCGCGCAGCAAGGTGCTGTCGCCGCCCGAGGTCGATTGGTGGATATCGACGAAATAACGCAGCAGCGGCACTTGCCCCAGCACGGGATGGTCATGCGTGGCGATATGCGCATCGCCCCAACGCCAGCTTTCGATATTGGGGCCATAGGTTTCGCGCAGGGACAACAGCGCATCGTCCAAAGCTTGGCGGGCGATCTCGGGGCAGGTTTCAACAGCGGCGGATTGCACGACATCACACCAGACCGAAGCGCCGCCGACATTGCGATAGACCCGCTCGATAAACACGGACTCGGGGTGGGTGAACTTATCCGCAAGCGGCCCGATCTCGTCACGGATCAAGCGGTCTTGCAGCGCACGCAGCCACGCCTCGGCGATCAGAGGCTCTGGCAGATGCTCGTTCATCTCGCCGTTCCACGCAGCCATCAGCGCGAGCGCTTTTTGGCGCAGGCGTTCGGGTGTGCCTTCGGGGGCGGCTTCGCCCGTAAACCACAAATCCGCGCCAATCAGCGGCAACAATGTGCGCGCAGTTGGCGAAACGGTATCCAGCTGCGCCTCGATAAAGCTGTCGCGGGTGTGGACTTCGCGGGTTTTCATCAGACCCAGCCAGCGCTGAATCCGCTCGGTGTCGCCCCAGTCAAAGCTGACGTGATTGGGGAAGGGCCGGTCCACGGTCTTGTTGTTGGTATTGCCAAGGATGCCGCCGACTGGGTTCACAAAGCTGGGGTTGGTCGCATAGGGCTCGATGCCCAGCCAACGGTTTGCGCCTTGCCAACCCGCGGCAGGCATCCGGCCTTGGGTGCTGTGGCTTGGGTCGCGCATCGGCACGGCCCCAATGGTTTGCATTGCAATGCCAGTGGTGTCGGCCAGCATCAGGTTTTGCGCAGGGGCCACGAATTTCTCACCTGCAGCAATGGCTTGGGTGACGGTCTGCGCCGTCATGATATGAAGCGCCGCGGTCATAGAGGTGTCGTTCTTGCTCAGCGCCGTCCATTCCAACGCAGGCACCGTGCCCGCAGGTGTCACCGAAGCAAGGTCGTAATGCGAGCTTGGCAAGATCGGACCGCTCTCGGACCAGCGCAGGGTCAGGGTGATCGGGTTCTCGCCCTTGATGTTCAAGATCGACTGGCGCGAGGTGAATTTTTTTGGACCCTCTGGCGTCAGATATTCGGTCGGATTGGCGGGATTCAGCTTTTCCATCACGATATCTTGGTCGTCAACATAAGCGGTGGTCAGTCCCCAACCCAGATTGTCCGAGCGCCCCGCAAGCACCACCGGCATCCCCGGAATGGTGCCGCCAATCACGCCGCCCCCCTTGAGCTGCAACCGTGCCAGATACCAGAGTGAGGGCGCGGTCAGCTCCATATGCGGGTCGTTGGCCAAAAGGCTGCCGCCCGCTGCGGCTTTGCTCGGTGCCGCAGCCCAAGCATTCGATGCACCCGCAAAGTCGCGGCTGTGAAACGGTGACAGCGGCGCGTCGATATAGGCCATCTGCTTGGGGTTGGGCGTCCGATAGGTCGAGGGCATCAGCGCCGAATACTGCGGCAAGGCGTCCACGGTTTGGCTTGGGTCGTCGGGCAGGATGTCGGACAAACGTGCAGCAGGCAAAGCCAGCGACATCTGCGCCCGCATCACCTCGGTCTCAAGCTGCGACGACAGTTGCAGCGCCATCAGCTTCATGATCGCAAGGCTATCAGCCGGCGACCATGCCGCGATCTCATTGGAAAAGAAGAAAAACTCGGGCGCGCCACGGCCTCGCGCGCCAAGGTTGATCTGGTTGATCCACGCATTGACGCCCGCCGAATAGGCCTCGAGTGCTGCCAGCGTTTCGGGGTCTTGGGCCGCAACCGACTGCTGCGCAAGCCCGTCCAGATCAAGCCTGCGCACCAATTCGTCGATGCGTGCGGTCTTGGCGCCAAAGATTTCCGACAGCCGACCCTGAGCAGTGCGGCGCAGCATCGTCATCTGCCAAAGCCGGTCCTGCGCATGCACAAAGCCCAAGGCATAGAACACATCGGCATCGTCCTTGCCAAAGATATGCGGCACATTGGCATTGTTGCGCACGATTTCGACAGGGGCGGTTAGGCCCTTAATCTCAAAGCTCTCGTTATAATCGGGCAGCGAGCGCGACAGCACATAATAGGCCAAAAGCGCGGCAATCATGCCAAGGACAAGCAAGCCCGTAAAGCCGCGAATGAGCCAGCGAAAAGCGATCAACATCAGGCAAGTCCTTGACGACAGAGGTGTGATGCCTTCCTAGTCGAAACCCAGAAGCGGGGCAATGCAAGGCAGGAAGCATATGGCAAAACTGGCGTTCTTAGGGCTTGGCGTGATGGGCTTTCCGATGGCGGGGCATTTGGCCGCCAAGGGGCACGAGGTTGTGGTCTATAATCGCAACCCAGCCAAAGCAAAACTTTGGGTCGAAACACATGGCGGCGCATCGGCGGCATCCCCGCGAGAGGCGGCAGTCGGCGCGGATGTGGTCTTGGCCTGCGTTGGCAATGACGACGATTTGCGCGCGGTGTGTTCGGGGAGCGATGGCGCTTTTGCCGGCATGGCAAAGGGGGCGATCTTTGTCGATCACACGACCGTTTCGGCAACCGTGACGCGCGCGCTTGCGGCCGATGCGGCGGCTTTGGGATTGGGCTTTGTCGATGCGCCAGTTTCGGGCGGACAAGCAGGTGCCGAAAATGGCGTGCTGTCGATCATGTGCGGCGGCGATCTGGCGCATTACACTGCGGTAGAGCCCGTGCTGGCGGCCTATGCGCGGATTTGTCGCCGCTTGGGCGAAAGCGGCGCGGGGCAGCTTGCCAAGATGATGAACCAGATTTGCATTGCAGGTCTGGTGCAGGGCTTGGCCGAGGCTTTGGCGTTTGGTGAAAAGGCGGGGCTTGACGGTGAGGCCGTGGTCGAGGTCATCAGCCAAGGTGCTGCGGGCTCGTGGCAAATGGCAAACCGACACAAGACTATGCTGGCCGATCAATTCGACTTTGGCTTTGCGGTCGATTGGATGCGCAAAGACCTCAAGATCTGTCTTGAAACGGCGGATGAGATTGGCGCGGCACTGCCTGTCACCGCACTTGTTGATCAGTTCTACAAGGATGTGCAGCTGATGGGTGGCAAGCGGAATGACACGTCAAGCCTCATCCGGCGCCTAAAGTAACCTATAAGGTGTGGTCGGTAAGGCATTGATTGAAATGCCTTACCGCGAAACTTATGGAATGATGCGCGAGTATTTCACGCCCGCCAAAGTCGCCCCAGCCATCAGACCTTGCTGGCCAAACACAAAGGCAATCACGGGATTGATCTCGGTGGTTTCCTTGCCGATAGAGCCGCCTTCGCCCGGTGTGGCATAGCGGATGTCGGCGCTTGCAGCCCAACCGGGCGAGCGGCGGAATTCTTGCAATGCTTGGTCGGTCATAAAAAACAGCGCATGTGCGTATTGCTGCGCGCCGATTTGCAGACCAAAGCTTGCCTTCGCTGCGGAATAGTAATCAACCGTTGCGCCTTGGATGATCAGCGCGCCGCGGCCATAGCCGCCGCCCAGACCAAAGCCTGCCTCAGTCACCAGCGGGATATAGAGCACACCGCGGGCACGGTTTGCCAAATCGCGCGTGCCAGGGAAGTTGCTGAACAAATAATCCTGCGTCGTGCGCACGCGAGCGTCAATTTGCGCACCACCGCGCGAGCCGACGCCATTGCCGATCACCGTCTGCTGACAGCCCGCAAGCACCGCTGCCGAGCCCGTAGCCACCAAAAAGCCGCGCCGTGAAATCTGTGTCATGATCTGCCTCATTGCCTCGGTTGGGGTTCTTTGACCCATTTGACTGCGACGTTACCTGCTTGTGGTGCGTTTGTCATCTGTGATCACACGCCCAAGCAATCCGCCGCCTAGGATGCTGCCAAAAGCCGTGCCACACGCGGGGCGAAATAGGTGAGGATCCCATCGCAACCCGCACGTTTAAAAGCCAAAAGGCTTTCCATCATGGCTTTGTCGCCATCAATCCAACCGTTGTTTGCCGCAGCCATAATCATCGCGTATTCGCCCGAAACCTGATAGGCAAATGTCGGCGCCCCAAAGGTATCCTTGGCGCGGCGGCAGATATCCAAATAGGGCATCCCCGGCTTCACCATCACCATATCCGCGCCCTCTAGCAGGTCACGCTCGATCAAGCGCAGGGCCTCGTCGGAATTGGCGGGGTTCATCTGATAGGTTTTTTTGTCGCCCTTGAGCGCGCCACTCGCGCCCACAGCATCGCGGAAGGGGCCGTAAAAGGCGCTCGCGTATTTCGCCGAATAGGACATGATCGCCACATCCTTATGGCCGTTTTCCTCCAGCGCGCGCCGAATTGCCCCAATGCGCCCGTCCATCATATCCGAGGGGCCAAGAATGTCGGCACCCGCTTCGGCCTGCACCAAAGCCATCCGCACCAAAGCCTCGACCGTCTCATCATTGAGAATCACTCCGGCGCGCACAATTCCGTCATGACCGTTGCTGTTATAGGGGTCGAGCGCGACATCCGTCATCACTGCAAGTTCGGGCACCGCCGCCTTGATTGCCCGAATGGCGCGGTTGGCAAGGTTCTCGGGGTTCCACGCTTCTTCGCAGCGCTCGGTTTTAAGCGCGGCATCGGTATAAGGAAAGATACAAACCGCTGGGATTCCAAGGGCATATGCCTCGGCTGCGGCCTCAACCAGCCGGTCAATCGACAGCCGGTTCACCCCCGGCATGGACGAGATCGGCTCGACAATATCCACGCCATCGCGCACGAAAACGGGCCAGATCAGGTCGCCCAGACCCAGTGCATTTTCCTGCACCATGGCCCGCAAAGCGGCGCTTTTGCGCAAACGGCGAAAGCGGTTGATCGGGGTCGGTGCTGAAATCGGGCGCATAGGGGCGTTCCACTCTTGGCAAAGGGGCTTGCGATCTGTGCCTCTGCCTGCCATGGAATGAGGCGCGTCTCAAGCCGACAAAATAGCGCGAATGGCCTGCAGGAGTGAAGAAACTGTGAATTTGTATCAACTGATCGTAGAATTGATCGATCTTCGTTCCTTTTCGAACCTTTGGTATTGGATTATGCTGGCCGTGATGTGGTCGAGCGCGAGCCACTGGATCCTTGGCGTGCCCTTTGACCTGATCTCGCGGGCACGGCGTCAGGGGGGCGCGCTGCAAACCGACCTAGAGCTTGTGGTGCGGGTGCAAACCGAGCGGCTGATCAACATCGCCGATACGGCTGGGGTGCTGCTGGTGGCGGTGCTGTTCTTTGTGTTGACCACGCTTTGCACTTTGGCGATCTATTATCACATCGAGTTTGCGCAAGCGGTGTTGCTGCTCTTGACGCCGATGAGCGGGCTGAGCCTGTTGTCGCTGCGCACAGCGCGGGCGATTGCCGCCGGAGACGACACGGGCGATGCGCTTCATATGCGATTGCACCGCCTGAGGCTTGCGACACAAGTCATTGGCATGATTTCAATTTTTGTAACTTCGATGTTTGGGATGTATCAGAACCTTCACATCGGCGTTTTGGGTTAACAGATGGCACAGGCAGACCGTATCCTGCTGGGCGGCGCGCCCGAAGGCTTTGACGCAGAACTGCTTGCCCGCGAGGCGAAAAAGGGCCTGTCCGTCCTGCATATCGCGCGTGACGACAAGCGGATGGAGGCGATGCGCAAGGCGCTTGCGGTCATCGCGCCCAAGCTTGTGGTGCTGGAACTGCCCGCGTGGGACTGTCTGCCCTATGATCGGGTCTCGCCCAATCCAGAAATCCTGTCGCAGCGGATGTCGACTTTGGCGGCGCTGGTTTCGGGATTTTCCGGACCGTTTGTGCTTTTGACCACGGTGAACGCGGCAAGCCAGCGCTTGCCCGCACGTGAGGTGATGCGCACGGCGTCCTTTGTGGCGCAGGTCGGTGACCGCGTGGACGAGGCGCAGCTCAAGGGCTTTTTGGCGCGAATGGGGTTTTCTCCGGTCTCGACAGTGGCCGAGCCGGGGGATTTTGCCATCCGTGGCGGCATCATCGATATTTATCCACCGGGCAATCTTGGGCCAGTGCGGCTTGATTTCTTTGGCGATGTGCTGGACGGGGCGCGCCGCTTTGACCCTGTCAGCCAGCGCACCACCGAAAAACTCAGCTCGGTCGAGTTTGCGCCGATGTCCGAGGTCATTCTGGACGATGCTTCGATCGCGCGGTTTCGGCAAAACTACCGTGTGGAGTTTGGTGCGGGCGGCTCGGGCGATCCCTTGTATGAGGCGGTGTCGGCAGGGCGCAAGCATCAGGGCATGGAGCATTGGCTGCCGTTCTTTCACAGCCGACTAGAGACGATTTTCGATTATCTGCCAGAGGCTTCGGTCATGCTGGACGATCAGGTCACGCCTGCGCGTCTGTCGCGTTGGGAAGGCATCGACGACCAATACGACGCCCGCCGCGAGGCCATGACGGCCAAAGGGCGGCTGGATTCCGTCTATAAACCCAGCGCACCGGCGCTGTTGTATCTGGACGACGCGGGCTGGGAGGCGGCGCTTGCGCATCACCGCGTGGTGCAGTTTTCAGCCCTGCCGCAAGCCCCGGGCCCAGGTGTTCTGGATGCAATGGGGCGGATCGGTCGCAGTTTTGCACCAGAGCGCCAGCAGGAAAATGTCAATCTTTTCAGCGAGCTAAAAGCCCACATTCAAGCGTTGTCTAAAGATCGCGCCGTAGTGATTGCTTCCTGGTCCGAAGGCGCGCGAGAGCGGCTTCGCGGGCTATTGGTCGATCAGGAATTGGCGATAACCGCGGAAATCAAGGACTTGCGCGAGATTACACCCAAGTCGCGCGGGCTTTATCTCATCGTTTGGGCGCTTGAGGCGGGCTTTACCGCGCCCGACCTTGCGGTGATTTCCGAACAGGACGTGCTGGGCGACCGCTTGGTGTCCAAGCCGCGCCGCAAGCGCAAGGCTGACAACTTCTTGCGCGAGGTCGACACGCTTTCGGTCGGCGATCTTGTGGTGCATGTCGAGCATGGTGTCGGGCGCTATTTAGGGCTTGAGACCATCACAGCTCTGGGCGCACCTCATGCCTGTGTCGCCTTGGAATACGCTGAAAACGCTAAACTTTATCTGCCGGTTGAGAATATCGAACTGCTCAGCCGCTATGGCCATGACGACGGGCTCTTGGACCGTCTGGGGGGCGGTGCATGGCAGGCCAAGAAGGCCAAGCTCAAGCAACGCATCCGCGAGATCGCGGACAAGCTGATGCGCATTGCAGCCGAACGCGCGCTGCGCCACGCCCCGATCCTAGAAGCGCCGCATAGCATCTGGGAGGCTTTTGCCGCCCGCTTCCCTTATACCGAGACCGAGGACCAGCTGGCCGCGATTGCCGATGTGGTCGCTGACCTTGAAAAGGGCAGCCCGATGGACCGTTTGGTCGTGGGCGACGTCGGCTTTGGTAAGACCGAGGTTGCCATGCGCGCGGCCTTTGTGGCGGCGATGGCGGGGATGCAGGTGGCGGTGATTGCGCCGACGACGCTGCTGGCACGTCAGCACTATCGCAGCTTTGCCGAACGGTTCCGCGGCTTTCCGATTGTGGTGCGACCTCTGTCGCGCTTTGTCAGCACCAAGGACGCCAATACCACCCGTGCTGGCATTGCCGACGGCACCGTGGATATCGTTGTCGGCACCCATGCGCTGCTGGCCAAGGGGGTGAGCTTTAAGAACCTCGGCTTGTTAGTCATTGATGAGGAACAACATTTCGGCGTGGGCCACAAAGAGCGGCTGAAAGAAATGCGCTCGGAAATCCATGTGTTGACCCTGACCGCGACGCCGATCCCGCGCACGCTGCAGCTCAGCCTGACAGGGGTACGCGATCTGTCGATTATCGCGACGCCGCCCGTCGACCGTTTGGCGATCCGTACCTATGTCAGCGAATTCGACGGCATCACCATCCGCGAGGCACTGCTGCGCGAGCATTTCCGTGGCGGCCAAAGCTTTTACGTCGTGCCGCGGGTTTCTGATCTGCCCGAAATCGAAGAGTTCCTGCGCGCGCATGTGCCAGAGGTGAGCTTTGTCGTCGCCCATGGCCAGCTTGCGGCGGGCGATTTGGATGAGCGGATGAACCAGTTCTACGACGGCCAGTTCGACGTGCTTGTGGCGACCTCGATCGTGGAATCCGGTTTGGATATTCCGACTGCCAACACGATGATCGTGCACCGCGCCGATATGTTTGGCCTGTCGCAGCTTTACCAGATCAGGGGCCGCGTCGGTCGTGCCAAGACCCGCGCTTATTGTTTTTTGACCACCAAACCGCGCAGCCCGCTGACACCACAGGCCACCAAACGGCTGCGATTGATGGGCTCGCTCGATAGCCTTGGGGCGGGTTTTAACCTTGCCAGCCATGACCTTGATCTGCGCGGCGCGGGCAATCTGCTGGGCGAAGAGCAGTCGGGCCATATCAAAGAAGTCGGCTACGAGCTTTATCAGGCGATGCTGGAAGAAACGATCGCCAAGATCAAATCGGGCGAGCTGGAGGGGTTGTCTTCGGTCGATGACCAATGGTCGCCGCAGATCAATCTGGGCGTGCCGGTGATGATTCCAGAGACTTACATCCCCGATCTCGACATTCGTTTGGGGCTTTATCGTCGCTTGTCGAGCCTTGCCACCAAGGTCGAGCTTGAGGGCTTTGCCGCCGAGCTGATCGACCGTTTCGGCCCCATTCCCAAAGAGGTCAACACGCTGATGTTGATTGTGCGGATCAAGTCGATGTGCAAACGGGCGGGGATTTCACGGCTTGATGCGGGCGTCAAAGGGGCGACCGTGCAGTTCCACAATGACAAATTCGCCAACCCCGCAGGGCTGGTCGAATTCATGAAGGCTCAGGGGCCAGCGGGCAAGATCCAAGGCAATAAGATCGTGCTGATGGGCGAGATGAAATCAGAGGCCGAGCGCATCAAAGGTGCCTTTGCAATCGCGCGCGGCCTTGCTGAAAAGGTCGTTAAGCCAAAGGCTTAACGACCGTCGTCCATGCGGAACACCAACAGCGCCAGCACGTTAAACACCAGCACACCGACCATTAGCGGGATCTCGCTTCCGTCAAAGGCAAGCCCGACTGGGATCGCCAAAAGCACCGAAGCCACCGTCGAGGTCGCCGAGATAACCGACGCCGCAAGCCCTGCGATATGGCCCACGGGCTCCATCGCCAGCGCGTTCAGGTTGCCCATTTGTAGCCCCATCGCGCCAAAGATCGAAATCGTCCAAAACACATGCACGCCAAAGGCCATGCTCTCGGGCAAAAGCCCAAGCAGCTTGACCGCGACCAGCACGCCCGTAATGCACACCAGCGACATATAGCCAATGCCGATCAACCGCCGCATCCCGTATTTCACCACGGTCTTGGCGTTGATCACATTGGCTAATGCCGAGCAGAGCGCAATCAGCGCAAACCACAACGGAAAGCTCTCGGCACGATCAAAGCGCTGCTCGAAAATGCCCTGCATCGAGGACAGCGTCGCAAACAGCGCCGCAAGCGTCAGCGTCTGCATGGCGATCGAGATGACCACAACGCGGTGCGACAGCAGCTCGCGGGTCGAGGCCAGCAGCGCCGCCGCGTTTAGTTTGCGCCGCGCCGCTTTGGGCAGCGTCTCGGCCTGACGCAACGCCAGCCAAAGCGCCGTCACCACCGCAAACACGATATAGACAAGGAAGATCGCCTTCCAACCCGCCACATGCGCCACCGCTTGCCCCATCAGGGGCGCCACGGCTGGCACCAGCATAAACACCATCATCACAAAGCTCATCACCTGAGCCATGGCACGACCTTCAAAGAGATCGCGCACCAGCGCCGTCGCCGCCGTCCGCGGCCCCGCAGCCCCAAGTCCCATCAGCACCCGCGAGATCAGCAACAGCTCTAGCGAGTTGGCAAAATACGCCGCAATCGACGCGCAGATATACAGAACCGAGCCCGTGATAATGACGGGCTTGCGGCCAAAGCTATCGGAAAGCGGCCCCGTAAACAGCGTGCCAAGCCCCATGCCGAACACAAAGCTGGTAATCACCAACTGCGCTTTGTTCGGGAAGTCGGGCGACATTTCGGCGGCAATCTGGGGCAGGGCCGGCAGCATGGCATCAATCGACAGGGCGATAATGGCAAAAAGCGATGCGACAAGCGCAATGAATTCGCCCTTTGATATGCGTTGGATGGTAACCATTGGGGGCTATCTTTCAAAATTTTAGATTTTACCGCGCAGTCTTCGCAACTTCGCCCCCAAAGGTCCAGCCCTGAAACACCCGCTTCAAGGGCTGGCTTTGCGAAGGTTATTCCTCAACCGCGGGAATTTTCTCAAGCAATTCCGCGATGATATTGCCCCAAACCTCGGGCGGTTGCGCGCCAGACACCACATATTGCTGCGCAATTAAAAAGGTCGGAACCCCAGTCACCCCTTTGGTACGTGCGTCCAAATCGCGGGCGCTAAGGTCATCCGCATCGGCATCCGAGGCCAAAAGCCGCGCAGTCACCGCAGCGTCCATGCCACAAGAGGCCGCGATGTCGACCAAGACGTCCGCCGCCCCAATATCGCGCGCGTTCAGCCAATAGGCCTTGAACAGCGCATCCATCACCGCATTTTGACGCCCCTCAAGCCCCGCCCAATGGATCAACCGGTGCGCATCCAAAGAGTTCGGCATCACCGCGATGGCACCAAAGTCGATGGAAATGCCGGCAGCTTCGGCGGCTTCTTGGATGCGGGCATAGAACTTTGCCGCAGCCTCGGGGCCGCCGAACTTGTCAGACAGATACTTGGGCCGCGGCATACCGCCTTTGGGCATGTCAGGGTTCAACTGGAAGGGATGCCATTGAATTTGAAACGGATGCTCGGGGTGCTGCGCCAAGGCGCGATCAAGATGCGCCTTGCCGATCATGCACCAAGGGCAAACGGGGTCAGAGAAAATATCAAGCCGGATCATCAGAAGCCTCTCGGTTTTTTGCCTGTTTTGGCGTTTCGACAGCTTTCGTCAAGCAGTTTACACGGATTTGTTGCAAGCCTTCGCGCCTTGGCCTATGCCGTAAGCCATGAGCGCTGATCCCAAACGCCTGATCCGAATTGCCCGCGAGAGCGAGCCTACCAGCACGGTCGAACCTCTCGACCTTGGCATCCGTGTGCGCGAGCTGCGCAAGGCCAAGGGCTGGACCCTTGAGCAAGCCGCAGCCGAGGCGGGGCTTGCGCGCTCGACCCTGTCCAAGATTGAAAACGGCCAGATGTCACCGACCTATGACGCGCTGAAAAAGCTGGCGCAGGGCATGGCGATCTCGGTGCCGCAGCTGTTTACGCCAGCGCAGCAGCCCAAGGTGTCAGGCCGCATCGCCGTGACCAAAGCGGGCGAAGGCCAAGCCCATGCAACGACGACCTATGAGCACGACCTGCTGGCCAGTGGTCTGACTAAAAAGCACATGCTGCCTTACCGCGCCACCATTCGCGCCCGCAGCATGGATGATTTCGACGGCTGGGTGCGCCATGAGGGCGAAGAGTTTCTATTTGTCTTGACCGGTATCGTGCGGCTTTATACCGAGTTCTACGAGCCAGTAGAGTTGCGGCGCGGCGACAGCGCCTATTATGATGGCTCGATGGGGCACAATGTCGTCAGCCTCTCGCAAGATGACGCCACGATTTTGTGGGTTACGTCGCTGGTTTAAGGTGGGCTAGGGGTGCAAAGCGGGGACTGGGGCGAGGGAGGATCTATGCGGCTGGCAATTCTGTCGGATGTTCATGCCAATCGCGAGGCCCTCGAGTCCGTCTTGGCCGACATCGCCGCCCAAGAGATTGATCAGCTTGTCTTTCTGGGCGACATCGTGGGCTTTGGGCCGGATCCGTCTTGGTGCGTGGACCGTGTCGCTGAACTGGTGGCCGAGGGGGCGTTGTGCCTGCGCGGCAATCATGACCGCGTGGTTGCCGCCCCCGAAGGCAAGATCAACAGTGCCGCCCGCCGCATCATCGACTGGACGCTGGACCGTTTGAACGCGCGTCAGCGGCTGTTCTTGGGCGAGTTGCCATTTGAAATCCAGCTGGGCGAGGCTTTGTTTGTGCATGCCTCTGCCGATCAGCCCGACCAGTGGCAGCCGATCAGCGATGCCACGGCTGCGGCGCGCAGCTTTGACGCCTGCCAAGCGCGGCTGATCTTTTGCGGTCACAGACACCACGCCGCCATCTATAGCCATGATCTGAACGGCAAAGTCTGCGCGCAGTCGATTGCCGAGCGGGGGGCGTTTCCACTGCTGGCCTCGCGGCGCTGGTTGGCGGTTATGGGCGCGGTTGGGCAGCCGCGCGATGGCACGCAGCTTGCGTCCTATGCGATTTGGGATCAGCCGAATGCGGCGCTGCGGTTCCGCCAGATCGGTTATGACGTTGATACCACAGTGCAAAAGGCGCGCGCAGTCGGACTGCCCGAAGCCTTTGCCCGCCGCCTGATTACAGGAACCTAGCCCATGCAGCGCCCAGAAGTCGGTTTAGAGATTGACGGCTATCGGCTTGAGGCCGAGCTCTATCGTGGCGGATTTTCGACGCTGTGGCGGGTGTCGCATCCGGCCCAAGCTGCGAATGTGGTGATGAAGGTGCCACGCCTGCACAAGGGGTTGGACAGCGCCTCGGTGGTCGGCTTTGAAACCGAGGCGATGATTTTGCCACGCCTGTCGGGGCCTCATGTGCCGCGGCTGATCGGGCAGGGTGGCTTTGACCCGATGCCCTATGTGGTCATGGAAGAAATCGCGGGGTCAACATTGTACGAACGTGCAAAGGTGGCGCCCCTGCCGATGGAAGAGGTGATTGACCTTGCGCGCGCCATGACCGAGGCACTGCACGCGGTGCATCGCCAGAATGTCATCCACCTTGATCTCAAGCCCGAAAACATGATGCAGCGGCCAAGTGGCGAAGTGGTGTTGCTGGACTTTGGCCTGTCGCGCCATGACCAACTGCCCGACCTCTTGGCCGAAGAGTTCTCGCTGACGCTTGGCACCTATCCCTATGTCGCGCCGGAACAGCTTTTGGGGCAACGACGCGATCTGCGCTCGGACCTCTTTGCTCTGGGCGTGGTGATTTATCAGTTGCTGACAGGGCGGCTGCCCTTTGGCGAGCCGAAGACCCAAGCTGCGGTGCGAGCGCGGCTGTGGCAAGACCCCGAGCCGCCGCGGTGTTTGCGCCCCGATGCGCCCGAGTGGCTGCAAGAGATCATCCTGCGCGCGCTCGAGGTTGATCCGCAGGACCGCTATCAGTCGGCGGCACAGATGGGCTTTGACCTGACGCATCCGCAGCAGCTGCGCTTGACGACGCGCGGGCTGAAAGAGGCGCGCGATCCTTGGACGAAAGTACAACTGCGCTGGTGGCGTCGGCGCGACCTGCGGCGCTTTGTGCCGCCCTTGGGGGTGGCGAGCCAGATCAATCTTGCGCCCGTTTATCTGCTGGCCGTCGATCTGACACCGCCACACGAGCCGCTGACCGATCAGCTGTTGCTGGCGGTCAAGCGGATGCTGCAAAAGTCGTCCGATGCGCGGATTGCTTGTGTGAATGTCATCGCACCCGAAGCGGCAGCACAGAGCACCGCGCAGCTGATCGCGCTCAAGACTTGGGCAAGGTCGCTTGAATTGCCCGTTGATCGGTTGAATTTCAGCATCCTGCGCGATCACAATCCGGCGGCGGCGCTGATCGGTTTTGCGCAGGCCAATCGCGTAGACCATATCCTGATCGGGGCAAATGCGCCCAACAGTGGTGACACGTCGCTGGGGTCAATCGCGGCCCAAGTGGCAGCAGAGGCGCCCTGTTCCGTCAGCATCATTCGCCCCGCAGCACTGTCGCGCAAGGGCGTCTAGGTGGCGCAGCCCCGCCGCGCCACCTAAAGCTTAGTTCATCATGCCGCCAACTTTGTGCGCCGTCCCCGAGATATCGTCGCCAATTCCCGCGATCGTGTTGCAGCCTGTCAGAGCCATGATGAGGCCAAGAAGGATCACTTTGCGCATCGTCTACTCCTGATACCACCAGACTTCGGGTTGGAAGCCCAACCAGTCGCCATAAATCGGCAATTTCGCTGGGAAATGCAACTGCTTGTCATAGGCCAGCCGCGACACATCCGAGTACCAAATCGGGATGACATAGCGTCCCGCCGTCAACACACGGTCCAGCGCATGTACGGCATCGACGAAATCGGCGGGGTCTTTGGACGAGAGCATGGTTTGGATCATCGCCTCTGCCGCGGGCGAATTAATCCCCGCCCAGTTGCGCGACCCAGGCTCGGTGATGCCTGAAGCCCCCCAATAGAGCATCTGCTCATTGCCAGGGCTGAGCGAAAGCGAGCGCACATAATGCGTCATATCAAAGTCATAGGCCGTGGTGCGCTCTTTGTATTGCGCAGAGTCGACGGTCGTTAGCTTGGTCTCAATCCCCAGCCCAGCCACCGTGCGCACCCGTACCGAGGTCAGCCGCGATCGACACCGCGGCGCGCACCGTCACGCTGACCGATGGCACGTCGATCGCCTACCGCGACCTGGTGCTGGCGCTGGGCGCCGACCCGATCCGCCTGCCGCTGGACGGGGACGGCGCGCACGCGGTGCTGTCGGTCAATGACCTGCAGGACTACGCGCGTTTTGCCGACGCACTCGAAGGCGGGCCTCGAGCGGTCGCCATCCTCGGCGCCGGCCTGATCGGCTGCGAGTTTGCCAACGACCTGCTGGCGCGCGGCATCGAGCCGGTCGTGATCGACATGGCCCAGCGGCCGCTGTCGCGCCTGCTGCCCGAAGTGGCCGGCGCCACATTGCAGCAGCGTTGCAGGATGCCGGTGTCGCGTTCCGGTTCGGTTCGGGCGTGGCCAGTGTGACGTGTGTCGCGCCGCAGCACGAATCCGGGCGGGTCTCGTACCGACTGCAATTGCAGGACGGCAGCGACGCTTGATGCCGACCTGGTGTTGTCGGCCATCGGCTTGCGTCCGCGCACCGCACTGGCCGAAGCGGCGGGTCTGGCCGTGTCGTGGAGCGCGGCGTGAAGGTCGATCGTCTGCTGCAGGCGTCGCGCCGCATGTTTATGCGGTCGGCGACAACGC
>CAWJOY010000044.1:0-29024 GCA_963844505.1 uncultured Alphaproteobacteria bacterium
GAGTCTACTACGACCGCATGACACCGAACTACGATGCACTTTTAACACACGCGTTCGAGAATACAGATAAAAGCAGCGCGCTGGCGCTGGACTTTATCCAGGAGGCAGATGGAGAATTTACCAAAAAACTATGAACATTTTGGATACTACACTGCAGGAGACTTTATAGAGCTAGCCAGCAGGCTGGATATCCCAGCAACACCGGTGAAAAGATTCCTGAACCAAATTAAGTCGAGTGAAAACAGCATCATTAAAAATATTGAACGCAGCTACATGCCAAAGGAAATGAAAAACCGGGCTTCCAAACTTATCGCTGGTCGAGTCCAGGCTTTATCAACTAACGTGACTTAAAGTGTGCAAATAATGGGGCAGTTTTGGATGCAAATAAACATCGTAGTAAAAGACAGTGAAGTATTGCCTGTGAAAGCTGGACAAGAAATTCGTTTCCCAGTAGAAGCCAAGGAAAGTTTACGCCGCTTGATAAAGATAATTGGCATATGGAGCATACTATTGGAGTTAATCCAGGTCTTTCAAAAATTCGTCTTGATGATGACTCTGGTGCTGGGGTATTGCTTAATAAAAAAGACTAAATTAATACTCAAACATATGTAATAAAAAAATAATTTTAGCACTCTTTGCGATTGCACTTATTTTTAGTAGTTGCAATGAAACAGCGTCTAAATAAGGGAGCTGATCAGGGCTCTGCCAGGCAGAGCCCTCTTCTATTTATCTCCAAACTTGTTTGAAACCCTGTAGGCGTTCCCTCCAATCTGGAAAACTCTAATTTAGAACTGTCTACTTGACGGGGAACTTACGTATACAAATCTAGAGTAGCTTCTAAAATTCCAGGCGGATTTAAGCCTTTTTTCAAAGAGGACAAGCCGTTCATGATGACACCAGCACAAGTTCTGGGGCAGGAATCCACTGGAGGCAAGTTAATTGCTGAAACACCTCACTACATCAACTACCAATGACGGACTATGTCGCCGGGAAGGCAACATCGCCAACATTACCTGGTCACTCTGTTCTCGCTGACCACACCCGCCTCGACCGCGAGTCGTGTGAGTTCGGCAACAGAATTTACCTGCAGGTTTTCATCATGTTGGCGCGGTGGCGCTTCACAGAGCGCTCGTCAACACCGAGTTCAGCGGCGATCTGTTTGTTTAATTCTCCACGAAGCACGTGCGTCAATACCTGGCTTTGACGTGACGTCAATGGCGCAAAGCGCTGCCGTAAACCCCTTTGATGCCGGCGTTGATGACGCTCAAAAATATCACGCGCCAGCGCACGCTCAACGGCATCGAGTATTGCCTCCTTTTCCGCTGTTTTAAGGAGAAAATCTTCTGCACCGTTGCGCATGGCCTGTACGCTGGCGGGTATATCGCCGTGACCGGAGAGAAAGACAATAGGCAGGGGGTTACCGGATTGCGCGAGCGCCTGCTGCAAATCCATACCCCCCATGCCGGGCATGCGCAAATCGGTGATGACACAACCTGTGGCCTGCTTCGGCCTTTGCGTGAGAAAGTCCATCGCGGAAGAATAACTCTCTACTGAATACCCAAAGGCATTCAGCCATCGTGACATAGATGTCAGGAATGCAGGTTCATCATCAACAACAAAGACGATTTGTAGAGGTTCGCTCATGATGGTGTTTCCGATGCTCGCACGGTCTGTAATGTAAATCGAACCTCGACACCGCCGTGGGGGCTTTTCTCAGCTGTGATTTTACCGCCATGCATCTCGACAATTGTTTTTGATATTGCCAGACCAATACCCAAGCCATCTTTCTTGGTAGTAAAAAACGGATCAAAAAGGAGCGGCAACTTTTCAGGATCAACACCAGGGCCATTGTCACTCATAACTATTTCAATCATACCATCTGCTGTTTGCGAGACCCGTATGAAAATCTTTCGTTTTTCAACCGGTTGATTCATCGAATGCTTGCAGGCTGTTGAGCATCAGATTCAGCATAACCTGCTGCAAATGGGTTCGGTCACCGCACACCGGAGGTAGTTCCTTCGGTATTTCCACCAGTAATTTCGTGCGTCTTGCGCGCAGTTCACTACGGAGTATTAGACTCGCCTGGTCAATCAACTCACCTACGCTCAGTGCCTCTAACTTCAGTTCGTGCCGTTGCAAGAGTGAGCGCATGCGACCAATCACCGTTATTGCGCGCTGCGCCGAGCGCCTGCCCGGGCAGCACCACCGCGATCCGCTTGACCACGTCGGTGCGGTCCCTTCTGGTGACATCGACCTGGCCCTCAATGATGAAAATCATGAAGTCGCCCTTGTCACCCTCGGAAATGATCACGCTGCGCGCCGGCGCGCGATGGACCTGCATGTAGGGCCCCAGCTGTTTCAGGTCGTCAACCGTGAATTCATCGAACAGGGCGTTGTGCGGCGTGACCTGGCGAATCCTTTCCGCGTGGCCGGTGGCGTTGCCGAGCGCCTCGAATTGGGGAAACATGCTGGTCGTCATCCGTGGTCTCCGTGTCGATTGTCTGCGGCGCCTGCCAGGGGCGGTCGCGTCAGCTTCCGCGCGCGCACCGCGCTTGTCAAGGGCGGGGCTCCACGCGTGATCGATTCCGGCGCCATGTTTATTCCAACATCGCCAGGGCGCGCAACACCAGGGAGGTTCCGCTCACCACCAGCAGGACATGGACCATGCGGCGCACCTCCTCGGGTTTCATGCGCGCATGCAGGCGCATGCCGAGCAGCAGGCCACCGCCCATGAACAGGCACAAGGCGAGCGCGGCGATGCCCAGTTCCCGCTTGATCAGCAGGCCCGCCACCGAAAAAATCACCAGCCGCACCAGCACGCTGATCGCGATGATGGTGCTCATGGTGGCGCGCATCTCGCCCGGGTCGTGCATGCGGCGCGTGATGTAAATGGCATAAACCGGGCCGCCGGTGCCGAACAGCGAGCTGCCGATGCCGCCCACCACCGAGATCGGCGCCCCCCAGAATCGCGCGATGCGGCCGGCCGCCCCCTTGCCGCGCACCAGGCTCAAGGCCGCGTAGCCGGCCACGAAGGCGCCGAGCGCCAGCATCAGCCAGCGCTCCGGCGCCACCTTGAGGAGGTAGGCACCGAGCGCCATGCCCAGAAACATGAAGGGCAGGATCCAGCGGATCTCGCCGCTGTTGCGCCCGTGACCGCCCTTGTTGGCGCGCATCAGGATCGCAGCGCCGAGGTCGAGCAGCAGGCACAGCGGCACCACGAACTTGATCGGCAGGAAATGCGCCAGCACCGGCACCATCACGATGGTGGCACCAAACCCGCTGATGCCGAACACCACGTAACCGGCGAACACGATGGCCGGCGCCACCAGCATGGTTGCGGGGGAAAACTCCATGCGCCGATTCTACCGGCGCATCCATCTGCAGGCGCCGCATCACGGGCTTTATTTCTTGCGGCGCTTCCTGACCGCGCCGGCCAGAATCTCGAGCGTCTTCACGCTATCGTCCCAGCCGATGCAGGCATCGGTGATGCTGCGACCGTATTCGAGCTTCGCCGGGTCGTCCTTGCCGGGCGTGAATTTCTGCGCGCCGGCCTGCAGGTTGCTCTCCACCATCACGCCGAAAATCGACTTCGAACCGGCGGCGATCTGCGCTGCCACGTTTTCCGCGACCTTGATCTGGTTTTCATGCTTCTTCTCGCTGTTGGCGTGCGAGCAATCGACCATCAGGCGCGGCAGCACCTTGGCGGCCTCGAGTTCCTTCACCGCCGCCGCCACGCTGTCGGCGTCGTAGTTGGTGGTCTTGCCACCGCGCAGGATCACATGGCAGTCCTTGTTGCCGCGGGTTTCCACCGTCGCCACCTGGCCGTTCTTGTGCACCGACAGGAAATGGTGCGGGCGCCGCGCCGCCTGGATCGCGTCGAGCGCGATCTTGACGTTGCCGTCGGTGCCGTTCTTGAAACCGATCGGCGCCGACAGGCCCGAGGCGAGCTCGCGATGCACCTGCGATTCGGTGGTGCGCGCGCCGATCGCGCCCCACGCGATCAGGTCGCCGATGTACTGCGGCGAAATCACGTCGAGGAATTCGGAGCCGGCCGGCACGCCTTCGCTGTTGATCCGCACCAGCAGGTCGCGCGCGATGCGCAGGCCTTCGTTGATGCGGTAGCTCTCGTCGAGGTAGGGGTCGTTGATCAGGCCCTTCCAGCCGACCGTGGTGCGCGGCTTCTCGAAATACACGCGCATCACGATTTCGAGTTCGCCGGCGAAGCGGTCGCGCTCCGCCTTGAGGCGGCGCGCATATTCGACCGCGGCGAACGGATCGTGGATCGAGCACGGCCCGATGATCACCAGCAGGCGGTCCGAATCGCCGTGCAGCGACGCGGCAATGCGCGCTCGCGTATCGGCCACCAGGGTCTCGATCGGCGTGCCTTCAATCGGGAAAAACTTGATCAGGTGTTCGGGAGGCGGCAGGGGCATGATGTGTTTGATGCGTTCATCGTCGGTACGTGAGGTTCGGTCAACCGGCGCGTTTTGATATTCGGTGCTCATGGCAAACTCCCTTGCGGTAAAAAACAAATCAAAGATCAAAAAAAAACCGCCGGTGAGTGACCGGCGGTTTTTCGAGAATGGGGTTTAAACGCGAATGCTGTTCTCTCTACTTGGCTCGCCGGTGGCTGAGGTAGCTCCAAAAATAGAAGAAAAAGTAAAGGCGCTGCGACATGGTGTTCCGGGTCAAGGCAGGAAATCGAGACCGCACTATACACGCAACCCCGGCATGCCGCCAAGCACCGCGCCGCGCGGCACGCCAAAAACGTTGCATGTACGCATCACGGTTGCCTACTGCGCCGGAATTTCCTGCGCCTCGGGGCGGGTTGACGCAAACGCGGGCCGGGCTTCGAGGCGCGCCGAAAACGCGGCAAGCCGCGGATGGCGTGACCGCCAGTCAAACCGCGGCAGCCGCACGTCGAGATAGCCAAGCGCGCATCCTGCCGCAATGTCGGCAAGCCCGAACCGGTTGGCGACAAACCACTCACCGGGACCGCGCTCACGCGCCAGCCCGAGCGCATCCTCCAGCGCCGCACAACCCGCTTCCACTTTCTTGCGTTGCCGGGCGCTCCAGTCCGCGCTGGGGGTGGCGCGCGCACGCTCCAGCACCAGCAGCACCACGGCGTCGCACACGCCATCGGCCACCGCTTCGATCTGCCGATGCGCCACACGTTCCTCACCCGGCGGCGGCAGCAACGCCACCTGCGACTGCAGCGTCTCAAGATATTCGATGATCACCGACGAGTCGTGTACCACGCGCCCGTCGTCGAGCATCAGCACCGGCACCTTGCCAAGCGGATTGCGTTCCGCCACACCGGTGTCCGGCAGCCACGGATTGTCAATCAGCTCTTCGTGGGGCAGGCCCTTTTCCCGCATGGCGATCCTTACCTTGCGCGCAAACGGGCTGGGGCGCGCTATCAGGAGCTTGAGCATGGCGTGATGCCGGTATCCGTCAGCCGGCTGCCTGCGCCTGCGCCTGGCGACCCACCAGCCGGTACACCGGCGTCGCGCCCTTGCCCTTGAGCTGCACGGTGCGCGGCTCTTCGAACCTGAACTGGCTGCGAATTCGCCGATAGGTGGTGGCGTCGACCTGGATCAATCCGGGCGTGCCGTCGGCGGCGATCCGGCTGGCGATGTTCACGGTGTCGCCCCACAGGTCATAGATGAATTTCTTCTTGCCCAGCACCCCTGCGACGACCGGGCCGGTACCGATGCCGACGCGGATGTCGAGGCGCTGCCGGTTGACCACAAAATCGGTCGACAGGACATCGCGCATATCGAGCGCCATGTTGGCAATGGCTTCCGAATAGTTGGCCTCGGACTCGTCGTTGTTGAGCCCGCCGGCCACCATGTAGGCGTCGCCGATGGTCTTGATTTTCTCGAGGCCGTGTTTCTCCGCCAGTGCGTCGAACGACGAGAAGATCCGGTTCAGCATCGAGAAAATCGCGTTCGGTGACATGCCCTCGGCAATTTCGGTGAAATTGACGATGTCGGCAAACATCACCGTGACATCGGCGAAGCCGTCGGCGATGGTGCCGCTGTCGTGCTTGAGGCGCTCGGCTACCGGGCTCGGCAGGATGTTGAGCAGCAGGCGTTCCGAGCGCTCCTGCTCGGCGGCCAGCTCGGCATGCGCCTGTTCGGCGCGCGCCGTCGATTTTTCGCGCTCCGCCGCGGCAAACCGCAGCAGGAAGTACACCAGGCTCGACATCGCGATGAAGTTGAGCGCGAAGAACACCATGCTGACCTTGAGTTGCGCCGCCGACAGGGCGACCCCGGAACCGGCGGTTGCGCTGTCGGCCGCCGCCGACGCGGCGATCAGCACCACGTAGGCAATGAACCAGGGCAGCGATTCGCGCGCGCTGTACAACAGCACCGCCGCCACCGGCGCCAACAGGCCCCAGAGCACCACCCCGCTCGCCGAGACGAAATTGCCCAGGCTCCACTGCAGCACGAACGGAAAAAACAGGAACAGCATCAGCTGCGCCGCGCGGAACAAATTGAAGTTGCCGGTGTACAAATAAACCAGCAGGGTGGCCAGCGAGATCACCTGGTAGCCGAACGGCACTGCCGCCGACACATGCAGGCCGAAATAGCCGTACAGGGCGTTCCAGCACATCGGCGCGGCCGTCATCAGGGCCATCGCAAACAGGAGCAGCTGCTTCTTGAGCTTGAGGTCGTCCGAATCCCCGGGTTCAACCCCGGCGGCGTGCAGGCGCGCGGAAATGGTGGCCAGGGTCGTCATCTGGCGCCAGGGGCCGACACGAATGCGCATGATGCTTGCATGGAACAAAAAACTCCGGCCACGATGAAAACGCCAGCGCGAGAGTGTACATGCAGTTCCGGAAGTCCCGGCGAAGACTTCTTGGGGCCGGCGACGGCGCCCGCCTACAGGCCCAGTATCCGCCCGATCTCGGCAACGTAGACGCTGTCGCGCGTCACCTCGCCGCGCACCGCGTGTGCCGCATCACGCACCGCGTGCAGGCCTTCCTCGATCCAGTGGTGCCTGGTCTTGGGGGAGTCGAGTACGTTCCTGAGGGTCTGGATTTCATCGCGCAGATCCTGCATTCCCGGCGCATCGGGCGGCGCCTTGGCAATAGGCCATCTGCCTCGACCTGCGCGTAGGTGATGCCGTCGGTCAAAAGCCGCGAGGTCACCGCCCGCGACGACACACCCTCCACCAGAACCGCAGCCCCCCAAGCGATCAACGTCGCCACGCAAGCCGCGCCAACAAACGCGGCAATCGGCATCATTTTCGCGCGAAGCTGCAAAGAGCGAAGAGGGTTAGCTGTCACCACTGGATCTATTTTCTCGGCCTAACGACATACCATGACCGCATGCCTAAACCAGCAGTCTTAAGTTTCCTTAAAGCCCCGCGCCCAGAGGATCAATCAAAGGAAAGCCGCGACGGCAAGAAACAGCGCAGCAATCAGCCCCGCATCGCGGTTCGAGCGAAACACTCGCATACACGACTGCGGGTCCGCCGTATCAAGCTTGCGCAATTGCCCCAGCATATGCAGGCCAAATCCCCAAACTCCGATCAAGGCCACCAGCATGGCGATCACCCGTTCGGCCGGCAAAGGCAGCGCGATCACCCCCGCCGCCATCATCACCACAGCGGCAATCATAAACCCCTGCAACCAGCGCTGCGAATCATTGCCAAAAAGCCGCGCGGTAGACTTCACGCCGATCAGCGCGTCGTCCTCGGTGTCCTGATGCGCATAGATGGTATCGTAAAACAGCGTCCAGAAAATCCCTGCGCCATAGATCAGCCCCGCCGAAACCGTCACCTCGCCCGCATGTGCACTATAGGCAAGCAAAGCCCCCCAGTTGAACGCCAGCCCCAAAAACACCTGCGGCCACCACGTAAAACGCTTGGCAAACGGATAAATCGCCACCAAAGCAAGCGAGCCAACTCCCAAGCCAATCGCCAAACTGTTATAGCTGAACAAAATGACCGCCGAGACCAGCGCCTGCACCACCATCCACACGACCGCGCCCTTTACCGTCACTTGCCGCGACGGCAAAGGCCGGCTGCGCGTGCGCGCCACTTGTGCATCAATCTTGCGGTCGGTGATGTCATTCCACGTGCAACCCGCACCGCGCATCAGAAACGCCCCTGCCCCACAGGACAGCACAAGCCACAGATCCCACAGCCGAAACCCATCCACCATCGCTGCCAAGCCAATGCCCCAAAGGCAGGGGATCAACAGCAGCCACGTGCCAATCGGCCGGTCCGCCCGGCTCAGCCGCAGATACGGCCGCGTCGCCTTTGGCGCAAATCGGTCCACCCAGTTGCCAACTGGCGCATCGGAAACAGCACTGCCCTCTGGCATTTCGCGCATCGCAGACATAGGTTCCCACCATGACAGAAGCAAAAATCAGACTCTTTGTAGATCAGCCCTTGGGCGCGGGGCAAGCCGTGGCGTTATCGCCCGAGCAAGCCAACTATCTCTTTAACGTCATGCGCCTTGGCCGTGGCGGCCTTGTGGCGCTGTTTAACGGCCGAGATGGCGAATGGCGCGCGACCGTGGCCGAGGCAGGCAAGCGCGGCGGCATCCTGCTGTGCGAGGTGCAAACCGCCCCGCTGCGCCTGCCGCCCGACCTGTGGCTGATCTTTGCGCCAATCAAAAAAGCGCGCACCGACTTTATCGTCGAGAAAGCCGCCGAGATGGGTGCCGCTCGCATTATGCCGGTGCAAACCCGCCACACCAATGCCGACCGCATCCGCCAAGACCGCCTGCAAGCCCACGCGATGGAGGCCGCCGAGCAATGCGGCGCGACCTCGGTGCCCCAAGTCACAGAGTTGATCTCGCTTGATAAACTGCTGACAGCTTGGCCCGCGGATCGCCACCTGCTGTGGTGCGATGAAGCGATGGTCGGCCAAGCGCCAAGCCTGCCGACCACCCGCGGCGCGCCTTGGGCCATTCTGATTGGCCCCGAAGGCGGCTTCTCTGCGGACGAGAAAACCCGCCTGCGCGCGCAGCCCTTGGTACATCCGATGTCGCTTGGCCCACGCATCTTGCGCGCCGATACCGCAGCCGTAGCAGCCCTGACCCTGTGGCAAGCCGCCTTGGGCGATTGGGCATGATCCGCCCCGAGCTTCGCGCCGCTGCCTACCGCCTGCGCGAAGTGATCGCGGGCGGCGTGATCATCGGCTTTGGCCTGTGGGTCATGCTCAAAGGTGGCTACATCCTGCCGCCCTTGGGTGCCGCGATCACCGCCTTTGGCCTTGGCTGGACCCTGCTCGCCTACCGCCGCCAGCGCTTTGCCCAAACCACCACCGCCCCCGGCGTGGTCGAAATCGACGAAGGCCAAGTGACCTACCTTGCCCCCCAAGCGGGCGGCTCCCTCTCGATCAACGACCTTGCCGAGATCCGCCTGCTCACCCTGCGCGGCCGCCGCGTCTGGCGACTAAAACAGCTTGACGGCCAAGCCCTGCTGATCCCCATCGACGCAAGCGGGGCCGAGACCCTGTTCGACGCTTTTTCCAGCCTGCCCGAGATGAACACCGCCACGCTGGTCGACGCCCTCACGCCCGCCGCCACCGCCTCGGCTCTGCCCCTGCGCACCGACACACCCGAGGTGCGCCTCGTCTGGCGCCGCCGTGGCACAGGCGTCACGACCAACCACTGATCACAAAAATATTTCCAGCCGACTGCGTTCAGTTTAGCTCGCAACCCTTGACTTAATCCCATGGGCAAGACACCTAATCCGGCCAGAAACACGAAAAAGGGGTGCGCCCATGTCGATTCCACAGTCCGGCGGCGGCCCGATCGAAAACTTCGCTCAACTCGCAGAGTACATGGCCTCGGGCTGCAAGCCCAAATCCGAATGGCGCATCGGCTCCGAGCATGAGAAATTCGGCTGGCTCACCGATACGCGCGCGCCGCTGCCCTATGCCGGCGACCGCTCGATTTCGGCGATCTTTGCAGGACTGGAACAACGCTACGGCTGGACGCCCGTGTCCGAAGGCGGCAACGTCATTGGCCTGACCCGCAACGGCGCGAACGTCTCGCTGGAACCGGGCGGCCAGTTCGAGCTATCGGGCGCGCCGCTGACCACCCTGCACGAGATCGCGGCAGAGCTGCAAAACCACCTCGACGAGGTCCGCTCCATCGCAGAGCCGATGGGCGTCAAGTTCATGGGCATCGGTGCCGCCCCCGAATGGTCGCACGAGACGATGCCCGTAATGCCAAAAGGCCGCTACCGCCTGATGACCGACTATATGGGCCGCGTCGGCACCCATGGCACGCAGATGATGTATCGCACCTCGACCGTTCAGGTGAACCTCGACTTCGCATCGGAATCCGACATGGTGCAAAAGCTGCGCGTCGCCCTTGCGTTGCAGCCCGTGGCCACCGCGCTCTTCGCCTCAAGCCCGTTCTTTGACGGCAAACTCAACGGCCACAAGTCATGGCGCTCGCGCATCTGGCGCGGCCTTGATAACACCCGCACCGGCATGCTGCCTTGGGCGTTCGAAGATGGCATGGGCTTCCAACGCTATGTCGATTGGGTGCTCGATGTGCCAATGTATTTCGTCTACCGCGATGGTAAATATATCAACGCACTCGGCCAGTCCTTCCGCGCCTTCCTTGACGGAAACCTCCCCGCCCTGCCGGGAGAAAAGCCGACCCTGTCCGACTGGGCCGACCATATGACGACGGTCTTCCCCGAAGCGCGCGTTAAAAAATACATCGAGATGCGCGGCGCAGATTGCGGCGACCAAGCCCACATCAACGCGCTCTCGGCTTTCTGGGTTGGGTTGATGTATGACCAAACCGCACTCGATGCCGCTTGGGATCTGGTCAAAGACTTCACCGCCGACACCCGCGAAGCCCTGCGCATCGCCGCATCTGAAACAGGCCTGCAAGCCGAAGCGGGGGACGTCAAAATGCTCGACCTCGCTCGTGCCGCGACCAAACTGTCGCAAGCCGGCCTACAAGCCCGCGGCCATGGCGAAGAGGTATTCCTCGCGCCGCTGACCCACAGCCTCAAATCCGGCACCACCCAAGCCGATCGCTGGCTGCGCGATTATCACGGCACATGGGGTGCCAGCCTCACCCCGATCTATGAGGCGTCAAGCCTATAACAAAAGCCGCCCCACTCGGGCGGCTTTTTCAGTCCATCGCAGCAGAGCCGCTTTCATACTGGCTCAAATACTCATCTTAACGCGGCCTGACTAAGACTTCTTCGCCCCAATCTTCGGCTCCGTCCCCGCCTTGATCCGCTGCAAATTCGGCCAATGTTTGATGTACACCAGCAGCGTCAAGACAAACACCAAGACCAACAACTGCCCCTGCCCAAAGACCAGCAACCAAATCCCCGCACTCGCCGCCGAGACCAAAGCCGACAGCGACGATATCCGCGTCACCGCCGCAACCACCGCCCAAACCGCACAGCACGCAAGCCCCACTGGCCAAGCCAAAGCCAGCATGGTGCCCAAAAACGTCGCGACCCCCTTGCCGCCCTTAAAGCCAAGCCAGATCGGGTAAAGATGCCCCAGAAACGCGCAAAGCCCCGCAATCTGCGCGGCCCCCTCGCCAACCAGCATCCGCGCGATCAGCACCGCAATGCCGCCCTTGCCCGCATCCAACACCAACGTCGCCAAAGCCGCAGGCTTATTGCCCGTGCGCAACACATTCGTCGCGCCAATATTGCCCGAGCCGATCTTGCGCAAATCGCCCAATCCCAGCGCCCGCGTGATCACCAAACCAAATGGCACCGACCCCAACAGATAGGACAGAACCGCTACGATCCCCAAGCCTAGGGGCGACGAAAACATCTCGGTCATGGATTATCCTTGAAACACTTGGGCACCGCCCACATAGGTTGCCAGAACCTTACCCTCCATCCGACAACCGTCAAAGGGGGTGTTCTTCGATTTCGAGTGCAGCTTGCTGCGGTCCAAAAGATAAGGCGCATAGGGGTCAAACAGCACCAAATCCGCAGGCGCCCCGACCGCCAAACGCCCCTGCGCCAAGCCCAACAGCTTGGCAGGGTTCAGCGACATTGCGCGGAACAGGCTTGGCAAATCCATCTGCTCGGCATGATAAAGCCGAAGCGCTGCGGGCAGCAGCGTCTCAAGCCCGACCGCGCCGCTGGCCGCATCCTCGAACGGCAGGCGCTTGCTCTCTTCGTCCGCAGGCGTATGGAACGAGCCGATGATATCGATCACCCCCTCGGCCACCGCCTGCACCATCGCCAAACGGTCCTCTTCCGACCGCAACGGTGGCGTGAACTTGAAGAAGGTGCGATAGTCGCCAACGTCAATCTCATTCAGGGTCAGGTGGTGAATAGACACCCCCGCCGTCACCGCAAATCCGTTGGCCTTCGCCCGTTCCAGCGCAGGCAGACTGCGCGCCGTGGTGATCTGATCGGCATGATAACGCACACCCGTCATCTCGACCAAACCGATATCGCGGTCCAATCCCATCCGCTCGGCCATCGACGACACCGCCGGGATCCCGCGCAAGGATGCGAACTTGCCGCTGGTCGCCGAAGCCCCCGCCGACAGCCCCGGCTCTTGAGGATGCCCAATCACCAAAGCCCCAAGCGAGCGCGCATAGGTCAGCGCCCGCCCCAAACCCTTGGTATCGTTTGACACATTGAACACATCGCTAAAGGCCACCGCCCCCGCATCCAAGAGAAAGCCGATCTCGGTCATCTCATGGCCCGCACGCCCTTTGGTCAGCGCGGCCATGTGACGGATGCGCACCCGCGCTTCACTGGCCTTGCGCGTCACGAACTCCAGCGTCTCTGGCGTGTCGATCGCAGGCGAGGTGTCAGGCCGCGCGATGATCGTTGTCACCCCACCTGCCGCCGCCGCAAGCCCAGCCGAGCGAAAGCTTTCCTTGTGCCGCTCGCCCGGTTCGCCAATCTTGACGCCGATATCAATGATGCCAGGCGCCAAGCAATGCCCGCCGCAATCGACCTCGGCCACACCCTCGGGAGCGGGATCGTTGATCGCCACGATCAGCCCGTCATGGATGGTCAAAGACCCCAAAGCATCGGTTCCGGTCTCAGGGTTGATCAGGCGGGCGTTGGTCAGATGCAGGGTCATTGTGCCTCTTGCTGAACGTGGCGCAAAGTCGGACAGAACCGCCGCGCCTGTGGAATAGGGGAAGAGCCGTGGAAGCCGTGGCGCATCAGCCCGACATCCACACAAAGCCTAGGGTGAACAGCGCCAGCAAGACCAGCACCACTGTCGCGACCCTGCCGCCTGTGCGCATCTCGGCCTTGGTCGGTTTGCGGTCTTCATCGCTCATGTGCGTGCCTCCATGATCTGCGCGACAACCGCCGCCGGATCAGCTTGATACTTGATAAGATGCTTGTCGCCGCCCTGCATCACGATCTGCACCGCGCCAAAGAATGGCCGTGCCAGACGAATGCTTGACAGCGGCGCAATCCGCCCCGCTGGCCCCAGCAAGCGCCGCTCGGTGAGCCGCCACTCTTCGGCGAAAATCTCGGATCGCAGGTAAAACGCCCGCAGCGCAATCGCAATCACGGCCGCAACGGGCGCCAACCCAAGGGTCAGGATTGCCCATGTAAACCAGTACGAGCCCCGCCAGAATGCCCGCGATCAGCGCCATAATCGCATGGATGCGCCAATAGCTGCTGGCATCGGGCGCAAAGCGCGCAAGCACGCTTTCATCGCTGTCCAGCGGTGCAGGCGCGCCATACATCTGATCGGGAATAAGCGCGTTCACACCACCGCCCCGACTGCCTTTGCCCCACGTTCGGCCCGCAGGTTTTGCGCCAATAGGTCCATGCACGCCATCCGCACTGCGACCCCCATCTCGACCTGATCTTGGATCACCGAGCGGTTGATGTCGTCGGCCAACTCGCCGTCGATCTCGACCCCGCGGTTCATCGGACCGGGGTGCATAACGATCGCGTCGGGCTTGGCAAAGGACAGCTTTTCCGCGTCCAAACCATAGCGGTGATAATATTCGCGCTCGGACGGGATAAAGCCACCATCCATCCGCTCTTTTTGCAGGCGCAGCATCATCACGACATCGGCGCCCTCAAGCCCCTTTTTCATATCGTCATAAAGCTCGCAGCCGAAATGCTCGACACCTGCGGGCATCAAGGTTGGCGGCGCGACCAGCCGCAGCCGGTTTTCCATTTTCCCCAGCAAAATCAGGTTAGAGCGCGCAACACGGCTGTGCGCAATATCCCCGCAGATCGCGACGGTCAGCCGCTGAATCCGTCCCTTTGCCCGCCGAATGGTCAGCGCATCAAGCAAAGCCTGCGTCGGATGCTCGTGCCGCCCGTCGCCCGCGTTCAGCACCGCGCAGTTGACCTTTTCGGCCAGCAGATTGACGGCGCCTGACGCGCCATGCCGCACCACCAACAGGTCGGGATGCATCGCGTTCAGCGTCATCGCGGTGTCGATCAGCGTCTCGCCCTTCTTTACGCTGGAAGAGGCCATCGACATATTCATCACATCCGCGCCCAAGCGCTTGCCCGCCAGCTCAAAGCTCGCCTGCGTCCGCGTTGAATTCTCGAAAAACATGTTGATCTGCGTCAGACCCGCCAACGCATCCGAAGATTTGACGGTGCGACGGTTCAGGTCAACATAGCGATCGGCCAAATCCAAAATCGTGGTGATCTCGCTGGGCGAAAGTTGCTCGATCCCAAGCAGGTGGCGCGCGCGGAAGGACATTGGCATCTCCTTGTGTTTCCCCGCTTATAGAAAGCCTGCGCCTCAACGACAAGTCGGCTTGTCCCTGCCCCCCCCACCGCTTACCTTGCAGGAATGGGAATCGAGACCGACATCGCAAATGATTGGCACGCCGCGCTGGCTGCGCTTGCGTGGCAGGTCGATCTTGGCGTGACCGACCTGATCGGCGAATCCCCCCTTGATCGCTATGACCTGCCTGAACCGGTCAAGCTGCCCGACCCTGTCAAAGCCCCGCCGCCGCCCAAGGTGAACACGCCGCGCCACAACCCCGATGCGCCGCCCGCGCCCGAAATCGGCATTTCCGCCGCACATGTCGCCGCCGCTGGTGCGCAATCGCTTGACGATCTGCGCGAGGCCCTTGCGCGGTTCGAGCATTGCGACATCAAGCGTGGCGCCCGCAATCTGGTGTTCTCGGATGGCAACCCAAAGGCACCTGTGCTGATCCTGACCGACGCGCCCACGGTTGAAGAAGACCGCGAGGGCCGCCCCTGTACGGGCCGCGCAGGGCAGATGCTTGACCGCATGTTCGAGGCGATTGGCCTTGCGCGCAATTCCGACGACGCAGCGCAGGCGGTCTATGTCGTGCCGGTGATGCCATGGCGCCCGCCGAACCGCGAGCCGAACGCGCAAGAGATCGCAATGATGCGCCCGTTCATCGCGCGCCACATCGCTTTGACCAATCCGCGCGCCGTTGTTTTGATGGGAAATTCCGCGCTTGAACTCGGGCTCAACCAGACGGGCATCCTGCGCCACCGCGGCGCTTGGGCTACTGCCTTTGACAAGCCCGCGTTGCCGATGGCGCACCCAAGCCACCTGCTGCGCAACCCTACGGCCAAGCGTGACGCTTGGGCCGATCTGTTGTCGCTCAAGGCAAAACTAAACGCCTAAGGCGCGGGGCAGCCTTTAATCTCGACGGAACCGCCTTCATGCAGCACCGTCACCGTCACACCAGAACGATCCAGCGCAAAGGCCGCGCCACCGCTCGCCACGAAATCAGCCGAAGCCGTCAGCACGTTCCCAGAGCGCGACGTTTCTGCCTCGGACACCCAGATCGAGCGGTCACGTGCCTCGAAAACCACGGTTTCCTCTGACCCCTGCACCGCTAAAACCATCGACGCCGTCAGCCGCAATCCGTCCGACACAGGCGAAACACTACAGGAAATCTTACCCAACCCCGCAGCGCGCGCCTCTTGTGGCAGATCGTGGAGCGCGGCCGAGATCGCGCCACTTTTCTGGCCAATCCCGCCCAAAAGCCCCTGCACGTCGATCTGCGCAGGCACGCAGATATCCTTGCACACGCCCATGTCGACTTGGGCCTTTAGCTGCACGGGCTTGCTTGGGTCAATCGGCACCACCTCAAGCGGCAAAACCACCGCGTCGTGATAGCCGATCGTACGCATCCCGTTAGAGTGAAACACTGATGGGCTAGGCCAAAGCACCCGCACCGACTTCACGTTCTGCGAGCCGGACCAGTTAAACTCTGGTGGAATTCCCGCATCGCCCGGGCTGCGCCAATAGGTTTTCCACTTGGGCAACAGCTGCAACGACAGCGCGGCCATGTGCTGGCCATTCTTGGTCTGCCATCCTGGCAACAGCTCTGCCGAGACCACATCCTCGCCCGTTCTGGCCTGCACAGCCTGCGCACCGCAAAGCCCAAGCGCCACAACAACCGCGCCCAAATGACGCGCCACTTTACGGGATGTAGGAATCAGAAAATGCTTCATCGCCACAGGATAGCCAATAGGCGCGCAATAGGAAATCACGTTCGCTCGATAGCCGCTGCGGGTCAAAAAACGCGCCCGTGATCGCGCAAGCCCCTGTGCGGACACGCGCTTTTGACCATCAACGCAATATTTCCCTTGAGCCGAGGCGCTTGAGCCCCCATCTTAACCTTATGCATATCAAAAGGCCCGATTCCATGGATCTTGTCGGCAAACTGCTCGTCGCTATGCCCGCGATGCAAGATCCCCGCTTTGAACACGCGGTTATCCTGCTCTGCGCCCATTCTGATGACGGCGCGATGGGCATCATCATCAACAAACCCGTGCAGAACCTGAACTTTGACGGTCTGCTTGAAAACCTCAACATCACCAGATCGGGCGACAACCGCGAGATCGTCGTGCACTTTGGCGGCCCAGTGGAGCGCAGCCGTGGCTTTGTGCTGCACTCGCCCGATTACAAATCGGCGGGAACGACAATGCATATCGAGGGCGGTTATGGCATGACGGGCACGCTTGATGTGCTTGAGGCGCTGGCAAATGGCGAAGGCCCCGCGCAAGCCCTGCTCGCGCTGGGGTATTCGGGCTGGGGTCCGGGGCAGCTGGAAAGCGAGATCGGTCGCAATGACTGGCTGACCGTTGACCCGAATGAGGCGCTGATTTTTGACACCTCAGATGCCGACAAATGGTCAGGTGCACTGCGCGGCATGGGCATCGACCCGCTGTCGCTTTCGGCGACCTCGGGGCGGGCCTAAGCGGTTAGGGCTTGGGGTGGTCGTCCCAATCCTTCATCAAAATCCGGTTGGCATCGCCTGACGGATCGTCAAACTGCTTGCCCTTCAGCGCCCAGATAAAAGCCGCCAATCCACAAAATCCAAGAAACAGCGACGCAGGTATCAGGATCGTCAGGATTTCCATTACTTCAACCTCAGGGCGTTCAGTGACACCGTAATCGACGACAAAGACATCGCCAAGGCCGCAGCCAATGGCGTCGCCAAACCAATCAGCGCAATCGGCACAGCGATCACGTTATAACCCGCCGACAGGCCAAAATTCTCAAGGATCCGCCGCTTGGCCTGACTTGCAATCCGCGCAGCATCGCCAATCGCGGTCATATCCTGCCCCAACAGCACAATATCCGAGGCCGTCCGCGCCGCATCCAAGGCCGAGGCGGGGCTGATCGACACCGAAGCCGCCGCAAGCGCTGCGGTATCATTCAACCCGTCGCCCACCATCAAGACCACGCGCCCCGCGTCCGTCATTGCCCGCACTGCTGCCAGCTTTTCGGCGGGCAGAGCATTCGCGGTCCAATCGGCAATCCCCAGCCGCGCCGCAAGATCGGACACTGGCCCAGCACGGTCGCCCGAAATCAAGTGGATCGCCTTGCCCTGCGACTTGAGCGCGGCAATCGCAGCCTCTGCCCCTGGTCTGATCTGATCGGCAAAGCTGAACACATGCACCGCGCCACCGAAGGACAGACAGCTGACCGTCGCATCGCCCAAAGGCACATCGCCGCCAACCCACTCTGCCCGCCCAAGCCGCACGCGGTCGCCGTCAACCAACGCCTCAATCCCGTAGCCCGGCACCTCGCGCAGCTCTGTCACCGCGACCGCCGCGACTTTGCCCGCCAAAGCCGCCACCAAGGCCCGCGCCAAAGGATGCGACGATCCTGCTGCCACAGCCTGCGCCACAGCCAGAACTGCCGGACTGTGATCGGCCAAATTCGTAGGCTCTGGGACGCCCAACGTCAGCGTGCCAGTCTTATCAAACACCACCGTATCGACCTGCGCCAAACGCTCGAGCGCGGTGCCATCCTTGATCAGCAACCCCTTGCGAAACAGCTTGCCACTGGCTGAAGTCACCACTGCAGGCACCGCCAAGCCCAATGCGCAGGGGCAGGTGATAATCAAAACCGCAGCCGAAATATTCACCGCAAAGCGCACATCGCCACCGGTTTTCCACAGCCAAAACCCAAAGGCCGAGAACGACAACAGATGCACCAGCGGCGAATACCACGACGACGCACGCTCGGCCAAACTGGTGTATTTGGTGCGCGCAGACTCTGCCACCGCGACCAAATCGGCCATACGGTGCAGGCTGCTCTGCGCCCCCGCTGCCGTCACCCGAACGGTCAACGGCCCCGTCAAGTTGACCTCACCCGCCGCGACCTGCCCGCCAACAGTGGCAAAAACCGGCAGGCTCTCGCCCGTCAAAAGCGAGCGGTCCACCTCGGAGGTGCCCTCGACAATCACGCCGTCCACGGGCATCCGACCACCGGGCCGAACGCGCACCAAATCCCCCGCCACAATCAACGAAATCGCGCGATCTTCTTCGACACCATCGACCAAGACCCGCGCGCGCGGCACCTCAAGCGCCGCCAGCTCCTCTGCTGCCGATCGCGCGACCGCTCGCGTGCGATGGTCCAGATACCGCCCCAAAAGCAGGAAAAAACACAGCATCACCGCCGCATCAAAATAGGCGTGATGGCCGCTTTCGATCGTCTCGAACAACGAAATCGACGAAGCCAAAATCAACGCCAGCGAGATCGGCACATCCATGCCCAACCGCCCCACACGCAGCGACGCCCAAGCCGATTTAAAAAACGGCTGACCCGCAAAAATCACCGTCGGTATCGCGATCAACGCCGAAATCCAGTGGAACATATCCCGCGTCGCGGCCTCGGCCCCTGACCAAACCGCCACCGACAACAGCATCACATTCATCATTGAAAAGAACGCAACGCCAAGCCGCATCAACAGCTCGCGCCCCTGTCGGTCGGTCTCGGTGCTGCTGAGCAAACCAGGGTCAAGCTCGTGAGCTTCATAGCCAACCCCTTGTAAAACCGCGATCATATCCTCGGCGGTCACCTCTGGCTCGGCCTCGACCGACAGCCGTCGCAGCGTCAGGTTCACCCGCGCTGACCTCACCCCTTTGGCCGCCAACACCGCCGACTCGACCGTCGAGATGCAGGCCGCACAATGCGCCGTCGGCAGCGACAGCATCAGCCGCGCCTTGGCGACCTCGCTCGCGGCCAAAGCCTGTGCCGCGGGGCCCACTACACAAGCAGGGCAAGCCGCGAAACCGCCCCGCTCTGGCTCAAAGGGTTCAACCAAGCTCATGGCTAGCTCTTTACAAACAGGTCAAGCCGCTGGCGAAACAAGGTGCCGTCTTGGGCCCGCGCTTCGACATGCATCATCCACTTGCCGGGGTTAAGCTGCGCAACGGCCCGATAAACGCCCGCCTCTTGCACAAAACGCGGCTGCATATCGTCCTTGGCCTCGGTCGGACGCCCCACCACCACCATCAGACTGCGCACAGTGACCGCAGCCCCTTTGGCATCGGTAAAGGCCAGATCAAGCGTCGACCCCGCGGCATCATACTTGGGTGTCAACACCCAGCCCAAGGCCTGCTGCGCATGTTTGTCCGCGTCAAAGGTCTGGCTCGCGACATAGGAATTGTCGACCTCTAGCCCAGGAAAGGTGCTAGACGCTTTGAAGGCCAAAACCAAATTCACCGTGATGATCAGCCCAAAAGCCCCCACCATGAAGAGCAGGAACTTGGGGCCCGTGATGCTTTTGCGAAACAAAAGCCAGCCCAGACTGACAAGATAGAGGCCAATCCCCGCGACGACGGCCAAGATCAAGAGGGTGCTTGGCATATAGTTCGGCGCAATATTCGACATGGTCTACTTGCCCTTTCCAAAAAATACAGTGTCGTGAGAAACCCGCTCGGTGCCGGGGCTGTCTTCTGTGCCGATGTCTTGAATCCAGAAACGCAGTTCCGTGCGCTCTTGGGTCGCGCCAATGCTGTTGACAGGCGCGGTCACAAACAGGCGCTGCGTCTTGGTCTCATTGGCAGGCACCAAGACTTTCAGCCCCTGTGTGCCGTCCATACTGAGAACAAAGGTCGCCTCAGAGGTGGCCGAGAAGGTAAACCAGCGCGCCTCGCCGTGCTTGTTGCGCAACCGCAAATCATAGGTATTGCGGATAGAGCCATCCGAAAGCGTCACATATTGTGGGTTGCGCACGGGGGTTACGTTAACATCAATGTCCGCCCGCACAAAAAGCGCAACCACCAAAGCAATGCCAACACCCGCCCAGAGCGACGTATAAAGAATAGTCCGAGGCCGGAATACATGTGCCCAAACCGACTTGGGCGGCTTGCCTGCCCGCTCGCGGGTCTCGTCGGTCAGCGCCATATAGCTGATCAAATCGCGCGGCTTGCCGATACGGTCCATCGTATCATTGCAGGCGTCAATGCACAGGCCGCAGGTGATGCAGGCCATTTGCTGACCATCGCGAATATCAATCCCCATCGGGCAGACGTTCACGCAAGCCATACAGTCGATGCAGTCGCCATTGCCCTCGACGTTGGCCTTACCGCGAGGCTCGCCGCGCCAGTCGCGATAGCCGATTGTGAGCGTATCTTCGTCAACCATCGCCGCCTGAATCCGCGGCCATGGGCAGGCATAAATGCAAATCTGTTCGCGCGCAAAACCACCGAAGAAAAATGTCGTCGCCGTCAAAACCGCCATCGTCGTGTAGGCGACAGGGTGCGCGGTGCCGTGCAGCAGATCGTTAAACAGCGTCGGCGCATCGGTGAAATAGAACACCCAAGCCCCGCCGGTCGCCAAGCCAATCAACAGCCAGAGCGTCCATTTGATCCCGTTCTTGCGGATCTTTTCAGCATCCCACTTCTGCCGGTGCAGACGGATGCGTGCGTTGCGGTCGCCCTCGACCCAACGCTCGACGAGAATGAACAAGTCGGTCCAAACGGTCTGCGGACAGGCATAGCCACACCACACCCGCCCCGCCGCCGAGGTGAACAAAAACAGCCCCAGGCCCGCCATGATCAGCAAGCCCGCGACAAAATAGAACTCATAGGGCCAGATCTCGATCATAAAGAAAAAGAACCGGCGGTTCGCCATATCAATCAGCACCGCCTGATCGGGCAGAGCCGGCCCACGGTCCCAGCAAATCCACGGCGTGACATAGTAAATCCCAAGCATCAGCCCCAAGAGCCACCACTTCAGGGTGCGGAAATTGCCCTTTACACGGCGCGGAAAGATCGGCTCGCGGGCGGCATAGAGGCTCTGAGGTTCATGGTCTGGCGTCGTCACAGGAGGTTTCTCCGACATTGTTAGGGCTTGTGCCCTTATTTGCGCGCGCGGCCTGATCTACATTGACTTGGATCAAACGAACATCGCCGATGCACCTTTGCGCCTGCGACAAATCCGCCGCATCGGGCGCTTTGGTCTGCGGCCAAGCCGCATAGAGAGGCGCGAGGGCGGCAAACCGCCCCCGCACAATCGCTTATTCGCCGCCACCAAGGCTGTGGACATAGGTCGCCACGGCGCGGATTTCGTCTTCGGACAGACGCTCGTTCCAGTTTGGCATCACGCCAAAGCGGGCGTTGACCACTGTGTAGTTGATCGTCTCGCGCGAGCCGCCATAGAGCCAGATCGCATCGGTCAGATTAGGTGCGCCCTGTGTGCGGTCCCCCTTGCCGTCTTCGGCGTGGCAAGCGGCACAGTTTTCGGCAAAGACCGTCGCCCCAGCCGCTGCCAGCGTGGCATCATGGTCTTGGCCCGAAATCGCCAGAACATGCTCGACCACTTCGGCGATCTGCTCTTTCTCAAGCAGGCCATCGACGCCAAACTTTGGCATCTCGGAATAGCGCGCGTCAGAGTCCGTCACGTTACGGATACCATGCGCGATGGTGGTGTGGATCGACTCCATATCACCGCCCCAGAGCCAGTCGTTGTCCAACAGGTTCGGATAGCCCTTGCCCTGAACCCCTGCCGCACCAGAGCCGTGGCACTGCGCGCAGTTGTTCTTGAACACCGATGCCCCTGCCGAATCCGCAAAGGTTTTCAGCTCGTCATTGCCAGGAATAGAGGCAAGGTCCGCTGCGACCAGCTTTGCTTTGATCGGCGCGTTGGCGTCGTCAAAGCGCTTGATCTCGGCCGCGACGTTGGACCGCTCGGTTGACCCGTAGATGCCCTGCGTGTGACCATTAATCAAAGGCCATGCGGGATAAAAGATGGTGTAGCCAATGCCCCAAACGATACAGATATAAAACACCCAGACCCACCAGCGCGGCATCGGGTTGTCGAATTCCTCGATCCCGTCCCAGCTGTGACCTGTGGTTTTGACCTCGCGTTCGGCCTTTTTAACTTGCTTGGCGCACATGATTACGCCTCCTCGGTTTGCTGGCGTGCGGCTGGGGTTGAAACAGCCTCCGCAGCGGGTTTCTTTTCGTGCCGAAAGATCGAGTTGGCGATGTCGTCATGCACGGGGCGTGACCCGGGCCGAAAGGCCCAAACCACAACCGCGATGAAGATCGAAAACATCGCCAGCATCACCCAGCTATCGGCAATTTCACGCATCAAGGTGTAGGTTTCCATCTGCGCCCCCTATCGTGATGGATCTGGAATGAAGGTCGAGAAGTCGACCATCGTGCCCAGAACCTGAAGATAAGCGATCAGCGCATCCATCTCGGTCAAAGCAGGCTGACCGTCAAAGTTGGCGACGTTGACCTTTTTATAGCGTTCTTCCAAGCCAGCCGTATCGGCGTTTGGATCCGCCTGCGCTTTGAAGTCCGCAACCGCATTCTCCATGTCGTCGTCGGTATATGGCACGCCAACGATACGGTGCGTCTTCATGATGTCCTGAATATAGCGACCGTCGATTTCTGCATCAGACAGGAAGGCATATTTTGGCATCACTGATTCAGGCACAACGGCTTGTGGATTGCTCAGGTGATCGACATGCCACGCGTCCGAATAGCGCCCGCCGACACGCGCCAAATCTGGCCCCGTGCGTTTAGAGCCCCACTGGAACGGATGGTCATACATCGATTCCGCAGCCAAGCTATAGTGGCCATACCGCTCGACTTCGTCCCGCATCGGGCGGATCATCTGGCTGTGGCAAACGTAGCAGCCCTCACGGATATAGACATCCCGCCCCGCCAGTTCCAAAGGCGTGTAGGGGCGAACCCCCTCCACCTTTTCGATGGTGTTCTGCAAGTAGAACAGAGGCGCGATTTCAACGATACCGCCGATAGAGACCACGATGAAACTCAACACCAGCAAGAGCGTCGCGTTGGTTTCAATGACCTTATGTTTGTCAAGAATTCCCATTTTCCTGCCCTTTCTTATTCAGCAGGAACGGCGTTGTTCGCGTTGATCGCTGCCTTTACAGGCTGCGCGCGCACCGTCATCCACAGGTTATAGGCCATGATCAAGCCGCCAGCCAAATACATCAGGCCACCGGTGCCACGCACCACATACATCGGGAACTTAGCTGCCACGGTGTCCGCAAAAGCGTTCACAAGGAAGCCATTGGCATCAACTTCGCGCCACATCAGGCCCTCCATGATCCCAGTTACCCACATCGACGAGGCATAAAGAATGATGCCAATCGTCGCCAACCAGAAGTGCCACGACACCAGCTTGAGGCTGTACAGGCTCTCACGGTTCCACAGGCGCGGGGTGAGGAAGTACAGCGCGCCAAAGGTGATCATGCCGTTCCAGCCAAGCGCACCAGAGTGCACGTGACCAATCGTCCAGTCCGTATAGTGCGACAGCGAGTTCACCGACTTGATCGACATCATCGGACCTTCAAAGGTCGACATGCCGTAAAAGCCGATCGAGATCACCATCATCCGAATGATCGGGTCGGTGCGCAGCTTGTCCCATGCGCCCGAAAGCGTCATCAGACCGTTAATCATGCCACCCCAAGACGGCATCCACAGGATGATCGACATGACCATACCCAGCGTCGAAGCCCATTCCGGCAGCGCGGTATAGTGAAGGTGGTGCGGACCCGCCCAGATATAAAGGAAGATCAGCGCCCAAAAGTGGATGATCGACAGCTTATAGCTATAGACCGGACGCTCGGCTTGCTTTGGCACGAAGTAGTACATCATGCCCAAGAAACCCGCCGTCAGGAAAAAGCCCACAGCGTTGTGGCCATACCACCACTGCACCATCGCGTCCTGCACGCCCGAGAACACCGCAACCGACTGCGACGAAACCATCGAAACCGGTACTTGCAGGTTGTTCACCACATGCAGCAGGGCAATGGTGATAATGAAGGCAAGGTAGAACCAGTTCGCCACATAGATATGCGGCTCTTTGCGGTTGACCAAAGTGCCAACAAAGGCGGCCAAAAACGCCAGCCAGACCACAACGATCCACCAGTCGATGTACCAAACCGTCTCGGCATATTCACGCGACTGCGTGCCGCCAGCCAGATAAGACGTCGCGGCCAGCACGATCATCAGCTGCCAGCCCCAGAACACGAACCAACCAAGGTTGCCGCCCCAAAGCCGCGCGCCCGACGTCCGCTGCACAACGTAAAACGCCGACATGATCAGCGCGTTGCCGCCAAAGGCAAAGATAACAGCCGAGGTGTGCAATGGCCGCAAACGACCAAAATTCAGCGCGCCCTCGGTGATATTCCCAAGGTTCAGCGACGGAAATGCCAGCTGAAATGCGATGATGACCCCGACAAGGAAACCGACAACACCCCAAAAGGTTGTCGCGATCACCCCTGCACGGACCACATCGTCCATATATTCGTTTTGCGGATGAACCCTGACTTCGCCCACGTGCCGAAGCTCGTAAACAAAGGCAATCGCGGCGGCAAACATCACCACCCACGCGTTTATCATATAAGCAGCGTCGTGTGCATAATTCGCCCCAATCGCGGCAAGCACCGCGATCAGGCCGTACACGACCAATTTAACGTAATCCCACATTTTGCGTCCCTTCGTCTCGCCTGAGCTCTAGCGATTGCGATTCGCTTTCCTCTCAGAACATTCTGACCGTTCCCGTTTTTGCAGTCGCAGCATGATACAGCCTTGATCCATATCAACTTGTTAAAACTATAGCTTGATCGACATCAAAGTTCATCCTCTTAAATGGTGACATGCTGACGCAGTATCCTCAACCAAAGGAACCATGCATATGACCTACAAATCCATTCTGACAATTTTGACCAACCCCGCCGAGGCCGAACTGGCGATCAGCTCTGCGGCGCGGCTGGCACGTGAACTGGATGCGCATCTTGATATCCTTGCGCTTGGGATTGATCGCACGCAGATCGGCTACTCTTATCTTGGCGCCAGCCCGATCATGATCGAGGCCGGGCTTGAACGCGCAGCGGAAGATGCCAAAGCCATTGAAAAGGCCGCCAACGCCGCCATCGCAGAGCAGTTCTCTGACTTGCGCTATAGCGTAGAGTCGATGGTCACCCAGCTCGGCATGGTCAATGACATCGCGGCGGGGCGTGCGCGCTTTGCCGATCTGGTGGTCCAACCGCGCCCCTATGGCATCGGCGCGGGCGTCGAGGCCGAAGCCGTGATCGAGGCCGTGCTTTTTGGCGCGCAGGCACCCGTGCTTGTGCTGCCCGAAACGGGTCTGGGCGAAAACACCCTGCCAAAGCGCATCGTTCTGGCTTGGAACCAAAGTAACGAGGCAATGACCGCGACGCGCAGCGCGATGCCGTTCCTTAAGGGGGCCGAGTCCGTCAGCATCACCGTGGTCGACCCGCAGAACCTTGGCGATGATCGCTCGGACCCGGGTGGGATGCTGTGCCAAATGCTGGTGCGCCACAAAGTGCACGCCGATGTTGCCGTGCTTGCGCGCACGCAGTCGCGGGTCTCTGACGTTTTGGCGCGCCATGCAGCGGATTTGAATGCCGATATGCTGGTGATGGGGGCCTATGGCCACTCGCGCTTTCGGCAGGCCATTCTGGGCGGTGCGACCCGCAACATGCTGGAAAACGCCAAGATTCCCGTGCTGATGGCGCATTAACCCGCACGGGCTGCATAGCAAAAGGGGCGGTCGTTGATGCGACCGCCCCTTTTTAATGTCCTATCGCCAGATTAGCGGACGAGCTGATCGTCCTCATCATCTTCGTCATCCGCGTCGGGCAGATTGAAGAAGCTGTCGGCGTTCGAGAAATCTGCAGGCTTTTCTTCTTCGACGTCACGGCGGATGAACTGCTCCAGCGCCGAATCCATCTTACCTTCGGTTTCCATGCCCAGCGACTGCTCGGTCGAGACCAGCTTGCGCCGCTCGTCATCCGTCATCACCACGCCTTCAGCGGCTTTCTTGCGCACAGCGACTTGCACGGCGGCGTCAAGTTCGGACTGCTTGCACAAGCCCAAAGCCACAGGGTCAATCGCGGTGATGTTATTGATGTTCCAATGGGTGCGCTCGCGGATCGCAGCAATCGTTGGCTTGGTGGTGCCAACCAGCTTGCCGACCTGACCGTCCGACAGCTCTGGGTGGAACTTGACCAACCACAGGATCGACGCAGGGCGGTCCTGACGCTTGGACAAAGGCGTATAGCGGGGACCGCGACGCTTTTCTTCACCAACAGCCGAAGCGTTAAACTTCAGCTTGAGCTTATAGAGCGGGTCCTTTTGACCCTTTTCGATCTCACCTGCATCCAACTGGTTGTTGCCAACAGGGTCAAAGCCTTTGACCCCCGTCGCCACATCCCCGTCGGCAATGCCCTGAACTTCCAACTCATGCATGCCGCAGAATTCTGCCACCTGACGGAACGTCAGCGTGGTATTGTCCACCAGCCAAACAGCGGTTGCTTTCGCCATCAAAGGTTTCGACATCGCAATGTCCTTTCGATTCAGGCCAATCTAGGCCAATGTGCAAATCTCCCCCGAGCCGGGAAAACGGCTGCGACCCTTCGGCCGCGACTTCCTCGTTTTCAGGGAATTCAAAGCTCGATATACTGCGGAATAGAACAAAGGGAAAGTAGAAATGCGCTTCATTCAAGGCTTCTTGGCGGCCTTCTGCCTCATGATCGCCACCATAGGCACAGCCCAAGCTGACGGAGAAAAATCCGGAGACTTTGATTATTATGTGATGTCATTGGGCTGGTCATCGAATTGGTGCGCGCTGGAAGGCGATGCGCGGCGCGATCCGCAATGTGACAAAGGGCGCGGCTTTACCTGGACGCTGCACGGACTTTGGCCGCAATATGACAACGGCTTTCCCGCATATTGCCGCACCACAAGCGCCGATCCATCACGCGCAGCAACCCTACAGATGGCCGATATCATGGGCGGCTCTGGTCTGGCGTTTTATCAGTGGAAGAAGCATGGCCGCTGCTCTGGCCTCAGCGCAAGCGGCTATTACGACACCATGCGCAAAGCCTATGCCTCGGTGACCATTCCGCCGCTATTCTCAAAGATAAACAAGGACTTGGTGGTCCCCGCCGACGTCATTGAGGGCGCCTTTCTAGAGCGCAATCCCCGCTTTAGCCGCGACCAGATCACGGTCACCTGCAAGGCTGGCATGATCCAAGAGGTCCGCATTTGCCTGACCAAAGACCTGAACCCGCGCCGCTGTGGTCCCGATGTGATCCGCGACTGCACGCTGAAGAACGCGGAGCTTGACGCGGTGCGCTAAGGCGCACCGCTGTCTGTTCGCTTGGGCCGAAATCAGCCTTGCTTTTTCGCTTCGGCAATCGCCTTCAGCTTTGCCACCAATTCGTCTTTGCTGGATTTGCCGCCGTTTGCGCTTTTCTCTGCCCCAAGCCCGCGACCGGGTTTGTTTTTCGGGGTGTTTTTGTCGCCACGCGGATTGCCGGATTTAGAATAGTCCATGAGTTCGCCTCTTTCTGATTGCTCTTAGCCTTGCCCGAAACCCGCGTCCGCCACAAGCGGGCAGTCAGGATAGAGCCGCCCACACCTATATAAAAGGGGCACGCCCACGGCCTGCCCCCCTCTTATTCCTCACATCGCGCTTTAGGCGGCTGCGATCAAACCGGCCTCGATGAACATTGCGCGCAGGTCCTTTTCCGGACGCGCACCGATATGGCTGATGATCTCGGACGCCGCCAAGTTGCCCATCCGGCCAGCGGTCTCAAGGTCATAGCCGTTGGTCATGCCCCAGAGGAACGCACCCGCGAACAAGTCCCCTGCCCCCGTCGCATCCACGATCTCGGTCGCAACGGCGGGCAGATGCCAGTGCTTGCCCTCGGACAGCACATGCGCGCCATTGGCGCCGTCGGTGCAGGCGACAATCGCCACTTCGGCCGCTGCGGCCTTGAGCGCCGCGTCAAAGTCCTCGGTCTGATACATCGCCATCAGCTCGCCACGGTTGGCAAACAACAGGTCCACATCCGCCACGATCATCGCATGAAACGCCTCGCGGTGGCGCGAGATGCAAAACGCGTCCGAAAGCGTGATCGAGACCCGCCCACCCGCGCCTTTGCAGGCCGTGATCGCCTTGGCAAAGGCTTGCTGGCTGTCAGGCCCGTCAAAGCGGTAGCCCTCCAGATAGATCCACTCTGCCTGCGCCATTTGTGCGGCGTCGATATCCTCGGGCATCAGAAACTCGGACCAACCGAGATAGGTGTTCATCGACCGCTCACCGTCTGGCGTCACCAAGATGATGCAGCGGCCGGTTTCTTGCTCGGTCATCTTCGCGGCCAAAGCGGTCTCATAGACGGCCCCCTGCGCGCGCAAGTCATGCGCAAAGATCGCGCCCAACTGATCGTCCTTGATCTTGCCAACATAGGCCGTCCGCCCCCCCAACTGCGCGATGCCCGCAATCGTATTGGCAGCAGAGCCGCCCGAAATTTCCTT
>CAWJOY010000045.1:0-3357 GCA_963844505.1 uncultured Alphaproteobacteria bacterium
TCAGACCCTTGGTTTTGCAGGGTAAAGCCTGCGAGAGGCACCTCTTCCAGAGTTTGTCGGACATAGTCGGCAATGTCGGTGGCGACGCGTAGCTCTGCTCCCGGCTTCATCACGCGCGCCAGTGCCGTAAGATAGCCTGGCGTGACAAAGCGGCGGCGGTGGTGGCGGGCTTTGGGCCAAGGATCGGGGTAGTTCAAAAAGGCTTTATCGAGGCAGGCGGTTGGCAGCACGTCGAACAAGTCGCGCACGTCGCCAGGATGGAGGGCAAGGTTGCTGACTTCAGCCGCGCGGATTTTACCAAGGAGCATGGCGATGCCATTCACGAAAGGCTCGCAGCCAATGATGCCAACGTCGGGATAAGTGGACGCCATGTGAACGAGATGCTCGCCCCCGCCGAAGCCGATTTCCAGCCAAAGCGGTTTGCCAACGAATTGCGACAAGTCGATCGGCGTGCGATCTGGGTTATCGTCGCGCGTCACAGATTTCAGACTAAGCGCCTCGAGGTCCTCTTCGAGGTAGGTCTTTTGGCTGGAGCGCAGCGTTTTACCATGAATGCGGCCGTAGAAATTGCGCCGTTCGACTGGATCATACATCAGGAAACCCTTTGGTTTGTTGCGCGTCTCTTGCCTTGCAGGCGGGATGTCGTCAACCCCTTGAGCAAAAGCCAAACGGCGGCACCTGCGCACCGCCGTTCAGACCTTATTCGCGGCAGCCGCGGTTATGGAGGGCTCGATGCCCTCCGTAATCGCTCCGCCTGAAGGGTTACACCGCCGCTTTGAGCGCGTCGATCAGATCGGTTTTCTCCCAAGAAAAGCCACCATCCGCTTCGGGGGCGCGGCCAAAGTGACCGTAGGCCGAGGTGCGGGCATAGATTGGGCGGGTCAGTTCAAGGTGTTCACGGATCCCGCGCGGCGTCAGGTCCATGCATTGCGCGACCGCGCGTTCAATCCGGTCGGCCTCAACTTTGCCTGTACCATGGGTATCGACATAGATCGACAGCGGTTTTGCCACGCCGATTGCATAAGACACTTGCAAGGTGCAGCGATCTGCAAGTCCTGCGGCGACCACGTTCTTCGCAAGATAGCGCGCGGCATAAGCGGCCGAACGGTCAACCTTGGTCGGATCCTTGCCCGAAAACGCACCGCCGCCATGCGGGGCGGCGCCGCCGTAGGTATCGACGATGATCTTGCGGCCGGTCAGCCCTGCGTCGCCATCGGGGCCACCGATCACGAAAGTCCCCGTCGGGTTCACCCACCATTCCGTCTTTTCCGAGATCCAGCCCGAGGGCAGAACTTCACGGATATAGGGCTCCACGATGGCGCGGATATCGTCAGACGTTTGGCTCTCGAGCGCGTGTTGTGTCGAGAGCACGATCGACGTCACTTCAACCGGCACGCCGTCTTCATAGCGCAGCGAGAGTTGCGATTTCGCATCAGGCCGCAGCGTTGGCTCTTGGCCCGATTTACGCACCTCGGCCAAGCGGCGCAGGATTGCGTGGCTGTATTGGATCGGCGCAGGCATCAGCGCGTCGGTCTCACGGCAGGCGTAGCCGAACATGATGCCTTGGTCGCCAGCGCCATCGCGGTCCACACCTTGTGCGATATGAGCCGACTGCGGGTGCAAATAGTTCTGCACGTTCAGGGTGTTCCAGTGGAACTCGTCCTGCTCGTAGCCAATGTCGCGCACGCAATCGCGCACGATGCCATCGACCCGCTCCATCATTTGTGCGGTCGTGGTCTTATCTGCCAAACCGACTTCGCCGCCAACAATCACGCGGCCAGTGGTGGCAAAGGTCTCGCAGGCAACGCGGGCATTGGCCTCTTCGGTCAAAAACGCATCAAGGATCGCATCAGACACGCGGTCGCACAGCTTATCTGGGTGGCCTTCGGAAACGGATTCCGAGGTGAAAATATAGTTCTTACGAGACATTGGGGACGTGCTCCGATTAGGTTAACCCGTCACGCCAGGAAGCCGTTGTGCGGGGATAGGCCGACTGATTGCGCCAGACTGGCTAAAAGGTCAAGCCCGCACGCGGCCTCTGCGCCAGAAGGCCGCCGCAAAGAGCCCCGCCAGCAACACCAACACCGGCAGCTCGCCAAATCTGGCGTAGAGTGTCGGCGCAAGCGGGCTTGGCAGCTTTGCATCTAAATAAGCGGCGGTATCAAACGGCAGTGACGCCATCACGCGGCCACGCGCATCATAAACCGCGGTAACGCCGGTATTGGCGACGCGCACCAACGGCAGCCCCTGCTCTATTGCGCGAAGACGGGCTTGGGCTGCATGTTGGAAGGGACCCGTCCAGTGGCCAAACCAAGCGTCATTGGTAATTTGCAGCAGCCAATCCGGTCGCGCCACGCCGCGTAAATCTTGAGGGAAAACAGCCTCATAGCAGATAAGAGGCTGCACCTTGCCCAAAGCGCCAAGGTCAAGCACCTGCGGTCCCGTGCCCGCTGAATAGCCGTTGCCGACTTGCGCCGCGAAGGCCGAGATATTGGCCCAATCGAACAGCGCATCGCCAAAAGGAATGTATTCGCCAAAGGGCACCAGATGGAATTTATCATAGGTCGCGACCCGCTTTGCATCCGGTCCGATCACCACCATAGAGTTCCAAGCGCGCGTGCCTTCCTCGCGCTGCAAGCCCACAGCAACGGGCGCGCCGCCGCCTGCTGTTGCGATCATCTCGGCGATTTCGGGGTGGCGATCCAAGGAATACGGCAGCGCGGTTTCCGGCCAAATCACCAAATCGGGTGCGGGTTTGGCGGCAGTAAAAGCCAAAAGACGGTCGAAAAACTGTTGCGCGCGATCGGGGTCCCACTTGGCCAACTGTGCCGCGTCCGGTTGCACCAGCCGCAGGGTCAGATTACGCTCTGCGGGCATTGGCTGGGCTAGGGTCCACAGACCTGCCCCCCAAACCGCCACAAGGGCGATCGCCGTCTGCCATCTCTTCCGCGCCAGCCCGAGCGCCAGCAACAGGGCAATCAACGTCAGCCCAGTTGGGCCAACCCAAGCCGCCATCTGCGCCACCGGCGTATCAATCCAGATGTGCCCAATCAGCGCCCAAGGAAAACCGGTCAGCACATAGCCGCGCGCCAGCTCGGCCACAGCCAAACCCAGCGCAAATCCCAAGGCGGGGTCACGGCCGCGGGCGGATGCCAGTGCCGCCCCCGCCCCTGCAGCTGCCCAAAACAGCGCCAAGCCAAAGCCCATAAGCACAAGCGCAAAGGGCGCCATCCAGCCATCCCGCGCCGCATCGACCATGAATGGCTGCACAATCCAGTTGAGCGCGGCCATAAAATAGCCCGCGCCGCCGAACCACGCCAACCATATGCCCCGCCGCCCGCCCGCCTTGGCCACAAG
>CAWJOY010000046.1:0-31155 GCA_963844505.1 uncultured Alphaproteobacteria bacterium
GCAAAGCGTCGTCTCTTGTTTACAATTTTATAGCTTCTCTTTAAAAGGATATACCTTCACATATTCCAATAAACCGAGTGGAGTTGAAAACTCTACGATCGCCTCAGGAGAAGGTTGCTTATCAAGATTGATCGACTTAATGCGCCCTACAGGAATATTTTCAGGAAACAGGGTACTAAACTGCGAAGTATGGATAATGTCACCAACCTTTGCATCGGGATCTCGCTCAAAAAATTCGAGTATGGCAGTATTTTGGCTTTGTCCCTTGAGCATTCCACTAAAGCGACTACGACTAACCACCACCCCAACCTGACTATTAGGATCGCTGACCAACAAAATTTGACTACTATGGGGAGAAACATGGGTAACTGACCAACTAATCCACCAGGGGCAACCACAACAGCACCTGCGGCAATCCCATCATTGCTACCCTTACCAATTAGGATCTGATTCCACCAAGAGTCTGCCCCACGACCAATCACAGTTGCCCAAATACTAGGATCGTTAGGACTGACTTTTACCTTCAATAGTTCTTTCATGCGGAGATTCTGAGACTCTAGCTCAGTCAAGCGATAACGCAATTCTCGCACTTCAGCATCTTGTAACAACTCTTGCTTCGATATGCTGGACTGAAAAGGACGACTGAGAAACTGATAAGTTTCCATAATCGCCACATTCAAATCGCTGACGGGCGGATACGCCTGCCAATGACGGGTCTTTCCGCCCGTTGACCGTGCTGACCCGCGAGGGGTCGGTGTTTCATGCCAAAGAGCCCTGCGCGGTGGGGTTCTACTATGAAACAGAGATGCGGATTTACGATCTGATCTGGCGCTGCCTTGCGCCGCATGTGCCGACGTTGCTGCCAGCGGGGCATTTCAGCTCGGTTTGCGGCACCTTTATCGGCGGCACCCACCCCGACACAGGTCGCCCCTATACAATCGTCGAGCCTCAAATCGGGGGCTGGGGCGCGTGGGACGGGCACGACGGCAACGCCTGTATCTTTTCGGGCTGCCACGGCGAGACCTACAACACCCCAGCCGAGATTTCAGAGGCCCGCAACGGCTTGTTTGTCGAGAGCATGGCGCTAAACCCTGATGGCGGCGGCGACGGAGCCTTTCGGGGCGGGCGCGGGCTGCTGCTGGAATACCGCGTTCGCACCGCTGATGGCTACCTCACCGCGGGCTACACCCGTTCGCGCATCAAGCCGTGGGGCTTGGACGGCGGGCACGAGGGGTCGGGCAACTTTGTCGAGGTGGTCAACGCCCGCGATGGCAGCACCACGCGGCACAGTTTTGTGTCGGAACTGCCGCTGACCACGGGCGATCTGGTGCGGATTAAGACCTCATCCGGAGCAGGCTTTGGATTACCAGCCGACCGTGACCGCGCGTTGGTGCTTGACGATTTGCGCAACGGTTTGATCGACGCGGCGACCGCAGAAAGGGTTTACCGGCTGGAAACCTGACCGGCGGCTGAGTTTTCTTCACATGGTGTGCGTCCCAGCTGCTTGGGCAAAGGGGACTGCGTTGAGCAGCCCAACTCGGGCCTAGGCATTTGTATTCCTTGAAGAGTGTCTACCGGCAAACCTTGTGGCCGCTGGACTGTAAGCAAGCGGGGGGAGGTGCGCTTCGGTATCTGGCGAAAGTTGGGGCAAGGATGTTCTGGGGCAGGGGGCTGCGAGCCACGGAAAACGGGAAGGTTAGCGGAGCTCTGGGGAATTGTTCATGGTTCGCTCGACGCGCCCATAACCTTAAGGTTGCTGGTCAGACCGCGCAGCGCAGCTCAGGCAGCCGGCAGGTTGGTGGCGACACCGACAGAGCAGGTGTTAGGCTTGGGGATGAGCTCTATATAAAGGGGACGACAGAGCGCCTTTTCGTCACGGCACAAGCTGCGCAACGCTTGATAAGCAGTTGAGGGGGCCAACAGGCGAGAGTCTCCCCAACGTCCTTAAGCCAACAGTGTAAAGGCTGCATTGCAATCTGGAAAACCGGACGGGGCGTGCTGTGTGGGGCAGAAGATCATTTAATGCGTTCCATTGTGTTTATAGGCTCTGAAGATACATTCAGAACAACAAAGTCGATAACGCAGGAAAAATTTACATAAAAGATACCAAGGGATCATTTGTGTTTGTAACCGCGGCGCATATGCGGGCATCTCGAGCTCTCCTCAACATGACACAGGCCGAAGTGGCTGGCATTGCGGGAGTGTCTTTACCGACGCTTAAGCGCATTGAAAGCCAATGTTCCGGTCCGCAAAAGGCAAACACTGGAAACGTTGAATCTATCGCCAATGTCTATACCGATAAGAACGTTACCTTCTTCTTTCCTGATCGCGATGGCGCAATCGGGGTGACGCTGGTCGTGAGCAACTGACGTTGCGATTTGGAAGGTTATGCGCCAGCGCACGGCCTCTGACATAGCGGCTAAAGCCGCTGCCAAAATCCAACATTGCGGGGGTATGCGATGCGCAAGGCCGTTACGAATTCGGCGTGATCGGCATGGCCTTGGAAATCGCTGATGGCCGGCGCAAGGGCCGCGCATTGCATCAGGTGTTGCGCGGCATAGGCATAGCGTTTGGAGCGGGCCTTGGCCAAGGTCTCTAAGATCATCACACGGCGGGCCAGCGTTGCGGCCAGCGGGTGGTTGGCCTCAAGCATATCCGCGGCGGGTGCAAGGTCGTAATAGGCGTTGCCGTCCAGCGCGTCAAAACGGGTCTCGATCAGGCGGGCGGCGGTGGCAAGATCGGGCCAGCCCAGCAAAAACCGCAGCGCGGCGGAACTGTCCGGATGTGCGAGAGCAATCGCCTTGGCCCGCTCTTCGGCCTCAATATCCTCAAAATCTGGCAAGGATTTTAGGTGCCGCCGCAGGCTGTCGCCGTTCAGCCTGTCGCAAAAATCCTGCCAGAGAAATGCCTGTGCCTGCGCGTCGCGCCCCAAGGCCTCTAGGCAGGCGATATAGGCTTGGTCCAGCTCGGGCGAAACATCCCAGCCGCGACCGTCATACTTGGCCCGTGCTGCCTCGACCATGGCCAGCGCCTCGTCTGCGCGCCCTGCGGCCAAAAGGCGCTCGGCAACGCTGGGGGCGATGGTGTGATAGGTCAATTGCTCGGCACTATAGCGCGCCATATAGGCGTCCACATCGCCTTGCAGGTCGGCCACATCCTGCAAAATATGGTCCGCCGTGCGGTTACGGCTTTCCAAGGCGAGGGCATGGCGGTCCTTGCGGCCATCGACGAAGTCGTAGCGATCCAAAAGGTCTTGGCTCAGCGGCGCGCTTTTTGCCGTGACGGCAAGGGTCTTGAGATGCGCTAGGCCCTGCGGCCCCAGTGCCGCCGACAGCGCAGCGATAGCGTCGTCAAACGCGCCGTAACCATTGTCTTGCAGCGCGTCGAACACCATCCCCGCCAGCGTCTGGGGCGCGATGGTAAGCTGCGCGGCAATCGCCTCAATCGCCTCCATCGCGGTTGAGAAGATCCCGCCAATCGTGCCGCTGCTGTCATCGGTGCGGGCGTGAACCCCGTCGGCAAGGTGCAAAAACGCCCACAGCAGATCAAAGCCCTCATCCGGCGCGACCGGAGCAATGCGGCTGCGAATGACCTCGACCAGATCGCCCAGCTCTTTGGCCAAAACCCGCCGCCGCTTGGCGTCCAGAAAGCCCGTCGCACGTCGCAGCGCTACAAACCGCTTGCGAATATCGCGCGCGATCTCATCGGCCCCCGCCTCGGCGCTCAGCTCCATCCGAACGCGGCGCTGTGCAGCGCCATTGCCCGCGATCACCTCGAGCAGCAAATCCGCCAAACGATCCGCGCCAAGGGCTGCAAGGTTCTTCTTGTTCAGCGGAGTTTTGGCCATCGGTGTCCCTGCTTTTGCAACGCGTATAGTCATGCGACAGAAGCCGCGCAGACACAATCCCAACCGGTTGGGGGGAAGCGTCTCATGACTTTGGCGCCGGCGGTTTTGCGAAAAAAATGATCCGGAATTTGCCCCCGCACAGTTTCCACGGCAGCGAAGTCCAATGAAAACAGAGATATGCTTGCCATGGGTGGCTTCAGAAGGGCTTGCGAAAAATAAATCTATATTTTACAATTAAAAACAATGACTTAAAGAATCTTTGATCTGTGTTAAAAGTTGTCCTAAGCCTGACATTAGGATGCACAAGGGAGGCCGAGAACGACATGGGGCAGCAGCTTAACCCGCAGAAACGGATGGCCAACTGCCCATTCTCGGTCGTTGTGCGCGCACACTCGAGGCTCACGCCCCAAAAGAGCACGGTCGGTGTCACCAGCGCATCATGGAAAACCTCTGCCTGCCCATCCGCACTGGGCCAAGTCCGCCGTGGCCAGCAGATTTGTGGAGCATGGATAGGCCGGCGCTGATCCGTCGACCAGCCTTTGCCCCTTTTTTGTGAGACCCGACATGGCCCATTTTTACACCGCTGACCTGCACCTCAACCACCCCGCGATCCTCCAATTCTGCAAGCGCCCGTTTGCCGATGCGGCCGAGATGGACGCGTTGATCTTGCAAAACTTGGAGGCCGCTGTTGGGCGCGGCGATGATCTTTGGATTGTCGGGGACTTCGCCTTTGGCCGCGAGATCGAGCGCGCAAATCTGGAGCGCTGCTTTTAGCGCATCCCTGGCCGAAAGCATCTGATTGTTGGCAATCATGACAAACCTTGGATCCGCAAGCTTGGCAGGACGTGGAACCTGGCGCTGACATCGGCGGCGACGACCAAGAGACGGGTGGCTTTGATGATCGAAGGCCACCCGCCTGAAACGCACCTTCGCGGTGTCCCAAACTTGTGGCAGAGTTCCGCTGGATGCAGAAAGAGGCCCTGCATCGTGTCTTAGAGTGTCGATGTTAAAAGCTCAGATTGGCAAGTTTAGAATGAAAAAGCTGCTCGTATTAGATCTTGATGAAACCCTGCTCCATGCACGCGAGACGCCGCTGGCGCGCGCTGCTGACTTCAAAGTGTTCGACTATTCTGTCTATCGCCGCCCGTATCTCAGCGCGTTCCTCGCGTTTTGTGATGCGCATTTCTCGGTTGCGGTATGGTCATCGGCCTCGGACGACTATGTGCAGGCGGTTGTGCCGCAAATCTTTGCGCAGCCAGATCGGCTGGTCGCGGTTTGGGGCGCAAGCAAGACCACGATCCGCCGCAGCTATCCCGGGGACTGCGACCGCTTCGGGCAGCCTTTGCCCGACTATCACGATCAAAAGCGGTTGCAGAAACTGACCGGCCTTGGCTGGTCGCTCGACAATATGTTGATCATCGATGACTCGCACGAAAAATGCAGCGTCAATTATGGCAATGCGATCTACCCAGCGCCTTATTACGGCGATTTGGCGGATGACGAGTTGCGCTATCTGGCGGGTTATCTTGACAGCATCAAGCACAGCGAGCGCATCCGACGGCTGGAAAAGCGCGGCTGGCGGGGGGCTGCCGTGCCGGTGCAGTGGTGACGGGCATGTGCGAGCGGGTGTCCTTGAACCTCAAAACCCAATACTTGAACCAACAACCGAGTTGCTTTTGCCAAGTAGGATGGCGCGGCGCCACCTGAAGTTTGCCTAACAGATATCTGGCTGCAACGTGCAAAGTCACATTTCCACTTTGGTATTGAATTACCCGCGTTCGGAACACCGCTTAGCGTTACATGCTCAGTGGCCTATGTTATGGCAAAAGCAGATTTTCTCGACGATGTTGAGGCGGCAGTCCACTGGGCATTCCATGACTTATTTTGCGGGGAGTTCCCTGACACCCGACTGGTTCGCAATATATTTGTTTCCAATGCCACATTTATAACTGCGTCCGGCGGGACTGCTGCGGCCGATCTCACGCTGCACTTGATTGGCGCGATCATGGTCCAGACTTGGCGGTCGAGGTTGCAGATCAGATGATTTCCTCTGCTGTGCGCGAAGGCACAGCTTCAAGCATGCCATTGCATGCGCAATGCACGCGTTGTGCGGGCAATGGCAGTTCAGATTGCCGCCGTGGCCGCGCCTTTGCCGTGGCGACCATATCGCATCGTGCTTACGTCCGCTCCGAGGGATCGCGCGCGTAGGCCTCGCGAGCAAAAACCTAATAGCTCAAGGCCCGCATTTGTTGCGACATTTGCACGAAAGAGCCGCTTACGTGTTTGCGGATTGCGGCATCCGCGCGCTTGGCATCCTGCGCCCGAAACGCTGCCAAAAGCTCATCATGTTCGACGATGATTGCATTATAGCGGGCTGCGCTGATCCGCAGCTTTGCGCCGTGAACATTCAGCGCCCTGCGCAGATTTTGCCAGCTTTCAATGGCGACCTGATTGTAGTGGCCTTTGCAAATGCAGCGATGAAACTCGTAGTCCAATTTGCGAAAGCTGGTCAAATCGGGATCGGTTTTCTGGCGCATCTGCTCTTGCAAGCCTTCCATTTCCGCGATGTCAGCGGGGTCGGCATAGTCTGCAAACCATGCCACAAAATAGGGCTCTAACAGCTGCAAAACTTCGAAAATATTCTGGATGGTGTTGGCCGTGGCCTTGCGCACGGTTGCACCGCGATTGGGGCTGATGTCGACGAAACCTTCGCCTTGCATGCGGCGCAGCACTTCGCGGACGGGGCTGGTGCTGAGCCCATAGCGTTTGGCAAGTTCCGAGACCTTCAGGCGTTGCCCGCCTTCAAGCTTTCCAGTCGAGATTTCACCCAGAATCGCTTCGTAGAGCGTGGTCTCAGGATCGAGGTGCGGCGCGGTTTCGCTCATATGAAGCCTCTGACGTGTCGTGGCGCGCATTGACGGGCAATGCGCTTGCTCAGGTTTTCCTACTCTATCTCAGTTTAACTGTCTGCAACACAATAATAAACGGCAAATAGTAATTTTTAGTCGACGTGTGTAAATAAATAGTCGACGATTTAGTTATGATCGTGCTATCAGATCTTGTGTGCGGAATCGAGGAGGCGACGTGTCTAAGATCACAAGCATTGAAACGCTGCTTGCCCGTGTTGGCTGGCGTAACCAACTTTTGGTTAAGGTCGTCACCGAGGATGGCCTGACCGGCTGGGGTGAGTCGGGGCTTTCGGGGCGCGAGGGCGCAGTTGCGGCGACCATCGACCACTTTGCCCGCTTTTTGATCGGTCAAGATAGCCGCAAGATCGGGCGGATCTGGCAAGAGTGCTATCGCAGCCAGTATTTTGAGGGCGGGCGGGTTATCACCTCTGCGATTTCAGCCATCGATATCGCTTTGCACGACATTCTGGGCAAGCGGTTGGGCGTGCCAGTCTATCAACTGTTAGGCGGTAAGCAGCGCGAAGTAGTTCCGGCCTTTGCCAGTTGCATGGGGAAAACCAGCGACGAAATCCTTGAAAAGGCGCGGATTTTGGTGGCGGCGGGCTATGATTGCATCCGCACCTATCCATCGAGCTTTGATGAGGGCGAGGTCTATGACCCCCGCAAAGGCCTTGCGCGGACCGCAGCCGAGCTGATTGCCATTCGCAAAGAGCATGGGCCACAGCTTTGTCTCGGGATAGATTTGCATCATCGTTTGTCCTTGGCCGAAGCGGCGAGCTTCTGCGCGATGCTGCCCGCCGGAACGCTGGACTTTCTGGAAGAGCCGATCCGTTGCGAGACGCCCGAAGCCTATCGCACCCTGCGCGGCATGACGTCGATCCCCTTTGCCGTGGGCGAAGAGTTCGCGTCCAAATGGCAAGCGGCACCATATATCGAGGGCGGGCTGACGCAGTATATGCGGCTTGATATCTGTAACATCGGCGGCTTTACCGAGGCGATGAAGGTCGCCGGCTGGTGTGAGCGCCACTACATCGATCTGATGCCGCACAACCCGCTTGGGCCAATTTGTACCGCCGCGACTATTCATATGGCAGCCGCTGTGCCCAATTTCAGCTGGGTTGAAACACGGCAATCTGTGGTCGAGTTGGACCTTGGGTTTCACGACCCTGTGCTGTTTCCAGTGCAGGTGCAGATGGAGGGGCCGGTCTATCGGGTGCCCGACACCCCAGGGCTTGGGGTTGAGGTGAACGAAGCCGCTATTCGCGCGATGACCCCTGCTCATATCGAGGGGCCACATTTGCGCCGCCCAGATGGGTCGGTCACGAACTGGTGAGCCGCGCCGTGGCACGGGTCACCTTGCTGCCGGAGTTTTGTTCCTCCCTTTGGAACTCCGGCAGCGTTTTACGCTGCGAGGGGAGGTGTTCGGCGGGGAGGCCGGATGGGTGTTCGCTGGACGTAAAACCCGCTGAAAGGCGCTTGGACGTCAGGATGAATGTAGAAGTTTAAACTGGAGGAAGACATGAAGGCCAAAACCTTGCGCATTTGGAGCGCAGCTACCATCGTTGCATTGCTGTCGAGCACGGCATACGCCGACCAAGTTACGCTTGATGTCGCCGCCTGGAAGGGGAACGAGTCCGAACCTGCGGGGCTAAAAGAACTCATCGCGAAATTCGAGGCCGAGAATCCCGACATTAGGGTCGAGTTGTCTTATATCAGCCGAACCGACACCGACATTGTCATTCCGCCGCGGCTTCAGGGGGGCAATCCGCCTGATGTTTTGATGGTGGATATGCCGCTGGTCAAACTTTGGGGTGATGCGGGGCTGCTGGCCGATCAAGGGATCGACGCGGAATGGTATGGGCGGGTGACGCCTGACCTTCAGGCGGCGATCACGCGCGATGGCAAAGCCTTTGTGATGCCGCTTGAAGTGATCGGCATGGGGCTTTATTCCAACATGGCCTTGCTGAAAAAGGTGGGCATCGACAAAGCCCCTGTGACGATTGATGAGCTGAAGGCGGCTTGTGGTGCGCTTGATGCAGCGGGGATCAAGCCGTTGCTCATGTCGGGCGGCTTTCCTTCGACGCTGACGGTCATTGCAAACGGACTAGAAGCGGCGACAACACCGGTTGCGGATTTGGGCGATGGCACGGCAAAGTTTGTGGATGATGCGGGTTTCAGCGCCAGCCTTGACATGATCCGCGATTTGGCCGCTGCGAAATGTTTTGATTCCAAAGAGATGGCAGGGGTCGACCCTTGGAGCACGGCGCTAAGTGAGTTCAAGGCGGGCAACTTTGCGATGCTGCCCCAAGGCGCGTGGAATATTGGCAGTTTCCGTGAAAGCAAGGACCTTGATTTCACTTTTGGCCCCGTGCCAAGTCAATCGGGTGTCGGCGTTGCGGCGGATTTGTTTGGCATCGGCTGGGCTCTGAGCGCGGCCGGCAAGCATCAGGACGAAGCGACAAAGTTCATCGATTTTTTTGCCAAGACTGAGAATTTGCAGGTCTTGCTGGATGCTGAATCCTCGTATTCGCCCTTTACGGATGGTGCCAGCGGTCTGCCTGCCGAAGCTGCGAACTATGACGCCGCGCGCGCCAATGGCGGCACACGCAACTATCCGTTTGCCTTGCTGCAATGGCCAACAGCACTTGACGTAGAGATGGGCAATAGCTTGTCTGGCTTCTTGTTGGACCTTGACCAAGACAACTCGGCAATCCTTGAACGCTGGGACAATACGGTCGAAGACAACCTCTGACCAAGCCGCCGCCCCCCATCGCCAGAAGCCTTTGTTTGACGGTGGGGGACTATATGCCCAGAGAGGAATATCATGTCACCCAAGTTGGCGAGAGTCGCGTTTGTCCTGCCTGCGCTGGTCGTTTTGACGGTGTTTTTCATCTATCCGATTGGTTTGACGTTTTACTATAGCTTGACCGATTTTACTGGTGTCGGCACAGCCAACTATGTCGGCGCCAAGAACTACCAAAGGTTTCTGGCGCGACCGCGATACTTTGACGCGCTGCAAGTGACGGTGCTGTTTACGGTGGTTGTCGTCGTGGTTCAGACGCTTGCGGGATTGTTCTTTGCTGCCGTGTTGCATCGCCTGCCAGCCATTCGCAATTTTGCGCGGGCGGCGCTGTTTACGCCTGCGATGATGTCGTTTGTCATCGTCGGCTATGTCTGGCAATTCATCTATTCGCCTTACAATGGTGGGCTGAATGCGGCGCTTGGGGCTGTCGGGCTTGAAGGCCTGGCGCGCGGGTGGTTGGGGGATCCGAACACCGCCATTTTCGCGATTGCGGTTGCGCATGTCTGGATGTTTACGGGCTATACCACCGCGATTTTCCTTGCGGGTTTTGCCAATATTCCCGCCGATATCGACGAGGCTGGCCTTTTGGATGGTGCGAGTTCTTGGCAAAGGTTCCGCCATCTGGAGCTGCCGCTTTTGGCACCTGCGGTGACGATCAATGTCATGCTCTCGACGATTGGCACGCTCAAGACATTTGAGCTGCCCTACATCATGACGCGAGGGGGGCCAGACGGGGCGACCCGCACGCTTAGCTTAGAGATCATCGAGAACCTGTTTGGGTCATATAAGTTCGGTTTCGCCTCGGCTTTGTCGGTCGTCATGTTGGCGATTGTCGTGATCGTGGCGGTTGTCCAGAACATCTATCTGCGCGGACGGGAGGATCAGACATGACGATGAATTGGCGCAAGATTGGCGTGTGGCTCGTCACTGCTATGGTTTTGCTCATCGTTTTGGCGATGTTGCTGCCGGTGTTCTACATGATCGCCATGTCGTTCCGAACGGGGCAAGAAATCGCCCAGAACCCGCTTGGGGTGCCGAGCCGTCTCTATCTTGATAATTATGTCAATGCCTTGGAGGGGATGGACTACGGTCGGTCCGTTCTGAATTCGGTGGGCATCACGGTTTCGGTGACGGTGATCGTCGCGCTGATCGGGTCGATGGCGGCCTATCCTTTGGCGCGCAACACTGGAACCTTTGGCCGCGCTTTTGTCATGCTTGTGGCGCTCGGCCTTGCGACGCCAGCGTTTGTGACCATAACGCCGATCTATGTGATCTTTCGCCAGCTTGGTTTGCTGGACAGCTATCTTGGCATCATCCTTGCGTTTGCGGCGCTGAACCTGCCGCTTGCTGTGTTCTTTTACGTCGGGTTCATCGGCGCAATCCCAAGAGAGTTAGAGGAAGCGGCACGGCTGGACAATTGCAACGATTGGCAAGTGTTCTGGTATGTGATCCGCCCGCTTTTGGGGCCTGCGACGGCAACGCTGTCGTTGTTCGTGATGCTGATGGTGTGGAATGACTTTACCTATCCGCTGTTGCTTTTGACCGACAAAGACAAGTTCACCGTGATGATTTCGGTCTATCGTTTTGTTGGCAACCACAATGTTCTGCCAGAGCTTTTGTTTCCAGCGGCGGTGCTGGGGTCTTTGCCGCTGTTGATTATCTTTGTTATTTTTCAACGGCGTATCGTGTCGGGCGTAACTGCAGGAGCTGTGAAATGACTCTGCCACTTGCGGGCCGTGTCGTGATTGTGACGGGGGCGGCCTCGGGGATCGGGCGCGGGATTTTGCGGGTTTGCTTGGCGCAGGGCGCACGTGTCGCGGGGTTGGATATTGCCGCCGATGGTGCCGCAAAGATCGAGGCCGAAGGCGGGCGCCCGTATCTTGTTGATGTGGCAGATCCCATCGCTTTTGCCGCTGTGGTTGCGCAAGTGCGCGCCGATGAGGGGCGGCTGGATGGCATGGTGAACAATGCGGGCCTGACGCTGGTGACGCCGTTTCTAGAGGCAGATGTCGGCGAATGGGACCAGCTTTGGCAGGTCAATCAGCGCTCGGTTTTGGTCGGGGCTCAAGCTGCGGCGCGGATCATGGTGGCGGATGGCACGGGCGGTGCGATTGTCAATCTGGCCTCTAACCACGCGCGGGCCAGCGATGTCGGCTATGAAGCCTATGCTGGAACCAAGGGCGCGATAACCGCCATGACCCGCGCCATGGCGTGGAGCTTGGGCAAGCACGGCATTCGGGTCAATGCGCTTTGCCCCGGCTTGACGCTGACAGAGGCTGTGGCGGCGCTGGCGCAGGATGCGGCGACGGCTGGGATGTTCAACAGCTGGCATGCCTCGGGGCGGGTGAACAGCGTTGATGATGTGGGTAAGGTCGCAGCCTACCTGCTGTCGGACGCATCGACCGCGCTGACGGGGGCCGAAATTGTTGCTGACCAAGGCATGACCGCGCGTCTTGGCGCCCTAGGATTTTAACGCAAAGGAGAGCCACGATGAGCAAGCTCGCATTGACTTCAGTGGTCAAGAAATACGGTGAAGTCAAAGTCATCCACGGCATTGATTTGCAAATCGCGCAGGGTGAGTTTGTGGTCTTTGTTGGTCCGTCTGGCTGCGGGAAATCCACGCTCTTGCGGATGATTGCGGGGCTTGAGGAAACCAGCGGCGGTTCGATTTTTATCGGGGACAGGGATGTCACCCATGCTGGCGCTGCCAAGCGCGGCGTGGCGATGGTGTTCCAGACCTATGCGCTTTATCCGCATATGACCGTGCGCGAGAATATGAGCTTTGGCTTGAAAATGGGGGGCATGGCCAAGCCCGAGATTGACAAAAAGGTCGCGGATGCCGCGCGCATCCTCAAGCTTGACAGCTATCTGGACCGCAAACCCAAGGCACTGTCTGGCGGGCAACGGCAAAGGGTGGCGATCGGACGCGCGATTGTGCGCCAGCCTGAGGTGTTCTTGTTTGACGAGCCGCTGTCCAATCTGGACGCCGAACTGCGGGTGCAGATGCGGTTGGAAATCGCGCGGCTTCATTCGGAACTTGCGGCGACAATGATCTACGTCACGCATGATCAAGTCGAGGCGATGACGCTTGCCGATAAGATTGTAGTGCTGCGAGACGGTCGGGTCGAGCAGGTGGGCTCGCCGATGGATCTGTATGACGATCCGGTAAACCTGTTTGTGGCACAGTTTATTGGCTCGCCCAAGATGAACCTGTTTGCAGCCACGTCGGATGGCGCGGGCGGTTTGAGTCTTGAGGGTTTTGGCGATCTGAAGTTTCGGCCAAACCTACAAGACGCGCCAGAGGCGGGTCGACGCGTGATGGTGGGTGTGCGCCCCGAAGCGTTTGATGTCGAGGGGGCGGTGCGCCTGTCGATCCATGTTGAGGTGATAGAGAATTTGGGCGGGGTTTCCTTTGCCTATGCTGGCGTAAAAGCAGACGAGGACCCCATTTGCATCGAGTTGCGCGGCAAGCTGCGGCAAGCTCCTGGCTTGGTCGAGGTCGGGTTCGATCCTGCCGCGGTCCTGTATTTTGATGCGCAAACTGGTTTGCGGCTGCGCTAAGGGGGCGGGAATGGTTCAGGTTTTTGACAAAACGCAGTGCGGCCTTGGCGAGGCGGCCTTTTGGCATCATGAGCGCAACGCCTTGTTTTGGATCGACATATTGGCTGGAAAGCTATTCTCGCGCGATGATCAGGGGCTGCGAGTTTGGCAGTTTCCCGACATGATTTCAGCGGCAGGTGTCGTAGACAAAACCCAGCTGGTGATTTCTGGCGCGGATGGCCTGTTTCTGTTTAATCTAGAGACACAGGTCTCGACACCTTTGGTTGATTTCCCAAAGGGGCAGGTGGCTTTGCGCTCTAATGACGGGCGGGTTGATCCTTGGGGCGGGATTTGGGTCAGCACCATCGGCCGCAAGGTAGAGCCAGAAGCCGGCGCGATTTACCGCTTTTTGGATGGGAAATTGGTTTTGCTTTTCGACAAGATCAGCATTCCGAACGGGATCTGCTTTGCCCCTGATCGCAGTTACGCTTGCTTTACCGACACTGCGACGCAGCAGATGATGAAAGTGTCCCTGGATGCGCTCGGCTGGCCCCGTGGTCCCGCGCAGGTCCATATCGACACAAGTGCCGAAGGTCTGAACCCCGACGGCGCGGTGATGGACGCGACGGGCTGTCTTTGGGTGGCCTATTGGGGGGCTGCGAAAGTGTCTCGCTATGGGCCGGATGGTCAACTGCTGATGGACATCGCAATCCCCGCGACTAACGCGAGTTGCCCCGCCTTTGGTGGCGCCTCGATGCAACGGCTGTTTGTCACCTCGGCGCGGGTCGGGCTGGATGCACCGTCAGAGATGGACGGACGCAGCTTTTACGTCGATCTTGACATTACTGGGGTTGCCGAGCCCCGCGTTGTGCTGCGGTCATAGCGATGTGGCTGGCTGCGGGTGGCTTTCGTGCCGAGGTGCGTCCAGAGCAAGGCGGGATGCTTGCGGCCCTACGGTTTCAGTCCAAATCGGGCTGGTGCGATATCTTGCGCCCAGAACCGAGCGCAGGGGCGTTCCAAGATCAATTGCCGCTGTTTGGCTCTTTTGCCATGGTGCCTTTCGCAAATAGATTGCCCGCGGCAAGCCTGCCATTTGGCGAAGGGCGCGTTGATTTCCCGCGGAACTGGCCGTCAGAGGACATTGCCCACCACGGGATGGGCTGGGCGCAGGCTTGGAAAGTTGATGCGCTGCAGGAGGACTTCTTGCGCGCTGTCCGCGCCGATTTGTGATGTGACAGGCCGACTTTTGGGCCGGGCGCATCAGAGGTTTGACGTCACCGCCGAGGGCTTGGACCTCCGGCTGTCTTACCGTCATCTGGCCGATGCCGCTATGCCCGTCGGACTTGGCCAACATCCGTGGTTTCACACCCCCGAGCCGGACTTTCGGGCAGAGTTCACGGCGCGAGGAGAGTTCCACATGGGGCCAGACCACCTGCCGCAGCACCACTTGGCTGTTGAAGGCGCGCGGCATCTGGCCAATAAGGACGACAGGTTCAACGGGTGTTTTAGCGGCTGGTCGGGGCACGCACGTCTCTTGCGGCCGACGGCGCGGCTTGAGGTTTTCTGCCGATCGGACAGCCAGCTGCTGCATTGCTATGTTGCTGGAGGACTGGAGGCGCTTTGTCTGGAGCCTGTGACGCATCGGCCAGGCGCTGCGGATGATGCGCGTTGGTTTGATCTAGGCGGGATGCCTTTGCTGGCGCGGGGGCAGGACCTCAGTATCCTCACACAGATAACCGCCCGTGACCTTGGCGAATGAAGGCGTTACTTTGACAGGGTCGCCGAAAGCCGCTGCGATGCGTCGGCCAAATGTAGCTTCATTGCCGCATAGGCCGCCGGAGGGTCCTGCGCAATGATCGCGTCGGCAATGCTTGAGTGAAGCGGGATTGAGGTGGCATTTTGCTTGGCGTTTGGGTTGGTGACGCGGATACTCAGCAACAAGCCCGCAAAAATGGCGCTTTCCAAGGCGTCGAGATATTGGTTATGGGCCGCGCGCAAAACGGCCGAATGGAAATGTGCGTCGGCAATGACATATTCGCTGTTTTTGTCGACCGAGGCCGCCATCAGGTCCAGCGCGGCCTGAATGGCAATGACGTCCTTGGCTGTGCGGCGGCTGGCGGCATACATCGCGGCATCGGGCTCAATCGACTGGCGCAGCTCCATCAACTGCGTCAAGCGTCGATCCTCGACTTCGATGGACTGGTGCCAGAACAGCACTTCGCGGTCCAGAAGCTGCCATTTGTCTGGGGCCGTAACACGTGTGCCGGTGCGCGGGCGGACCTCTAGCATTCCCTTTGAAACCAACATCTTGACCGCCTCACGGATCACTGTCCGACTCACTCCAAATAGAACGGTAAGCGAGGGCTCGTCGGGCAGGGTCTCATTGGGCACATAGCTGCCGTTCAGGATTTTCTCGCCGATGCGCTGCGACACCTGTTCCGAAAGATTTCGGTTCAGGGATCGATCAGAGAGATTTGGGCTGATGCCAGCCATGGAACGCTTCCCATCTTTTGCAAGGCGCCTGTTGTGCCTGACGACACTGCGCCGTTCTCGCCCGCGTGGGGGCGTTTGCCCAACAATAGGTAATATCTTTAGGCGCGTCGACCCGTCTTGCCAAAACCTGACGTCGTCGATGCGGGGATAAAAAGAGGCTAGACTCACCATTCATATTATGATTGAACTTACACATCGAGGCCTCAGACGACCAAAGCGCCCTGCGATGCGGAGCGCCCAAGGTCTCGGTAGGGGAATGGCGACAGCCGCTGAAAAATGGCTGGGGCGAGGAAAAGCTGCCGGAAACGGCGGCGCTTAACGACGAAACTGCGGGCGTTTTGCCGAACAGACACAGCCCGTGTCTGCACGCAGAAGGCTTGCGCACATTCAGGCTGCATTCGGGAGGAAACGATGCTTCTTAAGAAATCTTTGAAAATTGCTATGACGTCCAGCGTGGCGGGACTTGCGCTTTCAGCAGGTCTGGCAAGCTCCGCTCTGGCGGAAGACATGGTGGCGATGTTGCTGCCAGAAAACGTCAATGCCCGCTGGGAAGGCCAAGATGCGACAGGCTTTGTCAAGTCCATGGCAGAGTTGATGCCTGGCGTGAAGGTCGAGGTTTATAACGCCAACAACGACACTGCGACCCAGCAGACCCAAGCCGAGCAGGCGCTGACCAAGGGCGCCAAGGTGCTGATCGTCGTGCCGATCGACGGCGAGGCGGCGGCGGTGATCGCGGACAATGCCAAAGAGGCTGGCGTTCCAGCCATCGCCTATGACCGGATGATGCAATCGGCCAACACGGCGTTCTGGGTGCAGGCTGACATGTTCGCGACGGGGGCGGCCCAAGCGACGCATGTGGTTGAGCGGACGCAAAAGGGTGACACGCTGGTCATGCTGAAAGGCTCGCCGACCGATCCGAATGCGGCTGTGATCTACGCGGGTCAGATGTCAGTTTTGCAACCGCTTTACGACGCAGGCGAGCGTGTTCTGGGCTATGAAGACTGGACCCCCGGTTGGGATCCAGCAATTGCGCGCCAGCATATGGATCAGGCGCTGACCCAGTTGAATAACAATGTGCAGGGTGTGGTTTCATCCAACGATGGCAACGCTGGTGCTGCGATTGCAGCGATGGCCGAGCAAGAGGGCCTTGTGGGCAAGGTTCCCGTAACTGGTCTTGATTGCACCGTTGCCGCCTTGCAGTTGATGCTTCAGGGCCAGCAAACTGAATGTGTCTGGCGTCCCTTTGATCAGATGGCTTTGGTCACCGCCAAGGTTACCGCTGCGCTGTTGAAGGGAGAAGACACGGCGTCATTGGTGCAAGGCACTGTCAAAAACACCGCAGATGCCGACATTCCATTTGTGCCCGTCGCTTTCTATGAGGCCGTTGGGGACGAAGGCGTCGCCTATGTGATCGAGCATGACCCGACCGTCGAAAAGGCCGCCGTCTGCGAAGGTCCTGCGGCCGAAACCGCATTCTGCAAGTCCTAAGCAATGGCTGGGGATCAAACATCGGTGGGGCGCAAAGCCCCACCACCTCACCTGAAGGTGACGGGAATCCGCAAACGCTTTGGCGGTGTCGAGGCCCTGCGCGGCATAGATTTCGAAGTGGCGCGTGGCGAAGTGATGGCGCTTGTCGGTGATAATGGCGCTGGCAAATCCACCTTGATGAAGGTTCTGGCGGGGGCTTATCGAGCCGACGAAGGCAGCTTTACGCTCGACGGCGCGCCTGTCAGCGTGACCAGCCCGCAAGATGCCGCCGCCTTGGGAATTCAGATTGTTTATCAAGATCTTGCGCTATGTGAGAACCTTGACGTCTCGGCCAATCTGTCGCTGGGGGCAGAGCCCACCAAGCCCGGTTGGGGGTTCCTTCCACGCTTTATGCGCCCGATTGATGATCTGGCGATGGAAGAAAAAGCGAAGGCCGCGATTGATAAATTGCAGGTCAGAACCCTGAAGTCGGTGCGTGCGATGGTGGGCGGTCTATCGGGCGGTCAGCGCCAAGCCATTGCCATTGCCCGTGCGGCGGGGGCGGACAGTTCGGTATTGATGCTAGATGAGCCGACAGCGGCCCTTGGTGTCGCGCAGACCCGTCAGGTGTTGGAGCTGGTAAAACGGCTGCGCGCGACCAACCATGCGGTGGTCTATATCTCGCACAACCTAAAAGACATTTTTGAAGTCGCCGACCGGATCTGCGTGATGCGGCTTGGCGGAAACGTCGCCACCTATTGGGCCGATGAAACCACCCCGGATGAGATTGTCGTTGCCATGACACGCGGGCTTGAGGATGGGGAAAACAATGCAGCCTGAAAAGACACCAAATTTCTGGGCGCTGTTCCAAAAGGTGCGGGCCTCGCGGCTGGGTTCGTTCTTGCCAGTCATATTGGCGTTGATCGCGATCTGGCTGTATTTCGGCATCAGCGCGCCTGTGTTCCTTAGCCCGCGTAATTTTTACAACCTTTTCATGCAGTCGGCGGTGGTTGGCATTTTGGCTGTGGGGCTGACCGTCGTTTTGCTTTTGGGCGAGATTGACCTGTCGGCTGCGGCCACTGCGGGGACTTCGGCGGCGCTCATGGCGGTTTTGCTGATGACCGGTGTCAGCGGGCCCGTTGCCTGCCTCGCGGCTATGGGGCTGGGCGCTGTTTTGGGCGTCGGGCAGGGGGTTTTGGTGGCCTATGTCGGCATCCCTTCGTTTGTCGTCACGCTTGCGGGGTTGCTGGGGTTTCAGGGATTGATGTTGAAAATCTTGGGTGTCAATGGCGCGATCAACGTCCAAGACCCCTTGGTGCGCGGGCTGACGACGGTGACGCTCTCGCCGATGTTGGGTTGGGTGTTGGGCGCGGTTGCGGTGCTGGTTTATACCGCGATGACCCTGACGCGTCAGTCCAAACGGGCAAAGCGCGGTCTGGAATTAGAGCTGTCATTTGCGCTTTGGGCGCAGATCGGGTTTTTCGCACTGGCTGTGCTGATGAGCATTGCAACGCTGAATGCCTACAAAGGCGTTCCCATCCTGATCGTGATGCTGATCGCACTGACGGCATTTCTGGGGTGGTTCTGTGGCTCCACTCCCTTTGGTCGCTCGATCTTTGCGGTCGGCGGCAATGCCGAGAGCGCGCGGCGCGTGGGCATGAACATCAAGTTGATCCGAGTTTCGGCCTTTGGGATTGTCGGGGTGATTGCAGCGATTGGCGGCATTGTTGGCGCATCCCGCTATGGTTCGGTGTCGTTCAACGCCTTTGCCGGAGGCTCGCCCCTATTGCTGCAGGCGATTGGCGCTGCGGTGATTGGCGGCACCTCGCTTTTTGGCGGACGTGGGTCGGTTTGGAACGCGATCTTAGGCGCGCTTGTGATCGGCTCGCTTGGCAACGGCTTGGATTTGACGGGCGCGTCTGCTGCGGACAAGCTGATGTTTTCTGGCGCTATTTTACTGTTGGCAGTGGCAATCGACGCGCTGTCACGGGCGGGTTCTTCGGGGCAGAGGTAGGGGAAGAAGATGGAGCAAGATGTGAAGCCTGACCTGTTGGAGGCGCTACTTGATCTGCTGGTACCGGCGACGCCAGCCGGTCGGATTCCGGCAGCGGGCGTTTTGGGGGTCGCAAAGTTCATCCGTGAGAACACCCCCAACCCCGACAGCTTGGAGCAGCTTTTGGCGCGGGCCGGGGTGCTGCATCAAGCGGGGCTGGCGATGGATGCGGGTTTGATTGAACGGCTTGAGGCCGAGGCGCCCGAGGCCTTCGCGCTGCTGCTGCGCCTGACCTATATGGGTTATTACAGCCGCCCAGAGACGCGTGTGCTGTTCGGCCTGTCGGAGTTGCCGGTTCACCCGCGCGGCTATGACGTGGCGATTGAACCGGCTGATCTGCTAGAGGCCCTTGTGGCCCCAGTCAAAGCAAGAGGAGGGGTCTTTCGTGCGTGCAAATCAGCGGCTTGAAACCGTCGATGTGTTGATCGTGGGCGCAGGGGCTTCGGGGGCGGCGATTGCTTGGTCCTTGCTAGAGACCAAAATGCGGATACTCTGTCTGGAGCAGGGGCCTTGGGTGTTGGATAAGGATTTTCCCAGCCGAGACAGCGACTATGAGTTGGCGCGCTATGACAAGTTCAGCTGCGATCCGAATGTGCGCAAGTTGGCACAGGATTACCCGATCAATGTTGAAGACACGCCAATATCGCCAGTGAATTTCAATGCGGTCGGCGGATCGACGATCAACTTTTTGGGGCATTGGCCGCGGCTGAAGCCTTCGGACTTTCGGGCCAAAACCTTGGACGGAGTGGCCGATGATTGGCCGATAGACTATGCGACGCTTGCGCCATTTTATGCAATGAACGATCAGAATACGGGGGTTTCGGGGTTGGCTGGCAACCCTGCCTATCCCCCTTATGCGCCACCGCTGCCGCCGATCCCGATTGGCAAGCTGGGGCAAACCTTGGCCAAGGGCTTTAACGCCTTGGGTTGGCATTGGTGGCCCTCGGATGTCTCTATCCTGAGCCGCGATTACGATGGGCGCGGCAAATGCGTCAATGCCGGCACCTGTGATCTGGGCTGTGCGGCGGGGGCCAAGGGGGGCACAAACTTTACCTATTGGCCGATGCTGACCAAGGCAGGGGTAGAGCTTCGTACGGGTTGCCGCGTGCGCGAGATCTTGATCGACCCGCGCACAGGCATGGCGACGGGCGTGCTTTATCACGGGCCGGACGGACAGGTTTATGAACAAAGGGCTGAGATGGTGGTGATCGCCTGCAACGGGATCGGCACACCGCGGCTTTTGCTGAATTCAAAGTCGCCGCTGTTTCCTGATGGTTTAGCCAATCGGTCGGGGCAGGTGGGCAAGAACCTGATGTTCCATCCGCTGTCAGGGGTCTCGGCGATTTTTGACGCGCCGATGGAGGGCTTCAAAGGCCCGATGGCCTGCTCGATCCTGAGCCAAGAGTTCTATGAGACGGACAGCTCTCGCAACTTTGTGCGCGGGTATGGGCTTCATTCGGGGCGGTCTACCACGCCGATGACCTATGCTTTGGGGGGCTACGGCATTGACAATCCGATCCCTTGGGGTGCGGCACATCGGCAAGTGATGGATGAGGTCTACCCCTTTGCGGCGGGCCTGACGGTGGTGACGGAAGACCTGCCAAGGGAAAGCAACTGTGTCACGCTTGATCCGCTCCTGACCGACAGTGACGGCATCCCCGCCCCCAAAATCAGCTACCGTATCGACGATAACACCCGCGCGATGTTTGCTCATGGCGAAGACCGCGCCGAAGAGGTTTTGCTTGCAGCAGGTGCCAGGCGCATCATCGGCAAGGGCGGCAAAGCGTGGTGGCGCGCGGGCTGGCATCAGATGGGCACGGCACGGATGGGCCATGATCCCAACCGATCGGTGGTCAACGCTTGGGGCCGCAGCCACGACGTGCGCAACCTCTTTATCGTCGACGGCTCGATTTTCGTCACTGCGGGGGCGGTGAACCCGACCTCCACCATTCAGGCACTTGCCCTCTATATCGGTGATCGCATCAAAACCAAGATCGCCAACCTGTTTGATTGAGAGAAGATATGACCTATTCCAAAAAGATGTATCTGGGTGGCAAGCTGGTCGAGGGTGAAGGCAGCTTGGATGTGTTCAACCCCGCCACCGAAGCGCGGGTTGGCACGGTTGCAGCAGCGGGTTGCGCGGATGTGGAGGCGGCGCTTTTGGCTGCGCAGTCGGCCTTGCCTAGCTGGTCCAAAACCTCGATCGCAGAGCGGCAGGACTGGATGCGTCGCTTGCGCGCCGAAGTGATCGCCAATGAGGACTATCTGCGGGACTGCATCCATCAAGAAATGGCCAAGCCGTGGCGTGGCACGCAAGAAGACTTTGACCTGCTAGAGCGCTCGTTGCAGTTCTATGCCGAAGAAATTGCGCGGGTGCATGATGTGCAGCTTGCCGATCGTTCGGGCAGCCACACCCACCGCATGGTCCACAGCCCCGTTGGCGTGGCCGTGGCGTTTCTGGCGTGGAATTTCCCGCTGCTTAATCTGGCTTACAAGCTGGGCCCCGCGCTTGCGGCGGGTTGTCCGATTGTCATTCGTCCCTCTGCCGCGACACCGATTTCGGCCTATGCGATGGGCGAGCTATGCGCCAAAATCGGCCTGCCAGCGGGTGTGGTGAACATTCTTTGCACCAAGGACTATGCGGCAGCTGATGCGCTCAGCGCCTCGACCATCCCTGCGCTGATCACGGTGATCGGGTCAACCGCCACTGGTCGCCATATCATGAAAACGGGCGCGACCTCGATCAAGCGCTATTCGATGGAGCTGGGCGGCAATGCTCCGGTTCTGGTGTTTGCCGATGCCGATCTTGATCTGGCCGCAGATGTTGTGACGGCGGTCAAGTTCAACAATGCAGGCCAGATCTGTGTCGCGCCGAATAGGGTGTTTGTAGAGGCCTCGGTGGCAGAGGCTTTTGCCGCCAAGGTCGTGGCGCGGGCCAAGGCGACCCGCGTCGGTTTTGACAAGCAGGCCGCGATTGTCATAGGTCCCGTCATTGATGGCCGCGCATGGCGGCGGATTAAGGGGCTTGTGGATGATGCGCTGGCTAAGGGGGCCACACTTTTGATAGGCGGAGATCGCCCCGAGGGTCTGCCAAAGGGGCATTTCTTTGCGCCAACTGTGGTGTCGGGCGTCACCGACGACATGGAGATTTCCAGACAAGAGATCTTTGGGCCGGTTATCTCTTTGCTGACATTTACCGATCACGACACGCTGCTAGACAGGGCAAATGCGGGCGAAGCGGGCGGGCTGAACTCTTACATTTTCACCCGCGACATTGGGCGCGCCGAACGCTTTGCTGCGGGCCTTGATGTCGGTGAAGTGCAGATCAATGGCGTCAAATACGACATCGACTTGCCACATGGCGGCGTTGGCCAGTCGGGCATCGGGCATGATTGCTCGCGTCTTGCCCTGAACGATTATCTTTCCTTAAAGCGCATCAGTCGCGCATTGGTGGTATAAAATGAAAATCACAAAGATCACGAGCCACGTTTTGCAGTGCGATATGCCCGAAGAGCTGGGCTACTCGCAGCAATACTATTCCAAACGCACCGCGCATCTGGTCGAGGTCGAAACGGATGAGGGTATCACCGGCTGGGGCGAATGCTTTGGTCCGGGCAATATCGCGCTTGCCAACAAGGGCATCGTAGAGAAAGTCATTCAGCCGATGGTGCTGGGCATGGATCCTCTTGATCGCGATGTGATCTGGCACAAGGTCTATAACCTGATGCGGGACCACGGCCAAAAGGGCATGCCGCTGCAATCGCTGTCAGGCGTTGATATCGCGCTTTGGGATATCGCTGGTAAGGTGATGGGCCAGCCCATTCACAAGCTGATCGGGGGCGCACATCGCACGACCGTGCAGGCCTATGGCTATGGCATGATGCTCAAGCGGGAAAGCACCGCCGACCATGTTGCGCGCTTTATCGACGAAGCCGCCGCGATCAAGGCGATGGGCTTTGCCGCGACCAAAATGAAACTGGGCTTGGGCGCGAAAGACGATGTGAAGCTGGCTGAAGCTGTGCGCAAAGGTGTGGGGGATGATTTCGACTTTATGGCCGATGCCAACCATGCCTATACAACGCCCGACGCCTTTTATGTCGGTCGGGCTCTGGACGAACTTGGTGCATATTGGTTCGAAGAACCCGTCGCGCCAGAAGACCATGACGGCTATCGCGAGTTGCGGGCTGGCTTGCGCACCAATATTTCTGGCGGCGAGGCAGAGTTCAATCGCTGGGGCTGGCGTCAGATCCTTGAGAACCGCGGTTTGGACATCGCGCAACCCGAGGTCTGCGCGCTGGGTGGGATTTCGGAATATCTTCGGGTGTTGGCCCTGTGCCATGCGCATTTCACACCCGTCATCAATCACGTTTGGGGGTCGGCCATCGCAGTCGCCACCAATTTACAGTTGTTAGCGGCCATGCCCCCGCTTCCGGGTGGGCTGTTTGCGCGCGAACCTTTGCTGGAGTTTGACACCACTGAAAACCGCTTCCGCGACAATTTGCTGGCCGAGCCGCTGGATATCCAAGGCCAGATCGCACGGCAGGGAGCAGTTACTATTCCGGTGGGCCCGGGTTTAGGCGTAGAGCCTGACCGAGACTTTATCAAAACCTATGAGATTGGTGCCTAACTGTCGCGTCCGGCATGACTGCGCTGTGATTTGACGAAGAGTTGCGGGTACGATTTGTGCCATCCTTCATCACCTGCATTGGCGTGCGGCTTAACGAGCAGGTTCAAGGGACCTTCAGCGCGGCGATAAGGGATCTGGACGGCGAGCGTCTTCTGCCGGCGGCACAGCGTCGTGTAATCCGGAACGGCCCATTTCAGGTCCGCCATCTTCAGTAGGCTTGCAAACCATCCCTATCGGGCTTTGTCAGGCTGTTATGTCGCGACGTAACCAAGATCCGTGTCCCGATCAGGCAGCAATTTCGGCCGCATAGTTGTTCCACAGGTTGAAGGCGTCAGCCCGAGATTGGCGGTAGGATGCTGCGGAAAAGCGGTGGCGTTTAGGACGAAAGAAGGTGGCAGTCTGATCGTGGACGGATAGAAAACGCTGCGCCTGGTGTGGGGATTTGAAACGACCCATGATCTTTTCTCTTCGTCGTGTGTGTCGATGCGACGCCTCGGATCGGTTGTTCAACCCCTTGTGGAAACGATGATCGACGCTTGGGCAAAGGTCACGGAAGGCCACGCCATAACTGCGCAGTTTGTCTGTCACTAGGACGCGTGGCACCCCCCATCGCTTCATCAACTTCATCAGGAAACGCTTGGCAGCATGGGCATTTCTGCGGCTTTGCATCAGGATCTCCAGCACGTCTTCGTTGGCGTCGACCGCTCGCCAAAGCCAATGTTTTCGCCCTCGACTTGAAATCACGACCTCGTCGAGGTGCCATTTGTCGGCAGGAACCGGGCGGTTGTGACAGATATTGGCCCCTATCTGCGTTCCTAACCGTTGGCACCACACTCGGATGCTCTCACACGAAACGATTACGCCCCGTTCGGCCAACAAATCCTCGACATCGCGCAGGCTCAGGGCAAACCGGTGGTGCGCCCAAACGGCATAGGAGATGATGGACCGAGGGAACCGGAAGCCTTTCAGGCGAGGTGTGAAATTTTGCTGATCATGAGAGATGGCTATGCGTGCAGCATGGGCACGTCAATAACCTGACAAAGCCGTTAATAGTTATAATCTTGCATTCGCTATTTCTGTTGTCGTAATAATCCATGCATGGGCGAGCTTGAATCCATTCGTGTCTTCCTGACTGTCGCCGCGCAGCAAAGCTTTGCCGGTGCCGCGCGCCAATTGGGGATGACCCCAGCATCGGTCACGCGCACCGTTGCGGCGCTGGAGGCGCAGCTTGGTGTGCAGTTGCTGGTGCGCACAACGCGACAGGTTTCGTTAACTTCGGCAGGGGCAGGCTATGCTGACCGCGTGACACCGCTGGCTAAGGGGCTGGCCGAAGCGGCAGATCAGACGCGCGAAGGGCAAGGCATCACCGCGGGCAGGCTGCGGATCAGCGCGCCGTTGTCGCTGGGCGTCAAGGTGCTGCCAGCGGTTCTGTCGCAATTCGCCGCGCTTTATCCGCAGACCTCGGTGGACGTCAACCTGTCCGACCGTTTCGTTGATATCGTCGAGGAAGACTACGATCTGGCGATCCGCATTTCCGGCCCGCCCGGTGACAAGTCGACGATCTGGCGCAAGATCTGCAAAGTGCCGCGCCTTATGGTCGCCACACCGGACTATCTGCACGCGCGGGGCACCCCGCAGCAGCCAGAGGATTTGGCCGACCACGACTGCCTCGGATATCGCGATGATCTGGGTGAAGACGTCTGGCATTTGTCAAACGGCCAGCGCCAGCGCGCGCACAGGGTCAATGGCCGTCTGAGCGCCAACAACGGTGATCTTCTAGGGGCGCTGGTCCTGAACGGCGAAGGCATCGCCATGTTGCCGCGCTTTATTGTCGAGACCGATCTTGCCGCCGGGCGTATGGTCAGTGTTCTGCCTGACTGGACCGCCCCAGAGATTTGGTTGACGCTTTACTACCCGCCATATGAGCGGTTGCCCCTACGGGTTTCGACCTTTTCAGACTTTTTTGAGACTCATGTGAATGAGATCTGTCCGCTGTGACGCGGACGGGCACAGATACAGGCGTTGCGGCGGTTTTTGGAACCTCGCACGGGGCTGTTAAGCGTTCGGCACGAATTCGGTTATTGTTAAAGTGGGCCGTGTTTTGTGAGGCCCTAAGTCTGGCATTTTACTTTGAAAGCAGGACGTCCTGCGGCTTGCGTTGCTGAAAGCTGCGTTGTGTCATCTCGTTTTCCCGTGACGCGGTATCGCCTTTGGTCCACCTCACGTCTGCATCCGAAACTGCGTTGACGAAGATACGCTTTTCGCCGTCGATTGGCATAGTGATAAGCGCGTTTGCCCCTGAATTCATATATTGAACGTCAAAGGCTTCGGCATCGCCGCAGGTGTAGGTTTGCGACATAACACTGTCGATCGACACAAGCTCGAGCGAAATTAATAAGGTGGTTTAGGCCGATGCCACACCCGCGGTTGCCGGCATGGCGATTGATAAAATACTGATACGCATGGCTCATTCTTCTGAATTAAAGCATCTTCTGGCCCTTGTGCCAAAGTCGTGGCAAACGCTGGACCCTACACCAAGGCGTCAGCAATTGGGCAAGCTTGATCTGTTTGCGCGCTACCCCCCGAGTGGGAGTCAGCGCGTTTTTTTGTTAACCCTTGGGCCGCGTCTGGTCCAACTCGGGGCTGATCGGGATAAATTCCGCGTCATCGCCCGGCGGCAGCTTGAACGGGCCATTCTGCCAATCCGCGGCCTTCCAATCCTCTTTGGCCTGCTCAATGCGATCCTTTGACGAGGACACGAAATTCCACCAAATATAGCGTTTCTCATTCAGCGTGGCGCCGCCAAGCGCCATCAGCCGCGCCCCTTGCGGACCAGCTTTGACCGAAATTCGGTCGCCGGGGCGAAAGACCATCATGCGGCCAGCCTCGAACACATCGCCTGCGACCTTAATACTGCCTTGGGTCACATAGATCCCGCGATCTTCATGGTTGTCGGGCAACGGAAACCCCGCGCCTGCCGCCAACACGACATCCAGATAGAACGTCTCGGACTGCATCGTCACCGGGCTGGTCTGTCCATAAGCCGTGCCAAGGATTAACCGTGCAGTGGTCCCGGTGTCGGTGATGACAGGCAGCGCCGCCTCTTTGTGATGCTCGAAATCGGGTGCCATGCCTTCGCGATCTTCGGGCAGAGCAATCCATGTCTGGATGCCGAACAGCTTGTGCCGCGTGGCGCGGGTCTCTTCGCTGGTGCGTTCGGAATGGGTGACACCGCGCCCCGCGAGCATCCAGTTCACCTCGCCGGGATAGATCATCTGATGCGTGCCTAGGCTGTCGCGGTGTTCAAATTCGCCTTGATACAGATAGGTCACGGTGCCCAGCCCGATATGAGGATGCGGGCGCACATCAATGCCGCCATCGGTGATGAATTCGGCCGGTCCCATCTGATCAAAAAAGATGAACGGCCCAACCATCTGCCGCTCGGGCGAGGGCAGGGCGCGGCGCACTTCAAACCCGCCCAGATCGTGGGCGCGCGGGATGATCAGCGTCTCAACGCTGTTGGTATCTGACGCCGGGCATTCGGGGTTCTGGGTCGGGTTCCAGCTCATCAAAGCTCTCCATTATAAAGTGCAAAGTCAGGGGTGGGACCTTGGTCCCGTATGGTCCGCCGTAGTGAAAAAAATCATAACAGGGTCGATTTTTATCGCGGCATCGTAAAAAGCAGCGCAGCACCGTCCGTCACCCAATCGAGCGCGGTAATATCGCCTGCCGGTATTTGTAGCCCGTCGCCTGCGCCCAACCGCTCGCCCTCGGCCTGAGCCAAGCCGTCAAACAGATGCAAAAAACGCAGCGTTTCTGGCTGGGCAAGTGGGGTGTTGTCGCCTTCATGCGCGCGGATCAGGCGAACGGTGGTTTGCGACCGCAGGGGCAACAACGGGTTTGCCTCGCTAGGTCCAGCCAACAGCACGCCGCCGCTTTGTGGAACCGGCCGTTGCGCATAGCTGGGCTCGCCGCCAGCCTGATCCGGGATCAACCAGATCTGCAAAAGCTGCGCTGTATCACTATCTGAAGCATTCCATTCCGAATGCCTGACGCCACGACCTGCCGACATCAACTGGGCCTCGCCAGCAGAAATAAGCGAGACGTTGCCTTGGTCATCCTCGTGCCGCAGCTGGCCCTTGGTGACATAGGTCAGAATGTCCGTGTCCGCATGCTCATGCGGCGCAAACCCTGCGCCGGGAATGATGGTGTCATCGTTCAGCACCCGCAGGTTGCCATAGCCCATGCGTTTTGGATCATTGAACGTGCCAAAGGAAAACGTGTGATAGCTGTCAAGCCATCCCGCTTGAGTATGTCCGCGAATGGCCTTTTGGTGGATGGTGATCATATTAAGGCTCCTGCAGTTCTAAGGTCGATTATGCTGCGGTCAACAGCGATTGCAGCGTCGTCAGTTCTGGCTGCCGCAGTTCATGGCCGCCGTCATGGACATGGGTGGAAACCTCTGCGCCCTGTGCTGCGAACCAGGCCATCAGCCTCTGGCTAAGGGGCCACGGGCAAATCGGATCGCGCTTTCCGGCAGTAATCAGCACCCGCTTGCCAGCAAGGGCTGGGCGCGCCGTCGGTTCCCAAGGGATCAGCGGATGCAACAGCCCGATCCGCGCAAACAGATCGGGGTGCGCCATGGCAACCGAGGCAAGGATATTCGCGCCGTTGGAATAGCCAAAGCCATAGACTGGCACAGTGGGGTGTTGCGCCTTATGTGCCACGACAAATGCCGCCATCGCCTCGGTGCGCTTGGCCAGGTCATCCATGTCATAGACACCCTCACCAGTACGCCGAAAGAAGCGCGCGGCACCATGTTCAGACACATCACCGCGGGGCGAGACAACGCCCGCCCCAGGGAAAAGCTGCTGTGCCAGATCAAAAAACTGATGCTCATCACCGCCGGTGCCGTGAAAAGCAAAGATCAGCGGCGCGCCGGATTGTGGCGCTTTGGTCAATGCGTGATAGGTTTTTATCGACATGACTGTATCCTTACGGGGCAAGCGGGGGTAGCAAGCGCTCAATCTCGGCGCGGTGCTGCGCGTATCGGGTGGGCAGCATCAAAGCCTGACCCAGATTTGCGGTATCTTCGTCGCGGTCAAAGCCCGGCTCGTTGGTCGCCACCTCGAATAAAATACCGCCGGGGGTGCGGAAATAGATCGCCCAGAAGTAGTCACGGTCGATCACCGGTGTCACCTGATAACCGGTGTCGATCAGCGCCTTTCGGACCTCCAACTGCTTGGCGCGGTTTTCCACGGCAAAGGCGATATGGTGGACCGACCCCGATCCTTGACTGGCGGCTTTCGCGCCTGAGATCTCTTCAAGATCAATAGTGTCTGCCGCATTCCCGCCCTCAATCCGGTAGCGGGTGACGTTGCCTGCGGTTTCATCCCTTTGATACCCCATATGGGTCAGCAATTCGCCAGTGGCTGCCGCATTGTGCAAAGTGAAGCGCGCACCGTGAAAGCCCAAAATTCCGGCATCTTGCGGCACATCTGTGCCGGTCCAAGGCGTCCGGCCCCGCACTTCACTTTCTACCAAGGCAAAGCCATCGCCGTCGGGCCCGTCAAATTGCAGCCGATCCTCGCCCAGAAAACTTCCCTCGCGCAAGCCTGTCACGCCGTAATTGCCAAGCCGCTCTTTCCAGAACGACAGCGCACCTTTTTGTACGGCAAATTCAGTGGTGCCGACTTCGCCCGCGCCACGTCGCCCTTTGGGCATCTGGCCAAAAGGAAAGTAAGTCATCACAGAACCTGGCGTGCCGATTTCATCGCCATAATACAGATGGTAAACATCGGGTGAGTCAAAGTTGACGGTCTTTTTGACACGGCGCAAGCCAAGGGTTTTGGTAAAGAACGCGTTGTTTTCCGCAGCATCGCCCGCCATCGACGTGACATGATGCAGACCTTTGATGTCTTTGATCATCGTATTGCCTTTCAAATTGTCAATCTCTTGTTGCGATTAAGATAGATCGGTTTAGTATTGATAAGAATGACTATATTCTTGCATTTACTATTGTTTATAATGCAACAATGGAGCCTCCTGCACATCGGAGGTAGTGTCGTGCGTCGAAAGCGTCGTTTCTGCGCCGGCGCTCGATATGAGAAGCGTTTCCAGCGTATCACACCAAAAATTCGAGCATGCGGGGGTCTGGGGGTGGTTCCAGCTCATGAAAGTGTCTTTGGGAAATAATGGCGGTTTAACGCGATCCTATATAGTGGCGCACGACAGGTGCGTCCGGTCCATTATGTAGGGCGCGTAGATCTTTGTGCAGGACCATATCCGCCACACTGACGCGACTGTGTTGTGAAAGATGTTCAGCCCAACTGCCAAGATGAAAGGCTTCAACCCAAATTTCGGGTTCCTCGACGCTTTGATGCGTATTGGGCGAATTGATTGACAACTGGAGGCAAATTCCGGGATCGATTGCCGCGATCAAACGCGCCGCTCAGACACAGATTGTAGCAAAAGCGATTTGTGGCCGCACCATCTGAGCAAATCCACTTAAGGAACCCACAAAACCTGTTCCAACAAACCGAGCCACCTCTATCTGATCGAAGCAGCACTGACGTTCTCGATCGCAACCACCGCTACGATGTCACCGGATGAGCGGGCCGAGGCGATCGGCGTTCATCATGAACTGTTCGAAGCTCTACGTCTGCGCGATCCAGTGGCGGCACGACAGGCTGCAGAACAAATTGTCAATCTGGCCGCGCGCGATCTTGCGCTGACCAAGAAACCAAGCATCGGCTGATCACGGCAAAGGCGTGGATAGGCCTTTCGCCCAATTTTGCGTTTCCGCCCGCGCTGCTTGGCGGCGGGAAAACTGTGCTTCTGCAGAAACACGAGTTCATTGCTTGATATCGCCGGACACAACTGGCGATCTGTTTCAGATCATGCGACACGACCCGCAAGGCTCCGGTTACCCTGACCATGCGCCAGTAGACCCACGTAAAATCAATTTCGTGGCTGAGCGATTTGAGTTGGCGCCTTCGGCATTGCCTTGACTTGCCAGCATCACACTCGCTTGATGGGCAAGCGCATCTGGAGAAATCTCTATCGTGCTAATGCCCGTGCCAATCCAGCTGTAGCTGCTCGGGTCGCCATAGCCGACAAAAGCGATGTCTTGCGGAAAGCGCACGCCATTTCGCAAACAGCAATCCAAAGCGCCGTTTGATATCTCAAACCCGCCGCAAATCAGCGCATCGGGGGGGGCGGGAAGGGCCAAAAGGGCGGCCATACTGTCATGGCCCATCACAAAACTGGGGGCGCCGGTTTTAATCAGGTTTGGGTCGGGGATCAGCCCATGAGATCGCAGCGCAGCCTCAAAGGCGCGCAGTCTGCCATGACCTGACGACATCGAAGGGTCAGCACCGATAAACGCGATCCGCTGTCGGCCAGTTTCGACAAGAT
>CAWJOY010000047.1:0-56030 GCA_963844505.1 uncultured Alphaproteobacteria bacterium
GCATGTGTGCCCGCCTGCCATTCGGGGAACAGCATATTGGCAGGGGCAGGGTGCCACAGCTTGACCTCTGGCAGGGCTTGCAACCCTTGTGCCAAACGAGTGCCCATCGCGTTGGCCTGCTTGGCCAATCGAAGCCACAGCCCGTCGGCGAGATACGCCTCCATCTGCGCCGAAAGGAACCGATGCTTGGACAACAGATGCCCGCCGCGCTTGCGCCGCAGCTCGAACTCCCACGCCTTGACGGGATCGAAAATCACCACCGCTTCGACAGCCATGCAGCCGTTTTTTGTGCCGCCAAAGGACACCACATCGACGCCAGCCTTCCACGTCATCTCGGCAGCCGTCGCCCCCGTCGCAACCAGCGCATTGGCAAAGCGCGCGCCGTCCAGATGACTGGGGATGCCCTTGGTGTGGGCCAAAGCCGTCAGCGCCGCGACCTCAGCCGCGCTATAGACCGTGCCCGCCTCGGTGACGTTGGTGATCGACAGGATGCCACGCTGGACCCCATGCACACCGCTTGCGCCGACACGGTCCAGCATAGGGGCCAGCGTTTCGGGTGTCATCTTGCCATGCGCGCCGTCAACCGCGACCAGCTTGGCGCCGTTGGTGTAAAACTCGGGTGCGCCACATTCGTCTTGGGCGATATGTGCGTCGGTATGGGCGAAAATCGCGCTCCACGGCTGGGCATAAAGCGCCAGTGCCAGCGCATTGGCCGTCGTCCCCGTCGACACAAGATAGACCGCCGCCTCGGGATGCTCGAACACGTCACGCACTGCGGCGGTGACGCGGGTCATCGCCTCTTCGGCGCCATAGCCGCGGGTAAAGCCTGCGTTGGCCTGCGCGATGGCAGCGATGATTTCAGGTGCAGCACCGCTTGCGTTGTCCGAGGTGAAATACATCAGTGGTCCTCTTGGATGATATAATCGTCCCAATCGTCCTCGGAAACCGAAGCTTCGGAGACGGTCTGCCCGCGCATCGAATTGCCCGAGGTATGGGTTGACTCTGGGTCGCCGGTCTTGAGCGGATGCCAGTCCGGCAGGGGCTTGCCTTGGTTCAGCAGCTTGTAGGCGCAGCTGCTTGGCAACCAATAAGCAATACGATTCAAGGTCTTGGGGTTCAGGCGAATGCACTCAGGCACGAACTGAAACCGATTGGCATAGTTCGAGCACTGGCAGGTCTCATTGTCGAGCAAGCGGCAGGCAACGCGGGTGTATTCCACCTCGCCGTTGTCTTCATACTCGATTTTGTTGAGGCAGCACTTGCCGCAGCCGTCACACAGCGCCTCCCATTCGGGGGCGGTCATTTTCTTGAGCGGGATGGTTTCCCAGAACTTGGGGCGTAAATCTGTCATCCGCGCAAAGTGGCGCGGCGGCGCGGAAAAGGAAAGAGCAGATCGTGCGTTACAGCCTTGCGAGGATTTCGCGCGCTTGCAGACAATCCTGCGCCATCTGGTCCAAAAGCCCCTGCAATCCGTCGAACTTCATCTCTGGCCGCAGATATTCGATCAGACCGATCGACAGGTGGTGGCCGTAAAGATCACCGCTAAAGTCGAAGATAAAGGTCTCTAGGTTCGGCTTGTTCTCGCCAAACATCGGCCGCACCCCAATCGAGGACGCGCCCAGATAGCTGCCCGCTTGCGGCCCTGTCAGCACGTCCAGCTTGACGGCATAAACGCCCAGCCGTGGCAGGTGCAGGCCCTTCACAGACATGTTTGCGGTCGGATAGCCAAGCTCGCGACCCCGCTTTTCGCCGTGAATCACCTCGCCGTCGATGCGGTGCCAGTGGCCCAGCATGTCCATCGCGGCGCGGGGACGCCCATCGCTGAGCGCGTCGCGGATGGCGGTTGACGAAATCTCTGTCGCACCAATCGTCACCAAGGGTGCAATCGTCACGCCAAAGCCGTGGATCGCGCCAAGCGCCACAAGGTCAGAAGCCTTGCCCGCCCGCGCTTTGCCAAAGCAAAAGTCCGCACCCACGACGATATGCGCGATGCCAAGCCCGTCCACCAGCACGTGGCGCACGAAATCCTCGGGTGACAGGCTTGCCATCACGTCATCAAACGGCAGTTGATAAAGCTGTTCAACGCCCAGTTTCGCAAGCCGATTGCCGCGGGTCTCGGCAGTCATCAGGCGGAACTTTGGGGCGTTGGGGGCAAAGTATTCGCGGGGATGCGGCTCGAAGGTAATAATCCCAAGCGGGCCATGCGGGCGGGCAAGGTCGATCACCGCCTGATGCCCCAGATGCACGCCGTCGAAATTTCCCATCGCCACCGATGCGCCCCGCGCCGATGGTAATAGCCCCTGCCAGTGCGAATGAACCTGCATTTAACCCCGGTCGGGGCCACGCCCCTAGTCGAACTTGCGGCTTGGCGCCAAAACCAGCGCCTCCCCCTTTAGAACAACGGTATTGCCCACCGCGCAGTGGGTTTCAAGGGTTACACGGCGACGAGCGTGATCGATTGACAGAACTTTGACCACGGCCTCGACCGTATCCCCAGGCCGCACGGGGGCCATAAACTTTAAAGATTGTCCAAGATAAACAGTGCCATGGCCAGGAAGCTGCTCTCCGATCACCGCCGAAATCAGGCCTGCAGTCAGCATCCCATGCGCAATTCGACCTTCAAAAATTGTCGATTGGGCATAGGCTTCGTCCAGATGGACCGGATTATGATCGGTGGAAATTTCAGCAAAAAGCGCGATGTCGCGGTCCGTCACAGTTTTGCGCAAAGACCGGATCATGCCGATCTCTAGGTCTTCGATACAAATCGTGCCGCGCGGCTGATTGTCGAGCATGGGCAAATCCTTTGCTGTGCTCGCAGATCCTAGCAAATGCCGCGCCGCAGCGCAAATCCTTTGCGCATGAATTGTGCTAATTATTGTCGCAATGGGTAATTATATTGCGATACCGTTAGCGCAGCTTGCCAATGCTATAGCTGGGCGACAGCATTTTGGCGTCAAGCCAAGCCTCGAGCAGCTCGGCTTCGGGCGCGTCGGAATCAGCGCCAAACTCTGCGCCTGCAAGTCCGCCCGTCACAAACAGCGCATCCAAGCCTTCACCCGACGCGCCCTGCACATCGGTGTGGATGCCATCGCCGATGCACAGAATTTGCGGCTCGGCGGTTCCGCCCAGCAGCGCCAAGCGCCTGCGCGCAAGGTCATAGATCGGCGGATGCGGCTTGCCAAAATAGAGCGCGGTGCCGCCCATTTCCTCATAGGATTGCGCCAAGGCTCCGGCGCAATAGATCAGCTTGTCACCCACATGCACGGTGATGTCCGGATTGGCGCAAAGCATTGGCAAGCCGAGCGTTTTCGCCATCAACAGCCGTGCGTGATAGTCGGCGGGGGTCTCGGTCATATCGTCGGCAAGCCCTGTGCAGACGATGCCCTGCGCCTGATTAAGGGCGACACGCTCGATCGGTGGATTGTCGGCGGCGACCTGTGCCAGATCGTCGGCAAAGTCGGTAAAGAAGGGCTCGTCCCGCTCGGCTCCGATGAAAAACACTCGCCGCCCGACGGCCCCCGTCAGCATGGCAAATTGCGCCGCATCCCCCGAGGTCACCACATCATCCCAAGCATCGCGGGGCACCTGCATCGCGTCCAACTGAAGGATAACGCTTGATTTCGGGCGCGGCGAATTGGTCAGCATGATCACTCGCCCGCCGCCTGCGCGATAGGACTGAAGCGCCGCGACCGCCGCCGGAAACGCGGTGATGCCATTGTGAACGCAGCCCCAAAGGTCGCAAAACACCGCGTCATAGCGGTTCGAGATTTGGGCGAAGGAGTTGATCACTTGGGTCATGGCAGGTCTCTCGGCTGGTTCATCGGGGCACGTGGGAAACCTGCCATAGAGCTGGCGGATGTGAAAGGCTATCTTGGCTTGTGGTGGCGCGGCGTTACATATATTGATGTTTGAATGTAATGCATGGGGAAAGAGCTTGTGATGAAATGGGTGGTCTTGGGGCTGGCAGTGGCGGTGGCCGCAGCGTTTGTGTTTGCACGCGGGGGCGCGGCGAAAGGCTATGAAAAGCGGGCGATGACGGTGGCAGAGATGACCGCAAGTGGCGGGCTGATCGTCGATATCCGCACACCGCAAGAGTGGAAGGACACGGGCGTTATCGCGGGGGCCAAGCTGGTGACCTTTGCCGATGCCAATAGTTTTTTAACTTTGGTGCGCAAAGATATCGCGGAGGGACGGCCTGTGATTCTGATCTGTCGCTCTGGCGCACGGTCTTCGGCGGCTGCGGCGGCCTTGGCTGGCAAAATCGCCAATCCGATCATCTCGGTCAATGGCGGCATGTCATCGGTGATCGCTGCGGGCTATCAAACCGTAAAGCCCAAATAGGCTGTGCGGGCGGGGACATCCCCGCCCAGCATGATCTTAGAGTTTCAGCGCAGGAATGATCTGCTTTTTACGGCTCATCACGCCAGCCAGCACGACGCTATCGCCCGTGACAGTGACGCCGAACGAGGCTTCGGCCATTTGTTTGACCAGATCGTTTGGCACCAAAAGCGTGGCCTCTTCGCGCAAGATATCGACGACGAAGAGCAGCACTTGATCCGCGCCATCCTCTGCCGCAACGGCGGGCATCGCGGCCATCAGTGCGGCTTTGCGATCCAGCACGACGGCGGGCGAGGTGGTCTCTAGAACCGAAACCCGCAGCTCTTTGCCTGCGACGCTGTATTCCTTGCTGTCCATGCGCAGCAGTTCTGCATCCGAAAACGCCGAGACATCAGACTTGGCCGCGAACATCGCCGCTGCCAATTCCGGGATCGAAACGGACAGTTCGGCAGCCAAGGCTTCGGCGACGGCGCGGTCATGGTCTGTGGTGGTGGGCGAGCGGAACTCGAGCGTGTCCGATACGATGCAGGACAGCATCGCGCCCTTGATCTCGCGCGGAAGCTTGGCCACGTCAGCGCCCATGATGTCGTGCATCACGGTTGCGGTGCAGGCCAGCGGCTTCATCACCACATTGATCGGAGTTTTCGACTTGAGCCCGCCGACCAGCATGTGGTGGTCGATGATCGCCATGATTTTCGCATCATTGATCGAGGGCGGAAGCTCGGCTGGGTTGTTGGTGTCCACAATCACCACGCGGTCGTCTGCGGTTACGTCGGTGATGATCTGGGGTTTTTCAAAGCCCCAATGCTTGAGAACAAAGGCCGCTTCGGTGTTCGGCTCGCCCAAAAGGCGCGCTACCGCGTCAACGCCGCGCAGGTTGGTCAGATACCAAGCCCAGATAATCGCGGACATCGTGGCATCAGTGTCAGGAGATTTGTGGCCGAAAACAAGCGTGGACATAAGAGGCACCTAAGTGATGGGATTTTGCGCCTATATATGCGGGCCAAAGGCTTTTGTCACGCCTTGAGATGCTGCGATGCGGCGAGAGGGGCTAGGGCAACGGCAGGCGGGTGATGGTATAGCCCGCCTTTTCCAGCAGCCGCAGCACGCCGTCTTCGCCCGACAAATGCAGCGCACCAAAGCCTGCAAAAACGGGTCCCTTTTGCGCCGCAGACTCTAACACGGGCAGCCATGCGCGGTTGCGGTCGATCATCATGCTTTGTTCAAGCTTGGCGAATTCCTCGTCGACGCGCTCGGGCGTATAGCCGGGCAGTTGCAGGCTTTGGGCGCGGTTGAACTCCCAGATCAGGCGGCCCTCTTCGGCGAAATAGCTGTCGGCCAGCGTGGTAATCGTGTCGGCAGAAGCACCTTCGACCGCCAAGGCAGCGGTCAGCATGTCGATCTGATCGGCCTGAGACATATGGCCAAAGATGCCAAAGATGGTGTCATAGGGTTCCAGCGCCTCAACGGGAATGGTCTGAGCCTGCGCGCTTTGGATGATCTGACTGTCCAGCCCGTCTTGCTCGGCGGCCTCAGTCATGCCGCAGACCGGAATCGCCAAAAGCATCGAGACATACCAAGGCTGAAACTTGGCCGCCATGAACGCCGGAATGCCGCGGGCCGAGACAGCCTTGGACAGTCGCGTCCAATCTTCGGGTGCCATGACTTCGGGCAGCGTCGGTCCCTTGGTGTTGATGATCAGCGAGGGGTCATCGGAAATCCGCTGCTTGAGCGATTCTTGCTCGGCGGGCCCCGCTTCGACAAGAACCGTCTTGGCTTCGGCCAGATCGGGGGCAAGTCGCGCCATGATCGCACTGTGGCGCGGGTCTGCGAAATGATAGGTGCCGATCAAATGGATCTTGGCGTCGCCGCGTGTCGCCAGCCAATAGTTGCCGATCGCATAGGGGGCCTGATCGGCGCGTTGGCGCAGCGCGTCTTGCTCGGCCACAGGCATCGCGGCGATAAGGTTGTTGCCCTCGCAACCCGCAAAAACTGGCGCGCAAAGCCCCGTCGCTAAAAGAAAACCAAGGAAAATCTGCCGCATCAGGTGCCTCACCGTTCAACTGGCGGCAGGGTGACAGCTTGGCGTCAAAAGGCCAAGCCGCAACGCCCAATTCCGGCGGATTTACGCAAAAAATTCACAGAGCCGCTGGTTGACAGACGATGTTTCAGGGCCTAACTCAAGCATCGTTAGCACTCAGGCTAGTTGAGTGCTAATCCAATTCAAACCTGGAAACTCAAGGGAGTATACCCAGATGGCATTCACACCGCTGCAAGACCGCGTGCTGGTCCGTCGCATTGAAGGCGAAGACAAGACCAAGGGCGGCCTGATCATTCCGGATTCGGCAAAAGAAAAGCCTGCTGAAGGCGAAGTGGTCTCCGTGGGCGCAGGCGCGCGCAAGGATTCCGGCGAGCTGATCGCTCCTTCGGTCAAAGCTGGTGACCGCGTTCTGTTCGGCAAATGGTCGGGCACCGAGGTCAAACTCGACGGCGAAGACCTGCTCATCATGAAAGAAAGCGACATCCTCGGCATCATCGCCTGAGGACCGTAGGGTGTGCCTTGGCGCACCTCTCGTGACATCGCTTTCCCATCCACCTTCCTTTAAGGAGCTTTCATATGTCCGCTAAAGACGTACGTTTTAACACTGATGCTCGTGACCGCATGCTGCGCGGCGTCAACGTTCTTGCTGATGCTGTCAAAGTGACGCTCGGCCCAAAAGGCCGTAACGTTGTCATCGACAAATCCTTTGGTGCGCCACGCATCACCAAAGACGGCGTGACCGTTGCCAAAGAGATCGAACTTGCAGACAAGTTCGAGAACATGGGCGCACAGATGGTCAAAGAAGTCGCTTCGCGTACCAACGACGAAGCAGGCGACGGCACCACCACTGCGACCGTTCTGGCTCAGGCGATCATCAAGGACGGCCTCAAGGCTGTTGCTGCTGGCATGAACCCAATGGACCTCAAGCGCGGCATCGACATGGCTGTTGTCAAAGTTGTGGCAGCGATCAAAGCGGCTTCGCGTCCGGTCAAAGACACCGCAGAAGTTGCGCAAGTCGGCACCATCTCGGCGAATGGCGAAACCGAAATCGGTCGTCAAATCGCTGAAGCGATGCAGAAAGTCGGCAACGAGGGTGTTATCACCGTCGAAGAAAACAAGGGTCTTGAGACTGAGACCACTGTTGTCGAAGGCATGCAGTTCGACCGCGGCTACCTGTCGCCTTACTTCGTCACCAACCCTGACAAAATGGTCGTAGATCTGGAAGACGTTCTGATCCTGCTGCACGAGAAGAAACTTTCGTCGTTGCAGCCAATGGTTCCATTGTTGGAATCGGTGATCCAGTCGCAGCGTCCTCTGCTGATCATCTCGGAAGACGTAGAGGGCGAAGCTCTTGCAACGCTCGTGGTTAACAAGCTGCGCGGCGGCCTGAAAATCGCTGCTGTCAAAGCCCCGGGCTTTGGCGATCGCCGCAAGGCAATGCTGCAAGACATCGCTGTGCTGACCGGTGGTCAGGTGATTTCTGACGATCTGGGCATGAAGCTTGAGTCGGTGACCATCGACATGCTGGGTTCGGCAAAGAAAGTCACCATCACCAAAGACAACACCACCATCGTTGATGGCGCTGGCGTTAAGGCAGAGATCGAAGCACGCGTTTCGCAGATCCGCACGCAGATCGAAGAAACCACCTCGGACTACGACCGTGAAAAACTGCAAGAGCGCGTGGCCAAATTGGCTGGCGGTGTTGCTGTGATCAAAGTCGGCGGCATGACCGAAGTTGAAGTCAAAGAGCGCAAAGATCGCGTTGATGACGCATTGAACGCAACCCGCGCAGCTGTCCAAGAAGGCATCGTTGTTGGCGGTGGTGTGGCTCTGATCCAAGCTGGCAAGTCGCTTGATGGCTTGAAGGGCGCGAACTCGGACCAAGACGCAGGTATCTCGATCGTTCGTCGCGCGCTTGAGGCTCCTCTGCGTCAGATCGCAGAGAACGCTGGTGTTGACGGCGCTGTTGTCGCTGGCAAAATCCGCGAATCCTCGGACAAGAACTTTGGCTTTAACGCTCAGACCGAAGAATATGGCGACATGTTCAAGTTCGGCGTGATCGATCCAGCAAAAGTTACCCGCACCGCATTGGAAGACGCAGCTTCGGTTGCTTCGCTTTTGATCACCACCGAATGCATGATTGCAGATCGTCCAGAGCCAAAAGGCGCTGGTGGCGGTATGCCAGACATGGGCGGTATGGGCGGCATGGGCGGCATGATGTAATCACGCCTGCTTGATCGCAGCCTGCTTGCAGGATGCAATCCGCAGATGTTGCATGTAAAGAAAGGGCGCAGCTTTGGCTGCGCCCTTTTCCTATGAGGTGACCATGAGCGGACCAGACAGCTTTCGCAGTGCCCGAGCGGCGGACTATGAGGCCATCGACGCGCTGCTGCGTGCGGCATATGGCGGTGATACCGAGGCCAAGCTGGTCGCAGAATTGCGCGCGCAGGGGCTGATTGAGAGCGAAGTGGTGATGCCTTGGGGTGAGGGCGTGGTGGCACATGTGGCGCTGTCACGGCTGGTGGCGCCAACGGGGTGGTTGGCGCTTGCCCCCATGGCGGTGGCGCCTGAGTGGCAGGGCAAACGGCTTGGCTCGCGAATGCTGGCGGGGGTGATGAAGCTTGCCGCGATCAAGGGGCAAGCGGTGGTCGTGGTCGGCAAGCCGTCGTTTTATGGCCGCGCGGGGTTCCAATTCGGGGCGGTGCAGACGCCCTTTTCCGCTGAGGTCTCTGGCCTTTTTGGTGCGACTGCTGGCGAGGTCGTCTATCCCGCCGCATTCAACGGGATCTAACGGAGCGGCTTTGCCGCAAGAGATAAGCGCTTGCGCGCGGTGGGCGCTTGTTGTGCGGGCAGGTGGCCGCGCCAAGCGATGTGCGAGATGATGAGGGACAAAGCTATGCCGATGCGACTGATACTATGGACGGCTCTGGCGATGGTGGCCTTTGCGGGCAACTCGATTTTGAACCGGATGGCGGTGGGCAGCGGCGCGATTGATGCGCAGAGCTTTGCATTGGTGCGGTTGCTGTCGGGGGCGGTGATGCTGATAGCGCTGATGTTTTGGCGACGCAAGGCTTGGCCGCGGTTTGCTGATGGCTTGGGGCCGAGGGTTGCTGGGGTGGGCGGTTTGCTGGTCTATCTCTTTGGGTTTTCCATTGCTTATGTGGATTTGGCGGCGGGGACGGGGGCTTTGGTTCTGTTTGGCATGGTGCAGATCACCATGTTTGCGGGCGCGCTTTTGGCTGGCGAGCGGGTGGCTGCGGCGCGGTGGATGGGGGCTGCGGTTGCCTTTGCGGGGTTGGTCGTTTTGGTCTTGCCCAGCCTTGCTTTGGGCGGCGTCTGGCCGATGGTGGCGATGGCTTTGGCAGGGGTCGGCTGGGGGATTTATTCGCTGGCGGGGCGGCGCGCGGGGGATGCTTTGGCGGCAACGGCAGCGAATTTTACATTGGCCGTGCCGATCGCTGTGGTGATCTGGGTACTGCAAGCGCAGGCGCAAGCGCAAGCGCAGGGGATTGCTTTGGCGGTGGTTTCGGGGGCGCTGACGTCGGGGTTGGGCTATGCGCTTTGGTATCAGCTTGTGCCGCAGATTGGCGCGTCGCGAGCGGCGGTGATCCAGCTGACCGTGCCCGTTTTGGCGGCTGCGGGCGGGCTGGCCTTGGGCGAGCCATTGAGCCTGCGCTTTGTGATTTCTGCGGTTTTGGTGCTGGGCGGCGTGGCTTTGGCCAGCCGCTAAAGTGGTTTGACCAAGCGGCGGATGGTGGTTTCGGCCACGCCGCCGCTGTGGGGGCGGCTGAACCCCGTATCGGTGAACCCCTCGCGCAGCCAAAAGGCGCGACCTTTGGGGTTGCTGTCCAGAACGCCAAGATAGATCAACTGCGCGCCCTGCCTGCGGGCAAGCGCCTCGACTTCGTGCAACAGCCGCCTGCCCAAGCCGTGACCGCGGGCCCAATCAGCAAGGATCATCGCACCGAGATAGGCGTCGCCGCGTGACGGGAAGCCGAAGGACAGCTCTGCCACACCCGCAAGGCGGTCGCCCTGAAACGCCCCCAGCCGCAGGCTTGCGCTTGGGTCGCAATCGGGCGGCGCATCGGTAAAGAACCCGACCGCTAAACCACGGGTGCTGGTGCCATGTTCGGCCAAATCCCAATAGTCGCGGGCGCAGGCGTAGAGGGTTTCGACCAAAGGCAGATCGGCGTCAGGGAGCAGTTGTCTGATGGAAACCGCGGTCACCGGACCATCACTTCAAGCGGGTCATAGAGCAGGCTTTGCCCCCAAGCCGCGCCGATCAGGCTGTCGGGCTTGAACCGGATCCGACCGCTTTCCAATGTCTCACGCGAGAAAAACTGCCGCTTGGTCACCACGCCTTCGGGATCGCGCCAGAGCGGATTGATCTCACCGGCCGTGATAATGCAGCGAAAGAACAGATCAACCTGATGGAAGCCCGAGCTTGGGTCGTGAAACTCGTTGATCAGCGCGGGCGCGCCGACCTCGACCGTAAGGCCGGTTTCCTCGTGGACCTCGCGGCGCAGGTTATCGGGCAGCGAGCTGCCAGGCTCGACCCCACCGCCGGGGGCGCACCAAAGGTTCGAGCGAGGGCTCTGATAGGCGTTAACCAAGAGAAGCCGATCCTCATGCAGAATCAGCGCGCGTGTGGCGATGCGAGTGTGACGTTTTAACATCAGGGCAGGGTGATCTTCCTGCCCTGAATGGTCAAGAGTTTATGCCACCACAGCCGCAGATTGTGCGGTGCGTTCCGACCACAAAAGATAGGCCGAGCCGGCAAGGATAAGCAGGATGCCCAGCCAATAGCTTCCCTCTGGGGCAAAGCTGAGAACCAGCCAGCTGACAAGGATGTTCGAGAAAAGCTTCAAATCATCAAAGGGTTGCACGAAGCCTGCGTCGGCGCTGGCATAGGCAAGCGTCAAGAAATGCTGGGCCGCATACATGATCACGCCGCCCAAAAGCAGCAGCCACAAAATCTGACCTGTCGGGATTTCAAAGCCTGCTTGCAGCGAGAACAGCCCGTTGATCGGTGCGATCAAAACCAGCAGCCACATGGTGATCGAGGTTTGGCTTTCATCCGCGGTCAAACGCTTGGTGATCAGCGACGCACCACCCCAGCAAATCGCCGCCGCGACGGGGTAAAGCGTGGCAACCGTCAGCGCGCCCTCCCATGGACGCAGCAGCACCATCGCACCCGCAAAGCCGATGCTCGCCGCAATCCAGCGGTTGGCGGCCACGCGCTCGCGCAGGAAAATCGCCGCACCGATCAGCACGAAGAACGGCGAGGTCATCACCAAGGCCACCACATGCCAAGGCGCCATTCCCGAGGCAAAAGCCTGCGTAAACGCCTGAACCCCCAGCACCGACAGCAAAATCCGTGTGCCGTGCAGGACTGGATGCTTGGTTCTCATGCTGGCAAGCCCCTGCTTCCAGATGAAGGGCAGCGAGAACACCATCGCGATGGCATACTGCCAAAAGGCGTCCGACTGCGCCTTGAAGCCGAGTTTATAGGTGACGGTCCAAGTGATCGCATTGGCGGCGGCAAAAGCCATGCCTGCCAGCACCATAAACATGGCGCCCCTGAGCGGGTATTGGTTTGGCTGATTCATATGTGGTTCCTTTCAAGCCCCAACAGTGAATCAGGGTGAAAAGACAAGCCCCGCTCCGCGCAGAGCCAAAGCCCCAAGCGTGCAAGTCGCATCCGTTCTCTTTCATCCGGACTATACCGTCGGCCCCGGAGTTACACCGGATCTGCTGACCCTTTCGCATCGGCTGATGCAAAAGGCGCTCGCGGGCTATACCGCCGGTGGGGAATTGCACCCCGCCCTGAGAAGTCGCCGGACGGTTGTCCGACGGGTCGTTTTTATCAGCGCGCAAGGCCAAGTCCAAGCGCTTTTGCGACATTTGAAAGCCGCTTACGCCCAGAGCGGCATGTTAGCCCTTGCGCACCACGCGGTTGACGTGGCCCATCTTGCGGCCTTCTCGCGCCTCGGCTTTGCCATAAAGATGCACAGCGGTGTCGTTCTCGCGCAGAATTTCCGGCAGGCGGTCGATGTCGTCGCCGATCAGGTTCTCCATCACCACGTCAGAGTGGCGCGCGCCGTCGCCCAAAGGCAGGCCCGCCACAGCGCGGATGTGCTGCTCAAACTGATCGACCGCACAGCCGTTTTGGGTCCAGTGCCCAGAGTTGTGCACCCGAGGCGCGATCTCGTTGACGATCAAGCCGTCGGTGGTGACGAACAGCTCGACCCCCATGACGCCGACATAATCCAGCGCGTTCAAAATCCGTGCCGCCATCAGGATCGCATCTGACCGCAGGCTGGGCGACAGCCGTGCGGGCAGGGTGGTGGTGTGCAAAATCCCGTCACGGTGCACGTTCTCACCCGGATCATAGCACGCGACCGAGGCATCAAGCCCCCGCGCCGCGATCACAGAGACCTCGTGGCTAAAGGTGATAAAGCCTTCCAGCACCGATTCCGCGCCGTTCATGCTGGCAAAGGCCGCTTGCGCATCCTCTGCCGACTTGAGCCGCGCTTGGCCCTTGCCGTCATAGCCAAGCCGCGTGGTCTTTAGAATCGCAGGCGCGCCGATCTTGGTAACGGCAGCGGTCATATCGGCTTCGGTCTGCACAAAGGCATAGGGCGCGCACTTTAGGCCCAGCCCTGTCAGAAAGTCCTTTTCCTTGATCCGATCCTGCGAGATCGCCAGCGCCCGCCGATTTGGCCGAATGGGGCGCAGCGCTTCAAGCGTATCCAGTGCTTCGGTCGGGATGTTTTCGAACTCATAGGTGATGACATCGACGGATTTGGCGAATTTGGTCAAAGCCGCAACGTCGTCATAGCGGGCGGTGGTGACCTTGTGCGCCACATCTGCGGCAGGGCAGTTGGCGCTTGGCTCGAACACATGCGTGCGATAGCCAAGACGCGATGCCGCAACCGAGAGCATCCGCCCCAGTTGCCCGCCGCCCAAAATGCCGATGGTCGCGCCGAGGGGAAGGTTATTCATCTTTTGGCTCCTCTGGGATCGACGCCGACAGCGCCTCGCGCCAAGCATCCAAGCGCGCGGCAAGTTCTGGGTTCTGCAAGGCCAAAATCCCCGCAGCCATCAGGCCCGCATTCGCCGCCCCCGCCGCCCCGATCGCCATAGTGGCCACAGGATAGCCCTTGGGCATCTGCAAAATGGAATAGAGGCTATCGACCCCCGACAGCGCCTTGGTCAACACCGGCACGCCGATGACGGGCACGCGGGTTTTGCTGGCCATCATGCCGGGCAAATGCGCAGCCCCGCCCGCGCCTGCGATAATCACCTGCACCCGACCGGCTGCCGCTTTGCCATAGGCCCAAAGCCGGTCTGGCGTGCGGTGAGCCGAGACGATCTTGGTCTCATAGGAAATCCCAAGCTGATCCAAAATCAGCGCGGCTTCTTTCATCGTGGGCCAGTCCGACTGGCTTCCCATGATGATTCCGACATCAACAGACATGCGGCACTCCCTTTTGCGTTGGGGGTGTAATAGCAACGCCACCCGTCAAGGCAAGGAAAAGCAGGGTTTAGGCGATGATATTGGGGATCAGCTTGTCTTCGATGCGTACGATTTGATCCTTGAGCGCCAGCTTTTGCTTTTTCAGCCGCCGCAGCGTCAAGACATCGGGGCGGCCAGAGACCTCAAGCGCATGAATCGCTTCGTCTAAATCACGGTGTTCGCGCTGAAGCACCGCCAGCCGGACGCCGAGCAGTTCATCAAAGTTCATTTCGGGCGAGGCGTTCATAGCGCGATTGGATCCAGTGTTTTTAATCTGTCTTAAGAATACAGTGATTCGTGACCTATAGGGTAAAATTCTGGTGTGGGGGTAGGTTTTTCTTGCCGCCATCGGGTCTTGCGGCGCGGCCAAGCCCCCCCCATATTGAAGAGACGGGTGCTGCATCAGCGGGCCCTCGCATGTCGCTTGTTGAAAGGACATTACGATGACGAAACTGACCTTTGCGGCGCATCCCTTTCTTTTGGGCTTTGAACAGCTTGAACGTCTGGTCGAACGCACTGCCAAAACGGCCTCAGAGGGCTATCCGCCCTTTAACATCGAGGCGACCTCGGATCACACCTATCGCATCACGCTTGCGGTGGCGGGGTTTCGCGACGCCGATCTGGCGATCACGGTTGAAGACCGCCAGCTGGTCGTGCGTGGCCGCCAGTCCGAGGACATAAGCGAGCGCGTTTTCCTGCACCGCGGTATTGCGGCGCGCGCGTTTCAACGCTCGTTCGTGCTGGCAGACGGGGTTGAAGTCGCAGGCGCAGATCTGGACCACGGTTTGTTGCATATCGATTTGCGCCGATCTTTGCCCGATACCATCGTGCAAACCATTCAAATTGGCCGGAAATAGGAGGCCCAAATGGACACCACTTACGACGCCCTTCCCGAATCGCCTGACCGGATCGTTTACGTCCGCCCGCTTGCGGTGGCGGGTCTGCCCGCAGAAATCCGTGAACAGCTTGGCGCGGCCGAGACGGTTTACTCTGTGCATGGCGAAGACGGTGAGCAGCTTGCGCTTGTCGCAGATCGTGCCTTGGCCTTTAACCTTGCCCGCGCCCATGATTTTGCGCCAGTGAACGCGCACTAAGCCAAGGTTGATGCCTGAATAGAAAAGCGGCCAGAACGTGGGTTCTGGCCGCTTTTCATGGGTGGGGGGCGTTTACTCGTGTTCTGCCAAGAATTTTTCGGCATCAAGGGCGGCCATACAGCCCATCCCCGCCGAGGTAACCGCCTGACGATAGATGTGGTCGGTCAGATCGCCCGCTGCAAACACGCCCGCGATCGCGGTGCGGGTAGAGCCCGCCTCGACCTGCACATAGCCGCCCGAATGCAGCGGCAGTTGCTCTTTAACCAGCTCGGACGCGGGCGCATGGCCAATGGCGACGAAAAAGCCCTCGCAGGGGACGATCTTTTCTTCGCCGGTCTCGACGTTGCGCGTCATCACGCCGGTGACGCCCAAGGGGGCCACGTTGCCCAGAACTTCGGTGACTTCCGAGTTCCACAGCATCTCGATCTTGGGGTGCTTGAACAGCCGCTCTTGCATGATCTTTTCGGCACGCAGGCTGTCGCGGCGGTGGATAAGCGTCACCTTAGAGGCAAAGTTGGTCAGGAAGAGCGCCTCTTCGACCGCAGTATTGCCGCCGCCGATCACCGCGATTTCCTTGCCACGATAGAAAAAGCCATCGCAGGTCGCGCAAGCCGAGACGCCAAAGCCTTTGAACTTTTCTTCTGACGGCAGGCCCAGCCATTTAGCCTGCGCACCCGTCGCCAAGATCACCGCGTCCGCCGTATAGGTCGTGCCAGAATCAGACTGTGCCACGAAGGGGCGCTTGGACAGATCAAGGTTGGTGATGTAATCGCTGATGATCTCGGCGCCCATCGCCTCGGCATGGGCCTGCATGTTGACCATCAAGTCCGGCCCTTGGATGTGCTTTTCACCCGGCCAGTTTTCGACCTCGGTGGTGATGGTCAACTGACCGCCGGGCTGCAAGCCTTGCACAAGGATCGGCTGCAACATCGCGCGCGCTGAATAGACCGCCGCCGTGTAACCCGCAGGCCCCGACCCGATAATCAAAACTTTGGTGTGACGCGTCTCGGCCATGATATTCTCCGCATTTGCTTTGCCTTGATATAGGCGCTGCGGCCCATGGGGGGAAGCCCCGAGGAAATGCCGTTTTGTTGAAGTATTGCAAAGAATACCAACGCCTCACGAAAGAATATTGCGCAAGTTCGGGGTTAGCCCTAGATACAGAAGGGACAACCAAGGGGAACCCGCATGGCCGCCAATAAGCTTGATCCGATCGACCGCCACATTCTTGCTGAATTGCAGGCGGATGGGCGGATGACGAACGTCGAGTTGGCAAGCCGCGTCGGGTATTTCGGCGCCGCCCTGTTTGCGCCGCGTGCGCACGCTGGAAGAGGCGGGCTATATCAAGGGCTATCACGCCGATATCGACGCGCGCGAGTTGGGGTTCGAGGTGCAGGTCTTTGCGATGGTGCGGTTGCGCTCGCAGGCCGAGGCCGATCTTTCTGCCTTCGAGGCCCGTTGCAAAGCTTGGCCTTTGGTGCGCGAGTGCCACATGCTGAACGGCGAGATCGACTTTATCTTGAAGTGCACGGCGCCAGACCTGAGCACCTTTCAGAGCTTTTTGACCGAGGGGCTGACCTCTGCGGATAACGTTGCGTCGGTGAAGACGTCGCTGGTGATCCGCTGTGCCAAGGACCAGCCCGGCTTGCCGTTCGAGGTGCTGGAAGAGCGGTTGGCGAAGGGCGCTTAGGCCCAGACTGGCCGGCTCAAAACCTATCGCGTTTCTGAAAATGTAGAGGCGGCCCCTAATGGTGCAGAGAACACCAGGGCCGCCTTAACTGAGCATCGACTTTGCCCGATCGACATCGGGTTGTCGCCGTGACGAGGGTGCCTTCTTTCCAAGAAAGAGGTCTTACCGCGCCCGTAACGGCCTGTTTTCACAGAGGGACATCTGTAAGGCAAACATGGCGATAAAGCGGCGGAGTGTCAAACTTTATCCTTAATAGGTGCGGGTTTGGCCATGATCTGCGGCCATGGGTTTGATTGTCATTAAAACCGCAAGCAATCTGACGTTGTAAGTGTTGCCTCGGGGCCGAAAATGACAAAAGGCCGGACAAAATCCGGCCTTCTTTTGCGAATCACGATGGGGGAGAGGTTAGCGCGCGGCGATCGCCCGTGCTTTGACCGGAGGCGTGGCCTTCATCGCTTCGGGGCGGCGGCGTGCACCGCGGGCCCACGGCAAGCTGACCTGAACTTCGGTGCTTGCTGCGATTGCGGATTTCAACCAACGACGATCTTTTTTCATGCCTATAATCCTTTGGTGCTCTTGCTGCCTTGGACTGAGTATCGCGGCGCATTGCGGCAGGGATTTGGCAGTTTTGCGGGCGGATTAAGAAAACCTTTGCGGCTTTGTGCGGCGGTTGAGGCCACAGATTTCGCGTGATTGTAGGGGATTTGGCAACAATGGTTGGGTTTGTTGCGATCTGCGCGCAAGTCTCGCGGCGAAACTGCGGCAGGTCTTGCCCAAGTTTCGCCTAAATTACAGCCGGATTACCGACACCAGCCGTCCATAGTCCGCCTCGCCCGCATGGGTGGTGCGGCGATAGGAATAGAATCGGGCGGGATCGGCGAAAGTGCAGTGGCGGGTCCACTCCGCATGGCCCACACCCGCCGCGCGCAGACGCCACAGCCCATAGGCGGGCAGGTCGAACAGCATCCGGTCACCCGTGCCGTTGGCGAAAAAGCGCCGCGCCTCGGTATCGTCGTCGGTAAAGGCCTCGTAGAACTCTGGCCCGACCTCATAGGCGGCTTGCGAAATGCAGGGGCCGATCACCGCCGCGATATTGCCGCGCTTGGCACCCAGAGCCTCCATCGCGTCAAGCGTCGCCTCTAGGATGCCATCCTTGGCACCGCGCCAGCCCGCATGTGCCGCCCCAATCACCCCCGCCGTCGCATCAGCAAAGAGCACGGGCTCGCAATCGGCGGTCAGGATCGACAGCGCCACCCCGGGCGTTGCGGTGACCATCGCATCGGCTTGCGGTCTGATCGCCAAAGGCCCCGTCACCGCCACCACATCCGGCGAGTGCACCTGATGCACGCCCACCAGATGATCGAGCGGCACGCCCATCGCCTCGGCCACCCGCCCGCGATTGATCGCTACAATTTCCGCCTGATCGCTTGAGCCGATGCCACAATTCAGCCCTGCGAAAATCCCCGAGGACGCACCGCCTTTGCGGGTGAAAAAGCCATGCTTGGGCGCAAGGGCGTCAGAGGTGATGATGTCTAACATGGGGCGAATCCAGCTGGGGCAGGGCAACCTGCGGGAAAGACGGCAAGCGCTTTGAACAGGTTCCCCATTTCTTCGGGCGCGGTCAAGCGGCGCGTGGCGGCCTCGTGTCGGGTCAAGGCCTCGCCCGTCAGACGGGCACCCAGCTGTGCGGCGCGGGGCATGATGCCAAGCGCGGTCAAAAGCGCGCCCTGCGTGACATAGCTGTGCGCAGGAGTGCCATGGGCAAGGGCGGCGAAATCGACATGCGCGGTGAGGTCTGCTTCACCCGGTGTGGTGAGCGGGTCCACGAATTGATGCGCCCTAAGCGCCTGAAATGTATCGCCAGTGCCGTTCCATCCGCCATAATCGACGATCAGGGCGGCCCCGCCATGGGCGGCAATCCGCGCCGAGATTGCCATCATGATCGCAGGGGCAGCGGGGCAAATCTCGATGACATCCCCCAGTTTCGTCTCTGCCAAGCGATGCGCCAAACCTGCAATGGCGACTGCTTCGCTGCGGCCCAAGACCAAAGCCTCGTTGCGCAGGCCGATCATGGTTTCTGCCCAACCAGCAGCCTCGCGGGTGAATTGGCGGATCGGCAGGGCGTCGAAAAACTCGTTCGCCAGCAGGAACAGCGGCGCGTCTGGCAAATCCTCGGCTTGATCAAGCCATGTGACCTGATACCCCGCCAGCGTCGCGCGCTGCACCCCACGCAGCACGGGCGAGGCCTCGACCAAGCAGACCTTCGCCGCCGCGTGAAAGCCCGGCACCCGTGCGGTGGCGCGAAGCACATCGGCCATCAGTGTCCCGCGCCCCGGCCCAAGTTCCGCCAGCGTAAAGGCCGCGGGTGCGCCCTGATCCAGCCATGCCTGCGCCAGGCACAGGCCCAGCAACTCGCCGAACATCTGGCTGATCTCGGGGGCGGTGATGAAATCGCCCCCCTGACCAAAGGGATCGCGGGTGGCGTAATAGCCATGCTCTGGGTGCAAAAGGCATTCGGCCATATAGGTCGCCAAGGTGATCGGCCCGTTTGCCGCAATCCGCCGCGTTAGGATTTGGGCAAGCGGGGTCATTCGGCCTTCGCGCGCCAGATGAACCAAAGGCCCACCACCAGCATTGGCAGCGTCAAGATCTGCCCCATCGTCAGGCCATAACCTGCCATGTGCCACGCATAGCCCAAGGGATTGCCCAGCGACACAAACTGCGCATCGGGTTGGCGCACGAATTCCACCAGAAACCGCGACAGGCCATAGCCGACAAAGAACAGACCCGCGATCTTACCGGGCATCTTGAGCCAACCGCGCCGCCAAATCAGCCAAGACATCACCGCAAACAGCAGCAGGCCTTCCAGCAGCGCCTCGTAGATTTGGCTTGGATGGCGGGCGCAGACGCCGATCAGCTCGCCACAAGCCTGTGCGGCTTCGCTTGGAAAGGCGACGCCCCAAGGCAGATCAGTCGGCCGGCCCCAAAGCTCGTCGTTGATAAAGTTCGCGATGCGGCCAAAGAACAGCCCGATCGGCACCACCGCCGCCATAAGATCGGCCAAGGGCAGCATGGCAATGCGGTTTCGGCGGCAAAACAACACACCCGCAACGATGACACCGACAAAGCCGCCGTGAAACGACATCCCGCCTTCCCAGACGCGGAATATCTGCATCGGGTCGCCGCCGAAAAAGTCAGGCTGATAAAAGACCGTATAGCCAAGCCGCCCGCCCAAGATCACGCCGACGATTACCCAAGTGAGCAGGTTCTCGACCTCTTCTGCGGCCATGGGGGGGGATTTCGCCCAAAGCCGCGGTGTGCGGATCATCCGCACGATCAACTGCCACCCCAGCAGCAGCCCCGCGATATAGGCCACCGCATACCAGCGCAGTGCAAAGGTCATGCCGCCAATCGGAATGCTGAAAATCTCGGGCGAGATATCGGGAAAGGGGATATAAGACATAACACCGCTCGCTTTGTTTCGACCGACTTGTCCGCGCTCAGGCGTGGCTTGTCAACAAAGCCGCCGCACCCCATATATGGCTCAAGCGAAAGGAGGCCCAAATGACGGCCGGAAACAAACTCTTTGACGATATGTCCAAGCTGATGACCAATGCGATGGGCGTGGCACAGGGTGCCAAGACCGAAGCAGAAACCGCGATGAAAGGTTTTGTCGACCGCTGGATGGCCGACCGCGATTTCGTCACGCGCGAAGAATTCGACGCTGTGCGCGCGATGGCGCAAAAGGCACGCGAAGAAAACATCGCGTTGGCAGCACGGCTTGCGGCGCTGGAAGCCAAGGCTTAGGCCAGACGGTCGGCTTCGGCCATAAAGGCGTTATAGCGCGGGTCGCCTTGTGGCTGCCCGCCTGCCTTTTCCACGATGTCTTTGACATGATCGGCACAGCAAAGCGCATGTAGCCGCGCCACATCGGGCAGGGCCATCGCCTCGGCATAGGCGGCATCAAAGGTTTCGGAATAGCGAAACGCCGAGGTGTCGACTTCTTGCCCCGCCTCTGCGGCCTCGAAATACTTGTCGGTATAGCGATCACTGAGGGCAACAGGCGATAGCGTCCCCGCCTTGAGGCTATAGCTTTCGGCGGACCGCAATGTGTAGTGATTGATCTGCGCGACCTTATGCGTGACGTGGCTGGGCGGCAGCACGGTCATGTGCCCCTTGGTAAGCGGCGTCCAGCGCGGCACTTTGCGGCCTGCGCTATTGACCCAGACCATGCCGGGATCGCCCCAGTCTTTGCCCAGCTTGGCGATATCCAGCTGGCAGGGCGTGTGCTCGGTCAGCTTGCCAAAGCGGCGCGGCAGGCGGGTGATCGACTTTACAAAGCGCGAGACATAATCATCGCGGGCCGAGGCATAGACGAACTGGCGATGTACAGGGCGATCCTCGTATTCCACCCGACCCGAAGTGCCAAACACCCGCCAGTTGATCGACATGCCGATGTATGCAGGGTCCGGCGACAGATCGAGCAGATCGGCCAAAAGACCCTCGCCGCGGTGGATGACCAGAAACTCGTCTACATCGCAAATCAACAGCCAATCCGCCCGTCGCACATCCCGCAGGGTCATCGCGGCGGCAAGTTTGGCGCGGGTGATACGCTCGCCCTTGGGGATGTCATGGCGCAGATGGCTGACCCAGCCTGCGGCCTCTAGCGCGTCCAAAAGCTGGGGCGAGTGGTCGGTGCAATCATTGGTCACCACGGCAATATTGCTAAAGCCGAGCATGCGATACCACGCCACCCATTCGACAATAAAGGCGCCTTCATTGCGCATCGAAGCCAAAACTGTTGTCCGCACGAAATCTCCTTTGTGCCTCTGCCTCATGTATCGGCATTGAAGGAAAGCCTGTAAACCCCTGCGGGCGGGCTATCTATGATCGCGGCGCCTTGCCATTGGGCCACGAGGGCGGCATTTTAGCCGCCAAACAGACCGGAGCGAACATGAAACTCTTTGTAGGCCTTGGCAATCCGGGCGCGAAATATGCGGGCAACCGTCACAACATCGGCTTTATGGCACTGGACCGCATCGCCGAGGATCACGGTTTTACCCCGTGGCGGCGCGGCTATCAGGGGCTTGTGTCCGAGGGGCGGCTTGGGTCCGAAAAGGTGGTTCTGCTCAAGCCCGAGACTTTTATGAACCTTTCAGGGCAGTCGGTGCGGGCGGCGGTGGATTTCTATAAATTCGGGCTGGAGGATATCATCGTCTTTCATGACGAACTGGACCTTGCCCCCGGCAAGTGCCGCGTCAAACAGGGTGGCGGTCATGCTGGGCACAACGGCCTGCGGTCCATCCACGCGCATCTGGGCGAGGCTTATGGCCGCATCCGTCTTGGCATCGGTCATCCGGGGCATAAGGATGCTGTGGCAAACTATGTTTTGAATGATTTTGCCAAGACCGAGCAGAATTGGCTGGATGATCTGCTGCGTGGCATTTCAGAGGGCGCGCAATCGTTGGCCGAGGGCGACAGCGCGCGGTTCATGAATGCGGTGGCGCTGCGGACCAACCCACCGCGCCCGTCCACAGGCGTGGAAAAGCCCGAGCGGATGGCCAAGCAACCCAAAGCCCCGCCAACGCCCAAGCCCGCCCCGCCGCCGCCTGCGCCCGAACCCGAGGCCGAGCCGCTCAGCCCGCTGCAAAAGCTGCTTGATCGCTTTAAGTAGCGCGTGATTGCAGGCTTCCCCAAGGCGGGGGTTTTCGCTATCACTCGGGCATGGCTATAACCTTGACCTCGCTTGGCGATCTTGCCGCGCATGGCTTTGATGACATCATCGATGCCCGCGCGCCCGCAGAATATGCCGAAGACCATTTGCCCAACGCGATCAGCTTGCCCGTTTTGGATGATGACCAACGCGCCGAAGTCGGTACGATCTATAAACAGGTCAGCCCCTTTACCGCCCGCAAGCTTGGCGCGGCGCTGGTGGCGCGCAACGTCGCAAGCCACTTGCAAGGACCGCTGGCCGATAAGCCGGGGGGCTGGCGGCCGCTGGTCTATTGTTGGCGCGGGGGGCAACGCTCTGGTTCGTTTGCGCTGATCTTGTCGCAGGTCGGTTGGCGGGTCGAGACGATCAACGGTGGCTATAAGGCGTGGCGCGGGTTGGTGGTCAAAGCGATCTATGACACGCCGTTTCCCTGTCGTGTGGTGGTGCTGGACGGCAATACAGGTTCGGCCAAGACCGAAGTCTTGAACATGCTGCCCGAGCGTGGCGTGCAGGTGATCGACCTTGAGGGGCTTGCCAATCATCGCGGCTCGCTGTTTGGGGCGATGGGGCCTCAGCCAAGTCAAAAGGCGTTCGATTGCGCGTTGGCAATGGCAATTTCGCGGCTGGACCCTTCGAGGCCCGTTGTGATCGAGGCAGAAAGCTCGCGCGTGGGCAATGTCAGCCTGCCGCCCGAGATTTGGAAAGCGATGCGGGCGGCGCCACGGCTGGCGATTGCGGCCCCAAGAGCGGCGCGGGCACAGTATTTGCTGCGCGCCTATGCGGATATGGTCGCCGACCCCGTGCGGTTGGTGGCGGTGATCGAGCGGCTGCGGCCCGCCCATTCAGCCGAGCAGATCGCGCTTTGGCAGGCGCAAGCGGGGGCGGGGGATTTCCTGTCGCTGGCAGATGGGCTGATGCAGCGCCACTATGACCCGCGCTATGACAAACACCGCGACCGGATGGATGCGAGCTTTGCCGAGGTGGGCGCGCAGGGGCTTGGGCCACAGGACTTGAGCCAGCTTGCCGATCAGATCGCTGCACATCCGTCATTGACCTAGCGGAGCGGCTTTGCCGCATTCCGGTCCTCGCCCCTTCGGCTGTGCCGAAGAGGCTCAGGTGGGCCAAGCGGCGCTGTTAGGCCAGTTCGATGCGCGGGGGGCCTGCGATGATCTCGCCTATGATCGCGGCTTGGTAGCCCATGGCTTGCAGGTCTTGCAGAGCGGATTGGGCTTGGTCGCGGGGCAGGACGGCAAGCAGGCCGCCTGCGGTTTGGGGGTCATAGAGCAGCGCTTTGATCGGGCTGTCGCTGCCTGTGATGCGACCAATGCTTGCGGCGCGGTTTGCGGGAGCGAGGCTTGAGGCCACGCCTGCTGCGGCAAGGGATTTGGCTGCAGGCAAGAGCGGGATGGCCGCGGCGTCAAGGCGTGCGGCGCATTGCGAGGCGTCCAAAATCTCGAGCAGGTGGCCGCCGAGGCCAAAGCCTGTCACATCCGTCATTGCATGGGCGATGTCTGCCAGTCGCGCGCTTGCAGCGCCGTTTGATTGGCACATTGCGGCAAAGGTTGCCGCCACCGCCTCGCCCAAAAGAGCATCGGGCAGGCGCGTCATCGCCATCTCTGCCGCCATCACTGTGCCTGTGCCGATGGGTTTGGTGAGCAGCAGCACATCGCCCGCCTGCGCGCCGCCTTTGGTCACTGCGCGCTGGGCGATGCCTGTGACGGTAAAGCCGATGGTCAGCTCTGCGCCGATCGAGCTATGACCGCCGACGATATCCGCACCCGCTTGGGTAAAGACCTCGGCGGCGGCGGTCATGATCTCGGCCAGCATTTCGCCGCCCTTTCGCGGTGAGAGCGGCGGCAGGGTCACTTGCGCCAAGGCGACTTGGGCCTGTGCGCCCATCGCCCAGACATCGCCCATCGCATGCAGCGCCGCAATCCGCGCCATCAGCCGTGCGTCGTTGGAAAAGGCGCGCAGGTGATCGGTGCTGAGGACCTGCACGCCCGTTGGTGTCGCCAAAATCGCCGCATCATCGCCGCGTCCCGAGATCACCTCGGCGCGGGTGGGCGGTGGCACGGCGGCAAGCGCGGCTGAGAGATCCGCTGCACCCAGCTTGGCGCCGCAGCCGCCGCAGAGCGGTTTGGGGCCCATCGCTTCGGCCAAGCCTGCTGCGGCTCTGGCGGGCAGAGGGCGGGTCATCGGGGGATAATCGGCAAACTTTGCCATAAATTTGCGGTCGATCTGATCCTTCCAGCGCCAGAGCCATGCCCCCTCGAGCCGCAAACCCCATTTGTCGGCGACGGCAGCTTGGCCGCCCGTCGAGATCAGCTTGAGATAGTCGCGCTGCGGGCGATAGGGGCGCATCCGGCCCTTTTCGGCCAGAGCGCTGCGCAGGTTGTGCAACAAGATCGGCGCCTCGCGCACTGCGAAAACCCCTGCCTTGGGTCTGGGCGCAAAGCCAAGATGCGCGCAATCACCAGCGGCAAAGATCGCGGGGTCAGAGCTTTGCAGGCTGGGGCCGACGGTGATAAATCCCGCATGGGTTTCGACCCCGATCTGGGACAACCAAGCCTGTGGTCGCCCGCCCGCAACGGCGAGGGTGAAGTCCGACGCGAGGCTTCGACCATCCTGTAGGGTGACCGACTGCGCCTTGATCTCGGCGGGCTCGGCTTCGGTCAAAACCTCGACCCCTGCTGCCGCTAGGTGGTCTCGCAGCGCGGCCCGTGCGCCCGCGCCGATATTGGGCAAAACCTCGGCCGAGCGTTGCAGCAGCGTCACCTTCGCCCGCCCGCCCAAGCGATGCGCCGAGGCCAAGGCCAGCTCGACCCCGCCGACGCCCGCGCCGATCACCACCACATTAGGGCTGGGCAGATCGCGGGCGACGAACTCTTGCCAGCGGGCGGCATAATCCCCCAGCGGTTTGGCGGCGACCCCGTGTGCATCATAGCCGGTGACCTCGGGCAGGTCGGACGAGATGCCGATATCAATGCAAGCGACATCGTAGGAAATCGCAGGGCGGCCTGCCAAGATCACTTGCTTGGCGTCACGGTCAATCCCGACGACTCGATCAAGGATCACCCGCGCGCCTGCAAACCGTGCCAGCCGCACAAGGTCGATCATGATCTCGTCGCGTGTGTAATGCCCCGCGACATGGCCGGGCAGCATGCCCGTATAGGGCGCAATGGGCGCGGGGTTGATCACCGTCACCCGCACCCCTGCCAAGGGCCGCATTGCCCACATCCGCAGCACCAAAGCATGGGCATGCCCGCCACCGATCAGCACCAGATCTTTGACCACTGGAAATTCGCTCTGCATGACGCCCCCCTTTTCTTTGCGCCGAACCTACTGGCTTGACCGCGGCTTGGCTATGGCCGCAAACCCCGCTCGCAGAGAGTTGCGCCGATTGGCCACAGGGCCTAAGCTCTGCCCAAGATGACAAACCGCCAGCGCCTTGCCTTTACCCAGACCCTGCGGCTTGCGCTGAACACCAGCCTGCATGCCTCGATCTCTGTGCTGCGGGCGGATGCGGCGGGGCTGACGCGGTTCCTAGAGGAACAAGCCGCCGAGAACCCGCATCTGGTCTTGTCGCCACCGCCACCGCCTCAGGATTGGCTGCCGCGTTGGTCGGGGGCGCTGGCGCCGACGCTGCTGGGTGATCAACCAGAGCCCGCCAATGCGGCCCCCAGCTTGATCGCGCATGTGTTGGACCAAGTCGAGCGGCTGAACCTGCCCCCGTCCGAGTCGCGCATCGCGCTGGCGCTGATCGAGGCGTTAGAGCCAAGCGGCTGGCTGGGCGAGCCGATTGCTGCGATTGCCAGCCGCGCCTCGGCCCCCCAAGCGCAGACCGAAGCTATGCTCAGACGGCTGCAAGCTTTTGACCCCGTGGGGATCTTCGCGCGCAACCTTGCCGAATGTCTTGCGCTTCAGGCCGCAGAGGCAGAGGTGCTGGACGATGCGATGGCGCAGGTTTTGCAGAACCTGCCGTTGCTGGCTGCGGGCGATATGGCGCGTCTTGCCGAAGCTTGTGGTCACCCAGAGGCCAAGATGCAGGCCTGCCTTGCCCATATTCGCGCGATGAATCCGAAGCCGGGGGCAGGGTTTCAGCACGACAGCCCCGCGTTGCAACGCGCGCCCGATCTCTTGGTGCGCGGTGATGGCATGGGCTGGCAGATCGAGCTGAACCATTCGTCTTTGCCCAGCCTGCGGATTGACGACAGCGGCCCCTCTGCTGGCCTGACGGCGGCGCGCAACCTCGAGCGCATGGTCGAGGCCCGCAACACCACTCTGCTGACCGTCGGGCGCGAGATCGTCTCGCGGCAGCAAGAGGCGCTGCGGCTTGGGTTGATCGCGCTTGCGCCGATGACGATGGCGGATCTGGCCGAGGCGCTGGGGTTCCACGAAAGCACCATCAGCCGCGTGGTGGCGGGCACCAGTGTCGATACGCCCCACGGCACGTGGTGGCTGCGCGAGATGTTCAGCCCTGCGATGGGCGGCAATGGCGCGCCTTTGGTTGCGGCAGCGGCGCTGCGCCACCGCCTGTCGCGGCTGATCGGGGCCGAAGCGCCCGCGCAGCCATTGTCGGACGCCGCGCTGGTCGAGGCCCTGAGCGCAGAGACGGGCGTGACGCTGGCGCGGCGCACCGTGGCCAAATACCGCGAGACCTTGGGGATTCCCGCAGCCTCGCGGCGCAAACGCCAAATGCTGCCGCCTTTGGGCAAAAAACGTCGTTCAAAGGGCTGACGCAAGCGCTTAATCCGCGCTATCTCCAGCCAGTAACAAAGCGAGAGCGCAGATGGCTTATTTTCTTGGCGTGGATACGGGCGGCACTTACACCGATGCGGTGATCGTGGATGAGGCCGCGGATCGGGTCATCGGCTCGGCGAAATCGCTGACCACGCGGGGGGATTTGGCGCTTGGCATTGGCCGTGCGGTTGATGCCGCCTTGGCGCAATCGGGGGTGCAACCCGCACAAGTGGCGCTGGTGTCGCTGTCCACGACGCTTGCGACCAATGCTTTGGTCGAGGGGCAGGGCGGGCGCGTGGCGCTGATCTTTGTGGGCTTTGACGACGACGACCTAGAGCGCGGCGGCTTGACCGAGGCTCTTAAGGGCGATCCCGTGGTCAAGCTTGCAGGCGGCCACACCCATGCGGGGACCGAGGCCGCCCCGCTTGATATGGTGGCACTTGAGGCGCAGCTGCGCGAGCTTGGCCCGCAGGTGATGGGCTTTGCCGTCGCCGCGCGTTTTGCCACCCGAAATGCCGCGCATGAAATTGCCATTCGCGATTTGATCCGGCGGGTGACGGCGCGGCCTGTGACCTGCTCTCACGAGCTGTCGGCGCAGCTGAATGGCCCCAAGCGCGCATTGACGGCGGTGCTGAATGCGCGGCTGATCGGGATGATTGATCGGCTGGTTGCGGCCTGCGAGCGGCATCTGTTCACCATCGGCATCGAGGCTCCGCTGATGGTGGTGCGCGGAGACGGCGCGCTGATTTCTGCGGCGATGGTGCGCGAGCGCCCGATTGAGACGATCCTCTCTGGCCCTGCGGCAAGTATTGTCGGCGCACGCTGGCTGACGGGGGCAAGCGATGCGCTTGTCTCGGACATCGGCGGCACGACGACAGATGTGGCACTGCTGCGCGACGGCCTGCCCGAGATCGACCCGCTGGGCGCCCGCGTCGGCGGCTTTCGTACCATGGTCGAGGCCGTAGCGATGCGCACGACGGGGCTGGGTGGCGACAGCGAAGTGCATCTCAAGACCGAAGGGCTGACCGGCGGCTTGCGGCTTGGCCCGCGTCGCCTGATCCCTGTGGCGCTGTTGGCGGTGCAATACCCCGACCTTGTACATGCGACGCTGGACCGTGCGCTTGCGACCGAAACGGCGGGCGAGTTTGATGGCCGCTTTGTGGTGCCGATGATTGACCATGCGGGCGGGCAGGCGGGCGGGCTGACCCCGCGAGAGGCGACTGTGCTCGAACGCATTACCACCGCCATGCCGTTGGCCCGTGCGCTGACCACGCGGCTTGAGGTTGCGGCGCTGGAACGGCTTGTCGCGCGGGGGCTGGTGATGATCGCGGGTGTGACGCCTTCGGATGCGAGCCACACCTTGGGGCGCGTTTCGGCTTGGGATGCTGTGGCTTCGGAAAAGGCGTTGCGTTTGTTGGGACGGCGGCGCAATGGCGCGGGTGAGCGCTTTGCGGCGGACCCCAAGGTTCTGGCGCAGGGGATTGTCGATCAGTTGACCCAGCAAACGGTCGAGTGTTTGCTGGAAGCGGCCTTTGACGAGGATGCGGGCTTTGACGGCCAAAACGCCGAGACCTTGGCGCGGCATCCGCTGACCACTGCGGCCTTTAACCAACACCGTGGCATCGTGCAAATGACCGCACGGCTTGGGGTGCCTGTGATCGGGCTTGGGGCCTCGGCGCCAACTATTACGGCGCTGTGGGCGCGCGGCTGCACTGCGAGATGATCCTGCCAGAGCACGCAGGCGTCGCCAATGCCATCGGAGCAGTGGTGGGGCAGGTGAGCCAGCGGGCCTCGACCATCGTGACCTCACCCTCGGCGGGCCGCTTCACCGCGCATCTGCCGCAGGGGCTGCAAAACTTTGCCAGCCGTGCCGAGGCCTTGGACGCCACAGAGGCCGCCATGATCGCCGAGGCCAGCGCGCGCGCGCGTGCCGCAGGGGCCGAGGATTTGCGCGTCACCACCTCGCGCCAGATCCGCGAAGCCGATGTCGAAGGCAGCCCGATGTTCATCGAGGCGACCATTACCGCCACCGCATCAGGCCGCCCGCGCATCGCTCATGCTATCCCCGACGGCCAAAGCATCTGAGCCCAAAGCTGAAAACCACCCAAGCCCGCGTTTTCTCGCTTGACGCCCCCCGCTGGCTAAACTACTCAGCGCCCCAGTGGCGAGGTAGCTCAGTTGGTTAGAGCACACGACTCATAATCGTGGGGTCGAGAGTTCAAGTCTCTCTCTCGCCACCAACATCCTGGATGTTGCAGACAAAAGCCGCAGCGGTGACGCTGCGGCTTTGTTCGTTTCGTGCCCTAGCTGCCGCGATAGGTCGAATAGGCAAAGGGGCTGATCAACAGCGGCACGTGGTAATGCGCCGCCGCATCGGTGATGCCAAACCGAATCGGGATCTGGTCCAGAAACAGCACCCCACCCAAGGCTTGACCCGTCGCACGCAGATAGTCGCCTGCGCCAAACACCAGCTCGTAAACCCCGACCTGCAAGTCCGCGCCCGCCAACATCGGCGCATCGGTGCGCCCGTCGGCATTGGTCACCGCGGCGCTGACCTCTTGTGCTGTCCCCGCCTCAATGCGGTAGAGCGTGATCGTCACGCCCGCCGCTGGCTTTCCGCGTGCGGTATCAAGCACATGCGTCGTCAATCGTCCTGCCATCTTGGCCTCCATCTTTGCGCCAACCCTATCCAAGCTTGCCCCCGCCCGCGACCCATGCCAAGCCACAAAGGACCTTCTTGGATTATTTGAAAAACGCTTTAGGGTTTTCCGCATAGCCTGCCGCCAAATACAGGAGCAACCATGACCCGCTATCCCCGCGACTTCAGAGGCTATGGCCAGACCCCGCCCGATGCTGCTTGGCCAAATGGCGCCAAGATCGCGGTCTCGGTGGTGCTCAATTACGAAGAGGGCGGCGAGAACAACCTGCTGCATGGCGACGGCCAGTCCGAGGCGTTTCTGTCCGACATCGCAGGGGCTGCACCTTGGCCGAACGCGCGGCACTGGAACATGGAGTCGATCTACGACTACGGCGCAAGGGCGGGCTTCTGGCGGCTGCACCGCCTGTTCACCACGCTGGGCATCCCTGTGACGATCTACGGCGTCGCTACGGCCCTTGCCCGCAACCCCGAACAAGTCGCCGCGATGATCGCCGCCGATTGGGAAATCGCAAGCCACGGCCTCAAATGGGTCGAGCACCGCGACATGCCGATTGACGAAGAACGTGCCCAAATCGCCGAAGCCATCCGCCTGCATACCGAAGTCACCGGCACCCCGCCGCTTGGCTGGTATACGGGGCGCTGCTCGCTTAATACCGTCGATCTGACTGCCGAGACGGGGCAATTCGCGTGGATTTCCGACACCTACGACGACGATCTGCCCTATTGGCGCGAAGTGGGCGACCGCGATCAACTGGTCATCCCCTATACGCTTGAAGCCAATGACATGCGCTTTGCCACCTCGCCAGGTTACACCGAGGGTGAGCAGTTCTTTACCTACCTCAAGGACAGCTTCGACACCCTCTACGCCGAAGGCCAAGCAGGCGCGGCCAAGATGTTCTCGATCGGTCTGCACTGCCGCCTGATCGGGCGTCCTGGCAAAGTCGCAGGCCTGAAACGCTTTCTCGATTATGCACAATCACACACGGATGTCTGGTTTCCTCGCCGGATAGAGATCGCCAATCACTGGGCCAAAACCCACCCGCACAAACGCTTCAACCGGCCGTCCCAGATGGACCGCACCACCTTTGTCGCGCGCTTTGGCGGCATCTTCGAGCATTCCACATGGATCGCCGAGCGCGCGTTTGACCTCGAACTCGGCCCCGCCCATGACAGCGCCATCGGCCTGCACAACGCGCTTGCCCGCATGTTCCGCTCGGCCTCCCCTCTCGAACGCTTGGGCGTGCTGACAGCCCACCCCGACCTTGCCGGCAAACTCGCCGCCGCCAAGCGCCTGACCGTCGAGTTGACCGCCGAGCAAACCTCCGCCGCGCTCGACGCCCTCACGGATGCCGAGCGCAGCCAGTTCGAAGCCCTTAACGCACAGTATACCAAGAAACACGGCTTCCCCTTTATCATCGCCGTGCGTGACCACTCCAAGACCTCTATCCTGCAGGCGTTTGAAACCCGCATCCACAACGACACCGCCACCGAATTTGCCACCGCTTGCAAACAAGTCGAGCGCATCGCTGAACTCCGTCTGAAAGCCCTCTTGCCATGAGCCAGTATTACGCCCCAACCGGTGGCCTGCCGCCACAAACCGCCCTGATGACAGGTCGCGCCGTTTTCACCGACGCCTATGCCTTCATCCCCAAAGGCTGCTTTTCCGACATCGTCACCAGCACGCTGCCGCATTGGCGCAACACCCGCCTCTGGCTGATCGCAAGACCGATGTCCGGCTTTTCAGAAACCTTTTCGCAATATGTGATGGAGGTTGCGTCCGGCGGTGGCTCCGACACCCCCTGCGCCGAGACAGGCGCCGAGCATTTCCTCTTCATCACCTCGGGCCTGATCACCCTGACCATCGACGGTGAAGGCTACGAGCTGGACGCGGGCGGCTACGCCTTCATCCCACCCCACGCCAAATGGACCCTGCTCGCAGAAGGCAACAGCCCCGCCCGCTTTCACTGGATCCGCAAACTCTACGAACCCGTCGCAGGCATCGAGATCCCCCCCGCCTTTGTCACGAATGAAAAAGATCACCAAATCAACATGATGCCGAACACAAACGGCGTCTGGGGCACCACCCGCTTTGTCGATCCCACCGACACCCGCTATGACGCACACGTCAATATCGTCACCTTTCAGCCCGGCGGGGTCATCCCCTTCGAGGAAACCCACGTAATGGAGCACGGCCTCTATGTGCTCAGCGGCAAAGCCGTCTACAAACTCAACCAAGACTGGGTCGAGGTCGAGGCCGGCGACTTCATGTGGCTGCGCGCCTACTGCCCGCAAGCCTGTTACGCTGCCGGCCCCGAGCCCTTCCGCTACCTGCTCTACAAAGACGTCAACCGCCACGCCACCTTGCGCGGCCCCGGCGCCTACCGCTAAGCCTTTCATACTGGTTGAAATACTCCACGGGGGAGGCGGCGAATGCCCCGCATTTGCCGCTTGGGGGTGTGAAACCCCCATCCTCCGCCGCCCAAAGGATCAAAATGCAGCAGATTTCGCCCGAACCGCTCACCGCCGTCGCGTTCGCCCCGTTCGGTGATGTGCTTGATGCCACAGGCGATTTTCGCCTGATCAACGCGGGCCTGTGCCAACGCCACCACGACCGCGCACGCCTTGACTTCGCACCCGAGGCCGACCCGCAAAACCGCGCAGGCCTGTCGATTTTCCAAGCAGAACCGCGCGCGCTGCCCTACAGCTTCGACCTGATCGAGCGTCACCCCGAAGGCTCGCAAGCCTTCATCCCGATGACCCAGCACCCTTTTCTTGTCATCGTCGCGCAAAGCCCCAGCGCCAAACCCCGCGCTTTTCTGACCAATGGTGCGCAGGCGATCAATCTTCATCGCGGCACATGGCACGGCGTCCTCACCCCGCTCCGCGCGCCTGGCTTGTTCGCCGTGGTGGACCGGATCGGCGCTTCGGCTAATCTCGAGGAATACCGCTATCCGACCGCTTGGACCGTTACGGCTCCAATCGAAGTCCAGCCTTAGCCTGCGCAGAAAACCCTTCAAAACCCTCAAGATACGCGGCCATCCCCGCATCACCTTTCAGGTGCAGCCCCAAGAACGCGGTGGCAAAATGCTGTGCAATCGCATTCATCCGCACCGTGTCCCACACGGGATCGGCGTAATGCTCGGCAGGGAGAAACTCGAGCGCGGGGCTGGTCGTCAAGGCCTCGCGCGGGGCAGGGATAGGCGCCGCCGCGTTGTGCCCTGCGCCCTCAAAGGTCAAAAGCCGTGCGCCCGATACAGCGTTGAAAATCCGCCGCATACCGGTGTCATAGCCGGAAATCTCATCGGCGCTGCCTGCCATGATAAAGGTCGGCACAGAGACCGCCGCCAAGCCATCAGCCTCCCAAATTCCCTGCTTGCCGCCCCAAGGACCAAGCGGAATGATCGCCCGCAGTCTTGGGTCGACCTTGATTGTCTGATGCTGCGCCAAAACCGCTCCATGATCCGCCACAGCGACGGCAGAGACGCACGCGCCCCCCGCTACAAGCGCACCATAGCCGCCCATAGAATAGCCAATAATCGCATAGGCTTGGGCGTCAAAGTGATCGGCGACAGCGCGGGTGTCCAAAGGGCGATTGACCAAAGTTTCCACAAACGCCCGCTTGTCCGCATAGGTCGAACCGCGATGATCGATGCTTGCCACCAGATACCCACGGCTCGCCAAAGTCTCGCCCAGATGCGACAGCAACAGGCGGTTCCCCGGATAGCCATGCGAGAGGATGACCAGTGGCCAGTCCCCCGCGAGCGGCTTTGCCCCTCGATGTGCCCGTCCGAAGAGCCGCACCTGCGTCACGCCATCCCTTAACAGAGTGTCATAAACCGCGTCAGAACTGGTTAACGCACTGTCACAATCGGCGGGATACCAGACCTCAAGGGCTTGGTCGCGAAAGGCCAAAACCTCGCTGCGCACTCCGACCCCCAACGCGCCATAGCCCGCAAATTTTGGCCCATCGGCCAGGATGCCGTCTATGCGATTATAGAGCTCCGCCATTTTTCACTCGGTCCTTCAGCACGCGCCGCAAGATCTTGCCGGACGCAGATTTTGGAATAACATCAATCACTTCGATATGCTTTGGCTGCTTGTAGCTTGAAAGCTCGACCGCCAGATAGGCCGCCACTGCTGCGACCTCAACGCCTGCGGCCAAAACGACAAAAGCCATTGGAACTTCGCCCGCATCGTCGTCCAAGACGCCGATCACAGCGGCATCAAGCACCCCGTCGAAACCTTGTAACACAGCCTCGACCTCGGCAGGGGCGACTTGGAAGCCCTTGACCTTGATCAGCTCTTTCAAACGGTCGCGAATGAACAGCTGGCCTGCCGCATCAAAACACGCGATGTCGCCCGTATGTAGCCAACCCTCGGCATCAATGGTTTGCGCAGTCGCCTCGGGATTGTTGAGATAGCCCATCATCACCTGCGGACCCTTGATGCACAGTTCGCCCTCTGCATCGACGCCCAAAGCGCGCCCCTCGGGGTCAATGATTTTGCAAAGTGTGTTCGGCACGGTAAAGCCCACGCCCCCCGCCACGCTGTTCTCTTCGTTCGAGAAATGCGAGATCGGGCTCAGCTCGGTCATGCCGTACCCCTGCATCGCCATCGCGCCAATGCGCGCGCCGCATGCGTTTGACAACTCTGCCCCCAAGGGCGCCGCCGCCGAGACGAAAACCTCAAGGCTGGAGATGTCATATTCATCGACCAAAGGATGTTTGGCCAGCGCATTTGCCACAGGCGGCACGGCCATGACCATGCGGACGCGATGCTCTTGCACAAATCCCAAAAACGCCGCCAAATCAAAGCGCGGCATACAGACCAACCGCGCCCCTGCCACAAGATGTGTGTTCAGCATCACGTTCATGCCATAGATGTGGAAGAACGGCAGGAACGCCACCATCGTCTCATCTGGAAGGATTTTGATCACCGCCAGCGCTTGATCGACGTTCACTACCAGATTTCTATGGCTGAGCATCACGCCTTTGGGCAGTCCCGTCGTGCCCGATGAATAGGGAAGCACGAAGACATGCCGGTCCAAATCCACGGGCACTTGCGCGGTCAGGGGCGCCGCCCGCCACGCCGAAATATCCTCGATCAGCACCAGTTCTTTGCAGTCGGTGCCGACCATCCCCTCGCGCGCGACGGCCTCGAACGCGGCGATGGTGAACAGCACTTCGGCGGCTGAATCGCCCAGCTGATGCCGCACTTCGGCCGCCGTATAGGTGGGGTTCAGTGTCGTCAAAGTGCCGCCCGCCCAGCCGACTGCATGGAAAATCACCGCAAATTCGGGCGCATTGGGGGACATCAGCGCCACGCGATGCCCCGCGCCATACCCGCGCGCAGTCAGCCCGCCCGCAAGCTCTTTGATCGCTGTCATCAGCGCGGCACCGCTCCACTCGGCGCGGGTCGGGCCGTCGATCAGAACCACCCGATCAGGGGCGGTTTCAAGCGCTTCGAACAGGCGTTGGGTGATGGTCAGGTCTCGGATCGCCACATCCGGCAGCGGGCTGGTAAAATGGGTCATGGTCACTCCTCCGATGCAAAGCCTAACTCTGCAATTTCGGTTTGTGCGCAAAAACTTTGGCTGTGCCGCAACGGAACTTTGGCCAAGTGCTTGGATTCAAAGCCGTTTCAGAACGGTCTCTAGCCGGTCCAAAAACAAATCCGCGTGATTTTGTGCGAACACCAGCGGCGGGCGGATCTTGAGGATATGCGCACCAGCCCCTGTCGAGGAAATCAGCACCTTGGCCTCGCGCATCTCGTTGACGATGCGGCCCGCCAAGGCGCGGTCAGGGGTGCCGTCACGCTGGATGTCTTGGCCCAAAAACAGCCCCGTCGCGCGAAGTTGCCCCAAGCAATCAAACCGCTTGGCAAGGTTGCGCAACCCTTCGGCCAAGCGCGCGCCGACCACGCGTGCGTTTTCCTGCAAACCTTCGTTTTGCACCACCTCAAGCACCGCCATCGCCGTTGCCGCCGCGACGGCATTGCCGCCGAACGTATTGAAATATCGTGCCTTTGCACCAAATCCCGCGATCACCTCGGGCCGCAGCACCAGCCCTGCGACGGGATAGCCATTGCCCATCGGCTTGCCCATGCTGACCATATCGGGCAGCAGGCCGTGGCGCTGAAACCCCCACATCGCATCGCCCGTGCGCCCAAAGCCAGCCTGCACCTCGTCGGCAATAAACACGCCCCCAGCCGCCCGCATCGCCGCAACAGCGGGGGCCAAAAAGCCAGCGGGGTCGACAAAAACGCCGTCCGAGGAAAACACCGTATCTATTAGCAGGGCGGCAGGCTTCACCCCATGCCGCTGCATATCGTCCAAGGCAGCTTGGACGCCGCGCGCGAATTCGGCCCCGACGTCGCCCGAGGCCAAAGGCGCTGGCACCGTCCAAACATCGCGCCCCAGATTGACCCCAGGCCCAAGGCTTGGCGACATTCCTGCGATGGTGTGCGTCACGCCGTGATAGGCGTTTTCGGTGACGATCATCCCCGTGCCCCCCGTCTGCGCACAGGCGATGCGGTAGGCAAGATCATTGGCCTCTGACCCCGAGCAGGTCATCATCAGGTGGCCAAGCTCGGGCGGAAAGGTTGCAAGCAAGCGCTCGGCGTAGTCAAGGATGCCATCGTGCAAGTATCTGGTGTGGCTTGCGAAAATTGCGGATTGCTTGGCCGTTGCCGCGACCACATGCGGATGGCAATGGCCGACCGAGGCGACGTTGTTATAGGTGTCAAGATAGGCCTCGCCCGCCTTGTCATAAAGCCAGACGCCTTCGCCGCGCACCAGATGCACGGGCGTTTCGTAAAACAGCCGATAGGCGGGGCCTAGGGCCTTGGTGCGACGCGCGATCAGGGCCTCATCCTCGGGCGAAAGGTTGCCGTGCCCTGCCACATAGCCGTTCAACATCGAGCCATCGTTTTTCATCTGCCACACCTTTTTCTCGCCCGCCCAAATGGGCCTGCCGCCCGCGCGAATGTCAACCCGCCAAGCCCCCTTGCCCTGCGCGTTCAAAGCCCTAGATTTCGCGATATGATCACGCCCACACTCATCGTTGCCCATGGCCAGCCCTCGGCCCCCGCGCAAGCCGCTCGCGAGCTTGCTGATTTTGCGTTGCAGGTTGCGGCGCTTTGCGATGGGCCTGTGGCCTCGGTCACTTTGGCCGAACCCGAGGGGCTTGCGCAGGCGACTGCTGCGCTGGGGCAGGGGGGGCGGGTGTTTCCGATGTTTATGGCGGGCGGCTGGTTCACGCGCATCCATCTGCCGTCCAAGTTGCGCGACGCATGCGCTGTCGGCTGGCAAGTGCTGGAGCCCTTTGGCTGCGACCCCGCGCTTGCCGATTTAGCGGTAGCGATTGCGCGCGAGGCTGGGGCGCAGGCGGGCGTGGAGGTTTTGCTTGCCGCGCATGGCTCGTTCAAAAGCAGCGTGCCCTCGGATATCGCCTATTCCATCGCGGCCAAGATTGCGGCTGAGACGGGGGCGACGACGCGCGCCGCCTTTATCGACCAAACCCCGCAGCTGGTGGATACGGCGGGCTTTGGCCAGATTTGCTTGCCGTTCTTTGCTGCGGCGGGCGGGCATGTGACCCAAGACATCCCAGAGGCGCTGCAAGCCGCTGGCTTTGCAGGGAAAATCCTGCCTCCGATCGGGCTTGACCGCCGCGCACCTGCGCTTGTGGCGGCGGCGATCAAAGCCGACCGCCCCGTCTGCGCCACGGCCTGTCGCTATCAGACCGTGTGAAGGTAAAGGTCGAAGTCGACCTCTGACACCGTCCGCATCACCCGTGCATATTCTGCCGCTTTGATCGCGACGAAACAGCGGTGCATCGGCGCGCCCAAAGCGTCACGCAGAAATGCGCTGCCGCGTGCTGCCTCGATCGCCGAGCGCCAATCGACGGGCATCGCTGGCGCATCTTGGCCCGCGTCATAGCCGTTGCCCGTCGTCTCGGGGCCGGGGTCGATCTGGTTTTTTAGCCCGTGGCGAATACCCGCAAGCACGACCGCCGCCACCAGATAGGGGTTCGCATCTACGCCTGCGGGGCGGTGCTCGATCCTACGGGCGCGAATGTCGCCAGCAGGGATGCGCAGCGCGACCGAGCGGTTGTTGACGCCCCACGTCGGGCTGACGGGCGCATAAGAGTTGGACGCAAAGCGCCGCCACGAATTGGCATGCGGTGCAAACATCAACATCGATTCTGCCATCGTCTCGCGCAGACCGCCAATCGCATTCAGGATGGTCGCGTTATACTGACCCTCGGTGGGCTCGACAAAGACGTTCACGCCCTTGTCGTTCAGCATCGAGACGTGGAAATGCATCCCCGAGCCTGCGTAATCTTCGTTCGGTTTCGCCATAAAGCAGGCCGTCACCCCATGCAGACGCGCGTGGCTGCGCACAATCCGCTTGAGCCGCAACAGATCATCCGCCGCCTGCATCACGTCCTCGCGGTAGTGCAGGGTCAGCTCGTATTGACCCGGTGCAAATTCGGAAATCAGCGTCTCGGCCTTGATCCCCGCAAGCGCGGCGTCGGCATAGATGTCGTTGAACAGTGGCAGCATCCCGTGCAGCTGATCGACCGAATAGACGTCGGTTTTAGAGTTGCGCCGACCGTCCAGCACGTCGCGGGCTGGAACCATCTTGCCCTCGGGGCTGCGCTCGTTGGCAAGCAGGAAGAACTCAAGCTCGAAGGCGCCCGCTGGGTACAGGCCCTCGGCGGCCAAAGCTTGGACCTGTGCTGCCAAAGCGTGGCGCGGGTCTTCGGCCATCGGTTCGCCGTCCAGCGTATAGACCGACATCAACACCTCGCCGCGCGGGGGCTTGGACCCGTAAATCTCGCGCAGGGTGCCCGGGATCGGCCAAGCGCGGCGGTCGCCGTCACCCTCGTCCCAAATCAGGCCTGTCTCATGCACGTCCTCGCCACAGATATCCAAGCCAAGAATGGAAATCGGCAAATGCCGCCCACCCTTATACATGCCAAGCAGTTCGTGCCGACGGATGATCTTGCCACGGCCAATGCCATTCGCGTCGTGCAAGACGATATCAAAGGCTTCGATCTGTGGATGGGCTGCGAGAAATTCCTCGGCTTCGGCCAAGGTGGAACCGGAGGGGGACTGTGTCATGCTTGGAACAATTCTGTTAGGATTTCGTCAAAGGCGTGGATAAGGCGATCAACTTGCCGTTTCTTGGTCGCGGGGCTGATCAGCATCATATTGTGGAACGGCGCGATCAGGCTGCCTCGGTTCAAAAGCGCCAGATGCAGCGCCGCTTCTAGGTCGGGCTGATGCGCGGTGGCTGCTTCGGTGCCGTTGCGCAGAGGGCCGTTGGCGCAGATGAACTCTACTCGCGCACCGACGCGCACCACATGCCACGGCGCTGCGTGGGCGGCAATCACCCGTTGCAGACCCTTTTCAAGCCGCGCCGCCAGCGTCTCCATATGCGCGTAGTTGGCCTTGGTCATCACATCCGACAGGGTCGCACGCAGGCAGGCGAATTGCATTGGGTTGGCCGAGAGCGTCGTGCCCATGCCGGAATGACCTGCCGCGCGGGCGGAGTTCGCGGCGGTATAGCGCAGCGCCACCGCATCGCTCAGCCCCCAAACCGCAGTCGGCATTCCTCCCGCCACGCATTTGCCGACGACAAAGATGTCAGGCTCCAGCCCATGCACGCGTGTATAGCCACCCAAGCCGCTGGAAATCGTGTGAGTTCTCGTCAATCATCAGCAGCGCGCCAAAGCGGTCACACAGCGCACGCAACCCCGCATGGAAGCCGTCCTCGGGCAGCACCATGCAAGAATTGGTCATCACAGGCTCGGTCAGGATTGCCGCGACATCGCCTTGGGCAAGGGCGGCCTCAACCGCGGCAAGGTCGTTGAACTCGACGCAAACCGCGCCTTGGGTCAGGTCAGCCACTTGCCCCAAAAGCCCCGCACGGTTACGCGTTTCTCCCTCGGACAGCTCGACCATCACATCGTCAACGGTGCCATGATAGCAGCCGTTAAAGACCAAAATCTTGGACCGCCCCGTCACCGCTCGCGCCACGCGAATGGCAAAGCGGTTGGCGTCTGTCGCGGTGGTTGCGATTTGCCAACGCATTGCGCCAAAACGCTTATTCAGCAAACGACCGGCCTCGAGAGCGTCCTCTGACGGCAGCATATAGGTCAACCCGCGCCCTGCTTGCCGCCGGATCGCTTTGGCAACAGGTGCAGGTGAGTGGCCAAACATCGACCCCGTATCGCCCAGACAAAAGTCGTCGATCTCATAGTCGTCGATATCGGTCAGGCGCGCCCCTTTGGCCGAGGCGACCAGCGGCAGATGCGGCATCGACCAGTCGCGCATCCAATGCAGCGGCACCCCATCCAGAAAGGCATCGGCCCCAGCCGCCAGCGCTGCTTTGGACTTGGGCCGCGCACGGGCAAAGCGTTTGGCTTCACGCGCGCGCAAAGCCGCGACCCGTGCTTGTGCCACACCAGCGATCATCTCATCCGACATCACGACCTCCGAATTTACCCCCGTGTTATGTCGCAGAATTTGATCAAAAGATAGCCCCTCGCGGTGCGAAACCGCGCGCTAACGCGCGATCCGAATTTCGATCAGTCGAGGACCGTCATGCGGCTGCGACAGCGCCCATTTGAGAGCCTCTCCGTCTGGCGGCACCGAGATGAACGGCAGGTCGCAGGCTTGGGCGAAGGCTTCCATGTTCAGGGGCGAGGGCGAGCAGCCGATGACTTCGGTATTCGCGCCGCGCATGGCATCGGCGATCTCGGCAAAGGCGGCGTTGTTCCAGACCAAAAAGGTGATCGGCAGCGCCTCATCAACGGCGGTGCGCAGCTCGCCGGGACTGAACTGAAGCCCGCCGTCACCGATCAGGCAAACGACCTGCGCGTCGGGCGCTGCAATCGCAGCCCCGACCGCAGCGCCTGGGCCAAAGCCAAGCGCGCCGAAGCCGGTCGCGGCATTGAAATAGCCGCCAGCGCGGTCGTGGTCATAGTAAAGGTTGGCGGCATAGATCGGTTGAGTGCTGTCGCCAACGATGATCGCATTGGGCATAGCGGCGCGGACGCATTCGACCATCTCTAGCCGCGCAGGCATCAGCGCATCAAGATCAGCAAGCTCGGACCACGCGGCACCACGGGCCATCTCGGCGCGGTCGGCCCCAAGGGTCTGCTTGCGCTCGACCAAAGGCAAAAGCGCCGCCATCACCGCGCCTGCATCCCCCAAGACCGTCTCGGCCGCAGGGTGGCGGGCCAGCTGATCGGCGCAAATATCAACGCGGACCATCCCCGAGACATCTGGCCAGCCGCCGTTGACATACATATCGTAATCGGTCGGGCCAAACTCGGTGCCAATCGCCAGAACTTGCCGCGTGCTGCTGACCAGCTTGCGCACGGCCTCTAGGCTGGGCGAGGCAGGCACCAGCAGCGGATGCCGATGCAACATACCCCGCGCATTGACGGTCTGCACCACCGGCGCATCCAGCTTTTCCGCCAAGGCAAGCAATGCCGCCTCTTGGCCGCGCACACCGCCGCCTGCTAAAATCACCACATCGCGGGCGCTGTTAATCCGCGCGGCAACCGCAGCCAAATCCGGCACGGACGCGGGCGTGGGGGGCACTGGTGCCGCCAATTCCGCACAGTCAAGCGGCATCACATCGGTCGGCACTTCGATATGCACAGGGCCCGGGCGGCCCGTCGCCATCGTCGCAAAGGCCCAGTCCAACACCGTGCTCACATCCTCGGCCGTCAAGATCTGCCGCGTCGGGCAGAGCGCGCGCACCAAGCCCGCTTGGTCCGGCATCTCGTGCAACAGGCCCAAGCCCTTGCCCAGACTTGCGCGGCGGTTCACCCCCGAAATCACCAGCATCGGCACTGAATCCGCCTTGGCCTGCGCCATCGCGGTCAGCGTGTTCAAAACTCCCGGACCGGTGATGACAAAGGCCACCCCCGGCTTGCCCGAAACCCGTGCATATCCGTCCGCCATAAAGCCGCAGCCTTGCTCGTGGCGCGCTGTGACATGGCGCACCGTGCTGCCCGACAGGCCGCGATAAAGCTCGACCGTGTGCACGCCGGGGATGCCAAAGACCACCTCGACACCGCGCGCAGCCAAGCCTTCGATCAAACGCTCGCCAATGGTTTTCATGCTGCGATTCCCTGCTTGAGAGCCGCAAATTTGGCAATGCGGGCGCAGGCTTGGGCGATCACGTCGTCTTCAAGCGTCAGGCTGATGCGAATCCAGCCCGCCAAAGCCGCACCGAAACTTTCGCCCGGCATGACCGCAACCTTCTGCTCGGTCAGCAGGGCTTCGGCAAAGGCCTCACCGCTGAGGCCCGTGGCGCGAATATCAACGACGGTGAACATGCCTGCCTCGGGGCGCTGCACCCGCAGGCCGTTGACGCCGTCCAACCGCGCCGCGATCAGATCGGCGCGGCGGGCAAAGCGCTCTGCCATGCCGCGGGCCACTTCTGAAGGGGCGCTGACGGCCAGCTGCGTCATATCCGCGATAAACGGTTGGTTGCCAAAAAGCATGGTCTCGGCCACAGGCAGCAGCCGATCCGCGAACTCTTGTGGCCCGACGCACCAGCCCGACCGGAAGCCCGGCGCCGCATGCGATTTCGAGATCGAGGCTGCAACCACCACCCGATCCGCCAAATCCGCGCGGTCCAAAGGCGAGGCAAAGCTGCTGCCGTCAAAGATCATCTCTTCGTAAACTTCGTCGCTGAGGATCCACAAATCATGCGCCTTGGCGATCTCGCCAATCGCCGCGATATCCTCGGGGCGCAGCACTGCTCCCGTCGGATTGTGCGGTGTGTTAAGGAAAATTACCCGAGTCCGAGGCGTCACCAGCGCGGCGACATCCTCTGCCTGCATCCGAAAACCATGCTCGGCGCGCAGTGTCACAGGCACCGCGACCGCGCCCGAAGCCGCGATCAGCCCCTCATAGGTGGCATACATCGGGTCGCCGATGATCACCTCGTCCCCTGCTTCGGTCAGTGCCATCAGCACGGCATAAAGCGAGGTCTGCGTGCCCGGAAAGGCGGTGATCTGCTGGGGCGAGATCGTGCGGCCAGAGCGCGCGGAATAGCGCTTGGCCAGCGCCGCAAGCAGCCCCGCCTCGCCACGGCCATTGGAATAGCCCAACCGCCCCGCGTCAATCGAACGCTTGGCTTCGGTCAGCAGCGACGCGGGCGTTGCGACATCAGGCTCGCCGATGGTCAGCTGGATGACCGACTCGCCTGCAGCCTGCATGGCTTTGGCACGCGCATGGACCTCCCATTTCGCGCCGCCAAGACCTGCCAAACGCTCCGTGATTGCCGCATATTTCATCTTATCATCCGTTCTTTTTATAGGCCGATCGCAGGTCCACGTTCAAAATGGCCCCCGCAGAATTCAGAGCAATGTCAACGATTTCGTTCTCGGCAAAGGCCTCTGGCAGCAGCGATGCCTCCATCCACAGCCCATCGACCAAGCCGTTGCAGGCGATGGCCGCAGCCCGAGGATTGGCAGGCGGCGGGTCAAGATGCTCGATCAAGTCCTGAAGCCTGTCGCGAAACCGCAGATAGCCGGTTTGGTGTTCCGCCCGCAGCAAATCGTCCCGCCGCAGTTCGTGCACAAACCCCGCCCAAAGCCCGACCCGCACGGGATCGACGACGGGCGGGCTGACCGCCGCGGCAATGAAATGCGCGACACGGCTCAGCGGGTCATGCGGCATCGCATCGAGCGCTTGCGCCGAATAGGCGGTCATCCCGTCCATCAGGCGACCGTAAGCGGCGCGCGTCAGGTCTTCTTTGCTGTCGAAATAGTGGCGGATCAGCCCTGCTGTAACGCCCGCCCTCTCGCCGATCGCGCGCACGGTTGCCGCTTGTGGACCGCCCTCGGCCAAAAGCTCTAGCGCCGCCGAGATAAGATCCTCGCGGCGGCGTTCCTCGCTTTCGCGACGATAGGGGCGGCGCTCGCTCATGGCTGCGACGCGGTGGCGAGGTGTATGGTCATTGCAGCTTGGACCTTATTATACGTTCGTATAATTGAAAACCTATGCAGCTTGGCACAGCATTGCAAGCCCGCTTGCGGCGAGGGTAGCAGAAAAAGGTCGCATTTGCTACCGGCTGGCGGCGCGAGGCTAGGCTTCGCGGGCGACATCCTTGTGGATTATCACATCCGATTGCGGATAGGCGGTCAAGATCGCGCGCCGCAAAGCGGCCCCGATGTCATGGGCTTGGCGCAGGCTTTGGGCCCCGTCCAGCTCGATATGCAGGTGGACAAATACGCGACTGCCAGCGGTGCGGGTCTTGAGGTCGTGAAACCCGCGCACCCCCGGCCAGTCGCGGGCAATCGCGGCGATCCCCTCGACGATGGCAGGATCGGCAGTGCGATCCATCAACGCATCCCAAGCGCCCTTGCCGATCCGCACGGCCCCCAGCAGCAGCATCGCCGCCGCCGCCAAAGCCACCACAGAATCGACCGAGGTCAGGCCCAAAGCGCCCGAAACCCACAGCGAAATGATCGCGCCAAAGTTCGGCAGCAGGTCGCCCAGATAGTGCAACCGATCCGCCGCAACCACGCGACTGCCCGTGCGCTTGGCCACCCGCCCTTGCCACCAGACCAGCGCCAATGTCAGCAAGATCGACGCCACCATCACGACAATGCCGCGCGTCTGGGCTTGCAGCACTTGCGGCTCTGGCGCCAAAAGCCGCGCGCTGGCGGCCCATGCAATCACCGCCGCCGAGATCGCAATAAACACCGCCTGCCCAAGCGCGGCCAGATCTTCGGCAGAGCTATGGCCAAAGGCGTGGTCCTCATCGGCGGGTTTGGCGGCATAAATCAGCGCCGCCATCGCGCCAAAGGACATCATCAGGTCCATCGCCGAATCCGCCAAAGAGGCCGCCACCGACAAAGCCCCCGTCGCGGCCAAGGCCCAAAGCTTGAGAGCCACCAGCACCGCCGCCACGATGACCGAAGCCAGCCCCGCCGTCAGGTTCAAACTGCTTTGCGACTTGGCCATTGTGCCCACCCCTAGCGGTAAAAAGTCAGCGCTCTATCTGCTCGCCAAGGTCAAGACAAGCGGCGCTTATTGCAAAATCTCTCCGGCATCGACGCCCCACAGCGCTGTTTTTTGAATCCAGCCCTTGTCGCCGTCGGTGCTGACGCGGCACCAGTCGATCTGACATTCCATCAGCTTGCCGATGACATTCCGCTCGGCCTTGAAGGCGACGCGAGCGCCAACTTCGGGGGCTTCAAGAAATTGCGCGTCATCGCTGACGACCAAAACCGTGCGGACCCCTGACAGCAGCGAATAGTGCACCCAACCGCCCATGCCCTCGGAATCCTCGATGCGGCGCCAATGCTCGTGCTCGGCGGTGATGCGCAGCGGCATCCCTGACGCCTTGAACACCCAGTCAATTCGGTGCGTTAGCCCCGGCCCGCGCCGCGCATTGCCTTCGCGCCCCTTAAGGCTGACATAGCGCGGGATCGGCAGGTTGGTCATAACGCCTTTGTTCGGATCCCGCGGCGCGGCCTTTTTGCCCTTGGTCGGCGCGGCATCTTGTTCCTCGGGTGTTTCGTCGATCCCGCTGTCGTCCGGCGCGGCTTCCAAAGCCATCGCCGCCTCGGCTTTGCCCACCGCCTCGTCCGAGGCTTCTTGCGCCCGAAGGGGGGCGTAAAGCGCACATCCAAGAACCAGTGCTGCCACCGCAAAAATATTCTGCTTCATCCTGCCGCCTCTTTGCACCTGCGGGGGCTTGAAGATTGCCCCGCTTGCCGTCACCTTGACAAATAATCCAGCCTTTTGGAAGTGCAGCGAGGTCCACATGTCCGCATCCAGACTAAAAGTGATCGTCACCCGTGCTCTGCCCGAAGCCGTCGAGACGCGGCTGAAAGAGCTGTTCGATGTCGAGCTGCGCGATCCAGACACCGCGATGTCGCGCGCAGAGCTAGCCGCCGCCATGCGCGATTGCGATGTGCTGGTGCCCACCATCACCGACCATATCGACGCGGGGCTGATTGCACAGGCGGGGGATCGGCTGCGGTTGATCGCCAACTATGGCTCGGGCGTCGACCATATCGACGTTGCGACCGCCCGACAGCGTGGCATCCTTGTGTCCAACACTCCTGGCACCGTGACGGATGATACCGCCGATATGACGCTTGCGCTGATGCTGGCGGTGACGCGGCGTATTCCGCAAGCGCTGGCGGAACTGCAAGCTGGCAAATGGCAGGGTTGGTCGCCGATGTCGCATCTGGGCGGCAGGCTTGGCGGGCGGCGCTTGGGCATCCTGGGTATGGGGCGCATTGGCACGGCTGTGGCGCGGCGGGCGCGGGCCTTTGGATTGCAGGTCCACTATCACAACCGCAAACGCCTGCGCCCCGAGATCGAGGCAGAGCTGGACGCCACCTATTGGGAAAGCCTTGATCAGATGTTGGCGCGGATGGATATTATCTCGATCAACTGCCCGCACACGCCGTCGACCTTCCATCTGGTCAATGCGCGCAGGCTCAAGCTGTTGAAGCCATCGGCGGTGATCATCAACACCTCGCGCGGGGAGGTGATCGACGAGAACGCGCTGACCCGTGGCCTGATGGCGGGCGAGATCGCGGGCGCGGGTCTTGATGTGTTCGAGCATGGCACCACGCTGAACCCCGATCTGCTGGCGCTGCCCAATGTTGTGCTGTCGCCGCATATTGGTTCGGCCACCATCGAAGGGCGGCTTGAAATGGGTGAGAAAGTTATCATTAATATCAAGACCTTTGCGGATGGGCATCGCCCGCCAGATCAGGTCGTGCCTGCGATGCTTTAGGCCTGCCCTGCGAATGCGCTAAAGCCGCCCCAGTTGCGCCAAAGTTATCACCTCTACAGACAGGAAATCTGTAGGGGGCTGCTATGTCGAAACTTGTGCCAGTTTTGTTCTTTTCCATTATGGCCAGCGCGGTTGTCGGCATGGACTATTATTTCCAACGCCAGCGGTTGGATGGCCAGGACTTGGGGCTGAAGGCCTATGTGTCGATGCGGTTGTCGGACTATAAGCTGTCGCGCGTGCAGGCGAGCCTTGCCACCGCCTTGCCCGAAAAGATCGACGGCTGGGAGATCCATCCCTTTGCTGCGGACGATCTGAAAATCCTCACGGGGGCTGCGACCACCGCCAAGCAGGCCGAGAGCTTTGCCGACGCAAAGGGCCAGCAGGCGTTTGGTATGATGGTGACCACGGGCGTCAAGCGGGTCGATCTGGCGCTTTATAAGGGCGAGACGGGGATTCGGTTGTCGGGCACGCATTTGGCGGAATCGGGTGGCCTTCAGACCCAAGCGCTGTCGATGCAAAACGGCTTTATGAAAATGCTGACCGATCTCGAGTTCGAAGGGCCGCGGCTGTTCGTGACAGTGCAGGGCGTTGATGTGCTGGAACTGCCGCCCGCGCCGGATGGGGATGCGGGGCTGCGCCAGTTCCGTGCGACGCTGACCGATGCGATCACCGTCACCGCCAGCACCCGCAGTCCAGACGATGCGGCCATCCGCGAAGCCTTTGCTGCGGTTGATTTCCCGCAGCTTAACAGCCTTTTGGCGACGCCATTGCCGCAGATTGATGCGCAAGCCGCGATGATTTTGCCTGCGGAGCAGATGGAGGATGCCGCGCCTGCCCATGTGCAAGAGGTCGACGCGGGTGCCAGCACTGATGCGGCAAAGAAACCCTGCATCCGCAAAGCGGGCAAGCTGTTGTGCAGCTGACCTGTTCGTCAAATTCGGTTGAACCCAAGCCCTCAACCCCATAGGAAGGCTGAAAGGTCCCAACTTAAGGTTCGCCATGGAAATCTTCACCTCCGCCGGCTTTATTGCATTGCTGCAAGTGATCGGAATCGATCTCGTGCTGGCGGGCGACAATGCGATTGTGATTGGCCTTGCGGCGGCGGGGCTTGCCAAGGAAATGCGGGCCAAGGCTATTCTTGTTGGCGTGCTTGCGGCGACGGTGCTGCGGATTGTTTTTGCGCTGCTGACCACCAAATTGCTGGCGATTGTGGGATTGTTGCTTGCGGGCGGCGTGTTGCTGTTGTGGGTGTGCTGGAAGATGTACCGCGAGCTGAAAGAGCAGCACGCGGCGGGCGCCGAAGCCATGACCGGTGAAGATCTGAACGCCGATGGTATGATTGCGGCCAACGCGCCGAAAAAGACCTTTCGGCAGGCGGCGTTGCAAATCGTCATTGCTGACGTGTCGATGAGCCTCGACAACGTTTTGGCGGTCGCGGGGGCGGCGCATGATCATCCGCAGGTGTTGGTGATTGGGCTTGTGCTGTCGATTGCGATGATGGGTTTTGCGGCGAGCTTTATCGCCAAGCTGCTGCACAAGCATCGCTGGATTGCGTTCTTGGGGCTGGCGATCATCGTCTATGTTGCGCTGCATATGATTTGGCGCGGCTGGGAAGAAGTGGCACCGATCGTGATGGGTGCGCTTTAGGCCGATGGGCGCGCTTGGGGGTTCCGGCGCGCCGTGAGTATTTATGCCAGTATGAAAGCTTCGCCGGTTAGAACCTTTTGGCGCTGTAGGGCGTTATGTCGAGTTCAGGGCGGCGGGATTTGATCAGGCTTGTGACCAGCCGTGCGGTTATCGGCGCGAGGGTCAGGCCGATGTGGCCGTGACCGTAGGCGTGGATGATGTCGGGGCAGCCGCTTGCGGGGCTGATGACGGGCAGGCTGTCGGGCATTGAGGGGCGAAAGCCCATCCATTCGCGGTCGGGTGTGCCAAGGTCGGGGAAGATCGCGCGGGCGCCCTCGGCCAGCTTTTGCAAGCGGTGCGGTGAGGCGGGGGCGGTGAGGCCACCAAGTTCAACGGTTCCCGCGACGCGCAGGCGGCCTTCCATTGGGCAGAGGTAGAAGCCGCGTGAGGTTGGGCAGGTCGGGCGGGTGAGGCGCGGCGTTGGCATGTCCCATTCAAGGTGGTAGCCGCGCTCTGTGTCCAGCGGCACGCGGTCACCTGCTTGGGCGGCGAGGGCGCGGCTGTGGGCACCTGCGGCGATCACCACTTTTTTGGCATTCAGGCGGAAATCTGGGCCCGAGACTTGTACGCCGCTTTGGTCATAGGTCAGGGTTTGCGCGCTGGCTTGGAGGACGTGCGCTTGGGTCAGGACGTGTGCGGCGAGGCGTTGCACCATGCGCGCGGGGTCAGACATGAACACGGCTTTGGGGAAGAAGGCGGCACCGCCTTCGACCTGCGGCAGGTTTGGTTCCATCGCGGCGAGAGCGTCAGGAGAGATCAGCTCGGCGCTGATGCCTTGGGTTTTGCGAAAGGCGATGTCGCGCTCTGCCGCCCGAAAACCGCGGGCGGTTTCATACATATAAAGGCAGCCGCGGCGTTGCAGGATGTCGTCGGCGTCAAGCTTGGCGGCAAGCGCGTCCCAGCTGGGGCAGGCATCAGCAACGAGGGCGGCGATGGCGGTGGCGTTGCGGGCGGCGGCTGCGGGCAGGCTTTGCCATGCAAAGCGCAAGAGCCACGGGGTCAGCGACAACAGTGCCGCACGGCGGATGGCCAAGGGCGAGTCGCGGTCAAACAGCAGGGCGGGCAGGTTGCGCAGCACGTCGGGGGTGCCGACGGGCATCACCGCGTAATCGGCGATGGTGCCTGCGTTGCCATAGGACGCCCCCATGCCGGGGGTGTTGGGGTCGATCAGGGTGACCTCGTGGCCCTCGGCCAGTAAGGCTTCGGCAGTTGCGAGGCCTATGACTCCCGCGCCGATGACAGCGATTTCTGTTGTCAGATGTTGCATCGGCGCGGGTCCTTGGGCGTAGGTTTCGGCGTTTACATGCAGGCTTGGAACAGCGCCCGCGTGTTTTCTTGGGTCATCGCGATCGGATTGCCGCCACAAGACGGGTCTTCGAGTGCCATTTCGGTCAGCATGTCGAGATCTTCGGCTTTGACGCCCATCTCGGTCAGGTTGGCCGGAATGTTAAGCGCGCTGCGCAGCGTCATCACGGCGGCATAGAAGCCATCAAAACCGCCCGCAATGCCAAGGTAGGCTGCTGCTGCGGTCAGACGCTCTTCGATCGCGGGGCGGTTCATTTCCAAAACCATCGGCATTACGACGGCGTTGGTGGTGCCGTGGTGGGTGCCGTAAACCGCGCCGACAGGGTGGCTGAGCGAGTGGATCGCGCCAAGGCCCTTTTGGAACGCAACTGCGCCCATTGCTGCCGCCGACATCATATGCGCGCGCGCATCAAGGTCGTTCGGGTTGGCATAGACTTTGGGCAGATTCTCAAACACCAGGCGCATGCCTTCAAGCGCGATGCCTTGGCTCATGGGGTGGTAGAAGGGGCTGCAATAGGCCTCGAGGCAATGCGCAAGCGCGTCCATGCCTGTGCCTGCGGTGATGAATTTCGGCATCCCCACGGTCAGGGCGGGGTCACAGATCACCACCACGGGCAACAGTTTGGGGTGGAAGATGATCTTTTTCTTATGCGTGACCGAATTGGTCAGCACGCCTGCGCGGCCGACTTCAGAGCCTGTGCCCGCGGTCGTGGGCACCGCGATGATCGGTGCGATTTTGCTGCCATCGGCGCGGGTGTACCAGTCGTCGATGTCCTCAAGATCCCAAACCGAAAGCGCGGGTGCTTGATGGGCCATCAGGGCGATCATCTTGCCAAGGTCCAAGGCCGAGCCGCCGCCAAAGCAGATCACGCCGTCATGGCCGCCAGCAAGATAGGCCTTGATGCCATCGGCCATGTTGGTCTCATTCGGGTTCGGATCAACGTCCGAGAACACCGCCACGCCCAGACCCGCGGCCTTGAGGGCGGCGACGGCTTCGGTGGTGATCGGCAAGGAGGCCAGTGCCTTGTCGGTGACGAACAGCGGCTTTTTCATGCCCGAGGCGGTGCACTGCTCTGCCAGTTCGGCAATGCGGCCAACGCCGAATTTGATCGCGGTCGGGTAGGACCAGTTGCGGTTAGGGACGCTGTGGCTCATTTTTGCACCTGCTTGAGATGGTAAGATTTCGGACGGGTCACCGAGTGGAACCCAAGGTAAGACAGCGAGCCGCCGCGACCGGTGTTCTTGCAGCCGGTCCAGCACAGCGCAGGGTCGAGGTAATCAGCGCGGTTCATGAACACGGTGCCGGTCTCGATCTGGGCACCCAGAGCGGCGGCGGTGTCATAGTCTTTGGTCCAGATGCTGGCGGTCAGGCCATAGGGGCTGTCGTTCATCAGGGCCAATGCTTCGGCGTCGTCGCGAACCTTCATGATGCCGACGACAGGGCCGAAGGATTCCTCGGTCATCACGCGCATCGAGTGGTCGACGTTCACCAGAACCTGCGGCGCAAGATAGGCGCCACCGTCGTCGGCTGGGAACAGAGCAGGGTCGATCAGCGCCTTGGCACCAGCGGCGACGGCTTCGGCGATTTGGTCCCGCACGACGGCGGCAAAGCGCTTGTTCGCCATCGGGCCAAGTGTGCTTTCGGCGTCAAACGGATTGCCAAGCTTGAGGGTTTTCACCCAAGCCACGGCCTTTTCGACAAAGGCGTCATAGAGGCTCTCGTGCACATAAATCCGCTCGATCCCGCAGCAGCACTGACCCGCGTTATACATCGCGCCGTCCATCAGCGTGTCAACGGCCGCGTCCAGATCGGCATCCGCGCGCACATAGCCCGGGTCCTTGCCGCCCAGCTCCAGCCCCAAGGGGGTGAAGGTGCCAGCCGCCGCGCGCTCGATCGCTTGGCCACCGCCGACAGAGCCGGTGAAGTTGACGAAGTCGAACGCCCGCGCACCAAGCAGCGCCTCGGTCGTGGGGTGATCTAGCACGACGTTCTGGAACACATCGGTCGGAATGCCCGCGCTGTGGAACGCCTCGGCGATCCGCTCGCCCACCAGCATGGTTTGGCTGGCGTGCTTGAGCACAACCGTGTTGCCCGCGATCAGGGCAGGGACCAGCGTGTTGATCGTGGTCAGGTAAGGATAGTTCCAAGGGGCGACAATCAGCACCACGCCCAAGGCTTCGCGGGCGATATAGCGACGAAAGCTGGCGCTATCTTCGATCATCTGTGGCGCAAGCGTCTGGGCTGCAATCTCGGACATATAGTCGGTGCGGGCATTTACGCCGCCAAACTCGCCGCCAAAGCGGGTGGGGCGACCCATTTGCCATGCCAATTCTTCAACCACTTGCGGCGTCATCGCGTTCAGCGCGGCGACGGCTGCTTTGACCAAAGCGATGCGCTCGCTCAGCGGGCGTGCGGCCCATGGCTTTTGCGCGGCTTTGGCGCGGGCGGCAGCCTGTTGGGCGGCGTCCAGCGAAAGCGGCATGCGCTCGGCATAGACCGAGCCGTCTACGGGCGAAATAAGTTGTATCGGTTTCATCGTGTCACCTTTGTAGGGTGCGCATCGGCGCACCACGCGTTGTAGCGTAAGGTGTGCTAAAGCACACCCTACCGATGGTGTTAAGCCCGCTCAAGCAGACGTTGAAGCTCATAATCGGTGACCACGCGGTCGGTCTCCGAAATCTCCCACTGGGCGGCGTGATGATAGTGGTCCACCACGTCGTCGCCAAGCGCTTTGCGCAGCCTGACCGAGCCTTTCAGCTTGGCCGCAGCATCGCGCAAATTGTGCGGGATCTCGCGGATGCCAGTGGTGTTATACATATCGCCCGACAGCTCGGCTTCCAGCTCCAGCTTTTGCTCGATGCCATCCAGCCCCGCCGCAAGCAGCACAGCACAGCTCAGATAGGGGTTCGCATCACTGCCTGGAATGCGGCATTCAACGCGCACGGCCTTGCTTTGCACACCGCAGACACGGAACCCCGCAGTGCGATTGTCGGCGGACCAAACCGCCTTGGTCGGTGCAAACATGCCAATCGAGAACCGCTTATAGCTGTTGACATAGGGTGCCAGAAACACGGTCATTTCCTCGGCATAGGCCAACTGCCCCGCCACGAAATGCTTCATCAACTGCGACATGCCATAGGTGTCGGCAGGGTCATAGAAAGCAGGCTCTCCGTCCGTGGTCCAAAGGCTCTGGTGCACATGGCTCGAGGAACCTGCGCGGCGATGGTCATACTTGGCCATAAAGGTCACAGACTTGCCTTTGGCAAATGCGATTTCTTTGATGCCGTTCTTGACGATCACATGGTTGTCGGCAGTGTCCAAGGCGTCAGAATAGCGATAGTTGATCTCTTCCTGCCCCGCATCCGCTTCGCCCTTGGAATTCTCAATCGGAATCCCCGCGCCATAAAGCCCGTTGCGAATGGCCCGCATCACATCTTCTTCCTTGGTGGTCTGGAAGATGTGGTAATCCTCGTTATAACCCGAAACCGCCTTCAGATCGCGGCAGCCATTGTCGCGCAGATCGTTGTAAGAGTTCTCGAACAAATAGAACTCCAGCTCGGTCGCCATCATCGCCTCAAAGCCCATCGCCCGCGCCCGCGCGACCTGCTTCTTCAAGATAGCACGCGGCGAATGCGGCACCTCATCGCCGTGATGGTCCAGGGTGTCCCCCAAAACCAAAGCCGTCCCCTCAAGCCACGGGATCCGCCGCAGCGTCGCCATATCCGGCCGCAAAATGTAGTCGCCATAACCCGTCGACCAAGAGGTCGAGGCATAGCCCTGCACCGTGTTCATTTCCATGTCGACGGTCAGCAAATAGTTGCAGCAGTGCGTCTCTTTCCAACCACCATCAACGAAAAACGCCGCATGAAAGCGCTTGCCCATAAGGCGGCCCTGCATGTCGATGCCGCAAACCAAAACAGTATCAATCGCGCCAGAGGCCACCTCTGCGCGCAACTCTTCAAGTGTCAAATTCCCAGACATTTCAATTCTATCCTAACTGTGCGGCCATCGGGGCCGCTTGAAATCCAAAGGCCAGACGGCCCAATGCAATTCCAAGTCCGGATTAGCTGACTTTGGCCTGCCGCTGAATCTCGATAAGGCCCACGTTCAGAACGCGGGCTTGTGGTTTAAAACCACAGTCGCTTCTTGGCCATGCCATCGTCATTCTCCCAACCTAAACGGTGCGACGAAGCTGATCGGTTTGCCGCCGCACTGTCAATCACCTTTGCGACCCTGAACCGCGAAACGCGCCCCCCTTGCCCAGCTTTCGGGCAACTGCGCCCCGCACGCCCAAACTTCATCTGTTCAAAAATATCCTCGGGGGGAGGCTTTGCAGCGCAAAGCCGTCGGGGGGCAGACAGCCCCCCGCCTTGGTTAAACACAAGCGCTCAATACCCCCGCCCGCGATCAACCAAGTTGAGAAACGCCTCACCGACCTGCCCACGCCGAATGTTCTCAACCAACACCCGCGCCGCGCCCGTCGCCCGTGTATCCGCCGCGATATGGGGCGTAACCGTGACGCGAGGGTGATGCCAGAACCGATGCTCGCGGGGCAGGGGCTCTGCCCGAAATACATCCAAAGTCGCATGGCCAAGCTTGCCCGCATCCAGCGCGGCCAAAAGCGCCTCGTCGTCAATCACCGCCCCGCGCCCTGGGTTCAAGATTACCGCCGTGTCCTTCATCAGCGCCAACTGCCGCGCATCCAGCAGGTTCTCGGTCTCGGCCGTCTTGGGCAACAGCGTCACCACGATATCGGCACGACGCAAGCACTCTTCTAACCCCTCCGCGCCCGACAGGCTTGTCACCCCCGCCACCTGCTTGGGCGAGCGGCTCCACCCCATCACCTGAAAGTTCAGCGCCACCAAAGCCTGCGCCGCCGCCTGCCCGAGCGCACCCATGCCCAGCATCGCCACCTGCCGCTCTCTCGCCAAGGGGGGGCAGGTCGGGTCCCAGATTTGCGTTGGGTTGATGATATGGCGGTCCATGCCCAGATGATGGCGCAGGCTATGGCCGACCACCCATTCCACCATGCCCTCGGTCAGCCCCGTATCCACCATCCGGCACAGCGGCTGCGTTAGCGTGTCATTGACCACAATCCGCTCGACCCCTGCCCAAAGGCTCAGCACGGCTTTGCATTTGGTGAAGGGGGTGAAATTCTGCAAGGGCGCCGAGGGGGCGTAGATGATGTAATCCACCTGCGCGGGGTCATCTATGTCGGTCACGACCTGCGCGTCGATGCCTGCCTCTTGCAGCAGCTGTGGCAGCAGGTCGCTGTATTCAGGCCAGACGGCGGGGGCGGCGAAATAGATGCAAAGGGTCATGGGCGCTCCTGTTTTGCCAGAGGTTAGGCAACACATCCCAGCGCCACAACCCGCTATCTTGGCCGATGCACAATCGCGCTTTGCACCAAACCAAAGGCCAGCAAGATCACCAGCGTCGCCGACCCGCCATAACTTAGCAGCGGCAAGGGCACCCCAACCACCGGCGCCATGCCCATCACCATCGACAGGTTAACCGCGATATAGAGAAAGAAGTTCATCGCCACGCCGACAATCAACAGCTGGCTAAAGCGGTCCTTATTCTTGATCGCGGCCGAAATGCAGATCACCAACACCAGCGTATAAAGCGCCAGCAAGGAAATCGCGCCAACAAAGCCGAACTCTTCGCCCAAGGTGGTAAAGATAAAGTCGGTATGCTTTTCGGGCAGAAAATTCAGGCGGCTCTGCGTGCCCTGCATGAACCCTTTGCCAGCCCAGCCCCCAGACCCCAGCGCGATCTTGGCTTGGATGATGTTATAGCCCGCGCCCAGAGGATCGGCGCTTGGGTCCAGAAAGGTGTGGATGCGTTTGTACTGATAGTCATGCAGCAACTGCCACGGCGTATTCTCGGAATAGATCACCGCGAACACCGTGCCACCCACCAGTGTCGCCACCGCAGCGAAATACCAATAGGACACGCCCGCCGCAAACATCACACCCGCGCCCGCCGCCAAAAGCATCACCGAGGTGCCAAGGTTGGGCTGCATGATCACCAAGATCGTCGGCGCGACGATCATCACAACTGGCAGCAAAACCCACAGCGGTTTCGACACTTTCTTATCGGGCAACCAATCGTAATAGGCCGCCAGCATCATCACCAGCGTCACCTTCATCAACTCGGACGGCTGCAAGCGCATGAACCCAAGATCAATCCAGCGCTGCGCCCCCATGCCGACGGTGCCGAAAAACTCTACGATCAGCAGCAAGACCATCGAGACAGCATAGGCCATCCCCGACATAGACCGCCAAAACCAGATCGGCACCACAGCCACGCCTAGCAAAATCACCATGCCCAGCACAAAGCGCCGTGGAGGATTTTCAGGAACTTTGAACCGGCAGCGCACTGGTGATGGCGGACAGTTGAAGCGCGGGCTGGGGCTGCCGCCAGTCAACGCCCGGCTCGTTGCGGATTTGGTC
>CAWJOY010000048.1:0-28294 GCA_963844505.1 uncultured Alphaproteobacteria bacterium
CATCGTTCCAACCGGCCTCGCCATGGGGAACCAGCATGCAGACCTCGTTTCACGTGCACAGCGCAACGTGCGGGTGCAGTCCTGACAATCAATCCTCTGACAGGCGATCCGGCGAAAGCGATCCGCGTCCGCGCGTGGTGATCGTTGGCGCGGGGTTTGGCGGGTTGTCGGCGGCCAAGGGGCTGAGACACGCCGATGTGCGGGTGACGCTGCTGGACCGGCGCAACCATCACCTGTTCCAGCCGCTGCTGTATCAGGTGGCGACTGCCGGTTTGTCGCCGGGTCAGATCGCGACGCCGATACGGACGGTGCTGCGTGACCAGAAGAATGCCGAGGTGCTGCTCGGGACCGTGACCGGCGTCGATGCGGCGCGGCGCGTTGTGACCGAACCGGATGCTGGCTCGGACCCGGCGGGGATGAAGACCGTCGCGAAAAAGACGGCCAATGGATATGTGCTGAACGGCGCGAAGATGTGGATTTCAAATGCTCCGATCGCGGATGTGTTTGTGGTCTGGGCAAAGTCAGAAGCTCATGGCGGCAAGATCAAAGGGTTTGTACTTGAAAAAGGCATGAAGGGGCTCTCTACCCCTAAGATCGGCGGCAAGTTGAGCCTGCGCGCAAGTGTGACCGGCGAAATAGTATTGCAGGATGTTGAAGTCGGCGAAGATGCACTTTTGCCGCATGTTGAGGGTCTGAAAGGGCCGTTTGGCTGTTTGAACCGAGCGCGCTACGGCATTTCCTGGGGCGTGTTGGGCGCCGCAGAGTTCTGCATGCAGGCGGCTCGCAGCTATGGTCTGGACCGAAAACAGTTCAGCAAGCCACTGGCGGGCACTCAGCTCTACCAGCTCAAACTTGCCAATATGATGACCGAGATTTCGTTAGGCTTGCAGGCATCGCTACGTGTTGGCCGGTTGATGGATGAAGCCAATGCTGCGCCCGAAATGATCAGCATCATCAAGCGGAACAACTGCGGTAAAGCCTTGGACGCGGCGAGACTGGCGCGAGATATGCACGGCGGCAATGGCATTTCGGAGGAATTCCAAATCATGCGGCATATGGTCAACCTCGAAACCGTCAATACCTATGAGGGGACGCATGACGTCCATGCTTTGATCTTAGGCCGCGCGATCACGGGTCTGCAGGCATTTTTCTAAAGCAGAGCTTTTTCGGGCGTCCTCAGATCTCCACTTTGGACGCCCCCTTACGAGAATGGGGGCGCGGCGGGCTTTGGCTTGGCGCGAAATTGGAATTACGCTGCTGCACCGCAGTCCCTGATAGGTCTTAGCCTGTTGGTGCTCCTGCTTTTAAGAGCAGGCTTGCTGCACAGCTAAGATGCATAGTTGTTAGGTTTTCTATAACTTGTTCAGGCTTAAAGGCTCGAAGTATGCCGAGTCTTGTGCGCGCCTATCAGGTTAAAAATTCAACCTTTTGGCGTTTTGAAATTAGTGCCGTTAATAGGCACTGCTTTTGACTTTGAACCCGTCGTGCAAATCGTCAATCCGCGATCGTTGGCACTTGCCGAAGTGTATTGAACAGCAAATCCGAGGGGGGACCACTATCGCAGGCGAACCTACTTTTGCGATGCGATGCCTTTTGAAGATATCTGCAGAAACATTCGGAGGAAGAAGGCGCAACTTATGCTTGGCTGCGAGTTCCTTGCACCGCCATGTTTCAGGCGCGGCCGCGACCTTAAACCTGTCCGAAAGACCGCATCTCTCCGCCGTTTTGGCATCCTGCCATCAATGGTGGTCGAGCATGTCAAAGGTTGCACAATTTTGCCAGAGCACTTCGACTGTGACCGACCTAAGTCGAAGGCGATCTCTCATGAGACTGATGAGGGAAGGTATCTGTCGTCTTGAGCTGACATGCGCGCCCCCGGGCATAGCACTGCAATCGACGCTAACGGCGGCACGATCCGACACCGAATGGATGAGTGAACCAAGCCTACTCTGGCCGCTGAAGATGTGGGCGGCTGGGCCAAAATGTCAGCGATCCTTCAGTGGCAGATCTGCGGAGAACGGGCAGCATTGACAGAATATTCTTCGTCATAACTCCGAATTATTCGTAAGTTATTTTGCAATAACCAAATTTTACCCCACATTTCGCCCAGTAATTTCAACCGAAACTGTTACGCTCGGCATGACAAGAGAATTACCAGCAGGAGATGCAGATGAAGGTCGTTGTTCTGGGCGCGGGCGTGATTGGCACGACGACTGCTTATTATCTGGCACGCGCGGGGCATCAGGTGACGGTGATCGACCGGCAGCCCTCGCCTGCATTGGAAACCTCGTTCGGCAACGCGGGCGAGATCAGCCCAGGATATTCGAGCCCTTGGGCGGCGCCTGGAATTCCGGCCAAAGCGGCGAAGTGGCTGTTGATGCGCCACGCGCCCTTGATCATTCAACCCAAACTGGATCTCGCCAAGCTGACGTGGGTTGGCAAAATGCTGATGAATTGCACCACGCCTGCCTATGCGCGCAACAAATCGCGGATGATGCGGCTTGCGGAGTATAGCCGCGACTGCCTGATTGATTTGCGTGCCAAGACGGGGATTTCCTATGACGAGCGGATGCAGGGCACTTTGCAACTGTTCCGCACGCAGGCGCAGGTTGATGCTGCGGCCAAGGATATCAAGGTCTTGCAAGAAGACGGCGTGCCGTTTGAGGTTCTGGATGCTGATGGCTGCATCGCGGTAGAGCCCGCGCTTGCCGCCAAACGCGATAAGATTGCCGGTGGTTTACGCCTGCCTAATGACGAGACGGGCGACTGCTTTAAGTTCACCAATCGACTGGCAGAGATGGCGCAGGCCTTGGGCGTCGAATTCCGTTATGGTGTGCGGATTGATCGGCTTGAGGTCTCGATGGGGCGGATCACTGGGGTGCAAACCTCGGCGGGCAAGATCTCGGGCGATGCCTTTGTGCTGGCCTTGGGCAGCTTTTCTCCGCTCTTGGCCAAACCTTTGGGCATCAGACTGCCGATCTATCCGGTAAAGGGATACTCGATCACGGTGCCGATCAAAGATGCGTCCCGCGCGCCGGAATCGACCGTGATGGACGAGACCTATAAGATCGCGATCACCCGCTTGGGCGACCGCATCAGGGTCGGCGGCATGGCGGAAATCGCGGGCTTTGACATGAGCCTTAACAAACGGCGGCAAGAGACATTGCAGCACTCGGTCGAGGATTTGTTCGGCGGCGCGGGCGATCAGTCGCAGGCAGAATTCTGGTGCGGCCTGCGCCCGATGACGCCCGATGGCACGCCCGTTGTGGGACGCACGCCGATTGGAAACCTGTTTACCAATACCGGACACGGCACCTTGGGTTGGACCATGGCTGCGGGCTCGGGGCGGTTGATCACCGATATCATCTCGGGGCACCGCGCTGAAATTGAGAGCGGCGATCTGGGCTATGCGCGCTATTCTGGGGTTGCGGCCTAACTTTGCAGGACTATGTTTGCCCCTAAACCTTTTGGGGGCAGACATGAGCGCGATTGACCAAGAAAAGCTTGCCAAGCTGGCAGAAGTTGCGGTGCGGGTTGGGTTGAACCTGCAAGAGGGGCAGGACTTGATCCTGACCGCGCCGATGGCGGCCCTGCCACTGGTGCGGTTGGTGGCCGCCGAAGCCTATAAGGCCGGCGCCGGCGTGGTGACGCCGATCTTTGCGGATGAAGCGATCACGCTTGCCAAATTCGCGCATGGCTCGGACGCAAGCTTTGACCGCGCGCCTGCATGGCTCTATCGCGGCATGGCCGATGGCTTTGCAAACAACGCGGCCAGGATGGCGATTTCTGGCGACAACCCGATGCTTTTGGCGGCGCAAGACCCCGCACGGGTCGCGCAACTGAGCAAGGCAAACGCGATGGCCGCTAAACCCGCGATGGAGCCGATCACCAACTTTGCGGTGAATTGGTCGATCTGCGCCTATCCCAGCGAGGCTTGGGCGCGGCAAATGTTCCCCGATCTCGCGATTGACGAAGCCGTAGCCAAGCTGGCCGAGGCGATCTTTGAGGCCTCTCGCGTTAACACCGCCGATCCAGTGGCCGCATGGGGCGCACATAATGCCGCGCTTTTGGCACGGCGGAATTGGCTGAACGGCCAACGCTTTAGCGCCCTGCACTTCCGCGGTCCTGGTACGGATCTGACCGTCGGTTTGGCCGATGGTCACGAGTGGATGGGGGGCGCTTCGGCGTCGAAAAACGGGGTGACTTGCAACCCGAACATCCCTTCAGAAGAAGTCTTTACCACGCCGCACGCGCTGCGGGTCGATGGCGTGGTCGCAGCGACCAAGCCTTTGGCGCATCAGGGCTCTTTGATCGAAAACATCTCGGTTCGCTTTGAAGCAGGCCAGATTGTCGAGGCCCACGCCACCAAAGGCGAAGCGGTTTTGAACAAGTTGATCGACAGCGACGCGGGCGCGCGACGTTTGGGCGAAGTGGCCTTGGTGCCGCATGGCTCGCCGATTTCGGCCTCGGGCTTGCTGTTCTACAACACGCTTTTTGACGAGAATGCCGCCTGCCACATCGCGCTGGGTCAGTGCTATTCCAAGTGTTTTCAGAACGGCGCAACCCTTTCGCCCGAGCAGATCACGGCTCAGGGCGGCAACAGCAGCATCATCCACGTTGATTGGATGATCGGCTCGGGTCAGGTGGATATTGACGGCATCGCGGCGGATGGGACCAAAGTCCCCGTGTTCCGCCGCGGTGAGTGGGCCTAACTACTTCTTTTGAAGTGTTTCTAGGTACTCCGCCAAAGCAACAAGACGGATCGGCGTTGGCGTCTCGATGCCATCGCCGCCGTCATAAGGCACCATCTGGCCATGCAATAGGTCAGAGAAGTCAGGCATCACGCCGTCACCCTTCTTGCCAGTATAGCCCCAAATTTGCGCCATAACGCGGGTGGTCGGAAAGGTGCCGCCATTGCGCGCCGACAAGCGCGTCAGGTCCGCAGGCTTCTTCGCCAACCCCTCTGCCGCAGCGCCCTTCCCGTCACCAGCGGCCCCGTGGCACGCGGAACAATAGTCCGCAAAGTCCATCGCCGGCGTGGTGTTGGCCTCTTTGGGGCCAAAAGGGACGCAACCACTCAGGGCAATCGCGGCGGTAAGCATCAGAATTCGCATTAAATCTTCCTTATTCATTCGCCCAAACTCGCCGTTTTTGACGACGAGGTCCTTGATACATATCAGAAACCTTGCCACGATTTCAGCAACAGGTGAATTATTTTATCTGCAGCTGCGACGGATCAGCCGCGCTGCGGCGTTTCCATAGTGTCGCGAGAGAGAGCGACGTGAATAGAATAGGACAGAGCATGCAAGCCCGCAAATCAGCACTTTTTGCCATCATTGGCGCCGTTTCCCTTGTCGCGCCCATGGCAGCCCTTGCACAGCAGCAACAGCGCCCACCAGAGCCCCCTATTGCCGAAATGGCCAAGGACCTTGGCGTGAGCGAAGCGGTCATGAAGGCGTGTATGCCGAAGATGGAACCGGGTGCTCAGGGCGGCGAGCAAGCCGCGCCACAAAAGCCGGACGCCAGCGCAATCGCCAGCTGCTTGACCCAAAACGGCACCAAAGTGGATGCCAAGACGGTCGATGCGACCATGGGTAAATATGCGCCAAAGCAGCCGAAAAAGAACTAAACCAAGCTTTAGAACTTACAAGGCCGCGAGCATATCTGCTTGCGGCCTTTGCTATTACAGCGGCAAGACGCGGCCCTTATCAAGCCGCACGGTGCGATCCATTCGCGCTGCCAGCTCTAAGTTATGGGTCGCAATCAGGGCCGCAAGCCCCGTGTCCCGTACCAACTTCATCAGCGCCGAGAACACCTGCTCTGATGTTTCGGGGTCAAGGTTGCCCGTAGGCTCATCGGCCAGCAGCAATCTGGGTTTGTTGGCCAGCGCACGGCAAAAGGCGACGCGCTGTTGCTGCCCCCCTGATAGCGCCGCAGGACGGTGGCTTGCGCGATCCACGACCGCGACATGGTCCAGCAGTTCCATCGCATAGGCTGTCGCATCGGCTTCGGAGACGCCGTTGGCCAGCTGCGGGATGACGATATTTTCCAACGCGGTAAACTCGGGAAGCAAGTGGTGGAACTGATAGATGAAGCCCACGTCATTGCGCCGCGCTTGCGTGCGGGCACGGTCCGAAAGACCGATCATATTGCGCCCGTTCAGCGCGACCGAGCCTTCATCCGGCGTGTCGAGCAACCCCGCAATATGCAAAAGCGTCGACTTTCCCGCCCCCGAAGGTGCGACAAGGGCCACGACTTCACCGACCTTCACCTCAAGGGTGGCACCACTCAGAACGGTGACTTGCGACGGTTTTCCATGGTTGTAGGACTTCTCAATCCCAGCCAGCTCTAGGGCGAAATCATTCATAGCGCAGGGCCTCGACTGGGTTCATCCGCGCCGCACGACGGGCAGGAAAGATGGTGACGACAAACGACAGGCCAAGCGACAAGGCCATCGCTGACAGCACGTCATGAAGGCGCAGTTTTGCGGGCAAGGCGTAGATGTGGCGCAGGTCAGGATCCCAAACGCCACCACCCGCAAGATAGTTCACAAACGCATAAATCGGATCGATATAAATCGCAAACAGGCAGCCAAGCGCCACCCCAGCAAGCGTACCCACCACACCGGTAAACGCACCGCAGATAAAGAAAATCCGCAGGATAGACCCTTCAGAAAGCCCCATCGTGCGCAAGATACCAATATCGCGACCTTTGTTTTTCACCAACATAATCAGGCCCGAAACGATGTTCATCGCGGCGATCAGCACAAGGATCGACATGATGATGAACATCACATTGTCCTCCATATCAAGCGCCCGCAAGAACCCGCCCGCACTGTCGCGCCACGTCCAAAGCAGCGCATCCTCGCCCGCCGCCTGCATCAGCGCGATGGCATAGGTGTCAATCGCTTCGGGGTCGCGCACCATAACGTCGATCTCATCGGCGAAGTTTTCGCGGTTAAAGAACGACTGCGCCTCGGCAAACGGCATATAGATGCGGGTTTTGTCCACGTCGGGACCTGCAGTAAACACGTACTGCACGGTATAGGCATTCACCCGCGGCGAAGAGCCAAAGGCGGTCTTGACGCCCGACGGCGCAACCACGCGAATGCGGTCGCCGACTGTGACGCCAAGCTCGCGCGCGATGCCCGAACCAATAGCGACGCCGCTGTCATAATCGTCGATGCTGCCATAAGCATTCGCGCCCAGACCAACCCTTGGAATGGCCTTGAGGTCGTCAATGCGCATGCCGTAAATCTCGGCCCCCGTCGTGCCACTGGTCGAGGTGACCATAACCTGCCCGCGGATCACCGGAGCGGCTGTCTTCACCCCCGGCAGCGCCGCGATTTTTTGCGAAATGGCGATATAGTCGGAAAAGCCTTTGATATTCTGACCGTCGGCATTGATCTGCCCAGCCGAATAGACCGTCACATGCGCGTTCGACCCCAAGATGGTATCGACGAACTCGGCCCGAAAGCCAGAGCGCACAGCTAGCGTCGCAATCAGCGCAAAGACCGCAAGGGTGATGCCGATCAAGCTGATCCACGTCATCACCGAGACGCCACCTTCGGCACGTTTGGCACGCAGATAGCGCCAAGCGATCATGAATTCAAAACGGGAAAACGGTTTGGTCGTTGCCAATGTGCTGCTCTTTCATTTTTGCGTCAATTTGCCTGCTTCGGGCAGAGGCGTCAAGGAACGCTTCTGTGACGCGGCTTAAAGGTCGATATCGAGGCTGACCGGAAAGTGATCCGAGGCCGTCAGCAGCGCCTGTGCCAGTACCGGATCGGCAAGAACTTCGGCATCATTAAAGGGATGCCAAATTCGCCAACCCGTTGCTTTGTCAGTATGTTTTAACAGATTGGGCGACAGCATGATAAAGTCCAGCAGTGCCTCGAAATAGTGCTTTTGCACGGGCTGCCAAAACCGCGCTGTGGTCGGCGTCAGACCCAACATTTGCGTCAGCGCAAGGTTGGCATGGGGGTCAAAGAGCCGCGCATTTGCGGGGCGGTCGCACCCCAGCACCACTTCGATACCCGAATGGCCGAACAGCTTTTCGTATTCGTCCAAGCCCGGACCGTCGTTAAAATCACCCATCACGATCATATCATCACCTGCCGCAAGTTGGCGATCGATGCGCGCGCGCAGCCAAAGACACTCGGCCAACTGCTTGCGGCGGTTTTCGATGGAAATGCGGGTGGCTTCTTTCTCGTTGGTCGCACCATGCGGAGCCTTGGATTTCGCATGCACCCCGATCAAGCTTAGCTTGTTGCCCTTGGCGGTGGTCACGGCCAGCTCGAGCGGCGGCTTTGAGAACCGCACAAGGTCCTCACTGCCATCGCCATTCAGATCCAACCGCAGTTGGCTGTCAAAGCGCGGCGCCCCTGGGGCGCCATGGCTGGGCGCGGGCTCGCCTTGCGGCGCGTGGCGGACGGTCAGCGCATCCGGATCGTAAAGCAGCGCGATTTCCTGCTCGGTCTCAGATTCAAAGCCGATGATTGCCCTGCGCGCGCGCAACTTGTGCATTTGTGCAAAAGCCTCAAGGGCGGTCACAGTCGAGCGTTTGGAATTGGTGTCCGGCGCCTCGATAATCATCACCGCATCAGCATTCATGGCGCGAAACACGACGCCCAAAGCATCCAGCTGATCAGCCCGTAACACTTTGTAACGGCCAGAGAATTCATGATCGTGCAGAGGCCGGCCTGCATCGTCAAAGAGGCCGTTGAACCACTCGACGTTGTAGGTTGCTAACCGCATCAGGCTGGCACCTTGGACTGAATTTCTTCCCAAGCCGCGTTGATTGCGATCAGGCGATGCTCGGCAAGCTTGACCGCCTCGGCTGGCACTCCGCGCGCGATCATCCGGTCGGGGTGGCTTTCCTTGACCGCATTGCGCCACGCTGCACGGGCTACGGTCAGCGACGCATCGGCGGGCAGGCCCAGCACATCATAGGGATCGCGTGGCGCGCCCTCGACAAAGCGCCCGCGCAACACCCGAAAGCATCGCTCATCAAGGCCGAAAATCCGCGCCACTTCGGCCAAGAACGCATCCTCGGCAGGGTGATAGCGCGCGTCCGCCATTGCAATCTGGAACAGCCCCTCAAGGATATCAATCAACACATTGCGATCATCGGCGCAAAGCGGCTGGCCCTCGACATTAAACAGCGCCGCGATCTTGCGCGCGTAGGCATCAAACCCCGCCACGTCCTGTCGCGCAAGGTTGAAGACGCGGGCCGCGTTGGCCTCTTCGGCTTGGTCAATATGAAAAATGCGACGAAAGGTGGCAACTTCGTCCCGCGTGACTTCGCCGTCCGCCTTGGCCATCTTTGCGCCTAACGCAATGATACCAATGGTAAAACCGATAGATCTCTCGCGAGGCGGGTCGTGGCGCAACTTGTCAAAAACAGATGTAAGCCCCTCGCCCGAGGCAAGGGCGGCAATGGCTTCGGTAATGCGGGTCCAGATCGACATGTCCCTAGGTTACCCGAGCGCGCAAGGAATGTCAGGAGAGGATTTTCTGCATCAGCACAAGATCGTGGTAGCGCCCGAATTTATAGCCAACCTGTGGCAAAAAACCGACCGGTTCGTAGCCCAAGCGTTTGTGGAAATCGAGGCTTGCGACGTTGTCAGACGTGATCGCACCAATCATCACATGCGCGCCAAATCGGGTGGCGTGGGTCTCAACCGCGGCCATCAGCGCACGCCCTGTCCCCCTGCCCCGCGCCTCTGGTGTCAGCGCAATTGAATGCTCCATCGTGCGCGCATAGCCCGGCGAAGGTCGAAACTGGGCGTAGGTCGCATAGCCCAAAAAGCTGTCGTCCTCATAGGCCACAAGAACATCAAAGCCCAAGGCCCTGCGGTCGCGGATCATCTGGGCTACGTCTTGGGAGGATTTCTCGACAGAGGTGACCGTGAAAGTGGTGTTGCGGATCACATCATTCATCAGCGCTGTCAGCGCCTCAATATCCTGCGGCGTGGCGGGGCGGATCATTCCAGAACACGCGTGCCATGTGGCGTCGTAAAACTAGCGCGCATAGCGGCGGGGCCTTGGCTGATCTGAATGCGTGGGTCGTTGATCAGCGGAGCGAGGGCTTGGCGCAGCGCTTCGGCTTCGGGATGGCTCACCTCGAATTGCGCCAAGCGTATCCCGTTATCCGGCAGGGCTTTGGCAGGGTGAAGCGTACCGTGCCATTGGATCAGCGCAGGAAATGCGCCGCCAAACGGCAGCTTGCCATCGGCAGGAACCGCCATTTTCCAGCGATAGTCTCCACGGGCCAAACTCACTGGTTCGCCCGTATTCGGTGGCGATTGATCCAAAGCGGCGCTTAGACTTTCACAACCTGAAACCCAGTTTGCAAGCCTCGGCTTGCCGCTAAAGTTGTCCAAATCGAACCATCTGGGGTGTTTGGGTGCATCAGCATCGGGATCAATCGCGATGACCTCTAGGTACAGATCCCCCAGCCCCAACAGCCGATTATGCGTCCCCATCAGAGGGTGCTGACCACCGCCAGCAAGGCTACATCCAAGCACAGTCTCGACCCATTCGACGCCCTCAGCCAATGAAGCTGCCGCCACAGCAACGTGGTCAAAGCGCAACATCAGCGCAGCTCGCCAATCAGGGTTTCCGCCTTCATCGCCGAGACAAGGCTGCTAAAGCGCGCCTGCGCCACCTCGCCAAAAAGCGCCGAGCCATTGGCGGTCAGCAGCAATTCCAACAGGTTCTTCTCCGGCGTCCAGACAATCCGCGCGACATCGGCGGGGTCAGACACCGCGAACATCGCACCAAACCGCATCGCCTTGCCCAGCACCTCTGCATCGCGTTGCTCGGTTTCCGTAAGCAGCTCGAACAGCGGTTCCAGACGCGACCCCGAGCGCGAGTTCTTATAGCGGTGCAACAACGCCAGCCCCAAAAACACCCGCCCCGGATGGTCGAGCCCGCCAAGGTTCGCGCGGGTCACGTTGTCAAAACACGCCTCGGCGCGGTAGTCGGGGTGGGTTCGCCATGTCGTATCATGCAGCAAGCAGGCGGCCTTGATCAGGCGAATGCGATCAGGTGTCGCCCCCGCAAACAAAGGCAACAAGAATTCATAAAGCTTTTTGCCAAAGCCGGGGATGCGCGACATGGTCTTTTCGACCGAACGCGCCGCCTCGATCAGCGGATCGCGCGCCCGCAGCCGTGGCGGCATTTGCTCATAAAGCAGCCCCTCGCGGATACCATAGGATGAGACGTCGATCTCGGACGGCTTCAAAACGGTGATCAGTTCGCGCATGACCTCACAGGCAAGCGGCACCAACTCCATCCGCGCTTGTGATGTGCCTGTGCGTTGGCGCAGATCCTCTAGATCGGATTTCGCAATCCAATCAAGCGTTTGCAAAAGATCATCGGGCGTCATGCGGTATTCGTGCAGCACCGTCATTGGGTATTTGCGCCGCTCCATATCCAGCCGCGCGATCACCCGCCACGAACCGCCGACAAGATAAATGCGCTGGCCTTCGGACTGCAGCTTGGTCTGACACTCTGCAAGAACCTGATCTATATGGGCAATTCGGACCTTTCGGTCATCCGAAATCCGCGCAAGCCGGAAGGGACCAAGCTGGGTCGAAACCCGTGTGCCCACCTGACCGTCACCGATCAGCGCCAGTTCCATCGAGTTGCCGCCAATGTCACAGACGATCCCCTTGGCCTCTGGCCACCCCAAAAGCACGCCCTGCGCCGAAAGCCGCGCTTCTTCTGGGCCATCGACAACCCACAGCCGCAGCCCCGTCTCGCGCAAAACTTCGGCTTGGAAATCGGGACCATCGCTAGCATCGCGCGCCGCAGCCGTCGCCACGACCGTCAACGGGCCAATGCCCATGCCCTTGGCAAGCAAGGCAAATCGCCGCAAAGCGGCAACCGCGCGCGTGCGCCCCTCGGGGTTCAGCTTGCCCGTTTCGGCCAGCCCCTTCCCCAAACCGCACATCAGCTTTTCGTTAAAGAAATAGGCAGGCGAGCGGGCAGCGCCGTCAAACACCACCATCCGCACCGAGTTAGAGCCCACATCGACCACGCCCACGCGGCTTAGCGCCCGCGCAGATGGGTCATCGAACAGCGGCCGCCCAAAGGGGCCACTGTCGTCGTCGTGATCGTGTTTGCTCATTGGTCTTCCGTTATGCCAGTTTCTGAACATCCTTGGCGCCAGCCGTGCCTCGACCGGACAGCGAAGGATTCTCCATAAAGAAACGGTGACAGTTGAACGCTTGGCCGTCCAGAGGGGTCAGGTCGCGTTTATAACTTCCCGAGGGTTGCAGCACCCAAGATTGCGCCTCATCCGCCAGATTGGCCGCCATGATTTGGCCAACGATCTGCGCTTTGACGGTGGGGTTGTGAATTTCGATCAGGGTCTCGACGCGGCGGGTCAGGTTGCGGCCCATCCAATCGGCGGACGAGATATAGACGCGCGATGCGTTGGAAGGCAGACCCTCACCGTTGCCAAAGCACACGATGCGACTGTGCTCCAAGAACCGCCCGACGATCGACTTCACGCGGATATTTTCCGACAAGCCTTTGATTCCAGGACGCAATCCACAGATGCCGCGGATGATCAGGCTGATCTTTACCCCTGCTTGGCTCGCAGCATAAAGCGCATCGATCACGTCAGGATCGATGACAGAGTTCATCTTGGCCCAAATCTCGGCAGGACGACCAGCACGGGCGTGATCTGCCTCGGCCTTGATCATCTCGAGCAGTTTTGGTTTCAACGTGATCGGAGAGATGGCAAGATTTTCAAGCCCTTGCGGCTGCACATAGCCAGAGAGGTAGTTGAACACCCGCGTGGCATCGCGACCAAGTGCCGCATCACAGGTAAAGAACGACAGGTCGGTGTAAACCTTGGCGGTGATCGGGTGATAGTTTCCGGTGCCGTAGTGGGTATAGGTGACCAGTTGATCGCCCTCACGCCGCACTACGGTGCTGATTTTGCAGTGGGTTTTATAGTGAATAAAGCCGTAAACCACATGCGCGCCTGCCCGTTCAAGGCGACGGGACTGGCGGATATTGGCGGCCTCGTCAAAGCGGGCTTTCAGCTCGACCAGCGCCGTGACGGATTTGCCGGACTCGGCCGCTTCGCAGAGTGCGGCGACGATCGGGCTGTCCCAAGAGGTGCGATACAGCGTCTGTTTGATCGCAAGCACATTCGGATCGCGCGCGGCTTGTTCCAGAAATCTGATAACCAGATCAAAGGTTTCGTAGGGATGGTGCATGAGGATGTCTTTTTGCTTGATTGCAGCAAAAAGATCGCCCTCGTGGTCTTGCACCCGCTCTGGCACCCGCGGCGTAAAGGGCGGCCACAGCAGATCAGGGCGCGACGACAGCACCAATTCCTTCAGGTCAGCCACGCCCAAAAGGCCGCGCACTTCGACCATCTCATCGCCCGTCACGCTCAACTCTTGCATGATAAGCGCGCGCAATTCTTCGGGCGCGCCTGCCGACAGCTTCAACCGGATGACCTCGCCACGGCGGCGCCGTTTCAGAGCGGTTTCAAACTCGCGCACAAGGTCTTCGGCCTCGTCCTCGACCTCTAGGTCGCTGTCGCGCAGCACACGGAACAGGCAGTGGCCGCGATCCGTATACCCTGGAAACAGCATGTCGAGATGCAACAGCAGCAGCTCTTCCAGCGGCAAAAATCGCTGTTCGCCGTCTTTGCTTGGCAGCGGCACAAAGCGCGCGATTTGCTGCGGGATGGGCAGCAAGGCTTGCAATGTGCGCCGATCCGACTCGCGTTCAAGCGACAGCGCAAGGCTAAAGCCCGCGTTGGGGATGAACGGGAACGGGTGCGCAGGATCGATCGCCAGCGGCGAAAGAACGGGGAAGACCTTGTTGATAAAGTGATCTTCAAGGAACTTCAGATCGCGCCCCGTCAGTTTGGAGCGCGTGCACAGCGAGATGCCTTCAACTTCCATCTGCCTTTTCAGCTTGTTGAACACCGCTTGCTGGGTGTGCATCAAACGGCGCGCATTCGCGTGGATCAGCTTGAGCTGTTCTGCAGGGCTGCGGCCATCCTCGGACGGGGTCTGATTGGACGCACGCACCAAAGCCCGCAGGCCCGCAACCCGCACCGTGTAAAACTCATCAAGGTTGGTCGCGGAAATCGACAAAAACCGCAGCCGTTCCAACAAAGGCACATTGGTGTTGGACGCCTCGTCCAGCACGCGCCAGTTAAACGCCAGCCAGCTTAACTCGCGGTTAAAAAACCTTCCTGGTCCGGTGATTTCGTCATCCGGAAGGGTCACAGGCTCGGGGAAAGGTGCTTTGAGGAAATCGGCTTGGGTCATTTCGGATTCTTTTATGGCTGGCTTAGAGATCTACTAATCGGGGACATGTAACAGAGCCGTGACGCAGCGGTGGAATGCACCACAACTGTCTCAGGCCTCTGCGTAACTGTCCAGCACTTCGGCGGCCAAAGTTCGTGTCACAGGCCGCCCCATCGCCAAGGCGCGAGCGTCCAAAATGGCGACAAGATCGCGGGCCGCAGCAATCGAGCGATCCATCCGCAAGATCAGAAAAGAGATCAGGTTCGGCGGCACCGTGATCTGACGGTCGGCAAAAAGTTTGACCAGCACAGCCGACAGCAGCGCATCATCGGGCGGCGCCAACGACACAAGGCTTGCCGCCTGCAGCCGGCTTTTCAGGTCGGGCAAGCACAGACCCCAATCTCGTGGCGGGCTGGCGGCGGTCACCAAAAGCCCCTGCCCCTGCGCGGCCATCAGATTGTGCAGGTGGAACAGCGCCGTTTCAGCCTCGCGGTTTTGCGCGATCAGATCGGCGTCCTCGACGGCAACGGGGCTGCGCGCCAGCATCGGCAGATCATAGCCCAGCAGGTTGCGCGCGGCGATAATCTTGGCGCCCGCTGTTTCGGCCCAAAGATGCGCCAGATGCGTCTTGCCCGCGCCAATCGGCCCGATCAGCAGCATCTTACCCGCAGGCCAATCGCGCCATGCCTCGACACAACTCAAAGCCTCGGCATTGGCGGGCGAGATAAAAAAGTCAGCGCGGCGATAGGCTTCGCCGACAGGCAGGTCAAAGGCGAGTTGTCGCGTCACGCGCTGTCCTCGGGCGAGTCCGGCTCGGGCACGCTGGCGCCGTTGAACAAAAGGCTGTTTTGGTATTGGCTGATGCCAAAACGCGCCAAGACCCCAAGCGCCGCCGAAACTGGCACCGCGACCAACATCCCGACAAAGCCGAACAGCGATCCAAACACCGACAGCGCCAGCAAAAGCCAGACCGGATGCAGACCGATGGATTTGCCCACAAGCCGCGGCGTCAGCACATTGCCCTCAAGGAATTGGCCAAATCCGAAAATCCCCGCGACAATCGCAATCGACGCCCAATCGCCCCAGAACTGGAACAGAGCAAGGCCGATCGCCAAAGCTCCGCCAACCAAAGCCCCAACATAAGGAATAAAGGTGATTGCCCCTGCAACGACCCCGACAACAAGGCCAAACTGCAACCCTGCAAGCATCAAGGCCGCTGCGTAATAGCTGCCAAGCGTCAAGCAAACCGTCAGCTGGCCCCGCACAAAGGCGCTGAGCGCTTGGTTGATCTCGCGCGCCAAACGCCGCACGGTGGGCGCATGGTCGCGCGGCAACAACCCGTCGATACGCGCCACCATATTGTCCCAGTCAAGCAGCATGTAAAACGCCACCACAGGCACAACGACAATAAACACCAACGCCGAAATCAGCGACAGCGCCGAAGAGATCACCCCCTGCGCAAGGCTCGCCCCTTTGGCCTGAATGGCGGCACCGATCTCGTTCAAGCTTTGACGAATGGTCGAGGTGCTATCGGTCAGCTGCGGGAATTTCTCGATCAGAAAGCCTTGCAAGCGCTGCGAAATCTCGGGCGCGGCATTCACCAGCGCCGTGGTCTGCTTGATCAGCGTCGGAATAACCGCCAGCACCACCAGCACAAGGATCAACAGCCCCAAAAGCGTGATCACCGTCGTCGCGGACACGCGGCTAAGCCCCAACCGCTCAAGCCGGTCCGCGATGGGGTCAAGAAAATAGGCGATGGCCGATCCGACGATGAACGGCAAAATCACCCCGCCCAAAAGCCACAGGACCACGAAGATGACCAAGAGCACAACGCCCCAGTGTTTTGCCTGCTGCTGTATCGGAAGTGCCATATTTTAAACCCTTTGAGCCAGCCTCACATATCGCGCTTGATCAGGCTTCATGCAAGGGGGCGGCAGGATTTCACGCAGAACCCACAGGGATATCCCCATATTTCGTGCGCAAAACCGGGCACCTGCACCGATTGCGGCCCCCCGAGCCTAAGGCGCTTCTTGCTTGAGGCCCTGCAACCCGCTAGGAACGCTCAAACCCTAATCTTATGAGGCCTGCGCATGCGCGTTTCCCGTTATTTTCTGCCCGTTCTGAAGGAAAACCCAGCCGAGGCGCAGATCGTCTCGCACCGCTACATGCTGCGGGCGGGGATGATCAAGCAACAGGCGGCAGGGATTTACTCTTGGCTGCCGATGGGGCTGCGGGTGCTGAACCGCATCCAACAGATCGTGAACGAAGAGCAAGTGCGCGCAGGACATATCCCCGTTCTGATGCCAACGATGCAGCCCGCTGATCTGTGGCGCGAGTCGGGGCGCTATGACGACTATGGTCAAGAAATGCTGCGCATCAAAGACCGTCAGGACCGCGAGATGCTGTACGGGCCGACCAACGAAGAGATGATCACCGACATCTTCCGCGCGCATGTCACCAGCTATAAAGATCTGCCGCTGACGCTTTATCAAATCCAGTGGAAATTCCGCGACGAGATGCGTCCGCGCTTTGGCGTCATGCGAGGCCGCGAGTTCCTGATGAAGGACGGCTATAACTTTGACATCGACCGCGACAGCGCCATCCACGCCTATAACCGTCATATGGTCAGCTATCTGCGCACCTATGAGCGGATGGGCCTGACCGCTATTCCGATGCGTGCAGATTCGGGACCAATCGGCGGTGACGACACGCATGAGTTCTTGGTGCTGGCTGCAACGGGCGAGTCCGAAGTGTTTTTCGACAGTGCCGTGACCGAGCTTAAACTGGGCGCGCGCGCGGTTGACTACGACAACCGCGACGAAGTGGCCGCTGTTTGCAAAGAGTTCACCACGCTCTATGCCCGCACAGATGAAACCCATGACGCCGCCCTGTTCGACGCCGTGCCCGAAGAGCGCCGCAAGGTCGCGCGCGGGATCGAGGTCGGCCAGATCTTCTATTTTGGCACCAAATACTCCGAAAGCATGGGGGCTACGGTGGTCACTGCGGACGGCAGCAAAGTGCCGGTCGAGATGGGCTCGCACGGCATCGGCGTCTCGCGGCTGTTGGGTGCCATCATCGAGGCCTCGCATGATGACAAGGGCATCATTTGGCCCGAAGGCGTCACCCCCTTCCCCGTCGGCATCGTGAACCTCAAGCAAGGTGACGCCGCCGCAGACGCCGCTTGCGAAGGGCTCTACAAGGCGCTTGCCGCCAAGGGTCTTGAGGCGCTTTACGATGACCGAGACGAGCGTGCAGGCGCCAAATTCGCAACGATGGACCTGATTGGTCTGCCGTGGCGTATCACGGTTGGCCCGCGCGGTCTGGCCAATGGTGTGGTCGAGCTGACCTCGCGCCGCACAGGTGTGTCCGAGGAAATGGCCCCCGAAGCCGCCGTGGCGCGTATCGTCGAGATCTACGCCAACCACTAATCGAAACGGTCGCGGCAATACCCTTTGCCGCGACCGGCTCCCCCCGTTTAATAAGACTGCCTCACAGCACCCTGCGCGTCATATCGTCCCTTTAGCCGCTAGCCCTCTGGCATTTGCCCCGCTAAGCTGCGGCAAAAAGGAGCGAGCAGCGTGGCATGGATTGGCAAGTTGGTTTTTGCAGGAGCCTTGGCGTCCGGCGTCGCAGGGTCGCAATTTCTAGAATTCTCACAACAATATTTACAGCGGCTGGCGGGGCAACGCGATGTCTTGGCGCAGGTCGCGGCCGAGTTTGACGCCTCGGCGCAGCAAGCAGGCCTGACACGGATAGCGGCTTTGGCGGACCTTGCGGGGACACCGTTTCAAGACCTGCATCGCAGTGACATGGAGCGGGTTTTTGTGCGGCTGGAGCAAGTGACGGCGGATCTAGAGCTGCTGCGTGCGATGCAACCGCTTGAGAGGATTGCCCTGCCCCAGAGGTTTCGCGATGTTGAAACCTTGCAGGCGGTTTGGGCCGATTATCGCCCTGCCATACCGGTGACCGAGGCGGGGTTTGCGGCGGCGGGCATTGGCTTTGGCGCAGGCTGGCTGGCGCTCGCAGGGTTGATGCGCTTTTTGGCGTGGCCATTTCGCAAGCAAGTGAGGAGGATGGTATGAAGGCTTTGATCACCTATGGCGGTTGGGAGGGGCATGAACCTGACAAGGTTGCAGCACTTTTCGCCGAAATTTTGCGCCATGAGGGTATGGAGGTCGAGCTGAGCGAGAGTTTGGCAAGCTTTGACGATGCGGCGGCCTTGGCGCAGTTGGGTTTGATCGTGCCGGTTTGGACCATGGGCGAGATCAGCCGCGCACAAAGTGAAGCGGTGGCTGCGGCGGTGGCGGGGGGCGTCGGACTTGCGGGCTGTCATGGCGGCATGTGCGATGCCTTCCGCGGCGACCCGCTTTGGCAATTTATGACGGGCGCACAATGGGTTGCGCATCCGGGGGACGACGGGCTGCGCTATGGTGTGCGTATGGTCTCGGACGATCCGCTGGTCGCGGGGATCGCGGATTTTGAGGTGGAGACCGAGCAGTATTACATGCACATCGATCCTGCGGTGAAGGTTCACGCGGTTTGCGACTTTCCACTGGTGGCGGGGCCGCATAGCGTGAACGGGGCTGTGGCGATGCCTATCGTGTTCAGCAAGCTCTGGGGGAGCGGGCGGGTTTACTACAATGCTTTGGGGCATAAGGCGGCGGTGATCGACCATGGGCCGGCGCGGGAGATGTTGCGGCGCGGGTTGCTTTGGGCGGCGCGCGGCTGATGGGGCGGAATGGGGGTTCCACACCCCCAAGCCTTTGCAAGCAAAGGCTTCCCCCCGTGGGATATTTTCGAACAGATGAAGAGGGCTCGGCTGTTTTGGCAATGGGGCAGGCTTGGCGCTGTGGTTGTGGATTGGTGCAGTAAGAGTGTGGTGTGGGCCACGGTCGCGCGGTGGCGAGCGTAGCCCATATGGCGGGGGGGCGTTAGGATTTTGCCTTGCGGATCAGGTTGAGGATGTCCTTTGCCGCAGAAGGGATATTCGTCCCAGGGCCAAAAATGGCTTTGACACCTGCATCATAGAGGAATTGGTAATCTTGTTGTGGGATGACTCCTCCACAGATCACGAGGATTTCGCCAGCCCCTGCCGCCTGCAGTGCTTGGACGAGCTTTGGGGCTAGGGTTTTATGGCCAGCGGCTTGCGAGGAGATGCCGATCACATGCACGTCGTTATCTATCGCATCCTGTGCGGCCTCTTCTGGCGTTTGGAACAGGGGGCCAACGTCAACGTCAAAGCCAATGTCGGCAAAGGCGGTGGCGATCACTTTGGCGCCGCGATCATGACCGTCTTGACCCATTTTCACCACCAGCATACGCGGGCGGCGACCTTCGTCCTCGGCGAATTTTTCAACATCTGCTTGAATAGCAGCGAAGCCTTCGTCGCCTTCATATGCGGCTCCGTAAACACCCGCGAGGGTTTTGACTTCGGCGCGGTGGCGTCCGAACACCTTTTCCATTGCCATACTGATTTCTCCGACTGTGGCGCGGGCGCGAGCGGCTGTCACGGCAGCGGCGAGAAGGTTGCCGTCGTGACCCGCGATACGCGTCAGCTCGTCAAGCGCGGCTTGGGTTGCGGCTTCGTCGCGGCTGGCGCGGGTGGTTTGCAGTCGCGCGATCTGGCTGTTGCGCACGGCGACGTTGTCGATATCAAGGATGTCGATCGGGTCTTGGGACGCAAGCCGGTATTTGTTCACGCCCACCACCACTTCGGTGCCGCGGTCGATGGCGGCCTGGCGTTTGGCGGCAGACTCTTCGATCCGCAGTTTGGGCATACCCGAAGCGACGGCTTTGGTCATGCCGCCCATTGCCTCGACCTCTTCGATCAGCTTCCACGCTTCTTCAGCAAGGCTATGGGTCAAGCTCTCAACATAGTAAGATCCCGCGAGCGGATCGACAACATTGGTCACACCGGTTTCTTCTTGCAAGATCAGCTGGGTGTTGCGCGCGATACGGGCGCTAAATTCTGTAGGCAAAGCAATGGCTTCGTCCAGAGCGTTGGTGTGCAGCGATTGCGTGCCCCCCAAAACTGCCGACATTGCCTCGTAAGCCGTGCGGATGACGTTGTTATAGGGATCGGCCTCTTGCAGGCTGACGCCCGACGTCTGGCAATGCGTCCGAAGCATCAGGCTGGTTTGCTTTTTGGGCGCAAATTCGGACATGATGCGATGCCAGAGCATACGGGCTGCGCGCAGCTTTGCGGCTTCCATAAAGAAGTTCATGCCAATCGCGAAGAAAAAGCTGAGACGTCCTGCAAAAGCGTCGACATCCATGCCGCGCGCAATTGCTGCGCGGACATATTCGCGACCATCGGCAAGGGTGTAGGCCAGCTCTTGGACAAGGTTCGCACCAGCCTCTTGCATGTGATAACCCGAAATCGAGATCGAGTTGAACTTCGGCATCTCGGCAGAGGTGAATTCGATGATATCGGCAATAATCCGCATCGAAGCTTCTGGCGGGTAGATGTAGGTGTTTCGGACCATGAACTCTTTGAGGATATCGTTCTGAATGGTGCCCGAAAGCAGGCTCCGGTCCACGCCCTGCTCTTCACCCGCGACGATAAAACTAGCAAGGATGGGGATCACTGCGCCGTTCATCGTCATGGAAACGCTGACTTTTTCCAAGGGGATGCCGTCAAACAGGATCTTCATGTCCTCGACACTGTCAATCGCGACACCGGCTTTGCCGACGTCGCCTTCTACCCGCGCATGGTCACTGTCATAGCCGCGGTGCGTGGCCAGATCGAACGCAACCGAGACGCCCTGCTGCCCTGCCGCGAGGTTCTTACGATAGAATGCGTTGCTGGCTTCGGCGGTGGAAAACCCCGCGTATTGGCGGATGGTCCATGGGCGACCTGCATACATTGTGGCCTTGACGCCTCGCGTGAAGGGCGCAAATCCGGGCATTTCGCCCATTTGCGGCAAGCCGTCAACATCTGCCGCGGTATAAAGGGGCTTAACTTCGATGCCTTCCAGTGTGATCCAGGTCAGGCTTGCGGGGTCTCCGCCCTTCATTTCCTTGGCGGCCAGCGCCGTCCATGCTGCGATTTTATCGGTCATCATTCCCTCATTTGGCTAGGGGCCATCCAGCCTGCTTGGTTTTGGTACAAATCCGCCCTATATTCAGGGGATGAGCAACCTCTTGAAAACAATCGTCATCACCCTTGCGGGCAGTTTCGCGAGCAACGCTTTGGCGCAAGACACCCTACCCACGCCATTCGGAGCAGTGCCAGCCAGCCAAGTCGTGCTGGCAGACGAGCTTTATATTCACCGCATCGTTGCGGTTTTCGCCAATTCGCCCCAAGATCCCGCCTTTATCCGGCAGATGGAAATCTTGGCGCCGAACCTTGGTGATCTGGCGGATCGCGACGTTTTGCTTGTCACCGACACGACCCCAGAGCCGCAGTCAGAACTGCGCAAAACGCTGCACCCGCGCGGGTTTTCGCTTGTCATCATGGACAAAGATGGCTCGGTTGCGATCCGCAAACCGCTGCCTTGGGATGTGCGCGAGATTTCCCGCGCCATCGACAAGTTTCCCTCGCGGCGTGCCGAAGTGTTAGAGCGCAACCCAGCCGGACGATAAGTCATTCAAACTCCATGATAACTTCGTCCACTTTTAGGCTGCTGCCTGCGGTGGTCTTGATGGATTTGACGATGCCTTTGCGCTCGGCTTTGAGGATGTTCTCCATCTTCATCGCCTCGACGGTGGCAAGCGATTGGCCTTCTTGCACCACATCGCCGACCTCGACCAAGATTTTCGCGATCAAACCCGGCATCGGACACAGCAGGAATTTTGATGTGTCGGGCGGCAGTTTTTCCAGCATGAGCGCCGCCAACTCGGCCTGCCGCGGCGTGCGGACATGCACGCGCAGATCAGCACCACGCAACCGCAATCGGAAACCGCCCGAGATTTTGCCCACCTTCATCACCAAAGGCGCACCATCAACGGTCAACCGTGCAAGGCTTTGCCCCGGGGTCCAATCCGAAGCAATGCGATGCGCCAACCCATCCGCAAATGTAACCGTCGCGCCCATTGGATCAGCGGCGACGCGCAGATGGTATTCTTCACCTTGAAGCGACACCACCCAATCGTCGCCAATGCGGCGCTCGTGGTTGTCCATCGTGCCCGAAATCCGCGTGCGCCGGATCTCGGCAACACGGTTCATCGCGGCCGCCGCAGCCGCCACGCGGGTCAAAGCCGTGGCATCAAGCGTCGCCCCTTGAAAGCCCTCTGGGTATTCTTCGGCGATGAAGGCCGTGGTGATATTGCCCGACTGAAAGCGCGGATGCTCCATCACCGCGCCCACAAACGGCAGGTTGTGTCCAATGCCCTCGACCTCAAATGTATCAAGCGCAAGCCGCATCTCATCAATCGCAGCGGCGCGGGTCGGCCCCCAAGTGCAAAGCTTGGCGATCATCGGGTCATAGAACATCGAAATCTCGCCGCCCTCAAACACCCCCGTGTCATTGCGCACGATGCCCCCTGCGGCTGTCGGTCCCTCGACCGGAGGCCGATAGCGGGTCAGACGGCCAATCGACGGCAAAAAGTTGCGATAGGGATCTTCGGCGTAAAGGCGGCTCTCCATCGCCCAGCCATTGATCTTGAGGTCGGACTGTTGGAACGGCAGCTTTTCACCATAAGCGACGCGGATCATTTGCTCGACCAGATCGACGCCGGTGATCAGTTCGGTCACCGGATGTTCGACCTGAAGCCGTGTGTTCATTTCTAAAAAGTAGAAGTTGCGTGCGCCATCAACGATGAATTCCACCGTGCCAGCCGAGGTATAGCCCACAGCGCGCGCCAAGGCACAGGCCTGCTCGCCCATCGCTTTGCGGGTTGCGTCGTCAAGGAACGGCGACGGCGCTTCTTCGATAACCTTTTGATTTCGCCGCTGAATAGAGCACTCGCGCTCGTGCAGATAGACGGTGTTGCCGTGCTTGTCGGCCAGAACTTGGATCTCGATGTGGCGCGGCTGGGTGACAAACTTTTCGATAAAAATGCGGTCATCGCCAAAGCTTGCTGCGGCCTCATTCTTCGACGACTGAAAACCTTCGCGCGCCTCCGCGTCATCCCAAGCGATGCGCATCCCTTTGCCACCACCGCCAGCCGAGGCTTTGATCATCACCGGATAGCCGATTTGCGTCGCGATTTTCACCGCGTGTTCGGCATCGTCGATCAGCCCCATGTGACCCGGAACGGTCGACACACCGGCCTCTTGTGCCAGCTTCTTCGAGGTGATCTTGTCACCCATCGCCTCGATTGCAGGGCTCGGCGGGCCGATGAACACGACGCCAGCAGCCTCTAGGGCTGCGGCAAAATTCATGTTTTCAGACAAAAACCCATAGCCTGGATGCACAGCTTCGGCACCCGATGCCTTGATCGCCGCCATGATTTTGTCAATGACGATGTAGGATTGCGCTGCAGGCGAGGCGCCGATGTGAATAGCCTCATCCGCCATTTTGACGTGCAGCGCATTGCGATCAGCATCGGAATAGACGGCAACCGTCTTGATCCCCATCTTTTGCGCGGTCTTGATCACGCGGCACGCGATCTCACCCCGATTGGCGATCAGAATTTTCTTAAACATGGCTCTCTCCCCTTGAACGCGCGGAGCGGACCAAAACTCCCTGCGCAGAAATGCACAAAGCCAGCCGCAGGGATCCTGCGACTGGCTTCGATAGAAACTTTGAAACGGGTTGGGCTAAATTAGCCGCAAAGACCCGAGTTGCCGGCAACAAGACCGGCAGCACCGCCAACAAGAGCGGATTGAGTAAGGTTGTTCTCTGTGACCGCGCCAAGAGCAACGCCCGAAAGCGCGCCAACGCCTGCACAGGTTGTGGTTGGGTTTGGCTGAACGCAACCGGCGAGCGGAAGCGTGGAAAGCGCGAGAAGGATAAGGGATTTACGCATTGTGAACTGCCTCTTGGTTCTTTTGTTATGTAGGCAAAGACTACAGCATTCACACGCATTTGAAACTGAAAAATGCACGCCCCGGCAGCAGCTGCGCAAGCTCTTGCTTGGCGCGCTAAAAAAAATGGTCTGACCTGCAAGAGGCCAGACCAAGGGGAAGGGTAACAAATATGCGGGCAAAACGCGGCAGAGGCCGCATCGCATGACGCAAACCCAGCATCACCCATGCCGCGGGCTTTCGCAAAGGCGAAAAGTGGGCGACCAAAGGGCCGCGCAACTTCCTGCCAGAATGACGAAAACCTTGGCGGATTCATGCCTATTCCTCATCCTCGTCCGCAAAATCCTCATCCCAATCATCGAAATCTTCGGGTTCGGCATCGGCTGCGAAGATTTTGGGGAAGGAGACTTGCGCGACCTTGAGGTTGATTTTGAGCAATGCGTCATAGGACGACGCGTCAAAGGGGTCCTCTGCGGCAACCACTTCTCGACCAAACAGCCAAGACAGGCGGCCTGCGTCAAGGTTGCCCCGCTCGAAGGGGTCTTCGCCAAAATGCGACCAAAGCGCCGCCAAAAAGGCTGTGTCCGCTGCGCGGTCAACATTTTTGCGATCCTTAAAGCGTTCCCGCTTTACGATCTTGGAGGCCCCCTCCTTCATGTTGGCGCGACGAATAACGAATTGAAAATCGGTGCCGGTCAGGCGGCCAGGAAATCCGCGATGCTTCAGCATGCTGATCCCTCCTTTTGATTAGGGATCAAAATAGAAAGAAAAAGGGCGGGCGCGGCCTCTTGGGCCAGCAACACCCGCCCGATCAGATTACTTGTATTTGCCGGTATATACTGGCTCGGACGAAACCGCAGGCTCGTCAACGTAAACGGTTTCTTCAGCTTTTTTGGCGCATGCTGCAACGAAAGCAACCATGCAAAGTGCCAGAACGGTGATTTTAGTGCTCGACATCCTCTACTCCATTTATTTGCCGGAAGCGTGCTTTGTGCCGCCCCCTTATGCGAGGTAAAGGCCGCTTGGGTTCGGCCTGTGTCAACAATAGCCGATACGCTGCGGCATTGACACGCAATTTGATGAAAGTCGTGACGCTGTGGCGGCGCTGCATCAGCAGACCCCGTCATGCTGAGGCTTTGCGCTAGATTTAGTGCGCGCATCAAAAAGCCTCCCATATGCAGGTGCCATTTTCGATACGGTATGCCTCGAAAAACTGCGTAACCTCTGGCGAGGCCTCACCAAAAGGCACTTCGCGGTCCGACAGAGAGATGACAATCTGCGACGGCACCGGCACAGAATCAATCACCCGTGGCAGCGCATAGCTTTGGCAAAGCGCCAGCATGTCCGCGGTTGCCGCGTCCACATCAAAGCCCTCTTGCGCAATCGCGGGTGCGACGAAACGAAAGCGCGCAGTTGCACCATCGGGTCCGGGCGCATTCATTACCACGTCCAAAAAGCTGACCTGCTGCCCCGAAGGCACTGTGATCGATTTATCCAAAGGCTCTGTCATCACCCTGCCCCGCTCTGCTGCTTTGCATCCCGAAATCTCCTGTTGCTAGAGCGGGATGTTATCGTGCTTTTTCCACGGGTTCGCCAGCTTCTTCCCACGCAAGGATGCAAATGCCCGAGCGACGCGCCGACGCGTCGAATGCGGCCGGATCACTTCGTCGATAAAGCCTTTTTCCGCCGCCACAAACGGGTTGGCAAAGCGGTCTTCATATTCCCCCGCAAGCCGTGCAATTTCCTCGGGCGATTTGCCGCGATGGATGATCTCGGTGGCGCCCTTGGCCCCCATCACCGCGATCTCTGCGGTCGGCCAAGCATAGTTAAAATCGCCGCGCAGGTGCTTGGACGCCATCACATCATAAGCGCCGCCATAGGCCTTGCGGGTGATAACGGTCACCTTCGGCACCGTCGCCTCGCCATAGGCAAACAACAGCTTGGCACCATGTTTGATAACGCCACCAAGCTCTTGCGCGACGCCGGGCAAGAAGCCGGGCACATCGACAAGCGTCAGGATCGGAATTTCAAAGGCATCGCAAAACCGCACAAACCGCGCCGCTTTGCGGCTAGAGTCGATATCAAGACAGCCCGCAAGCACCATCGGCTGATTGGCAACAACCCCGACCGACTGGCCCTCTATACGGACAAAACCGGTGATGATGTTGGCCGCAAAATCCCGCTGAATTTCAAAGAAATCACCCTCATCCGCCAGCTTGGTGATCAACTCTTTCATATCGTAAGGCTGGTTCGGATTGTCGGGGATCAGCGTATCAAGGCTCATTTCAACACGTTGTGGGTCGTCGAAAAACGGCCGCACTGGTGCCTTTTCACGATTATTGAGCGGCAAAAAGTCAATCAAGCGACGTGTTTCGGCTAGCGCTTCGACGTCGTTTTCAAACGCTCCATCAGCAACCGAGGATTTCTTGGTGTGAGTCGAGGCCCCCCCCAACTCTTCGGCGGTTACCACTTCGTTGGTGACGGTTTTCACCACATCGGGGCCTGTTACAAACATATATGACGAGTTTTTAACCATAAAAATAAAGTCGGTCATCGCCGGAGAATAGACGGCCCCCCCCGCACAAGGCCCCATGATCAAGCTGATCTGCGGCACCACACCACTTGCCATAATGTTGCGCTGGAAAACCTCGGCATAGCCCGCAAGCGAGGCCACCCCCTCTTGGATCCGCGCGCCACCAGAGTCGTTCATACCGATCACAGGCGCGCCATTTTGCATGGCCATGTCCATGATTTTGCAAATCTTTTGGGCATGCGTCTCGGACAGAGATCCACCAAAGACAGTAAAGTCCTGACTGAAAACGTAGACCATACGGCCATTAACCGTGCCCCACCCAGTGACGACACCATCACCAGCGGGCCGGTCGGCCTCCATGCCGAAATCGGTGCAGCGATGTGCCACAAACATGTCGAATTCTTCGAAAGACCCCTCGTCCAACAACAGCTCGATCCGCTCGCGCGCGGTAAGTTTGCCCTTACTGTGCTGAGCCTCAATGCGACGCTGACCGCCCCCCATTCGAGCAGCAGTGCGGCGATCTTCAAGCTCTTGCAGAATATCTTTCATGCGCGGATTCCCCCCGATTTCAACGAGATGATAGCGCGGCAAGGCAAGCACGCAAAGCAGAAGATCGTAAATATGCAAACCACGATGCGCTATACGATTGCTAATTGCAAATTAGCAAAACTGAACTGGGTTAGGACCAGCTTGTGTTGTAAAACCTCAGATAAAATGACCATTTGCGGGGGTTTTTGTCCATTTTAACGGCTCTGTTGCACAAATCGACCTGAGGTCGAGTTTTCCCTTCCGTTGAACGGACTCATCCAACGCGTTGGGTTTTCGGCGTTCCAAGCGCCGTGAAGCGGTTCAGGATTGCGGCCCTGATCTGCAGTTCGGCCACCTGCCTGTCGAAGTCTCGCGCCATGACGCGTTCACCGAGCAGCTTGAAGCAGCGCATTTTGGTCTCGACCAGACTTCGTCGGTGATACCCGCTCCATCGCCGCCAGATCGTGCGGCCAAGGCGACGGGTGGCGCGGAGTTTCGTTCCTGGCCCGAGCGCCAGGCGTGGTCTCCAGCCATGGCCGTGCGTTCTTGCGGGCGGGTATGACGGCGCAGGCGCTGCGCGCCGCGATGGCGGCGTGGCAGCCCCGCGTGTCATAGGCACCGTCGGCACTGACCTTGCCGATGGGCTGGTCAGTGGGGATCTGGCCCAGCAATTCGGGCAGCATGGGGGCATCGCCGACCCGGCTGCCGGTCACCTCGATCGCCCTGATCTCCAGCGTATCCGCATCGATGCCCAGATGGACCTTGCGCCATAGCCGAGGCAAAAGCCCGTGTTGCGGCGAACCATTCACCTTTCCCCCTCGGCTTTGATCCCGGTGCTGTCGATCAACAGGTGCAACGCACCCGGTGCCGGGGCGATAGGGGATGGCGACGTTCAGACCTTTCTGGCGGCGCGACAACGTGCTGAAGTCCGGCACCGCCCAATCGAGCCCGGCAAGTTCCAACAGACTTGCAACCAGCCCCGTGGTCTGCCGCAATGGCAGCCCGAACAGCGCCTTCAACGTCAGACACGCTTCGA
>CAWJOY010000049.1:0-5256 GCA_963844505.1 uncultured Alphaproteobacteria bacterium
TCATCCGCTCAATGTCTGGGGAATGCAGCCGATCTTGGGTGCAATGGCCGCAATCGCGCCCGCCTGCGTTTCGTATGAGCCTTGATGCTCGAACACCATTCGAACCGCACGCGCGCGAACACCAAGCGAGTAACGATTTGCCATTTTGCTTTTTGTCATAACCATCATCCTAACTTAAGTTGATGGTCTCCGACAAACTCGGGACGATTCACCACCCCATCTATTCAAGGCAAGCCTTTAAACCGCAACAAGTTATAGGAAACCTGACAACCATGAATCTTTTATGTGCAGCAAGCCTGCTCATAAAAGCAGGAGCACCTACAGGCTAAGACCTATCAGGGACTGCGGTGCAACAGCGTAATTCCAATGTCGCGCCAAGCTAAAGCCCGCCGCGCCCCCATTCTCGTAAGGGGGCGTCCAAAGTGGAGATCTGAGGGCGCCCGAAAAGGCTCTGCTTTAGAAAAATGCCTGCAGACCCGTGATCGCGCGGCCTAAGATCAAAGCATGGACGTCATGCGTCCCCTCATAGGTATTGACGGTTTCGAGGTTGACCATATGCCGCATGATTTGGAATTCCTCCGAAATGCCATTGCCGCCGTGCATATCTCGCGCCAGTCTCGCCGCGTCCAAGGCTTTACCGCAGTTGTTCCGCTTGATGATGCTGATCATTTCGGGCGCAGCATTGGCTTCATCCATCAACCGGCCAACACGTAGCGATGCCTGCAAGCCTAACGAAATCTCGGTCATCATATTGGCAAGTTTGAGCTGGTAGAGCTGAGTGCCCGCCAGTGGCTTGCTGAACTGTTTTCGGTCCAGACCATAGCTGCGCGCCGCCTGCATGCAGAACTCTGCGGCGCCCAACACGCCCCAGGAAATGCCGTAGCGCGCTCGGTTCAAACAGCCAAACGGCCCTTTCAGACCCTCAACATGCGGCAAAAGTGCATCTTCGCCGACTTCAACATCCTGCAATACTATTTCGCCGGTCACACTTGCGCGCAGGCTCAACTTGCCGCCGATCTTAGGGGTAGAGAGCCCCTTCATGCCTTTTTCAAGTACAAACCCTTTGATCTTGCCGCCATGAGCTTCTGACTTTGCCCAGACCACAAACACATCCGCGATCGGAGCGTTTGAAATCCACATCTTCGCGCCGTTCAGCACATATCCATTGGCCGTCTTTTTCGCGACGGTTTTCATCCCCGCCGGGTCCGAGCCAGCATCCGGTTCGGTCAGGCCAAAGCAGCCAATCCACTCGCCCGAAGCAAGTTTTGGCAGATACTTCATGCGTTGCGCTTCGGTTCCATAGGCATAGATCGGATACATCACCAAACTTGACTGTACCGACATCATCGACCGATAGCCGCTATCAACCCGTTCGACTTCGCGGGCAATCAATCCATAGGCCACATATGACGCACCCAGCCCGCCGTAAGCCTCTGGTATCGTGGTGCCAAGCAGCCCCATTGCCCCCATCTCGCGGAAAATCGCGGGGTCTGTCGTCTCTTCGCGGTAGGCCGCGATAACCCGCGGCTGAAGCTTTTCTTTGGCATAGGTCCGCGCGCCGTCACGCAGCATTCGTTCTTCTTCTGTTAACTGATCCTCAAGCCGAAAGGGATCCTCCCAATCAAAGCGTCCCAAATCGGGCGCGTCTTTTGCTTTCAAAACTGGGCGATCGGTCATTGCAGCCTCCATCTCTGTTGCGCCCTTATTGCATGTTTGACACAAAAAGCCTAACGAGGGCTTAACATGAGTTCATGAGGAATACTCATATGATATCGCGTCGTTTTCTCCCTTCAATGCCGTCGCTGTTGGCACTTGAAGCTGTCGATCGCACCGGTTCTGCCTCGGCTGCAGCGGCCGAGTTGAACCTGACGCAGGGTGCGATCTCGCGGCAACTGCAAGCGTTTGAGGCCCAGATGGGGCAGCCATTAATCCTTCGCGACAAGCAACGCCTGAGCCTCACTCCAGCAGCAAAAGACTATTGCCGAGAGATCCGCCGCGCTTTGCACTCGTTAAGTCAGGCGTCGTTGACATTGCGTGCTAACCCCAATGGTGGTGCGCTTAATTTGGCAATTCTTCCTGCATTTGGTATGCATTGGCTGGCTCCTCGGCTGTCGAGGTTCGCGGCTTTGCATCCCGAGATCACGGTGAACCTGTCGACCCGTTTGCGCCCCTTTGACTTTGAAACCTCGCATTTTGATGCGGCAATTCACTATGGCCGGCAAGATTGGCCAAATGCCTCTTACCTACCACTTTTGGAAGAGGATCTGTTAGCGGTCGTTGCGCCGCGCTTTCTGAAGGCGCCACTTCAAGCTGCAATTGATCTAACCTCATATCCTTTGCTTCAGATCGAGAGTAGAACGGGCGATTGGGGGCGGTGGTTGGCGCATCACGGCCATGCCAATCAGCGACCAGCTGCGATGCTGTTTGACCAGTTCGCGACCATGACCCAAGCGGCGATTCACGGTCTTGGCGCGGCTCTTATCCCGCGGTTTTTGATTGAGGCCGATCTGGCCGCGGGGCGCCTCGTTCCGGCCTTTGGCCCCGCGATCAAGTCGCTTGGGAGCTATTATCTCGTCTGGCCGACGGATCGGCCAGAGCGCGCGCCGTTGACCTCTTTTCGTGCATGGTTGGCGTCGGAATTGGCGGACTAATCGCTTGCCAAGCCTGACACCAAAGCCCACCATCGACCGAAATCCGGAGTCCCAAATGCCCCCCCAGATCCTTGGTGATGTCTCGTTTTGGTATGCCGATATCGGGTTTCCTGCCCGCCAAAGGCCGTCGCTTGACCAAGATGTCAGTGTTGATGTGGCAATTATTGGGGCAGGGTTTACGGGACTATGGACGGCCTATTACCTGAAGAAACAGCAGCCAAATCTACGAGTTAGCATTGTTGAGAAGACTTTTGCAGGCTTTGGAGCGTCCGGGCGCAACGGTGGCTGGTGCATGGGCACGTTTGCGTGGAACCACGAGGCCTATGCCCGCGTGACTTCGCGGGCTGCGGTGCTGGACATGGTCAGGCATCTTGAAGCCGCCGTGCCCGAAATCACCCGTGTTTGTGAGGCCGAGGGCATCGACGCCGACATTCTGCCGACAGAGGAGCTGATGCTGGCGAGCAATCCCGCGCAGCTTGTCCGCTTGCGTGCCGAATTCAAACACCGAAGCGCGTGGGGCGAAGGCCATCGGTTGCGCGAGCTGTCTGCCGCCGAGGTGAAGCATCGGCTCAATGTGCCGAACGCTTTGGGCGCGCTGTCTATCTCTGGCATGACGCGCATTCAGCCTGCCAAGCTGGTGCGAGGCCTTGCCGATACCGTCGCGGCGATGGGTGTGCAGATTTATGAAGGCACAGAAGCGCTGTCTTACACGCACGGCGAAATTCGCACGCCGCAGGGCAGGGTGCGCGCGCCGATCATTCTGCGCTGCACCGAGGGCTTCACCTCTGACATCAAGGGGCACAAGCGCGAATGGCTACCGCTCAACTCAGCCCAGATCGCGACCGCGCCGCTGCCGCCAGAGGTGTGGGACGAGATCGGCTGGCAAGGCTATGAATTGATTGGGGATTTGAACAACGCATATTGCTATTGCCAGCGCACCCGCGAAGGTCGCATCACGGTTGGTGCGCGCGGGGTGCCTTATATGTTTGGCTCAAAAATCGACAGCAACGGCGTTCCTGATCCCGAAACCATCCGCCGTTTGACCGAAACGCTGCACCACTATTTCCCTCAAACCAAGCGGTTTGCGATCGACCATGCGTGGTGTGGTGTGATTGGCGTGCCGCGCGATTGGTGCGCGACGGTCGGCTTGGATGCGAAGACGGGGCTTGGCTGGGCGGGCGGCTATGTTGGCACGGGGGTCTCGACCTCGAACCTTGCGGGGCGCACGCTTGCTGATCTGGCGCTTGGGAAAACAACGGCGATAACCGCTTTGCCTTGGGTCAATCGTCGGGTCCGGCAGTGGGAGCCCGAGCCGTTTCGTTGGCTCGGGGTCCATCTTATGTATAAATTGCTACGCCTTGCCGATGTCCGCGAAGCACGTTTGGGCATTCCACCCTCGCGCTTTGCTGCTTTTGGCAACTGGCTCACAGGTCGGCATTAGGCGAGGTTCTTTTTGAAGAACTCAACCGTGCGGGTCCATGCCAGCTCTGCTGCTGCTTCGTCATAGCGTGGGGTGCTGTCGTTGTGGAAGCCGTGGTTAACCCCTTCATAAATAAAGGCTTCGTACTGGGTGCCCGCCTCTTTCAGCGCGGCTTCATAGGCTGGCCAGCCCTCATTCACCCGCTCATCCAGCGCGGCGTAGTGGATCAGCAAGGGCGCTTTGATCTTGGTCACATCTGCCGCATCGGGCTGGCGACCATAAAACGGCACCGCACCGCCCAGATCAGGAAAGGCCACCGCAGCCGCATTGGCCACGCCACCACCATAGCAGAAGCCGGTGATGCCGACTTTGCCAGTGCTGGCCTCATGCGTCTTCATAAAGTCGATGGCTGCAAAGAAGTCGTTCATCAGTTTGACCGGATCAACCTTGGCCTGAAGGTCGCGACCCGCGTCGTCATTGCCAGGATAGCCGCCAACCGATGTCAAACCATCGGGCGCAATCGCGACAAAGCCTGCCTTGGCCAAGCGCCGCGCCACGTCCTCGATATAGGGGTTCAAGCCGCGGTTTTCATGGACAACCACGACGGCGGGCACTTTGCCTTCTGCTTTTGCAGGGCGCACCAGATAGCCGCGCACCTCTCCATGGCCTTCGGGCGAAGGGTAGGTGACATATTCGCCAATGATATCGGGATCGGTGAACGAGACCTGCTCGGCCAGCGCATAATTTGGCTTCATCATGCCCAAAAGCGCCACGGCGGTCATACCGCCAACGGTATAGCGGGCGGCTTGCTGCAAAAAGTCGCGCTTGCTGATTTTGCCATGCGCGTAAAAGTCATAAAGCTCTAGAAGTTCAGGGCTAAAGTCTTTGGCGGTCATGCGTGTCATTATCGTGCTCCTTGTTGGTACCGTCCAATAGATTAGGGGGAGATTGTAAAAAGTCTGCCAACGATGTTGTGATATCAGATAATTTGTTGAAATTTATGTATATTACTCCGTTTTGCGGCGCTGCACCCCGCCAAGCCTCTGCTGTGTCGCGCAGAGACCTGAGTCTTGTCCGCAACACTTGGCCGCCCCTAGATGATGTATGTGCATTTCTCCACTAGGCGAACCATAGCGATTGCCGCTAGGGTCTGTGGATAACTCGGGGGTACACTCGGGACACGAG
>CAWJOY010000050.1:0-60085 GCA_963844505.1 uncultured Alphaproteobacteria bacterium
TGAGGATCGGTGTTTTTAAAAACCATTGACAAGTCGAATTATCGGTAAAGACATCAAAGTGTGAACCATAAACATAGTGACGCCATTTGGATAGAGCTAATTTGATCGCATACAACTCTTTCTCGTGAGCAGGCCAATTAAGTTCAGATCCGTTCAGTTTCTTGGACAGAAAGGCAACAGGTCGATCATTGTCGTGTTCGTCTCGTTGAGATAAGACAGCACCACAACAATATCCAGAAGCATCAGTAGTAATGACGAACGGTTTGTCATAATCGGGTAATTTTAACACAGGGGCTTGTTGCAAAGCGGTTTTGATGACTAGGAATGCTTTATCATGTTCCGCATTCCATTCCCATGGTACGTCATCTCTTCACCAAGTTGCTTATAGGCAACACTATATTAGCGTAGCGTGCAATAAACTTTCGATAGTAACCAGCAAGCCCAAAAAACGTAACAATTCTTTACGATTAGTCGGTGTTGGCCATTTTTCGATTGCACTAATTTTCTTTTGATCCACGTGTAAGCCTTCTTTCGAGATTGTGTGACCAAAAAAATCAACAGTTTCGACAGCAAAAGCACATTTACTACGGCGTGCATACAACTTTTCCGCACGAAGGACTTCGAGAACTTTTCGAAGTGAATCGCATGTTCATCAATATTGTGAGAGAAGATGCAAATGTCATCAAGGTAGACAACAACAAAAGGAAACTTGTCAAACAAGCTTCTCATTAGTCTTGACCAAATACCAGGCATTCCTGACATACCCATCGGGGCAACACACCACTGTAGGATCTCTTTGTGGGTGCGGAACGCAGTATATTTTCTGGCGGATGGAACAACCAACATTTGATGATAACCAGAAGCTAAGTCAATCTTCGTGAACACATAACATCCATGCATTCGATCAAACAGATCTTCAATATTTGGCAACGGAATTTGTGGTATTTCAGTTTGAGAGTTCACATAGCGATAGTCTAACACCCAACGAATAGGCGTATCAGCAGTTGCAGTTTTCAACCACTGTTGACGTGACGGCATTTTACCATTTTCGTCTTTCTTAGGGACACCAAAGATATTGGATACCCAATCGCTAGTAGACAACTCAATCCAACCTTTCTTCTTAAGTTCATCCACAAACTTGTCCAGGGATGCTTGTTCAACTTTCGCCAATCGGAAAGGAGGACGATTACATGGTTTTGCGTTTGGTTTGAAAGTCAGATCAAATTGGACGGATCGCTCGGGTGGCAATTTATCAGGCAAGACTTCAGGGAAAACATCTTGGAATTCTTCAATTATTTGAGTTATTTGGACAGGTAGCTTTTCTTTCGGCTGATCGTGTAGTTGACATATCTTCATCATCATAACTTCTTCGTTTTGTCCATGGACTGGTATCGCATTAGAGACACTTTCAATCGTTTGCGTGATCCAGTCGATCTGTGGGTTGTGTTTACGGAACCAAGGTTGACCAAGGATGAAGTCAAAGTCCTTGTCAGTGATGTTCCATTCAATCATTGGAGTTTCTTTGTACATGTATCCATCAACTTCGAGAGTTTCTTCATAAAACTTCGCATTTGGTTCTTTACTTGGCTTTCCATCAAATCCAGAAATTCGTATAGGTTTTTCTTCGACTACATTCTCTCCAAGTCCACTTCGACAAATTGTATTGGACGCTCCAGAGTCGATCAGTATTTTTACGTTCTGGCCATTGACTATTCCATCTTTGATCATCAGATCGTGAGTTGTTCGTTTTTGCTTTCTTGGCATCAACTTTCGCACTTTCCTTATGCGACTTCTCTACTTCCACATGGTACGATCGATACATTTCATCATCGTCATCGTTAATCATCTTCTGTCACCGTTACGTTGTGCTGTTTACTTGGCGGGGCGTGACGGGATATCTTCTTCTTCGGTTGTTTACACTCATTCGATATATGTCCGAACTGGTTACAATTGTAGCACTTGGCTTTCTTTCGCCAATTGCGCTTTTCTCTTCGCGAGTTCACATTGTTTACGTCCATGTCAGCGGACTCTTCTCCAGCAGCAACTGCATCATAGTTGTACTTTGTTTCCTTCTGGTATTGAAACCTTCTTCTCTTCTCATGTTTTCCATTACTATTGCTTATCCCAAGTGTGAAAGCATGTGATCTTTCATATTCCAGTGCAACTTGGATAGCTTGCGTCACGTCACTGCATCTTTTATACTTCACTTCTTCTCTTGTCTTCAATCTTAGTCCTCGACTGAAGTGGGTAACTTTATCCATCATAGTCATGTGTTCAATTTGGGACACAATTCTTCTGAACTTCTCGACATACTCTTGCAGATCACGGCAGTTCTTTTGTTGCAACGAGTACAGTTGGTCACGTAGTCTTTCTTGTAAGTCAGGTGGTTGGAATTCATTTCGAAGTGCTTCAGCCAATTCAGTGATACTCCTAATCGGGTTGTTGTTGGCAAGTCGGTCTTGGTACCAAGCAGCAGCTTGTCCACGGAAGTTGGCAACAATCATCGCTAAGCATCGTGGTTCAACATTTGGGTTCTTCATTGGGTCTAAGTTCTTGGCTTTGAAGAAAGTATTGACTTGGTGTAGGTAGATACTAATATTTTCGTTCATCTTGCCATGGTACTTCGGCATTTGTAGTCCTTCGACTCTCATTTCGGTATTTCGTTCATTGTTTCTTTCTTGTTGTTCTCTTATCAAGGTCTCACGCGGCTAGTGCTTGCCCCTTGCGACTGAGCGTGCAGGGATTTACCAACGTGGCATGATATACACCCGCGCCATAGCTATGACCGACCCCGCTCGCCCGACCAACGCCTTGCCGCTTGCGGGGGGCTGGGCGTGGTTTTCGCAGGTAGAGTTGATCGAGCGGGGGCAGCCTTCGCGGATCGTCTCGGTCGATGCGATTGATGCCAAGACGCGCGAGACGCTGTCCGCACCGCGGGCCGATTTCGGCGGGCTGAGCATGGACCGCCCGCGCATCATGGGTATCCTTAACGTGACGCCAGACAGCTTTTCTGACGGTGGTGCGTTTTTGCGCCCCGATGCCGCGCTGATGCAGGCGCGGATGATGGCTTCGGGCGCGGATATTCTGGATATTGGCGGTGAAAGCACCCGGCCCGGTGCGGTCGAGGTCGGGGCCGAGGATGAGATCGCACGCACAGCGCCCGTGATTGCGGCCTTGCGCGCGGCGGGGGTAGAGCTGCCGATCTCTATTGATACCCGCAAGGCAAGCGTCGCGCAGGCGGCTTTTGCGGCAGGGGCGACTGTGCTGAACGATGTGAGCGCGCTGCAATTTGACCCCGCGATGGCGGGGGCGGCGGCGGATTTGGGCGCGCCTGTGGTGCTGATGCATTCGGTCGGCACGCCTGCGACAATGGCGGACGACCCCCGCTATGAGAATGTGTTGCTCGATGTGTATGATGCCCTGGCTGCGCGCTTGGCCGAGGCCGAGGCCGCTGGCATCGCGCGCAACCGTCTTGCCGTCGACCCCGGGATCGGCTTTGGCAAAACCTTGGCGCATAACTTGACGCTTTTGGCGCGGCTGTCGCTGTTTCACAGCCTTGGCGTGCCGGTTCTGCTGGGGGCCTCGCGCAAGCGGTTCATCGGCACGATTGGGTCCGAATCTGATGCGCGCAAGCGGTTGCCCGGAAGCCTTGCCGTCGCACTGGCGGGTGTGGCACAGGGGATGCAGATGATCCGCGTGCATGACGTGGCCGAAACCCGCCAAGCGCTGTCGCTTTGGCAAGCCTCAACTTCAGGAGAAGACCTATGACCCGCAAGCTTTTTGGCACCGATGGGGTGCGCGGCACGGCGAATAGCTATCCGATGACCGCCGAGATGGCGCTCAAGCTTGGGGCTGCAGCGGGGCGGTTTTTTCGTCGCGACGGCAGCACAGCGCATCGGGTTGTCATTGGCAAAGACACGCGGCTGTCCGGCTATATGCTTGAGAACGCGCTGACGGCGGGATTGACCTCGACGGGGATGAACGTGCTGCTGCTGGGGCCCGTGCCGACGCCAGCGGTGGGGTTTTTGACGCGGTCAATGCGGGCGGATTTGGGCGTGATGATCTCGGCCAGCCACAACCCGCACCAAGATAACGGCATCAAGTTCTTTGGGCCGGATGGGTTCAAGCTGTCCGACGCGGCAGAAGCTGAAATCGAGGCGATGGTGCAAGGCGACATTCAGCCCGCCAAGCCCGAGAACATCGGTCGCGCCAAGCGCATCGACGACGCAGCAGGGCGGTATCAGGAATATGCCAAGACGACCTTTCCGGCGGGGCTGCGGCTTGACGGCCTAAAGGTGGTGATCGATTGCGCCAATGGGGCCGCTTATAAGGTGGCGCCGCAGGTGTTGTGGGAGCTGGGCGCCGAGGTGATCACGGTGGGCGTGTCGCCGAACGGCAAGAACATCAACGACAACTGCGGCTCGACCCATACACAGACCGCGGCCGAGGCGGTTGTGGCGCATGGCGCGCATATGGGCATCAGCTTGGACGGCGACGCGGACCGCGTGATGATCTTGGACGAGACGGGGCGTGTGGCGGACGGCGACCAGCTTATGGCGCTGCTTGCGGCGCAATGGGCGGAAGAGGGGCGGCTGCGCGGGGGCACTTTGGTTGCGACCGTGATGTCGAACCTTGGGCTAGAGCGGTTTATGACGGGCCTTGGCTTGCGGCTTGAGCGGACGGCGGTGGGCGACCGATATGTTGTCGAGGCGATGCGGCGCGGCGGCTATAATCTTGGCGGCGAGCAGTCGGGTCATATTGTGATGACCGACTATGCCACCACGGGCGATGGCATGATTGCGGGCTTGCAATTCTTGGCAACGATGGCGCGGACGGGGCGGGCGGCAAGCGAGCTGGTGCGTCAGTTCGAAACCGTGCCGCAAATGCTAAAGAATGTGCGCTATGCGGTGGGCAAAGAGCCGCTGAACACCGATGCCGTGCGGGCGGTGATCGCGGCCAAGACCGAGGCGATTTCGGGCAAGGGGCGCATCCTGATCCGCAAGTCGGGAACAGAGCCGTTGATCCGCGTCATGGCCGAATGTGAGGACGAAGTGATGTTGCGCAATGTCGTCGACGAGATCGTCGGCGCGGTGCAGGCAGCGGGCTAAGCCTGCGCGGGTTTGCGGCGGCTTTGGCTGATGGCCATGCCGCCGAGGATCAGCACAAGCGCGCCGAAAAAGGTTGGCGGCAGCGCCTCGTTCAGCAGGACGGCTCCGAAAGCCATCGACCAAAGGGGCACTTGGTAATTGGTCAGGGTCATAAAGCCAGATCCTGCGCGGCGAATGATAAAGACGCGCAGCAGTGTGGCGATGGCCGTGGGCACTAGGCCCAGAAACACGATGGCAAGGCTGGGTTGTAGGCCGGCATAGTGTGGGACGCCTTCAAAAATCAGCATCGCAGGCAGCAAAACCACCACGCCCACCAGCAGCATCGCGGCAGCAAAGCCGACAGGTTCGACCTTGGGACAGCGACGCGTCATGATCGACGACACCGCATAACCAAAAGCGGCAAGAAAGCAGGCGGCGCGCGGTAGGATATTGGCGTCATTGTCAAAAGCCGCAGGACCCAGCACCAACAACACACCCGCAAAGCCAAGGCCAAAGCCAAAGGTCTTGCGCTTGGTCATTTGCTCGTCAGAAAAAAGATGCGCCAGCGGCAGCACGAAAAGCGGCACCGCCGCCATCGACAACCCCGCAAAGGCAGAGGGCAGGGTGGCTTGGGCCCAGCTGAGCAAAAAGAACGGCAGCGCCGTCGACAGCAGGCCAATCGGCAGGATATAGCGCCAGACCTCGATGCCTCGTGGCAGAGACAGGCGCATGGCTTTCATAATGGCGAGAAGGGTAACAGCACCAAAGGTGGTGCGGGCGCAGGCAACGGTCAGCGGTCCATAGCCCTGCAGCGCAAAGGCGATCACCATGAACGTCCCGCCCCACACAAGCCCGAGAGCGGCAATGGACAGCCAGTCGGCGCGGGTCGGCGGTGTCATACGAAGTGCCATTCCAGAAAGGGGTGCCATGCCCCAACGCTTGCGGGGCATGGCGATATTCTTGCAGAGTTACGCTTAGTTGCGCGCCTTGTCGACCATCTTGCCTTTGGAGATCCAAGGCATCATGTCGCGCAGCTTTTGACCGACGACTTCGATCTGGTGCTCGTCGTTCGAACGACGCGACGCTTTGATCGTTGGCTGGCCAACAGCGTTTTCCAGCATGAAGTCGCGAACGAACTTGCCGTTCTGGATGTCGGTGAGGACGGCTTTCATGCGGGCTTTGGTTTCGTCGTATGGCAGGATGCGCGGGCCAGAAACGTACTGGCCATATTCTGCCGTGTTCGAGATCGAGTAGTCCATGTTGGCGATGCCGCCTTCATAGATCAGGTCGACGATCAGCTTCACTTCGTGCAGGCACTCGAAATATGCCATTTCAGGCTCGTAGCCTGCTTCAACAAGGGTCTCAAAGCCCATGCGGATCAGCTCGACAAGGCCACCGCAAAGAACGGCTTGCTCACCAAAGAGGTCGGTTTCGCACTCTTGACGGAAGTTGGTCTCGATGATGCCGGAGCGACCGCCACCGATGCCCGAGCAATACGACAGGCCAAGTTCCATCGCGCGACCGGTTGCATCGTGGTGCACTGCGACGAGGCAAGGCACGCCGCCGCCTTTGGTGTATTCGCCACGAACGGTGTGGCCTGGGCCTTTTGGCGCCATCATGATGACGTCAACGCCTGGCTTGGTTTCGATCAGGCCAAAGTGGATGTTCAGGCCGTGTGCGAAAGCGATTGCAGCGCCTTCACGGATGTTGTCGTGGACGTACTTCTTATAGGTCTCAGCCTGAAGTTCGTCGGGCATGGTGAACATGATCAGGTCAGCCCAAGCCGCAGCTTCTGCGATACCCATAACCTTGAGGCCTTCGCCTTCGGCTTTTTTCGCAGAAGGCGAACCTTCGCGGAGTGCAACGACGAGGTTCTTCGCACCCGAGTCGCGCAGGTTCAGCGCGTGGGCGTGGCCTTGGCTGCCGTAGCCGAGGATCGCGACTTTCTTGTCCTTGATCAGGTTGATGTCGCAATCACGATCGTAATAAACGCGCATTTGGGCGCTCCTTCTATGTTGATGGCGGCAGGATAGGGGGTTTACTTGCCAAGTTCAGTGCAAATTTTTTCGAAAAATCGGGTATTGTCGAAAAATCATGCGTTGATTGGCGAAATTTGAATAAATCATGCGCAATCGCTAAGCCGCAACGCAGAGTTTCATCTCGCGCGGGGGGATTTGCCTTGGCACCAGCAGGCGGGATTCGATGTTGGTCAGGCTGCGGCGGCTAAGGTGTTGCTGCTCAAGGTCGTGCTGCGGAAAGATCGCCAGCAGCTCGGTACGAGCGGCGTCGCTGAGAGAGTCCAGCGCGTTGGCTCCGGTGAACAGGCTCTCACTGGCAATGCCCTCGGAAAACAGCATGTCGTGGCTGTCGAGCAGGATGTGCAGGTAATCGGCCCAGCGACGCGGCGCGGTTTGGATGGTGGTGTCGTTGAGCAAAAACTTGGCCGCCACAAGGACTTCGGGCGCGCAAAAGTGCAGCTCGGCCAAAGCAGATCGCATCAGAATGCGGTGGTTGGGCGAGACGTAAAGATCGCGCCTGTTGCCAAGCGCACCCGCCGTAATACGAATGGGTGCAAGCGCGCCACGTCCGTCAACGCGGCTTTGGCCAATCCAGCGGATCGCAACGCTGCCGTTATCAAGCGTCGACACAAGATCGCCTTGCTGCAGCGATTCAATCGCGCGCGGTCCCGTAGGGGTCGAGATCTGGGTTCCGGCCAAAAAGCATGGCACAGTTGTCGGGATGGTGACGGTTTGCGCGGTGCCGGAATAGGTTGACTGGCCTTGGATATAGTAAAGCGTGGTGCCTGCCGCGGGGGTGGCGCCGTCGAACATCACGCCAACAACGGTCGTGGTATAGCCCATAGTGATCGAGACGCCGACCATCCGATAGGCGGTGCCCGCGCTATCAAAAAGGGTGACCTCGTATTCATTCTCGACCGTGACAGGCGCGGGATTGCCCCAGCGGACGGTGCCGGTGCTGGGGGTATAGGTGGTGCCGTTGATCGTCAGCGGCTGGCTAAGGGTTTGGTCGGTGACATTGGCGCCAGAATAGGGATCATCGCTTAGGATGCCATCGGCGTCATTGAACGTCACCGCGGTCGAGGCCGTGCCAAAGGTCAGCGCAAGATTATAGGGGTTTTCCCAACTGAACGCATCGCCATTGAGCGCGTTGCCAATGACGTCGGATTGGTTGGTGCTGGTGCCATTTGTTCGGGTGATCGTCACCGAAGATTTGGCGAAAAGATAGATCGTTTGCTCGGGCATGTGGCGGCCTTGGTGGCTTTTGCGCTTTGTTTTCCTGAGGATAGCAGGTTTTCTGGAAAAGGCAGAAGGATTTTAGCTAAATGCTGGTAAAATAAGGGACGGTCGCATTTTTGCCGCGCTGAGGTTTTGATTGATTTGACGCTTGGTGATAATTTTGCGAAAGATCATGCGCCAATGGCTGGCCTTGTGAGAAATTCATGCTTGATGATAGCGATCGGCGGCTTTTGCGACATTTGCTGGCGGATCCCAACCTTGGCACCGCCGATCTGGCCGAGCGGGCGGGTGTGACTACGGCGACCTGTTGGCGCAGGCTTGAGAGGTTGCGCGCCGCGGGTGTGATCCGCGCCAAGACCGCGATTATCAACTGGCGCGCTCTTGGCTATGAGGTCGAGGTCTCGCTGCGGTTTACCCTTGATAAGACCAACCCGCGCGCCTTTGACGAGTTCATTGCTGCCGCACGAGAGGTTCCCGAAGTTGTTGCGATTGAGACCTTTTTGGGCCGCGTCGATGTGCGGCTAAATGTGATTGCCCGCGATATGGCGCAGTATCAGGCGATCTATCGGCAGCAGATCCTCGCGCTGCCGCATATTGCCGAGGTGGATGCGCTGATGCTGATCGCCACCATCAAAGAGAGCGAGGCGCTGCCGCTATGATTGATCTGGATGATCTTGACCGCGCCATTCTGCGGTCCTTGGCCGAAGATGCGAGCGTTTCTGCGGGCGAGTTGGGGCGTCGCTTGGGGCTGAGCCAACCTGCGGCGTGGCGCAGGATCAAGCGGCTTGAGGACGCGGGCGTGATTGCAGGCGTGCGGATAGAGGCCGATCGCACGGCACTTGGTTTTGGCGTGACCGTGTTCTTGGGGGTAAAGCTGGCGACCAAGGGGCGGGTTTCGCTCGAGGATTTCGAGCGGGCGGCGGCTGCAATCCCCGAAGTGCAGGTGGTGCAGCATGTGTTGGGCCTGTTCGACTATCGGTTGCGGGTGGTGGCGCGCGACATCGCGGATTTCGAGCGGGTTCTGCGGCGCAGGGTGATGACCTTGCCGGGGGTGGGGCAGGTCGAGGCAAATGTGGTGCTGACCGAAGAACGGCGGCCTGGGCCATTGGCATAGCAACGCGCCTTTTGGGGGCGTGGGCCGGACACAACTTCGGGCAGCTATGGCAGACTGATTGACCCTCGCGTCTGCGCCAGATTAGATGGCGCGCAATGCAATACATTGGAGATCAGCATGTCCGGCCTTCTTAGCCACGTCGACCCCGAGGGGCTTGAAGAGTTTTCGGTGGTGTTCACTGACCGCTCTCTCAACCATATGTCCGCGAAATTTCAGGCAGTGATGCGTGATGTGTCCGGCCTTCTCAAAGAGGTCTATCACGGCGCGGCGGTGGCCTTGGTCCCCGGTGGCGGCACTTATGCGATGGAGGCTGTGGCGCGGCAATTCGGGCAAGGCAATGCGCTGATCTTGCGCAACGGCTGGTTTTCCTATCGCTGGACGCAGATTTTTGAAGCGGGTGGCTTTGCGCAATCGACGACGGTGGTGATGGCGCGGGCTGCGGGGAATGGTGCGCAAGCGGCGTTTGCTCCGGCTCCGATTGACGAGGTTTGCGCGAAAATCCGCGAGGCAAAGCCGGATGCGGTCTTCGCGCCGCATGTCGAGACGTCTTCCGGCATCATCCTGCCCGATGACTATATCAAAGCGATGGCAGATGCCGCGCATGAGGTGGGGGCGCTGATGGTGCTCGATTGCATCGCCTCGGGCTGCATTTGGGTCGACATGGCCGCGACGGGTGTGGATGTGCTCATTTCTGCGCCGCAAAAGGGCTGGTCGGCCTCGCCATCGGCGGGGATTGTGGTGATGAGCGCGCTGGCCGAAGCGCGACTTGAGGCGACCGCCTCGAACAGCTTTGCGCTCGATCTCAAGAAATGGCGCGCGATGATGGCGGCCTATGAGGCGGGCGGTCACGCCTATCACGCCACTATGCCAACGGATGCGATCCTTGGGATGCGCGACGCGATGCTTGAAACCAAAGCAATGGGGTGGGCCGAAGCCAAGGCGGCGCAATGGGCGCTTGGCCGTGCAGTCCGCGAGATGTTGGCCGAGCGTGGCGTCAAATCCGTGGCCGCTGACGGCTTTGCGGCCCCGGGCGTTGTGGTCAGCTTTACCCAAGACCCGCTGGTGCAAAACGGTGCCAAGTTCCGCGAGGTCGGGATGCAGATCGCTGCGGGCGTGCCTCTTCAGGTCGGCGAAGGGGCCGAGTTCCGCACATTCCGCTTGGGGCTCTTCGGTTTGGACAAGTTGGCCGATGTGCCCGCGACCGTTGCGCGTCTAAAGCGCGCTGTTGACCTCGTGCTTTAGACAACTGGTGAGAAGCGGCGCGCTTTAACGGGCGCCGCTTATGCCGAGGCCCGCCTTCATCAGCGATTTGCGCAACGGTGACAGGCTGTAAAACGCGTTCAACGCTGTCGCTCGCATATCGCGCAGCCCCTGTGGTGCGAGCATCGACGCCCGATTGAGCGCGTCGATCCCCGCCACGCGCGCCTGGATATCGAGGTGCCGGCGCTTGTGGTACGTCTCAAGCATTTGCGCGCTGCCAAGATCTTCGGGATTGGCGCGAGCGAGTTCAAGCAAGCACGCCAGATCCGCAAGGCTCATGTTCAACCCCTGCGCGCCAATCGGTGGCACCACATGCGCGGCTTCAGCCAAAAGCGCGCTGCGCTCTCCCCACATCCGATCGGCAATCTGGCTGATAATCGGCCAGATCGAGCGCGGGCTGGCAAGCGTCAGATGCCCCAGAACATCACAAGAGCGGATGTTGATCTCGGACTCAAAAGCATCGGTTGGAAGTGCCGCAAGTCGCTGCGCCTCTTTCCCCGTTTCCATCCAAACCACAGCCGAGCAGGGCATGCCATCGCGATCAGGCAGCGGCACCAAGGTGAAAGGGCCACCCGAGCGGTGAATTTCAGTCGAGATATTCTCGTGCGGTTTCGGGTGAGAGACCGCAAAAACTAACGCCTTTTGACCATAATGCGTGGTTTTCACAGAAATCCCAAGCGCCTCCCGCATCGGCGACGATCGGCCATCGGCAGCGATGAGCAAGCGCGCCGCAATCCTTTGACCGTTGGAAAGGGTGACAAGCGCCTCGGATTCGCGCGTCAGCAAATGCGTCGTCGCGACCCCAGAAAGAAAAGTGACGTTGGAGAGCTCTTTAATCCGCGCAACACTCTCGCGGCGCAGCAGCCAGTTCGGGAAATTCCACCCGAAAGGCAGATCCGAAATCTCGGCCGCGTCAAAGTTTTTGATCACGCGCGGCGTAGGAACTTCTCCGCCCGCGTCAATAATGCGCATGATCTGCAACGGTGCCGCAAACGGGGCCAGACGCTGCCAAAGTCCGGCCGCTTCAAGCACTGCAAGCGAAGGTTGCAAAAATGCGGTGGTCCGCAAATCCGCGCCGACGTCATCAATTGTCGTCACGGGCGGGGTGGGGTCCACGCAAATCACGTTGAAACCCGCAGAGCCGAAAGCCGCCGCAGTGGTCAGCCCCGCAACGCCGCCGCCAGAGATCAATATATCAGTCTTCACACGCATTTCTTGGCCCCTTGTTAACGCCAATTTAGCCCGCATGGGTCAAAAAGCGAAGCGACAAAGCGTCTCGGCCTAGGGAAGGGTGATGACGACAAAGAACAAAAAGACTAAGGGAATCAGCGCCAGATAAATCATCACCAACGCGACGATGCCGAAAGCTTTTATCGCAAGCACCACCGCGGTCAGCGCGATCACCAAAAGGTAGTAGATCAAGGTGATGTCTTTGCTGATCGCGCGAGACAGCGGGCCTATTACGGGCGTCGCAGCTAGAATGCGGTCAAAGCGCGATGGGGTGGCTTGTGCGGTCGTGGTCATCGAAAGCTCCTATAACTCTGTACCAGAGATATAGCTTTGATAGAGATTTGCGACGCGGTGAGGTGTCGCAGACTAAGTAAGTTTCCGCAAAAAACGACTTAAATCTGCGGAGTGATGGTCAATATGCCGCGCTTTTAGGGGTTTGGGCGCGATGTGAACTGTCCTCATCCCCATCGCATGCGGTGCCGTCAGGTTGCGCGGGTCGTCCTCGAACATCGCCGCACTGGTGGGGGCCAAACCGTCCTTGGCAAAGACCGTTTCAAAGGCGGCGGTCTCGGGCTTGGGCCGAAAATCGGCATGCTCCACACCATAAATCGCGTCGAAAATTCCGGACAGACCGCGCGCTTGCAAAACACGTTCGGCATAGGGGGCGCAAGCGTTGGTGTAGATAATCTTGCGACCTCTCAGAGCGCGAATGCGGTTGGCAAGTTCGGGGTCTTGCGGCAACACCGAGAAATCTATGTCATGCACTTCGATCAGATAGGGCGCAGGATCGACTTGGTGCTCGCGCATCAAACCCGCAAGCGTTGTGCCGTAATGGTCCCAATAATGCTGGCGCATACGGTCTGCCTCGGTCTTGCCGACGCCAAGCGTCCGCATCACAAAAGCAGTAATTTTCCGCTCGATTTGATCGAAAAGCCGAAACTGCGGCGGATAAAGGGTGTTGTCGAGGTCGAAAACCCAAGTGGAGACGTGTTCGAAGTGCTGTTTTACCATGATTGAGTGCTACATCGCCTGCGCATCCATGGCAATCTGCTTGAACCTGCGTAGGCGCGGGGGGTAGTGTCGGGGCGTTCAGGGAGGACTGCTTGTGCAGAAAGATGCCTACACGTTAATCCTCGAGGCAATCGAAACTGGTGTTCACAAACCAGGAGATCGGTTGGTCGAAAGCGAATTGGCCGAGCGGATGGGCGTGTCGCGGACTCCTGTGCGCGAGGCGCTTCAGCGGCTTGAAACGCAAGGGATGCTGACACGCGACGGGCGTAGTTTGATCGTCGCCTCACTTGATCACAACCAATTGGCAGAGCTTTATGCGGTGCGGACCGAGCTTGAAGGGCTGGCCGCGCGTTTGGCGGCGCGGCATGCCTCTGACGAGGAAATTCGCGTCTTGCGGGCGATGGTCGAAGATGACCGCAGCTTAATCGGCGGTGATCCCCGCATGTTAAGTCGCGCAAATAAGCGGTTTCACCGTTTGATCCATTTGGCCAGCCACAACCGGTTCCTTGTGCAGCAACTGGACTTGGTACACCGGTCGATGGCCCTGATGGCGAACACGACCTTTGCAGCGGCAGGGCGGGACGAGGTGGCGCTCGAGGAACACGAGGCGATCGTTCGCGCGATTGAGGCCCATGATGGCGAAGCGGCTTACCAAGCGCTGCGCTCGCATATCTCGAAAGCGTTCGAGACACGACTGCGGGTCGATTCGGGTGAGCTATCGCTCCGCTAAAGGTCAAAGTGGCCGTGACTGGTTTTATCCCAATAAAACGGTCTGGTGAGCAGTTCCCACAACGCCTTGTAAGCGGCCAGCGTTGAAAGCGGCTGATACAAAAGAAGCGTGACTGCCCACAGCGGATTGAGCCCATGGCGGGTTTTACGCATCGCTTTGATATCGATGGCAACTAGCATCATCGCGATCAGGATCATTGATGCACTAAGCAAGATAAAAAACGGATAGGGCAGGGCGGCAGCAAAGGGATGTGACATGCCGAAAGGCATGATCCAAAAGCTCCACAAAAAGGGCGCCAAGAGAGTTTGCACGGTTCCTGCCATAAATTGCACTTGAAACCCGACAAAACGGCGCAGCCCAAGCTGTCTCAGCAACAGTCGCGGCGACCGCATATGGGTCATGTAGGTCATCATATAGCCCTTAATCCAACGCGAGCGCTGCTTGACCCAAGCAACGCCACGGCAGTTCGCTTCCTCATAGGTGGTGGTTTCCACCAGTTCGGTGCGATAGCCGTGACGATAGATCCGCATCCCAAGGTCGGCATCTTCGGTGACATTCTGGGCGTCCCATCCGCCCAACTCTTCCAGCGCGTGCTTGCGAAAGAAAACCGTTGTGCCGCCTAGGGGGATCGCCAGCCCAAGCCGCGCAATCCCTGGTAAAAAGACACGAAACCAAGCCGCATATTCGATCGTAAAGCAGCGAGAGAGCCAGTTGGTGCGCGGGTTGTAGTAATCGAGCCGCCCTTGCAAGCAGACGACTTCGGGGCCACGCTGATAGAAGCGCGTGACGATCTTGCGGATTTGGTCTGGCTCGGGGGCGTCTTCGGCGTCGTAAATGCCAATAATCGAGCCCCGACAATGGTCTAAGGCATAGTTGAGCGCCCTCGGCTTGGTTTTGACGTCGCCGCGCGGCACCACAATGATGCGCATCCATTCCGGCAAATTGGTTTGAGCGAGCGCATCGCGGGTCAGGTGGTCCTCTGCCTCGACCACCAACAAGATGTCGAGCAACTCTCGCGGATAGTCGAGTTTCTCAAGCCTGGCGGCAAGACGGGGGGCAATGCAATCCTCTCGAAAAAGCGCAACCATGATCGACACCACTGGCAGATGTGCGATTGCGATGGGCGGGGTCGTGTCATCGCTTTCTTCCGTGACGCCGAAAAGCGATACGAATTTCAATATATTCGCGGAAAACATGGCAAAGATAGCGAGTGCGGTAAAGAAAAGTAGCACCCCGATTGGCGCGAAATAGGTGGCGATCGCGCAAGTGGCGATCAGGGTGGCCGCACGATTGCGCAGGAAGGCCGGCTTGTAGTTTCGGCAGCTTTCGCTGGCGGCGGTTCGCATTTCGGCGAGCCGAGAAAGCTGCTTGCCGTGACTGCGCAGCATGGCGGCCTCAATCGCTTGCCACGGCGCGATTGCCATGATCACTTTGCCAAACTCTTCCTCAAGCCAGCGCTTTTGACGGTAAAACTCATCTGGATATGCCGTCACAATAACGGTGTAGTCGCCGATTCTCTGCCAAGGCAGAAGCCCTTCGCGCAGCGCCGTGATATGCGACACCCGCTTGGTAAGGCGCGTGTCGGGCGGCACTTGGATCAAATCTGCGACCCCGACAGACCAATAGCGTGCCATGGCCCCATATATGGCATCAGAAGAGATCACGCCCTGAGAAATGAGGATATCCACCAGATTATGACGGCTATTCAATAGCTTGAGTGCGGTCAAAATCTGATGCGGCGCGACCAGCCTCTCTTGGATCAACAGGGCCACAAAGCTTGAAGCGCCATGAGGGATATGCCGAAGGTCGGGCTCGGCTGGCGAGGCAAGCGCAAAGCTTTGAGTATGGCGCAGCTGAACAATCGACATCATGCCTCCGGACGGTCAAGTGAGACTGCGTCCGAAGGGTTAAGGCATCATTAACGCCAGCAAAGAAACCGCAGTTTTAGCCGCGGCGTGCCTGCATTGCCTCAGCAAAGCGGTGGAACAGATAGTAGCTGTCTTGTGGGCCAGGAGACGCCTCGGGGTGGTATTGCACCGAAAATACTGGCTTGCCGTCGAGCGCGATACCGCAGTTGGAGCCGTCAAACAGCGACACATGGGTTTCCGAGACGCCCTTTGGCAGGGTTTGGCTGTCGACAGTAAAGCCATGGTTCATCGAGGTAATTTCGACTTTGCCCGTGGTGATATCCTTCACCGGATGGTTCGCGCCGTGGTGCCCGTGGTTCATCTTGACCGTGGTCGCGCCAAGTGCCAGCGCCAGCATTTGGTGGCCCAAGCAGATGCCAAACACAGGCAGATCTGCGGCCAAAACGCCTTGGATCATTGGCACGGCATAAGCGCCCGTCGCCGCCGGGTCGCCCGGACCGTTCGAGAGGAACACGCCCTCTGGATTGAGCGCGAGCACATCTTCGGCGGTTGCGGTCGCAGGCAGAACGGTCACGTCGCAACCCGCTGACGCGAGGCAGCGCAAGATGTTGCGCTTGGCGCCGTAGTCAATCGCGACCACGCGCAGGCCGTCGCCCGAACGCTTGGTATAGCCCTCGGGCCATGCCCAAAGCTGCTCATCCCAGCGATAGGACTGGGTGCAGGACACGTCCTTTGCAAGATCCAGCCCCTCAAGGCCAGACCAAGCGCGCGCTTTGGCGACCAAGGCTTCGACGTCGAAATTGCCTTCGGGATCATGGGAAAGCGCGACATGTGGCGCACCCTGTTGGCGAATGGCGCGGGTCAGACGGCGGGTGTCAATGCCACCCACGCCGATGCGGCCCTTGCTTGCCAGCCACGATTGCAAATCGGAGGTCGAGCGCCAGTTAGAAGGCTCTGTCGGGTCCCACTTTACCACCATGCCAGCGGCGACGGGGGTTGCAGTCTCATCATCCTCAGCCGTCGCGCCAGTGTTGCCGATGTGCGGGAAGGTGAAGGTCACGACTTGGCCGGCATAAGACGGGTCGGTCATGATTTCCTGATACCCAGTCATCGCGGTGTTGAACACCAGCTCGGCGATGGTCTCACCGGTTGCGCCAAAGCCGCGGCCGAAGAACACAGTGCCGTCTGAAAGCGCGATGCAAGCTGTCGGGCGGTTTTCGGTGGAGGTGGGCATTTTGGCGACTCCCATTGGCAGAATTTTGGGGACACTAGTTGCGCGGGCGGTTCGGGTCAAGGGTTTGCGGGAAATGGTTTTTGCTGTGATATCAATGGGTTGATATTTGCGGGCTTGGTTGCGCGAAATCTGGTGCGGGTGTATGGTCTGGCTTGGATTTATAGGAGTGCGAAAGATGGAGTTGCGCGAGCGGCTGAGTGCGTCCGTTAAGGACGCGATGCGAGCGAAACAGGCGGACCGCTTGTCGGTTCTGCGGATGATGTCTTCGGCAATTAAGGACCGCGAAATCGCGGCGCGCGCTGACGAAACCGAGATCGGTGAGGCGGACGTGCTGGCTTTGTTTGGCAAAATGGTCAAGCAGCGCCAAGAAAGCGCCAAGGCCTATGCGGCTGGCGCGCGTCCAGAGCTTGAAGCAAAAGAAATGGCCGAGATCGAGGTGATTTCTGAATTCTTGCCGCAGCAACTGGATGCTGGCGAAGTGACGGCGGCGATCTCGGCTGCGATTGCAGAGGTTGGTGCGACCAGCATCAAGGATATGGGCAAGGTCATGGGCGTGCTCAAGGCTAAATACACGGGTCAGATGGACTTTGGCGCGGTTGGCGCGCTGATCAAAGCGCAGCTTGGCTAAGGTTTAGCGTCAGTTTGGCGGGGGAAAGGCATGGCGCAGGCCGTGCCTTTTTCATTTGTGGGCGGCGAGGGCGCGGCGCAGCTCTGTGCTGAGGGCGAGGCGCTCTTGGGGGGTGAGGAAGGCGCCAAGCTCGACCTCGCGCGGGCCGCCTTGCAGCGTGATGTAGTTGGGGATGCGGCCTGATTGCGGGTGCACGATCACACGGACCCAATGCGGATTGGCCGCCCAAGTCTTGGTGACCTTAGGCGTCGCGTGGGTCAGGTTGATCTCATGTGTCGAGAGGGTCAGCGTCTCGAGGATCTCGGCGTCGGCAAAGCTGCGGTTCAGTGCGAACCAGATACCCCAAATCGCGGCAAGCAGAAACGGCAGCAACCCCCATAGCGCCATCGTACCAATCAGGGCCAGCAGGGGCAGGGCGATCAGAGCACAGGTGGCCGAGAGGAACCAGACCATGCCGCGGCGCGGCAGTGACCGATAGGGCCAGAGGGTGAGTCGGGTTTGCCCGTTTTCGGGCGGAAGCCATTGGTAGGGCATGGGGGTGACTGCTTGGGGAATGTAAAAGGCCCCGAGTTTCCTCGGGGCCTTGAAGTTTTGCGCCTTAGTGGCCGCGAGCGTGGTCCCAGTCTTCGCGCTTTGGCAGCTGCTCGAAGGTGTGTTCGGGCGGCGGGCAAGGCAGGGTCCATTCCAGCGTATCAGCGTATTCGTTCCAGTAGTTGTTCACGGTGATCTTCTTGCCCCAGATGAGGGAGTAGAACACAACGCCGATGAAGAACACGAACGACGCGAAGGACAAGAACGCGCCCAACGACGAGATGTGGTTCCAATAGGCGTAGGCTTCTGGATAGTCGATGTAACGGCGTGGCATCCCCTGACGACCCAAGAAGTGCTGTGGGAAGAAGGTCAGGTTCGCGCCGATGAACATCGCCCAGAAGTGCAGTTTGCCTGCCCATTCAGGATACTCACGGCCCGACATTTTGCCGAACCAGAAGTAGATGCCACAGAAAATCCCGAACACAGCACCCAAGCTCATCACATAGTGGAAGTGCGCGATGACGTAATAGGTGTCGTGGTACGCGCGGTCGACAGGTGCCTGCGACAGAACGATGCCGGTCACGCCGCCAACGGTGAAGAGGAACAAGAAGCCGAACGCCCAGAGCATTGGGGTTTTGAACTCGATCGAGCCGCCCCACATGGTCGCGATCCACGAGAAGATCTTAATGCCGGTTGGCACCGCGATCACCATGGTTGCCAGCATGAAGTAGGATTGCTGGGTCACGGACATCCCGACGGTATACATGTGGTGCGCCCAGACGACGAAGCCCAGAACACCGATAGCAACCATAGCGTAGACCATCGGCAGATAGCCAAAGATCGGCTTTTTCGAGAAGGTCGAGATGACTTGGCTGATGATACCAAACGCAGGGATCACGATGATGTAGACTTCGGGGTGACCAAAGAACCACAAGATGTGCTGGTACAGGATCGGGTCGCCGCCACCTGATGGGTCGAAGAAGGTGGTGCCAAAGTTACGGTCGGTCAGCAACATGGTGATTGCGCCCGCCAGAACTGGCAGCGACAGCAGGACAAGCCAAGCCGTCACAAAGATTGACCAGCCGAACAGCGGCACTTTGTGCAGCGTCATGCCTGGAGTGCGCATGTTCAGGAAGGTGGTGATGATGTTGATCGCGCCAAGGATCGACGACGCACCCGAAAGGTGAACCGCGAAGATCGCGAGATCCATCGAATAGCCGCCTTCTTTAACCGAAAGCGGTGGATAGAGAACCCAGCCCACACCGGCGCCGTATTCACCGGCTTCGGAAGGCGAGAACACCGATGCGACAGCCAGCGAGGTGCCTGCGACATACATCCAGTAGGACAGGTTGTTCATGCGTGGGAATGCCATGTCTGGCGCCCCGATTTGCAATGGCATGAAGTAGTTGCCAAAGCCGCCGAACAGCGCCGGAATAACCACGAAGAACATCATCAAGATGCCGTGCGCAGTTACTGTGGCGTTCCAGAGGTGGCCGTTCGGAGTACACTCGAGCGCGGAGTTCGCGACAAAGCGCATCCCTTCCGAGCACATATACTGCACGCCGGGCTCCATGAGCTCCATCCGCATGTATACGGTGAAGATCACCGAAATCAGGCCGACCAAAGCCGAGGTGAACAGGTAAAGAATCCCGATGTCTTTGTGGTTCGTCGACATGAACCAGCGGGTGAAGAATCCGCGCTGGTCGTGGTCGTGGCCATGGAGGCTTGCTTCGGCCATTGGCATCTCCCGTAATTATTGATCTTGGTCCGCGCAAGGGGTCCCTCGCCGGAATATTGAACCTGTTTAGTTTGAGCTTGGCCGCAGAGCAATCGCTCACTTTGATCCAGATCAAATTTTCCACAGAGTTCTGGCGCTTTTTAGAGCGCTCGGGCGGGCTTGGGGGCGATTTTCCCAATGTCCCGAGAGGAAACTGCAGGCTTGGCCCCAACATTGAAAGACCGGCCGCACACAGATTCTGTGGGCCGGTCCAGAAAGCCGGACGCTGGGTCGGGTTATGGCGCTGGTTTTACACTGGCGAGATAGGCCGCCATGTCTTCGCCGCCCTTGGCCAGCTTGAACGACATCTTGGATTTCGCACCAGCATCGCCGGTCTTATCTTTTAGCCAAGCCGTTGGATCAGCGACATAGGTTGCAAGCATGGCCTCATCCCAAACCAGACCGGTATCGCCAACCGCTTTGATCGAATCACCGTATTTAAAATCGGCAACCGAGGCGACCTGACGGCCAATCACGCCGTAAAGGTTCGGGCCGGTTTTGCCGCCAACCACGATTTTGGTGCCATCATCGGCAATGATCGCATGGCAGGCTTTGCATTTTTTGAAGTCGGATTCGCCCTTGGCTGCGTCGCCCGCAAGCGCGGGAGACGCAAGGCAGAGCGCGCCAAGCAGGGCAAAAAGAGGCCGTTTCATCATCGTGTTCTCTCTCAAATGAAGACAATTTGTGCCTCGAGTGTTTGTCGAAAGCCCCAATTTTGCAAGGAGGTGCACTGTCGCAGGCCCTGCGCGGATTGTTTCATAATTAATTTATTGTCATTTAAAGTTTTTTATTGCGTTTCGGCAACCTTAGGGAGAATGTCTGCCGTACAGACTGTCTTTATGGTAGTTTTTGAAGGGGGCGAGAAACCTACATGGCAAGCACAGACATCGGCACGGCATTGAACACCGCACAAGTGATCTCATTTCGGAGGCTGGACGCGCAGTTCGACACGCCGACCGTCGCAGTTCTGCAGGCAATCCGGACGCGATTGCAGCTTGTTGAGACTTTGATAGAAGATTGCGGCCGCGATCTTGCGCTGCTTGAAGGTCACCGAGAGTTTGACGGTCTGGTGAGCTTGTCGATAGAACTGAGCAGATTGTGCGCGCGTTTGGGGTGACCGCGCGCTAAAGGTCGGTCCCGAACGCCTTTGGAAACGTCGCCATAAGTGCCGCATCAAGGTCAGCCATCGTCACAGGCAACCCTAGATCGACGAGGCTCGTCACCCCATGGTCGCGGATGCCACAGGGCACAATCCCCGAGAAATGCGACAAATCTGGCTCTACATTGATAGAAATGCCGTGAAAACTGATCCATTTGCGCAGTTTCACACCAATGGCGGCAATTTTGTCTTCGCGCAGAGACCCATCCGGATTGGGCGCGAGGTCGTGGCGTATAACCCAAACCCCGACGCGACCCGAGCGGCGCTCTCCCTTGACATTGAACTCTGCCAGCGTCGCGATGACCCAGTTCTCTAGGTTGCAAACAAATTTTCGCACATCCCGCCCGCGCTGATTTAAATCCAGCATCGTATAGGCCACGCGCTGACCCGGCCCATGATAGGTGTATTGCCCGCCGCGCCCCGCCGTATGCACAGGAAAGCGGTCGGGTTGCGTTAGATCTGCGGCATCGGCAGAGGTGCCGGCGGTGTAAAGAGGCGGATGTTCCAGCAGCCAGATCGATTCGGATGCGGTGCCCGCTGCGATCTGGGCCGCACGCTCTTCCATCGCGGCAAGCGTCTGGGCATAAGGCGAAAAGCCCGACATGTGACGCCATTCAAGATCAGCTGTGGCGTGGGTATGATGCGGCATGCGGTCTCCGAAGCCTTGCGTTTCAAGAGAAATGGCGCGGCAGGCAGGTGAATGCAACCGTCTTGCGACAGAGAGTTGTGGGTGGATGCAGAATACCCCTTTTCATTGCCGAAATCTGACGCTAGACAGCGCCCATCCTAGCCGGATCCAGTGTGCGGATGTGGCGGAATTGGTAGACGCGCAGCGTTGAGGTCGCTGTTCTTTAATCGGAGTGAAGGTTCGAGTCCTTTCATCCGCACCAATCCGGCAAGGTTTGATCGAAAGATCGCGGTAACAGATTTCATTGAAATCATACCACCATCCCCAAATATCAAAAACCTGTGCTTCAAGGTCATTTGGCTTAGTGCGTTTTCGCATGGCTTGGCGAAATCCTCCGCCTTGGACGGCAAAGCCGCAGCTTTGCGCCCCACAACCCCGATCGCCGCGCCGATGCGCTGAATAGACCGACGGCCTGCTGCATTTCTGGGCAGCGCCGCAGCTTTGACGGGCAGAATCAAGCGAGAATCGTCGCCATAGCGGCGCGGATGGTCGCATCTGAGCAAGGTTTCGGGCAGTCGAATGAATTGGCAGCGGGCAAGAAAGTGGCGTTTTGAACTGCAAACAAGGCGTAAAATGCCCGATTGAACGGCATTCGCTGTGCGAAGTCTGCTCAATGCAATCAAGAATTGCGTTTCGTGAACTTGATGCTAGCCTGAGAAACAAGCGCAGGAAAACTGCCGGATACATGGGGAGATTGGCGTGGTTGCATCCAGCCCAAACGACGCTTTCGTCGCTTTTGAGCATGTTCAAAAGAGCTATGATGGGGTTCAATTGGTCGTAAAAGACCTGAACCTTGCTATCGGTAAGGGTGAGTTTCTGACCATGTTGGGGCCGTCAGGCTCTGGCAAGACGACTTGCTTGATGATGCTCGCGGGGTTTGAAACCGCGACGAATGGCGAAATCAAACTTGATGGCGTGAATATCAACCAAGTGCCGCCGCACAAGCGTGGCATTGGGATGGTGTTCCAGAACTATGCGCTGTTTCCGCATATGACCGTCGGTGAAAATCTTGCCTTCCCGCTGGAAGTCCGCGGCATGGGCAAGAGCGAACGCGACGCCAAAGTCAAACGCGCCCTTGATATGGTGCAGATGGGCGAGTTTGCAAACCGCCGTCCGGCGCAGCTTTCGGGTGGTCAGCAACAGCGGATCGCTTTGGCGCGGGCCTTGGTGTTTGATCCTTCGCTGGTGCTGATGGACGAGCCGCTGGGGGCGCTGGATAAGCAGCTGCGTGAGCACATGCAGTATGAAATCAAGCACCTGCACGAGAGCCTTGGCATCACCGTTGTCTATGTGACCCACGATCAGGGCGAAGCCTTGACCATGAGCGACCGCGTGGCCGTGTTTAACGATGGCCGCATCCAACAGCTTGCACCGCCTGCCGACCTCTATGAGCGGCCCGACAACAGCTTTGTCGCGCAGTTCATCGGCGAAAATAACAAGCTGTCCGGCACGATCGAGACGCTGCACGGCGACAAATGCACTGTGCGATTGGCCAATGGCGAAGTGATCGACGCCACTCCGGTCAACGTGACCGAAAAGGGCGCGCCGACGCTGGTGTCCATTCGTCCCGAGCGGGTCGAGTTCAAAGACGAGATGATGCCCGAGGGCGCTCATACCATCGACGCCGTGGTGATGGAGAGCATCTACATGGGCGATCTGTTCCGCACGCGCTTGCGCGTTGCCGGTTCGGATGAGTTCGTTATCAAATCGCGCAATACCCAAGGGCAGCGGATTCTGCGCCCTGGGGAAAAGATCAAGATCGGTTGGGCACCTCAAGATGCCCGCGCGCTTGATCCAATGTGATGCCCCCACGCTTGGGGTAGGCTGCAAAGGACGCAGCCAGAAATATCGTCCTACACAAACTAAGGGAGCTATCGAATGAAGAAACTTCTAGTTTTGTCTACCGCCCTGACCGCAGTTTCGTTTGCCGCACAGGCTGACGTGACCGTTCTGTCTTGGGGTGGCGCTTATACCAAGAGCCAAGTCGAAGCCTATCACAAGCCTTTCACCGCAGCGACGGGCATCAATGTCATCTCCGTTGATGGCGACAACCCAGCACCAATGGTGAAGACGCAAGTCGAAGCCGGTAACGTGTCGGTCGATGTTGCTGACGTGGAATATGCAGATGCGATCCGTCTTTGCGACGAAGGCATGCTGGAAGAAATCGGCATGGACGCGCTTCCTGCCGGTGCAGATGGCACGGCTGCGGCTGACGACTTCTTGCCCGGCGCTGTGACCGATTGCGCGGTTTCGACCATCGTGTTCTCGACCGTCTACGGCTACGACACCACCAAGTTCCCAGAAGGCCCGACCACGATGGCGGACTTCTTTGACACCACCAAGTTCCCAGGCAAGCGCGGCATGCGCAAAGGCGCCAAGGCCAACCTCGAGATGGCTTTGATGGCAGACGGCGTGCCAGCAGCGGACGTTTATGCGACTTTGGGCACGCCCGAAGGTGTAGACCGTGCGTTTGCCAAGCTTGACCTGATCAAGAAGGACGTTGTTTGGTGGGAAGCAGGCGCGCAGCCGCCACAGCTTTTGGCTGACGGTGAAGTCGTGATGTCGACCGCTTATAACGGTCGTCTGTTCTCGGCAGAGGTTGCTGACGGCAAGCCGTTCAAAACTGTTTGGGACGGTCAAGTCTTTGAATATGACCTGTTTGTCATTCCAAAGGGCGCCCCTAACCTTGAGCAAGCGCTTGAGTTCGTGAAGTTCGCGACCTCGACCCAAGCTTTGGCGGATCAGGCGAAATACATCGCTTACGGTCCAGCGCGTAAGTCCTCGGCATCGCTTGTCGGCATGTTCGAAGACGGCAAAACCGAGATGGCGCCTTTCATGCCAACCAATCCAGACAACATGAAGAACGCTTTGGCGTCCTCGTATGAGTTCTGGGTCGACCATGACGGCGAGCTGAACGACCGCTTCAACGCGTGGCTTGCAGCGAACTGATTTGAGATTGGGCGCGGGGGGAACTTCGCGCCCGACTTCTCTTATATTCCGATATCTCGAAGGATGAATGATGGCCGACATTGCTGCCACTGAGAGCGAATTGCTGAGGACCTCTGACGGGCGGCCGTTGAAAGAGGCTTTGGCGCAAGCGCAATCCAAAGCGAAATGGCGTGCGTTTATGCTCGTCGTGCCTTTGCTGACATTTATTCTGGTGACCTTTGTGTCGCCGATTATCCAAGTGCTGCACCAGTCGGTGTTCAATGACAAATTCTCCAGCAATATGCCCGAGATCGGCGCATGGTTCGAGGCAAACCCGCTTGGCACCGAGCCAGACGAGGCCGCCTACACCGCGCTGGTCAACGATCTGATCTCTTCGGCCAAAGCGCGCAATGTCGCGGTGGCGGGCGAGCGGGTGAACTATGAAATGCCAGGCACGCGGTCGCTGTTTACCAAAGCGGGGCGTGAGGCGAAGAAACTAGAGCCTCCGTTCATGCAGTCGCTTGTCGCGCTGGACAGCACTTGGGCCTCGCCCGAGCTTTGGGGCGTGATGCGGCGGGTGTCGCACGGTTACACGGGCGACTTCTATCTGGCTGCGGTGGATCTTGAGCGTTCTGCCGATGGCTCGATTCAGCAAGTGCCTGAAAACGAGCGGGTCTATGTGAACCTGTTTGTGCGCACCTTTGTGCTGTCGGCGGGGATTACCGTCGCCTGTCTGATCCTTGGCTTTCCGATCGCGTTTTTGCTGTCGACGCTGCCAATGCGGTATTCAAGCCTGCTGATGATCTTGGTTCTGCTGCCGTTCTGGACCTCGCTTTTGGTGCGGACGACCTCTTGGATGGTACTGCTGCAAAGTCAGGGTGTGGTGAACAGCCTGATGGTTTGGGCGGGGATCATTGCCGACGATCAAAGGTTGGTGATGATTAACAACCTCTTGGGCACCGTGATTGCGATGACGCATATCTTGCTGCCCTTCATGATCTTGCCTCTTTATTCGGTGATGAAGCCGATCCCGCCAAGCTATGTGCGTGCTGCGCGTAGCCTTGGGGCGACATCGTGGACCGCCTTTCGCCGCGTGTATCTGCCGCAGACCATTCCAGGGATTGGGGCAGGCGGCTTGTTGGTGTTCATCTTGTCCGTTGGTTACTACATCACGCCCGCCTTGGTGGGTGGTGCGTCAGGCCAGCTGATCTCGAACCTGATCGCTTTCCATGTGAACAAATCGAACAACTGGTCACTTGCTGCGGCTTTGGCGACGATCCTGCTTGCGTCGATCCTGTTGCTCTACTGGCTGTATGATCGGCTGGTTGGCATTGATAAATTGAAATTGGGTTAAGGGGCACAACATGGCACTTCCAGTTTACGCCTCGCCGCTCGAGCGGGCATGGTACTACACCTTCCGAGTGATCTGCGCGCTGATCTTCCTGTTCTTGATCGCACCGATCTTGATCGTGATGCCGCTGTCGTTCAACGCCGAGCCTTACTTTACCTTTACGGAAAAGATGCTGGCTTTGGATCCGACGGGCTATTCGCTGCGCTGGTATGACTTGCTGCTGACGCACCCGAATGTGCCGACCGATGTGCCTCGCGATGGCGCTTGGTGGGCGACGGTTTGGCGGGATGCGGCTTGGGTCAATGCGGCGAAAAACTCGATCATCGTCGGGTTCTTTGCTACCATCACCGCGACCTTCCTTGGCACGCTTGCGGCGCTTGGCCTGTCGCGGCCTGACATGCCCTACCGCCGCACCATCATGGCAATCCTGATCTCGCCAATGATCGTGCCTTTGATCATCATCACCTTGGGTCTGTTCTTCTTTTACTCGAGCATCAGCATCAACAAATGGGGCATCCCCTATTTGGGCGTGATTATGGCGCACGCGACCTTGGGCATTCCGTTTGTGATCATCACGGTCACGGCGACGCTCTCGGGTTTTGACCACTCATTGACCCGAGCAAGCGCCAGCCTTGGGGCCTCGCCTTCGACCACCTTCTTTAAGGTGACGATGCCGCTGATCTTGCCGGGGATGATTTCGGGCGCGCTGTTTGCCTTTGTCACCTCGTTTGACGAAGTGGTGGTGGTGCTGTTTGTCGGCGCGAATGACGAACAGACCATTCCGCGACAGATGTGGAACGGTATCCGAGAAGCGATCTCGCCTGCGATCTTGTCGGTGGCGACGATCCTTGTGATCTTCTCGGTGACGCTGCTGGCAACGATCGAGCTGCTGCGCCGCCGCTCCGAGCGTCTGCGCGGGATGTCTCCGCAGTGATAAGGCTTAGGGCAGGATGTGAAGCCAGCCCCAAGTCGTAAAAATCGAAAGCGCCGTCGCGGCCAAAACGGATGAGGCCGCGACGCGTTTCCCAACCCCATACATATGCGCAAACATATAGGCGTTCACCCCCGGCGCCATCGCGGCAGTGATCGTGGTCGAGCGCAGGCTCGCGGTATCAAGCCCAAAGCCAAAGTGGCCCAGCAGATACGCCACCGCCGGATGCACAACCAGTGATGCCAGACACACCATTGCAATCGTCGCGCGGTCGCCATCGGGACGATACCGCCACAGCACCCCGCCCAGTCCGAACAGCGCCGTAGGAATAGCCGATCGCGCCATCATCTCGACCGCAGCCGCGGCAAAGGTCGGCAGCGGTTGGCCCGAGAAATTCACCGCAAAGCCGCAGATAATCCCGATCACCAGCGGTTGCGTGATCACGCCCTTGCCGACTTGGCGCAGCAGCACGGGCAGATTGCTGACCCGCCCCTGCGAGCGCGCCCATTCCATCATCAAGATGCCAAAGGTGTAAAGGATCGGTGCGTGGATCGAGATGATCGCATAATTGCCCGCCAAAGCTTCGGTGCCATAGGCGCGCTCGGTGATCGGCAGGCCCAGCAACAGCGAGTTGGAAAACAGCCCTGCAAACCCAATCGCCACACAATCGGTCAGCGGGCGCTTGAAGATCAGCTTCGCGCCGAAAAACGCAAAGCCAAAGCCCGCAAAGGCCCCTGTATAGAAAGAGAGCATCAAACCGGGGTTATAGGCTTGGCTCAGGTCAAGCGCGGCAATGGACTTGAACAGCAGCACGGGCAGCGCAAAGGTCTGGGCAAAGCGCATGATGCCATCGACCGCCGATTCCGACAAAAGCGTCATGCGGGCGGCGACATATCCAAAGCCGATCAGCAAGAAAACCGGCAGGATGACGTCCAAAAGCGCGCTCATGGCAGGTCCAGCGTCAGCTGCATCCCATCAAAGGCGGGGCGAATATGTGGCGGCAGCTCTTCGCTGAGCGTCGCATAATCCATATCAAGGTGCATATTTGTCAGCACGGCGTGGCGCGGCTTGACCCGATCAATCCACTCAAGCGCAAGGGCAAGGTGGGCATGGGTCGGGTGCGGCGTGCGGCGCAGCGCATCGACAATCCAGATGTCGAGGCCTTGCAGTTTTGGCCAAGCCGCCTCGGGAATGGTGATGACATCAGGCAAATAGGCGAGCCCGTGGATGCGAAAGCCAAGCGCGTCCATCGAACCATGATCGACGGTGAACGGCTCGAACCGGATGGGGCCAGCGGCGCCCGTGATCTCGAACGGGCCGTGGATCGCGTTCAGGTCTAGGATCGGCGGATAGGGCGACTCGGCAGGCTGCACAAAGGCATAGGCAAAGCGCGACAGCAGCGCTTCTTGGGTGGGGGCATCGGCCCAAACGGGCAGGCGGTTGCGCATGTTCATCACGATCTGGCGTAGATCATCAATGCCGTGGACGTGGTCGGCGTGGCTGTGGGTATAGACCACTGCGTCCAACGTGCCGACGCCCACATCCAGCAGTTGGTGGTGCATGTCGGGCGTGGTGTCGATCAGCACGCGGGTGATCGCGTCTGCGTCCAAACGCTCGACCAACAAAGAGCAACGGCGGCGGCGGTTTTTCGGGTTGGCGGGGTCACAATCGCCCCAATGCCCGCCCAAGCGCGGCACGCCGCCCGAAGAGCCACAGCCGAGGATCGTGTATCGCATTTGCGCCATCAGGCCACCTTTGCACGGGTAAACAAGCGATCGAAATTGGCAGTTGTTGCCTTGGCGAAGTCTTCTTCTGATACGCCAAAGACCTCGGCACCTTTGCGGGCGGTAAAGGCAGTATAGGCGGGCTCGTTGCGGCGGCCTCGGTAGGGCGGCGGCGCGAGATAGGGGCTGTCGGTTTCCAGAAGGATGCGGTCAAGCGGCGCCAGCGCAAAGATGTCACGCAACTCTTGGCTTTTCGGAAAGGCGGTGATGCCAGACATCGACAGATAGAAGCCCATATCAAGCGCCGCGAGCCCTAGCTCTTTTGATGAGGAAAAGCAGTGCATGACGCAGGAATAGGGCTTGGCGTCCATGCCTTCACGCAGAATTTTCGCCATGTCCTCATCGGCCCCGCGCGCGTGGATAATCAGCGGCAGGCCGGTTTCCTGCGCGGCTTGGATATGGATGCGCAGGCTGGATTTCTGCACCTCGGCGCTTTCGGCGGTATAGTGATAGTCAAGACCCGTCTCGCCAATCCCAACAAACTTGGGGTCCGAAGCCAGCGCCACCAGATCGTCCACCGTCACAGGTGCATGTTCGGCAGCGGACATCGGATGGACGCCCGCGGCATAAAACACGTTGGGATAGGTCGCGACTATGTCGCGGACGCGGGGCAGGCTTGGCAGCTTGGTGCAGATTGTCACCATCCTCGACACGCCAGCCTCTTGCGCGCGTGCGATGACCTCGGGCAACTCGTCGTTAAAGTCGGGAAAGTCGAGGTGGCAGTGGCTGTCTACGATTTCGAATGGCATTGGCTTGCCCCCTTGGCCGCGCTAGGCGAGCTTCGCCGCCGTCTCGTTTATGTGCAAAAGCATATCTAGCAGAAGGGCGGCAGGGTCAAGGTTGACCGATTTGCCACGCCGCGCCCGAAGCCCCAAATGCTGCGCAGCATCGGCCCATTCGCGCGCGTGATAGGGCGTCGGCGACAGTCTTGCGATCAGGTCAGGCTCGCCCCGCGCCGCAGCGGGCGGCAGCTGTTGCAGCGTGCCTGCACGGGCAAGGCGGGCTAGGAACAGATCAAGCAGCGTCACGATCAGCTCGAACTGCGGTTCGGCGCCTTTGCCTGCGCCTTTTTCCGCCATGGCCAGCGCTCGCGGGCGGTCGAGGCGGGGCAGGGTGGCAAACAGGCTGACCATGTTGTCATAAAGCTTCAGCCCGTCGAGGTTGGTCATGCGAAAGGCCTCGCCGACCGAGCCGCCCGCAAGTTCCGCAAGTGCTGTGCGATCATCGGGCGAGACATCACCGCCCGCTTGGGTCAGCGCATCCGACAGCTGTTCTGGCGCAAGTGCCCCCAGCCGCAGCTCGCGGCAGCGGGACCGGATGGTCGGCAACAGCTTGGCGGGTTGGTGCGAAATCATCAGGATGGTCACGCGCGGTGGCGGCTCTTCCAGCAGTTTCAGCAGCGCATTGGCGGCAGAGACGTTCATCTCGTCGATGCTGTCGATGATGGCAACGCGGCGGCCACCATCGGCGGCAGACAGCGAAAAGAACGACTTCATCTTGCGGACTTCATCGACGGTGATGTCTTGCTTGAGCCGCGCAGCCTTTTCGTCATAGGGGCGGCGCAGCAAAAACAATCGCGATTCCGTCAGCGCAGCAAGGCGGTGCGAAATCGGATGATCGTCTGGGATATCAAGGCTTTCGGGGGCGGGGGCTGCGAACATGCCGCCGTCACTATCGGGCGTGGCCAGCAAAAAGCGGGCGATCTTCCATGCAAGGGTGGCCTTACCAACGCCGCGCGGACCCGTCATCAGCCAACCGTGGTGCAGGTGCTTGCCGTTGAAGGCTTGCAGAAAATTCTCTTCCGCTTTGGCTTGCCCCAACAGGCGCTGGGTCAAGCGCGGATGCGGCGCGCCTTCGATACGGTCGGGTTCGGGGGCCGTATCGCTCATGTCAGCTGGGCTGCCACGGCTTGGGCAACGGCGTTCGCGGCTGCATCGCCCTGAATCACCCGAAAGCGATCAGGATTGGCGTCGGCCAGCGCAAGAAAGCCGGCGCGGGCTTTCTCTTGCAGACCCAAACCCATGGTTTCAAAGCGCATCTCTGCACCAGCGCGGGCAACAGCGCGCGACAGGCCAAGGGCTGGGTCGATGTCGATCAGAAAGGTCAGGTCAGGCTCGACCCCGATCATCAGCGCGTGCAGCTTATCCACGGTGGCGCGCAGGTCGCCACGGGTCAGGCCTTGGTAAATGCGAGAGCTGTCGGCAAAGCGGTCGCAAATCACGATCTCGCCACGCGCGAGGGCAGGGCGAATGGTCTTTTCCAGATGATCGCGGCGCGCGGCGGTGAAGAGCAACAGCTCTGTCTCGGTTGACCAGCGGTCGGCCTCGCCTTCAAGCACAAGGCGGCGGATCTGCTCGGCCCCCTCTGATCCTCCCGGTTCGCGGGTCAGAGTGACGCTGTGGCCTTGGGCGCGCAGATGATCGGCCAAAAGGCGGGCTTGGGTGGATTTGCCCGAGCCGTCGATGCCTTCAAAGCTTAGGAACGCGGCTGGCATTAGCTGGCTGCTGCCTTGGCGCCGAAATAGTCAGCGTAAAGCTTTTCTGCTGCTGCGGTGATGTGGATCAGAAAGCCACCTTTTTCCACTGCCGTTGCGGTGACCAAAGGCACGCGGTGCTCTGGCAGACCAGGCACGTCGATCACCAGCTCGGCGACTTGCGCGCCTTGGGCGACGGGGGCCTGCAGCGGGCCGTTATAGACCACCTCGGCCTTGAGCCCGTCCTGCGCAAGCGCGGGGATCAGCAGGCGCACGTCTTCGGCGGGGACAAGGTCAACGCTTGGCTCTGCACCCATGAACACTGCGGCTTGGGCAATGGGTTGGCCTGCTTTGGCCGCGGTTTTCAGCGCGAATTGGTAGAACGCCCAAGTCGCAATCCGCTCGCTTTCAGTGGCGCGCGAGGCTGCCGATTCTAGCCCCGAAATCGCAAAGATGATGCGACGTTCACCCTGCTTGACAGAGCCGACCATGCCATAGCCCGCTTCTTCGGTGTGACCTGTCTTCAAACCATCAGCCCCAATCCCAAGCCCCAGCAAGGGGTTGCGGTTGCTAGAGTTGGCAGGCGCGCGGTTTTTATAGTTGAAGTCGGTTTCCGAAAAGACGGTGTAAAGCTCGGGGAATTCTTCGATCAGGCGCAGGGCGATCAGGCCCAGATCTTTCATGCTCATCCGCTGGTTCGGGTCTGGCCAACCCGAGGCATTGGCAAAGGTCGAATGTTCAAGCCCAAGCGCGCGGCCGCGTTCGGTCATCTGTTGAGCAAAGGCGGCTTCGGTGCCCGCAAGCCCCTCGGCCACCACGACGCAGGCATCGTTGCCCGAGTTCACGATCATGCCGCGGATCAGGTCATGCACAGTCGGGCGGTCGCCCTTTTGCAGGAACATCGTCGAGCCCCCCGCCGCCGTAAAGCTGATCGCGTGGTCCGAGACGCCAAAGGTGGTGTCCATAGTGACGCGCCCGTCCTTGAGCGCCTCGAACAGCATGTTGACGGTCATGATCTTGGACATCGAGGCAGGCGGCACGGCTTCTTCGCCGTTCTTATCCATCAGCACGGTATGGGTGGCCACATCAAACACCCAAGCCGAGCGGGCAGGGGTTTCAAAGCTTTGCGCTGCGGCTTGCAGCGGCAGGCAGGCGAGGGTGGCTACGGCAACGGCTGCCGACAAGAAACGAGAGAACATGGGTTAGCCTTTCAGAAAGTAGGCGTCTTTAAAGCCTGCTTTTTTCACTTTGGCCAAGGCGGCGGCGTCGCCACGGGTTGTGACGCTCCAGAATGGTTTGCCTTGGCTGGTTTCACTGCGGATGTCGTTGGCGATGCCTGCGGTGGTCAGCGTGGCTGCGGCGCGCTTGGCATTTGCTTCGACCGAGAAGATGCCGATCTGGATGGTGCTGCCTTTTGCAGATGCGGCCTTGGGGGCTGCTGCTGCCGGAGCGGCTGCGGCTTTGGCTGCGGGCAGTGCGGTTGAGGCGATGGTGCCCGATGGGATGACCTGTGCAGCAGGCTTTGGCGCGGCTTCGGGCTTTTTGCCCTTGGCTTGCGCGCGATCAATGGCTGCTGCTGCTCCGGGGATCGGGTCAAGCGTTTCGGTTGACACTGTCTCGGCGGCGTCAAGAATTGGTTTGTTGGCATCAGGTGCCGCCTTGGCCTCTTCGCGGCGCAGGGCGGTGACGTTGATCTTGGCAGGCGCACCCGCAAGCATCCCCAAAGCCGCTGCCGCGTCCGAAGAAATTTGCAGCTTGGGGCCTGGGTTTTCGATCTCGCGGCGGAACAGCGCGCCGATGACAAACTTGCCATTGGCAGGATTGCGCAGAATTACCCGCTCTGGGTCTTTGGCATCGGGCGAGGCCACCCAAACGCCGCCCAAAGACGGCCGGCCATCCCAAAGCGCTTGGTCCGTGGTTTGAAAGATTTGCGGCGCTTCGACATCGCGGTCAACCAGCTTGACCGAGCGCGCCCCCGCAACCGGCTGCGTCGTCGTGCCACTGGCCGATTTGGAGGCAAACGGCCCGCCAGCACCTTCTTGGCAGCCCGTCAAAAGTGCCGTCGCCGCTGCCGCCAACAATAGACTGCGGATTACCGAACCTGTCATGCCCACTCCTCTGCGCAGGGTTCTTTGCCCTGCCTTCATTGATCGTCGCCTTTTTGGCGTATTTACTGCCTTTGTCTGGCCGTTTTCAGGCCATTTCGTCGCCATGATACAGACAAGGCCGCAGGGTGGGAAGGGTTAGCTTGGTGATTGGCGGAAATCCTGCGTGATCAGGAAAAAGGCCGCCGCGCGATCCGAGCGCAGCAAGGAGGGATTTTCGTCGCAGTTTGATAGTTTTTTGCCATTAACAATATGTTTTCCATTTTCTTGCCACAGTGCATGAGCAATCAGAGGGAGAATGACCGAGGCGGGGAATCGTTTTGGCGCGAGAGGTGAGGCTTGGCCTCGGGTCGAGAGGATTGGTTTATGCGGATTTCAAAAGTTTTTGCGGTTCTGGCGCTTTGTGCTGCCGCGGCTCCTGTTGCTGCCGAGCAGCGCGTGACGCTGGGGTGGGGGCGGATGTTCAGCAATGACGCGCTTGGCGATGGTCATGACCGCTGGCGCACGGGCAGCTATCAGCTGAGCATGTTGCGCGGTGTGTCGTTTGACGGGGACCTGCCCAAGAGCTTTGGTTCGCTGATTGAATATCGGGCAAGCTCGCAGATTATTGCGCCAGCCAGCTTGACCACGGCTGCGGCAACGGATCGACGTTACGTCGGGATGTTGTCCTTGGGCGCGCACAGCCAGTTCGACTGGCAAGGCAATGACGTGAGCTTGGGCGGCGATCTGGTGATCACAGGGCCGCAGACCGGCATCAGCAATTTCCAGAAATGGGTGCACAATGCCTTGGGGATGGCCGAGCCTTTGGTGGTGTCAAACCAGCTTGGCAACGCGGTTTACCCGACGGTACTTGGCGAGATTGGCCGAACTGTTGCTGTGACGCCACAGGTGACGCTACGTCCGTTTGCCGAAGCACAGGCTGGGGTTGAGAGCTTTGTGCGGGTGGGCGGCGATATGGTCGTAGGGTCGTTCGGACGCGGCACAGTGATGGCGCGAGATGTGACCACGGGCCAGCGGTATCGCGTCGCAGAGTCTCAGATAAATCAGGGAGTTAGCTTTGTTTTGGGGGGCGATATTGCGCGGGTTTTTGACTCGGCTTTGTTGCCCAGCACGGGCAGTGCCGCGATGCGTGACGACCGTGGCCGCGTGCGGGCGGGTATGCATTGGCAAGGTGAGAAAACTTCGCTTTATTATGGGGTTAGCTATCTAAGTCCTGAATTCGTGTCCCAGTCCGAAGGACAGGTGATTGGGTCGCTGAGCCTCAACCTTAAGTTTTAAAAGGGCAATTCCGCCGATTTGTGACCTTTTTGCCATAGCGCGCTTTGCGCTGCTCTGTTAACCTTTCAGTACAAATATAAAAAACGACAAAAAACGAGCAGGCAAACAGGCATGAATACGGGCTCTTTGGGCACGTTCGTCATATCCTGGGCACAAACAGAAGTAGACGGCCTTAGGGCTGCGAGTATGGACATTCTGACTGTCGGCGCCGTGTGGCGCTGGACGGGAGCGGCTGTGCGCGTGGACGGACCTCAGGGGCTGTTGCGACTGGAAGGGGCTGAGGGAGCGGCGGATCTGAGAAAAAAGGCGGCGCGCATGGTGCGGCGTTTGGTCGGGGCTGCGGTTACGGGCGAGTCCGAGCCGGAGTCTTCGCTGGATAGCGGCCCGCAAGAGCTGCCGGAGCAGGCGTTTATCGTAACGGACGGGCATCAGAGCTTTACGGTCACCATTATCGCGGTGCCTGACACAGGCGCGCATTTGTTGATGTTGGTCGGAGAGCTGCCGCCGCCTGACCAAGATCTTTGGGTGGTGCGCACCGCGATTGATCGCACCCATAGTGGTGCAGGCGCGCGGGGCGCGGGCGGGGTGATTTGCTTTACACCTGAAACACGGATTTCAACGCCGAGCGGAATGCGCCAGATCCGCGATCTGCGGCGGGGTGACATGGTTTTGACCCGCGACAATGGCCCGCAGCAGGTGCTTTGGACGGGATTTCGGCGGATGAGCGGTGCGCGGCTTTATGCGATGCCGCATCTTCGGCCTATTCGGTTCAAGGCAAATGCCATGGGGCTTTATCGGCCTGACGAGGATTTGTTGGTTTCGCCCCAGCATCGGATGTTGGTGACGGGGGCTGCGGCGCAGGCTTTGTTCAACACGCCCGAAGTCTTGGTGGCGGCCGAGGATTTGGTGAACGACAGCACCATAACAGTCGATCATCTGCTGCGGGAGGTGACCTATGTGCATATCCTGCTGGAGAGCCATAATGTGGTCTGGGCCAATGGGTTGGAGACCGAGAGCTTCCATCCTTCCAATACCGCGATGGACACGGTTGATCCTGTGCAACGCGTGGGCCTGAAAGAGATCTTGCCGGATGTAGAGACCAATCCGCATGCCTATGGTGGCTATGCGCGGCGCAATATCTCGGGCTCTGAGGCGGCAATTTTACGCTATGAGTTGGCGGCATAAGAGGGGGGGCTTTTTGCCCCCCGAGCCCGCTGGCGCGGTCTCTCCCCCCGCGAGTATTTGTGCCAGTGTGAATGAGGCGCGAAAGATGGCTGGGGCTTGTTGACTCTGGGAGGCTGGGCTGTATAAGCCGCGTCAGTGCCGGATGAAAGTCCGGCGCTTTTCATTGGTGTTGGTGGTCTTTGCAAAAAGAACCCTGTCAGGCTTCGGCCAAAGGACAACGCCCTTCGTAATCTAAAGAAGGAGATCAGAGATGACAAAACGTACCTCTGCCAAGTATAAAATTGACCGCCGTATGGGCGAAAACATCTGGGGCCGTCCTAAGTCCCCGGTGAACAAGCGCGAATACGGCCCCGGCCAGCACGGTCAGCGCCGCAAGAACAAGCTTTCGGATTTCGGCACCCAGCTGCGTGCTAAGCAGAAACTGAAGGGCTACTACGGCGATTTGACCGAAAAGCAGTTCCGCAAGATCTACACCGAAGCTGAGCGTGTCAAAGGCGACACCGGCGAGATGCTGATCGGTCTGCTTGAGCGTCGTCTTGACGCAGTGGTTTATCGTGCGAAGTTCGTTCCAACCGTGTTCGCTGCACGTCAGTTCGTGAACCACGGCCACGTGACCGTCAACGGTCAGCGCGTGAACATTGCTTCGTACCGCGTCAAAGAAGGCGACGTGATTGCTGTTCGTGAGAAGTCGCGCCAGATGACCGTCATCATGGAAGCGATTGCTTTGACCGAGCGTGACGTTCCTGACTATGTCGAAGTTGACAACCAGAAGCTTACCGCGACGTTCATCCGCACGCCTGGCCTGTCCGATGTGCCGTATCCGGTTCAGATGGAACCAAACTTGGTCGTCGAATACTACGCAAAGAACTAATTTTAGCCGTTTATCGGCAGGAAAGGCCCGCTTTTTGCGGGCCTTTTTGTTTTTGTGCGACGCATTGAAGCTTTGATCAATTGTTGCTGGCAATGCCTTCGCGCGACAGCTAAAACCCAGCGCAAGTGTTTGGGGAACTCTGATGAACGACTTTATTAAGCCGCAGGCTGGCATCATGGATATCGCGCTTTATGAGGGCGGTAAGGCATCGCTTGCGGGCGTGACGAATGTGCTCAAGCTTTCGTCGAACGAAAACCCCTTTGGGCCGTCGGATAAGGCGAAGGAGGCGTTTTCGCGCGCCGTCCATCAGCTGCACCGTTATCCATTGACGGACCATCTGTCGCTGCGCACGGCGATTGCAGATGTGCATGGCTTGGATGCGGCGCGGGTGATTTGTGGTGTAGGATCAGATGAGATCATCCATTTCCTTTGCCAAGCCTATGCGGGGCCGAAGGATGAGGTGGTTTTCACCGAGCACGGCTTTTTGATGTATCGTATTTCGGCTCTGGCCGCGGGGGCCACTCCGGTCGAGGTGGAAGAGCGTGAGCGCACGACGGACGTCGATGCGATTCTGCGGGCCTGTAATCGGCGCACCAAACTGGTGTTTATCGCCAACCCGAACAACCCCACCGGCACGATGATTTCTGCGGCTGAGGTTGAGCGGCTGGCGTCCAAGCTGCCACCGCAGGCAATTCTGGTGCTTGACGGGGCTTATGCCGAGTTCGTTGAGGGCTTTGACGCGGGGCTGGGCCTCATCGAGGCGCGTGACAATGTGATCATGACGCGGACGTTCTCCAAGATTTACGGGCTTGGCGGGCTGCGCGTGGGCTGGGGCTATGGGCCCAAGCATATCATTGACGTGCTTAACCGTATTCGCGGGCCGTTCAATATGTCGAATGCCCAGTTGGAAACCGCCGAAGCGGCGGTGCGCGATCAGGATTATGTCAACCGCTGCCGCACGGATAACGCGCGGATGCGGCACTGGTTGGCCGAAGCCTTGGCCGAGCATGGCATCCCGTCGGATACCTCGCTTGCGAACTTTATTCTGGCGCGGTTTTCATCGGCGGAAGAGGCCGAGGCCTGTGATCTTTTCTTGCAATCGCAAGGGCTTATCGTGCGTCGGGTGGCGAGCTATAAGCTGCCGCATTGCTTGCGGATTACCGTGGGCGACGAAGCAAGCTGTCGCCGTGTGGCCCATGCTATCGGGCAGTTTAAGGCGCAAGCATGACCAAACCCATGTACAACCGTGTCGCGCTGATCGGGCTTGGCCTGATCGCGTCGTCGATGGCGCATGCGATGCGGGCGGGCGGTTTAGCGGGTGAGATCGTCGGTCATGCCAAGTCGGCCGAGACGCGGGATGTGGCGCTAGAGATCGGGATTTGCGACGCGGTTTATGCCTCGGCTGCTGATGCGGTGCGCGGTGCGGATCTTGTGGTGCTTGCGGTGCCAGTCGGGGCGATGGCGTCGGTCGCAGCCGAGATCGGGCCGTATCTGGAGGCAGGCGCGACCGTGACCGATGTGGGTTCGGTCAAGCAAGCCGTGATCGAGGCCGTCGCGCCGCATATCCCTGCCACCTGCCACTTTATTCCGGGCCACCCGATGGCGGGGACCGAGTATTCGGGACCGCGCTCGGGGTTTGCCACGCTTTACAAAAATCGCTGGTGGTTGCTGACGCCGATCGACGGCACCGACGCCGAGGCTTTGGCGCGGCTGCGCGGGTTGCTAGAGGCGATGGGGGCAAAAGTCGACACGATGGATGCGGCGCATCACGATCAGGTTTTGGCCGTGGTCAGCCACACGCCGCATTTGATTGCCTATACGATGGTGGGCGTTGCCGATCATCTTGCGCAGGTGTCGAACTCGGAAGTGATCCAGTATTCGGCGACAGGTTTTCGCGATTTCACGCGGATTGCGGCCAGTGATCCTGTGATGTGGCGGGACGTTTTCCTGACCAACCGTGATGCGGTTCTGGATATTTTGGGCCGCTTTACCGAAGAGCTTTTCGTCTTGCAGCGGGCCATCCGCATGGGCGACGGCGATCACCTGCACGAATATTTCACCCGCACCCGTGCTATTCGCCGCGGAATTATCGAGGCTGGGCAGGACACGTCAGCACCAGATTTCGGCCGCGTTCCAGAAAAATCTCCCGAGACCAACGGATGAGAGCGGCGCGCTTGGGGTTTGCTTTGGCTTTGCTGTCGGGCCCGCTCTTGGCCGAAGCGCCGCTCGTCTCGATTTACCCAAAGGCGCGCGCTGTCGCTGCGCCTGAGCCAAGCGAAGCGCTGGTCACTTTGGCCTCGTCCGTGCGGCCAATGCCACGACCCGGGCTGCCCACGGCGCAACCGCAAAGCCGTAACCCTAAGCCAAGCCGCGCTGGGTCGGTTTGCGGCGATCCCGCCATTCGCGGCATCGAGATCGAACCGGTGACATCCTCGATCAGCGGCTGCGGCATTGCGGAACCCGTGAAGGTCAGCGCGGTTTCCGGCGTACGTTTTAGCCAACCCGCCATCATCGATTGCACGACCGCGAAGGCCTTTAACAAATGGGTCAAGAAGGGCATGCAACCTGCGTTTGGACGACGCGAAGTGGTCGAGCTTCAGATCTTTGGCAGCTATAGCTGCCGCGGGCGCAACAATGTCAAGGGTGCCAAGATCAGCGAACATGGCCGCGGCAAAGCCATTGATATCGCTGGGTTTGTCTTTGCAGATGGCAGCACTTGGACGGTGCAGAACGATTACAACAAAACCATCCGCAAAGCGCAAAAGGCAGCTTGCGGCATTTTCGGCACGACGCTGGGACCAGGTTCAGACGGCTACCATCAAGACCACCTGCACTTTGACACCGCGCGCCAGAGCCACGGGCCCTACTGCCGCTGAAGCAGCGGCGCGGGGCCAAGAGGGAAGGGGCCAAGGTCCATCCGCCCGTCCTTTGCCACCAATTTAAGCACAAGCACGTCCGGCTCGTCACCTTGGCTTGCCAGCCCCGCCATAACCGAGGTCACAGGTTGCTGCATTTGCGGTTGCAGCACGCCAACTGCCACCAAAAACGGCGGCACCTTTTGCCAGCCCTGCAAGCGCAGCTCGATCTCGCCTTGCGCAAAGCCGTTGGCATCGGGCGCAAGGCTGCCTTGGGCTGCGAACAAGAGATCGCCCCAGCTGATACGGGCTGCCGAGATGTCCAAGGCCGTCAGGGTCGGCTGCGTTTGCGCGGCGGTTCGGTCCAGCGGCGCGCTTAGAGTGGCATGCGCGTCAAGATAAATCTCACCGATGGTCGAGGGCAGGTCTGCGCTTGCGATCTCATCGGCAAGGCTGACATCGGGGCGCAGCTCGTTGACGCGCAGCCCAAGCCGATAGCGGTTTGCGGTGGTCGGGTCCTCGCGCAAGGACGCCAGCAGCGTGTCTAGCCCGATCTGCCATTCGGCATCCGAGCGAAGCTCCAACCCGTTGCCCTGCACGATCACCTCTTGCAGCCCAAGATCGGCGTTCGGATGCACGATCACATCGCCAATGATCTGCCGCGAGTTCAGGGTAAGGGATTGGCCTTGATAGGTAATTTCTTGGTTGGTCGGCAGGGCTGCAATCAGGTGCCACGGCTTCCACGTCATCGCATAGATCTGGGCAAAGGGGGTGTGCCAGCGGATCCCCTCGGTCGGGCGGTCCAGCGTCAAGTCGGTCAGGGTCAGGTCAAACCGATTGGGGACGCCCTGCACATCGGCACTGGCAAAGGTGACACCTGCCTGCGGATTTGCGGCCACAAAAGCGGTGACGCGGTCCTCGATCTGGGTCGCACCAACCCACCAGTACCCCGTCCAAGCCGCCGAAGCGGTCAATGCGATCCATAAAAGCTTGCGCACAACTGCCTCTTTTCTTTGCCCGTGACCAAGCATACACCGCCTGCCAACGGAGGGCTAGGCAGATGGCAGAGGCAATGTGGGTTTTCGGCTATGGGTCTTTGATCTGGAACCCAGAGTTTCCGGTCGCAGAGCAGCGGGTCGCGCGGCTCTATGATTGGCAGCGGTCGTTTTGTATGTGGTCGATCCATCATCGCGGCACCGAGACCGACCCGGGGCTGGTGCTTGCGCTCGATCATGCTGCGGGCAAGTTCTGTGACGGCGTCGGCTTTCGCGTTCAAGCGGGGGCCGAAGAGGCAACGCTCGCGGCACTGCGCGAACGCGAGCTGGTGTCTTCGGCCTATCTTGAGCGGCGCTTGCCGATTGACCTTGCGGGCGGTGAAAGGGTCGAGGCAGTGGCCTATGTGATCGACCCCGAGCATGTCCAGTATTGCCATCTGGATCTGAACCAACAGGCGGCTGTGATCGCCAAAGCGATCGGCGGGCGCGGCACGAACCGCGACTATCTTATTGCTACTGCGGCACATTTGGCGGCTTTGGGCATCGAAGACGCTGATTTAACTTGGCTTGCCGCAGAAGTTCAGGCCTGCGACTAGGGTTTCGCTTGGCACAAGCCCGCAGCCTGCTATCATCGCTCGGAACATAACAGCCGGATAGAACCGTCGACATGGAAAAGACCAAGGTACAGGCCGCCTACTTCAGCCAACCCATCCGCCAGATTGTCACCATGTTGATGGTGGTGATCTTGGTTTTCGCAGGGGCGTGGCTGCTGCATTCAAAGGTGATTGGCATCGTCAATGCCAACCCGTGGCTTAATGGCGGCATCGGATTGGTGTTTCTGTTGGGCGTGATCACCTGTTTTTGGCAGGTGTTTACGCTGGCGCAATCGGTTTCTTGGATCGAACGGTTCGTGCGCCACGACGTCGGCTTTGAAGACGCGAAACCGCCGCAACTTTTGGCCCCTCTGGCACATCTGCTGCGCACCCGTGGCGCGCGGATGCAGATCTCGTCATCGTCCTCGCGCTCGATCTTGGAGTTGGTCGAGAGCCGGATTGACGAAGCGCGCGACATCACGCGATACCTTACCAACCTCTTGGTTTTCCTTGGCCTTTTGGGGACGTTCTACGGTTTGGCGACGACTGTTCCGGCGGTGGTCGATACCATTCGCTCGCTTGCGCCCCAAGAAGGTGAGACGGGGCTTGAGGTGTTTGGCAAGCTGATGTCGGGGCTGGAGAGCCAGCTTGGCGGCATGGGGACGGCGTTTTCGTCCTCGCTTTTGGGTCTTGCGGGCTCTCTTGTTGTGGGGCTGCTTGAACTCTTTGCGGGCCACGGGCAGAACCGTTTCGCGCGCGAGTTGGAGGAGTGGCTGTCCTCGATCACCCGCGTCGGCTTTGCTGCGGGCGATGGTGATGGCGGGGATGCGGGGGCCGCGTCGGCGGTTCTGGATCATCTGGCCGAGCAGGTAGAAGTCATGCAGAGCCTTTTCGCGCAAGTCGAGGGCAACCGCGCAGGCGGCGAGCGTGCCTTGGCAGAGCTGTCGCAGTCGGTGGCCTTGTTGGGGCAAAAGCTTCAGGTTGAAAGTGGTCAAACCGCCGCGTTGGAACGGATCGCCGAAGGCCAAGAGCGGTTGATTGCAGCGCTGACAGGTGCCGAGGGTGGTGCGCATTCCGACGCCGAAAGCCGGATGCGGCTTCGCTCAATCGACGTGCAACTGCTTAGAATTCTTGAAGAAATGTCTGCGGGGCGGCAAGAGAGCCTTGCCGATTTGCGCGGCGACATCTCGGCGCTGACAGCATCCGTGCGCCAGTTGGTCCGCGGCGTTCCGGGGCGAGGCTAAGTCATGGCCCTGCGCCGGAAACGCGACAGCTCGATGATTTGGCCGGGGTTTGTGGACGCGGTCACGACGCTTCTGATGGTGTTGATGTTCGTTTTGACCATCTTTACCGTGATGCAATCGGTGCTGCGCGACACCATTACCACGCAGACGACGGAGTTGGACCAGTTGACGGCGCAGGTCGCAAGCCTTGCGGATGCGCTGGGGTTGGAGCGTGGCAAGGTCGCCGAACTGACCACCGCAGTGGGACAGCTGAACACCGATCTGGCAGCGGCACGGGCGCGTGGCGAAGAGCAAACGGCGCTGATCGCGACATTGACAGGGCAGATTTCAGCGAAAGAGGCCGCACTGGCCGCGGCGCAGGGGCGGGTCGCCACTTTTGAGGCGCAGGTCGCCTCGCTTTTGGCAGAGCGTGATGCGGCCCGTGGGCAGGTGGCCGATTTGCAAACCACGCAGGCCAAGATTCTGTCCGATCAAGAGGCGATGCAGCTGGCCTTGGCGAAGGCGCGCACCGAGGTCGATAAGTCCGCAGAAGAAGCGCGACTGGCCGCAGCAAAGCGCGAGGCGCTGGATGCGTTGATCAAGGATTTGCAAAGCAAATCCGCCACCCGCGACAGCGATTTGCAGGCAGCACAGACGAAACTATCGGAGGCCGAAGCAAGCCGCTTGGTGGATGCCGCAGCGCTTTCGGCACTGCAGGAAAAGCTCAAGGGGTCGGATGCGGCGCTGACTGCGATGACCTTGGCCTTGGAGGAACAGCGCAAAAAGGCCGAAGAGACGCTGACGCTTTTGGCCGCAGCCCGCACCGAGGCCGCGCAAAAAGCGCAGTCTGGGCAGACGGAGTTCGCAGCTTTTGGCGACCGCGCAGGCCGCTTTGTCCGAAGAGCAGGCCAAGTCCGTCGCGGCCGCTCTGCGTGTCGAGGCGCTGAACCAACAGATTGCGGCGCTGCGGGCGCAGTTGGGCGAGCTGCAGAATATTCTGGACGATTCGGCGGCCAAGGATGTCGATGCAAATGTGCAAATCGAGGCGCTTGGCAGCAAACTTAACGCAGCCTTGGCGCAGGTCGCGGCAGAACAAAAGCGCCGCGCCGAGCTTGAAGAGGCCGAGCGCAAGCGGCTAGAAGCAGAGAACGCCGATCTGGAGACCTTCCGAAGCGAGTTTTTCGGCGAGCTTTCGCAACTGCTTCAGGGTCGTGACGGCGTACGTGTCGTCGGGGACCGGTTTGTATTTTCGTCCGAGGTTTTGTTTACGGCGGGTTCTGCTGAACTTGCCCCCGAAGGCCGTGCGCAAATCGCCAGCGTCGTGAAAATTCTGGACGATGTCGCAGCGAAGATTCCGTCCAACCTCAACTGGATCATCCGCGTTGATGGCCACACCGATGACGTGCCGTTGTCGGGGACGGGCGAGTTCAAGGACAACTGGCAACTGAGCCAAGCGCGGGCGCTGTCGGTTGTGCGCTATATGCAGGATGGGCTTGGCTTTCCACCAGAGCGGATGGCGGCCACGGGCTTTGGCGAATATCAGCCCGTTGCTCTGGGGGTAACTGCGCAAGCGCGGGCGCAGAACCGGCGGATTGAATTGAAACTGACCGAGAGATAGGGCGATGCCCTAGCTGAGCGGCGGTTCCACATAGAAAAGCCCCCCACGGATGACGCGGGGGGCTTTTGATTTTTCAAATTTACTCTGCTGTGAGCAGTGGGGTCTTATTGCCCGAAATCCGAGCTTTCTGCGGCTCTTCATAGGTGAGCCAGAGTTCCCCGTCCTTCACAGAGACATGCACGGTGCCGCCTTTGACCAACTTGCCGAACAAAAGCTCTTCGGCGAGCGGGCGCTTGATGTACTCTTGGATGACGCGGCCAAGCGGGCGGGCGCCCATCTTGTCGTCGTAACCCTTTTCACCCAGCCAAGCTGCGGCCTCTGGCGTGAGGTCGATGACCACGTTGCGGTCCATCAGCTGTGCTTCGAGTTGCAGCACGAACTTGGTGACCACTTCCATAATCACCTCTTTCGACAGCGGCGAGAACGAGATCACAGCGTCCAGACGGTTGCGGAATTCGGGTGTGAAGGTCCGCTCGATTGCCGCGGTATCCTCGCCCGAACGACGCGCGCGGCCAAAGCCGATCGCCTCTTTCGCCTGCTCGGAAGCGCCTGCATTCGACGTCATGATCAAGATCACGTTGCGGAAATCAACCGTGCGACCGTTGTGGTCGGTCAGCTTGCCGTGGTCCATCACCTGCAACAGGATGTTGTAAACGTCCGGGTGCGCCTTTTCCATCTCGTCCAGCAAGAGCACGCAATGCGGGTCTTGATCGACGCCATCAGTCAGCATGCCACCTTGGTCAAAACCGACATAGCCCGGAGGCGCACCGATGAGACGGGAAACGGCGTGTTTCTCCATGTATTCCGACATATCGAAGCGCAGCAGTTTGAGGCCAAGCGAGCTTGCAAGCTGTTGCGCTACTTCGGTTTTGCCCACGCCGGTCGGACCAGCGAAGAGATAGTTGCCGATGGGCTTTTCGGGTTCGCGCAGACCTGCACGTGCAAGCTTGATCGCCGAGCAGAGCGATTCCACAGCCTTGTCTTGGCCAAAGACCACCCGCTTGAGCGTCTTTTCCAGATCGCGCAGCGTTTCTGCATCGTCCTTGGACACCGATTTCGCCGGAATACGGGCAATTTTGGCGACCACGGCTTCGATCTCTTTTGCGCCCAAAGTCTTGCGGCGCTTGGAGTCCGCCAAAAGATGTTGGGCCGCCCCCGCTTCGTCGATCACATCGATCGCGGAGTCGGGTAGCTTGCGGTCATGGATATAGCGCGCCGCCAGCTCGACCGCCGATTTGATTGCGTCGTTGGTATAGCGCAGGTCGTGATGCTCTTCGAAATGCGGCTTCAACCCCATCAGGATCTTGATCGCATCTGGCACCGAAGGCTCGTTCACGTCGATCTTTTGGAAGCGACGTGCCAGCGCGCGGTCCTTTTCAAAGTGCTGACGGAACTCTTTGTATGTGGTCGAGCCCATGCAGCGCAGCTTGCCGCCCTGCAGCGCAGGTTTCAACAGGTTCGAGGCATCCATAGCCCCACCCGACGTTGCACCAGCCCCTATAACCGTATGAATTTCATCGATAAACAGGATCGCGTCTGGGTGATCCTCCATCTCTTTCATCACGGCCTTGAGGCGTTCCTCGAAGTCGCCACGATAGCGGGTGCCCGCAAGCAGTGCGCCCATATCAAGGCTATAGATCGTGGCATGCGCCAAGATTTCCGGCGTCTCATGATTAACGATTTTACGCGCCAAACCTTCGGCAATCGCAGTTTTACCGACGCCCGGATCGCCCACCAACAGCGGGTTGTTCTTGCGGCGGCGGCACAGCACTTGGATGCAGCGTTCCACCTCGGACTCGCGCCCGATCAGGGGGTCCACATCGCCTTTGCGCGCTTTGACGTTCAGGTCGACGCAATACTTGGACAGCGCGGATTCCTTCGCCTCGCCAGCCTCGGCTTTGGGGGTTTCGTGGTGCGGCTCTTCTGAACCGCTGAGGGGGCGCTGTTCGCCAAACGCGGGGTCTTTTGCAACGCCATGCGCGATGAAATTCACCGCGTCATAGCGGGTCATATCCTGCTCTTGCAGGAAATAAGCGGCGTTGGATTCGCGCTCGGCAAAGATGGCGACCAAGACGTTGGCGCCCGTGACTTCCGAGCGGCCCGACGATTGGACATGGATCGCGGCGCGCTGAATGACGCGCTGGAATGCGGCGGTTGGGACGGCTTCGGAGCCTTCGACTTCGGTTACCAAAGTCGAAAGGTCATCGTCGATGAAGTCGCCAAGGGTTTTGCGCAAAACGTCCAGATCCACCGAACATGCCTTCATCACGCGGGCCGCATCAGGCTCGTCGATCAGCGAAAGCAGAAGGTGTTCCAGCGTTGCCAACTCGTGGCGACGCGCGTTTGCCAGCGCCAAGGCGCCATGAATAGCTTGTTCGAGTGTTGTCGAAAATGATGGCACTGTTTTCGTGCTCCTGTCCTGCGGGGTCAGTGGGCTGCTCAACCCACATTCACCATGGCCTCATATAGTAAAGGATCGGTTTTATTCTGCGATCTTCAAGCCCTAATTCGGCAAGATTTCGGTTTTTCGGCGTTCAGTGATAAAAAGTGATGATGAGAAGGCTGTTTGGCCTAGAACACATCTTTGAGAGCGCGGAGTTTGGTGAAAACTTCCGCTTCGGTTGCGTTCGGCATGGCGAGCGTTGCTCTTATATAGGGGTCATTGGTGCGCAAGAAAGGGTTGGTCGCCAATTCTCCTGACAGACGAGAGGGGACGGTGGCGCGGCCTTCGCTGCGGGCTTTGGCGACGCGGGCGATGCGGGCGTGCAGGGCTTCGTTCTGCGGATCGACCGTCGCGGCAAAGGTCAGGTTCGATGTTGTGTATTCATGCCCCGAGCAAATCAGCGTCTCTGGTGGCAGGGCGCGCAGCTTGGCAAGGCTTTCAAACATCAGGTCGGGCGAGCCTTCGAATAAGCGGCCACAGCCTGCGGCCATCAGGCTGTCAGCGGTAAACGCCATGCCCGAAGTCGGCAGGTAAAACGCGATATGGCCCAGCGTGTGGCCTGATACATCCAGCACATGTGCCTCTTCAGCGCCGATCTGGATGGTGTCGCCTTCGTTCAGCGCACGGCTGAGCGGCGGCAAGCGGTAGGCATCAGCGGCCGCGCCCAGCACTTCGGCCGAGGTCGCCTCGACGATCGCCGAGACGCCATCGATATGGTCCCAGTGGTGATGCGTCAGCCAGATCGCATCCAGCCGCCAGCCCCGTTTGTCCAGCTCGGCCAAGATCGGTGCGGCGTCGGGTGCGTCGATCAGCACGGTTTCTTTCGTCGCGGTATCATGCAGCAGATACGCGTAATTGTCCTTGAGGCAGGGGATGGTGACAAGATCGAGCGACATGGCGGGCCTTTCTGCTGCGAGAACGCGGGTGGCTTTGCGGGGGCTTCTTGTTATGATCAGGCTAGTTTGACGGTAAAGGCTCTGTCCCGCAATGCATCTTGATGTGCTTGACCTGCGCAATTTCTATTATCGCACGCGCTTGGGGCGGGTGGCACAGCGTGCGATCCGCGATCAGTTGGTGCGTATGTGGCCGCCCGTGAAGGGGCAAACTGTCGCGGGCTTTGGCTTTGCGGTGCCGTTGTTGCGGCCCTATCTGGCCGATGCGCGGCGGGTGATTGGTCTGATGCCGGGGCCGCAGGGGGTGATGCCTTGGCCTGCGGGGATGGATAACGTCTCGGTGCTGTGTGAAGAGACACAGTGGCCGCTGCCGACGGGACATGTGGACCGCTTGGTGGTGATGCACGGGCTTGAAACCTCGGACAACCCTTCGGCAGTGATGGCCGAGGCACATCGCGTGCTGGGCCCCGGTGGTCGGGTGGTGTTTGTGCTGCCCAACCGTGCGGGGCTATGGGCGCGGCGCGATGGCACGCCCTTTGGCTTTGGTAAGCCCTATTCGGGCGGTCAGCTTGAAGGCATGTTGCGCGAATACGGCTTTTCCCCCGAACGCAGCATGACCCTTTTGTTCGCGCCCCCGTCCGAGAGCCGGTTCTGGCTGCGGACCTCGAACTTTTGGGAAGGCTTTGGCCGGCATCTGCCGTGGCTGGCGGGCGGGGTGCTGATGGTCGAGGCCAGCAAGCACACCTATGCGCCGACCAAGGGCAGCTTGGCGAGTGCGGTGCGCCGTCCGTTGCGGGTCCTGGAAGGCGTCGGCGCGGCGCTTCCCGCAGCCAAAGAGGGCGCGCACAGCTGCGAGCGATAGCGAGAATCACTGCTCTGGCAGCGTGGCGCTATGGCTATTTTGTCGCGGTTCGGGATTCGCCGCTTGATGCCTGTGGACGCAGCGTCTTTGGCAAGAAATCGACGCTTATGCCGCTTTTGGTATGCATTTGAGCGGAATTGATAATATTTCCGAGCAAAACTCTTATGCATCGCCGCGCGTTAGCGGTGACGCGTGCGAAGTCCCTGCCCGAACCTGTCGCAATAGGCGGAAAAATGCGCAACCAACGTGGTTGCGGCATTGTGAAGGCTCTGCTAGAGACGCAGAAAATCAAGAGACGCATGCCCTAAGTATGCGCCGCAATCGGGATGAAACCTGAAGGCGGTTCACGTGAGGGGCCTATACAGCGGAAGGGTTGACGTGTCCGAACCAGCTTCAATCTCCTTGAGCATCGCAGCGCGCTACGCGCAGGCCGTGTTTGAGATTGCGAAAGAAGAAAAAGGCCTAGCGGTGCTTGAGGCCGATACCGAAGCGCTGGGGGCTGCCTTGGCTGTTAGCCCCGAGCTTGGCGAACTGATTGCTTCGCCCATCGTGACTCGTGACGAACAGTCGCGCGCCATGGCGGCTGTAGCGGCCAAAATGGGCCTGTCGTCCGCGATGGCAAACACGCTCGCTTTGATGGCGTCCAAGCGTCGGCTCTTCGTGCTGCCGCAACTGGTCACCGACCTGCGCTCGCGTATCGCTACTGAAAAAGGCGAAGTCACCGCCGAGGTCACTTCGGCGACCGAACTGTCGTCCCAGCAAGCTGCGGCGCTTGTCGCCTCGCTCAAGGCAAAAGTCGGCAAAGACGTCAAATTGAAAACTACCGTTGATGAAAGCCTCATCGGCGGCCTTATCGTTAAGCTCGGCTCGTCCATGATCGATACCTCGGTCAAGGCGAAGCTCGCGGCACTTCAGAATGCAATGAAAGAGGTTGGGTGATGGGAATTCAGGCTGCTGAGATCTCTGCGATCCTTAAGGATCAGATCAAGAACTTCGGCAAGGACGCTGCTGTTGCAGAAGTCGGCCGCGTGTTGTCGGTAGGCGACGGTATTGCTCGCGTGCACGGTCTGGACAATGTCCAAGCCGGTGAGATGGTGGAATTCCCAGGCGGGATCCGCGGCATGGCGCTTAACCTTGAAACCGACAACGTCGGTGTGGTTATCTTTGGTTCCGACCAAGCCATCAAAGAAGGCGACACGGTTCAGCGCACCAAGTCCATCGTGGACGTTCCAGTCGGCAACGGCCTGTTGGGCCGCGTTGTTGACGGTCTTGGCAACCCAATCGACGGCAAAGGCCCGATTGAATCGTCCGAGCGTCGCGTTGCTGACCAAAAAGCACCAGGCATCATTCCGCGTAAATCGGTTCACGAGCCGATGGCAACTGGCCTCAAAGCCGTTGACGCTATGATCCCCGTTGGCCGTGGCCAGCGCGAATTGATCATCGGTGACCGTCAGACCGGCAAAACTGCTGTGGCTCTGGACACTATTCTGAACCAGAAAGTCTATAACGAGGCTGCTGGCGACGACGAAAGCAAAAAGCTGTACTGCATCTATGTTGCGATCGGTCAAAAGCGTTCGACCGTTGCTCAGCTGGTGAAAAAGCTCGAAGAAACCGGCGCGATTGAATACACGATCGTCGTTGCTGCAACCGCTTCGGACCCAGCTCCGCTGCAGTTCCTCGCACCCTATGCTGCGACCGCGATGGCAGAATTCTTCCGCGACAACGGCCGTCACGCTTTGATCGTCTATGATGACCTTTCCAAGCAGGCTGTGTCCTATCGTCAGATGTCGCTCTTGCTGCGCCGTCCACCAGGTCGCGAAGCTTACCCAGGCGACGTTTTCTATCTCCACAGCCGTCTGCTGGAGCGTTCGTCGAAGCTGAACGAAGATTTTGGTTCGGGCTCGCTTACCGCTCTGCCGATCATCGAAACCCAAGGCGGCGACGTTTCGGCGTTTATTCCAACCAACGTGATCTCGATCACCGACGGTCAGATCTTCCTTGAAACCGAATTGTTCTACCAAGGCATCCGCCCTGCTGTGAACACCGGTCTGTCGGTTTCGCGGGTTGGTTCGGCTGCACAAACCAACGCCATGAAGTCGGTTGCTGGTAAAGTGAAACTCGAGCTTGCTCAGTATCGCGAAATGGCTGCCTTCGCGCAGTTCGGTTCCGACCTTGACGCTTCGACCCAGCAGTTGCTGAACCGTGGCGCACGTCTGACCGAGCTGATGAAACAGCCACAGTACTCGCCGCTGACCACTGCGGAAATCGTTTGCGTGATCTATGCAGGCACCGCCGGTTACCTTGATAAGGTCGCTGTGAAGGATGTTGGTCGTTATGAGGCTGGCATGCTCAAGCACCTTCGCGGTCCAGGCAAGGCGCTGCTGGAAGACATCACCAAGAACGACCGTAAAGTTTCGGGCGATCTGGAAAAAGCCATCCGTGCAGAGCTTGACGCTTTCGCGAAAGACTTCGCCTGAGGGCGGGGCAGGGGAGATAGCACATGCCCAGCCTTAAGGCGTTAAAAAACAAGATTGCGAGTATCAAAAATACTCGCAAGATCACCAAGGCCATGCAGATGGTCTCGGCGGCAAAACTGCGTCGCGCCCAAGAAGCCGCCGAAGCGGCTCGGCCCTATGCCGAGCGCATGAATGCGGTCATGGGTGGACTTGCGGCGTCGGTTGGAAATTCTACCAGCGCGCCCCGGCTTTTGGCTGGGACGGGCTCGGATCAGGTGCAGTTGTTGGTCGTTATGACCTCCGAGCGCGGTCTGGCAGGCGGGTTCAACTCGAACATCGTCAAGCTGGCACGGGCGAAAGCAAATGCGCTGATCGCGGCGGGCAAAACCGTCAAGATCCTGACTGTTGGCAAAAAAGGCCGCGAGCAACTGCGTCGTGACTTTGCTGCGAACATGGTGGGTCATATCGACCTGAGCGACGTGAAGCGTGTGGGTTACACCAATGCGCAAAGCATCGCGCGGGACGTGCTGGCGCGTTTTGAAGCTGGTGAATGCGACGTGGTGACGATCTTCTTTAGCCGGTTCCAATCGGTTATCGCGCAGATCCCAACCGCTCAGCAGATCATTCCTGCGGTGTATGAAGGGGGCTCCGCTTCGGCGCTCTACGATTACGAACCCAGCGAAGAGGCCATCTTGGCTGACTTGCTGCCACGCGGGGTTGCGACGCAATTCTTTACCGCTCTGCTTGAAAACGGTGCGTCTGAACAGGGTGCTCGGATGAGCGCGATGGACAACGCGACGCGCAACGCAGGCGAAATGATCAGCAAGTACACCACGATCTATAACCGCTCGCGCCAAGCTGCGATCACCACCGAGCTTATCGAAATCATCGCGGGCGCTGAGGCGCTCTGAGAAACCGGAGAAACATTATGGCAAAAGCACCGAAAGCAGCTGCCGCGGCAGGCAAGATCACTCAGGTGATCGGCGCCGTGGTTGACGTGCAGTTTGAAGGCGAACTTCCCGCAATTCTGAACGCACTGACCTGTGACAACAATGGCAAGACGCTGGTTCTCGAAGTGGCCCAGCACCTTGGCGAAAGCACTGTCCGCGCCGTGGCGATGGATGCGACCGAAGGTCTGGTTCGCGGCGCAGCCGTGACCGACACAGGCGCGCCTATTCAGGTTCCCGTCGGCAAAGCAACTCTTGGCCGCATCATGAACGTCATCGGCGAGCCCGTTGACGAGCGTGGCCCAGTGAACGCAGCCGAGACTCGCTCGATCCACCAGCCAGCTCCGGCTTTCTCGGAACAGGCGACTGAATCGCAGATCCTCGTCACCGGCATCAAGGTCATCGACCTTTTGGCGCCCTACACCAAAGGCGGCAAAATCGGCCTCTTCGGCGGTGCTGGCGTTGGTAAAACCGTTCTCATCATGGAACTCATCAACAACATCGCAAAAGTGCACTCGGGCGTTTCCGTGTTCGCTGGTGTTGGCGAGCGGACCCGTGAAGGCAACGACCTTTATCACGAGATGATCGAATCCGGCGTTATCGACCTTGAAGACCTTACCAAGTCGAAAATCGCTCTGGTTTACGGCCAAATGAACGAGCCTCCAGGTGCGCGTATGCGTATCGCTCTTTCGGGTCTGACCATGGCAGAGCAGTTCCGCGACGAAACCGGCGCAGACGTTTTGTTCTTCGTGGACAACATCTTCCGCTTTACCCAAGCTGGTTCGGAAGTGTCGGCTCTCTTGGGTCGTATTCCTTCGGCCGTGGGCTATCAGCCAACTCTGGCGACCGACATGGGTATGATGCAAGAACGCATCACCTCGACCAAGAACGGCTCGATCACCTCGGTTCAGGCCGTGTACGTTCCTGCCGATGACTTGACCGACCCTGCACCGGCGACCTCGTTTGCGCACCTTGACGCAACCACGGTTCTCGACCGCTCGATCTCGGAAAAAGGCATCTACCCAGCTGTGGACCCACTTGGTTCGACCTCGCGTCTGCTGGACCCGCTGATCATCGGCGAAGAGCACTACACCGTTGCGACCGACGTTCAGAAAGTTCTTCAGCGCTATAAGTCGCTGCAAGACATCATCGCCATCCTTGGCATGGACGAACTGTCGGAAGACGACAAACTGGCCGTGACCCGCGCGCGTAAACTCGAGCGCTTCTTGTCGCAGCCGTTCGACGTTGCAAAGGTCTTCACCGGTTCTGACGGCGTTCAGGTTCCTTTGGAAGACACCATTGCGTCGTTCAAAGCTGTTGTGGCTGGTGAATACGACCACCTGCCAGAAGCTGCTTTCTATATGGTTGGCGGTATCGCTGACGTTATCGCCAAAGCACAGCGTCTTGCCGCTGCTGCGGCATAAGGGGGCAAAATGGCTGGAACGCTGCAATTCGATCTCGTCTCGCCGGAGCGCAGGCTTGCCTCTGTTGCCGCGACCGAGGTCAATATTCCCGGCGCCGACGGTGACCTAACGGCGATGGAGGGGCATGCCCCTACCATCACCTCGCTGCGGGCTGGCATTTTGAAGGTGGCTTCGGCTGCTGGCGTCAAATCCTACGTCGTGACCGGTGGCTTTGCTGATATTTCGGCGACCTCGGTTTCGGTTCTGGCAGAGCGTGCGATTCCCTTGGAAGAGCTGAACGCAGAACTGATGGCGCAGCTGATCGCGGACGCTTCCGAAGCAACGGCAGTTGCCGTTGACAAGGATGCTGCCGACAAAGCAATGGCCGATCTTGTGGCCGTTCGGACTGCCGCAGGCTTCTAAGCGAGCAAAGTAAACTAAAAGGCCCCGCAGTTTGCGGGGCCTTTTTACATTCAGTCCTATTTTTGTCCAAAATCTGTATTAAACTCTGCCAAGCTTTGGAATTTTATATGAAACGCATTAGCGCGAACTCTTTTGGTGTTTTGCAGGGCAGCCGCGTCCTGTTCTCGGATTTTGCCGATGGCGGACCGATGTGGACAGGGCAGGGGGACCGCGAAAGCCGCCACTTGATCAAGTTCAAAGAACCCTTTGCCGAGGCACCTATCGTGCACGTGTCCTTGTCGATGTGGGACATAGATTCGCGGCAAAACTCGCGGGCCGACATCACAGCAGAGAAGATCACCAAGGACGGTTTTCATCTGGTGTTTCGGACGTGGGGGGATTCGCGGATCGCGCGGGTGCGCGCGGACTGGATGGCGATGGGGGTCGTCAAAGACGAAGACCAGTGGGACGTTCACTAGCAGGGGCGTCAGGTGGGCACTTGACCCACCTGAGCAAGCTTAGCCGCGCTGGTACATGCCTTCGTAGATTGGCACGAGCGTATCAGTCTCGAACAGCGACGAGACGCTGGTGCCGTTCCAGATGTTCAGGATGGCTTGCGCAAACATGGGTGCTGTCGGCACAATGCGGATGTTGGGGCAGCTTTTGACCTTTTCAGTCGGCTCGATCGAATCGGTGATCACCAAGGACTTCATCACCGAATTTTGCACACGCTCCACCGCAGGGCCCGACAGGACGCCGTGGGTGATATACGAGTGAACCTCGGTCGCACCGTTCTCCATCAGCACTTCTGCTGCCTTACACAGCGTGCCTGCGGTGTCGCAGATGTCGTCGACGATGATGCACTTCTTGCCTTCGACGTTGCCGATGACGGTCATCTCGGCGATCTCGCCCGCTTTTTCGCGACGCTTGTCGACGATCGACAGCGGTGCGTTGATCCGCTTGGCCAATTCCCGCGCGCGCGCCACACCGCCCACGTCGGGCGAGACGATCATCAGATCATCCATTTGGCCTTTGAAGTTGTGCTCGATATCAAGGGCAAACACGGGCGAGGCATAGAGGTTATCGACGGGGATATCGAAGAACCCCTGAATCTGTGCAGCGTGCAGATCCAACGTCAGAACGCGGTCAACGCCGGCTTCGGCGATCATATTGGCGACCAGTTTGGCGGTGATCGGCGTGCGGGCTTTGGCGCGGCGATCTTGGCGGGCATAGCCGAAATAGGGGATGACAGCGGTGATGCGGTCCGCCGAAGAGCGGCGCAGTGCGTCACACATAATCAGCAATTCCATCAGGTTATCATTCGCCGGGTTCGAGGTCGGCTGGATGATATACATATCCTCGCCGCGCACGTTCTCGTAAACCTCGACAAAGATTTCCGCGTCGTTAAAGCGCTCAATGCGGGCGTCGACGAGGTTCACCGACATGCCGCGATGCATAGACATCCGGCGAGCGATGGATTTTGCCAAGGTTAGATTGGCGTTACCCGAAATGAGTTTCGGTTCGGTCATAGCAGCCATTGCAGCACTCCGCTTGGGCGAGATTCGGAAGGTTGCCCCCCCCTTATCACCCGCCCTCGGGCTTGCCTACCGCAGAACCCAGCACCAAGGGCAAATGCTTGGCGCTGTTAGCGTTATCATGCGGCTTTGCAGCATTTTCAGGCGTGCAGCCTAGCCCGCGACACCTGCAAGGAAGGCATCGACCTCGGCTTCGGTGGTGCAAAAGCTGGTGACCAAGCGCGCGGCTTCACGCCCCTGCGCTGCGGGCATGTCATAATAGGCCGCACCCAAAGCCGCGAGCCGCGCAAACCGCCGTCAGAGCCACCTGCGGCGGCCAGCCAGCGCGCCTGACCGCTTCCACTACACACGATGCCATCGTGGCCAGCGAGAACGAAAACGACCAGAAGCCAAACGAAAACGGCGTCGCCGTCCACCAGCGCCAGCGTGTCAACACGGCAAACACCGGGCCACTGGCGATGCCAAGGCCTATCATCAGAAAATCGGCAGACAATGCCGGCCACAAACTGGCGACGGCCAAGGTGCCAACCGCAGCCGGGGCGATTTCTATTCCAAGCGTCGGGCGTAATTGCAGTGGCAAAGGTCCGGCAAACAGTCGATTTAAAATACGTATTTCCAGCAGGGCCCAGCCACCCAGCCCCATGCCCATCAGTAGCATGGCAAAACCGGGCAAGCCGATCAGGTTCAATGCCATTGCACCGACAAAACCACCCGGAACGATAGGGACATACAAGGCCGGGCTGATCAGCTCAGGCGGCATTTGGCCGGTGGCCAGCTGCGCTACGATATGCCAGGCTATAGCCGCCTGCAACAATAGACAGAGCGCGATCACGATATCGGCCAGGTAAGCCCATTGCGGGTGGCCCGGCAACAACAAGAGCACGGCCAACAAGCAGGCAACCGGCATCAGAGCCAGCAGCGCGCCCTGCACAGGATGGTGAAATTCTTGCCCGAAAACCTCTGCGTGCAAGAGTAATTTGGCGCAGGATAAAATCAGCATGATGCACAGTATGCCCATCCCCAGCCACAGCACCGCCTGCTCCATCGGCTGCGCAAAAGACCAACCCAAGCCAGCGAGGCGTCGCCAGCATGAAGACAAGGCAAGCAATCCGAGTGGAATACCGTACAGACCCGAAGGCATGCGCGAGAGCCATTGCCATCGATGGGTATTGGCCATGGCTACTGAAAGGGCAGGGATCAAGAGGTTTGCTCCAACTATAGGGACGGATGCCGATATCATGCGACAGATCAGGTGCCACAGGCAAGACCGGAATCGAAGATCGGTTGCGTAACTCTATGCCGGAACAAGAGATCGAGCTGTCAATAGAATGGCGAAACACTGCCTGCGCAGCACGCAAATTATTTACTGTGGAGATAGTATCTGCCAAGGATTTTTCACTTGGCGACCCTAAGTCACGCAGTCTGCAGGATAATGGCAACTCATTCATCACCAACGCCCCGCGTTCATCGAGCCATGTCGACCACCTACGCCACGCCACCTGCCCCGTATCAATCCAAGCGCCTCAAGCGCAAGCAATTTTCCAGTAACGGCGACGTGCATATTCAGGGCGACCTGATCATCACCACCCAGGTGATCGTCGGTGGCGATCTGCTGGTCGATGGTGATCTGGAAGCGGAGGAAGTGTTTTGTCTGGGTAAATTGAGCCGTCACTGGCGAGATTCGTGTGCAATCCATGTATGTAGGGCAGGCGCTCGATTGCGGCGGCGATATCAGCGTCGAATTTTTGCTCAAGACTGGCTGCGGCGCCGCCTGGATGGCGCGCGTGCTCGAACTTGATCAGGCCAAACCAAGTAAGGACGGCGTGCCGTTTTTAGATAAGCTGGTACATCCGGCCATCTTGCAGCGCAATGACCATCAGCAGGCCTTCGGCGGCTATGGCGACATACAGGCGCTGGGTTTTCTGGCCTGCGATATCGTGCTCGATTGCCATGGCGACGTGCAGCTCGACGATGTGTTTGACGTGGTCGAAGTGCAATACATCGGCGGCCATCTGAGCGCGCTGGCAATTGAAGTGGCGGGCGACTGCAACTGCAAGGGTGACGTGTTTAGCGAAACCGATATCAGCATGAGCGGCAGCCTGTTTGCCGCAGCGTTACCTGCCAGGGCAATATCGAAGCCAACGCGATTCACAGCCACGGCGATATCGAATGCTGGGGTTATTTACGCGCCAGCGACGAGATCAGCAGTTTAAATGGCGAAATCCATTGTGGTCGCTGGATCGCCACCAAAGCCACCATCTTCGCGGCCAGATACATCAAGGCCGGCGAATCGGTGGTGGCAGAAAAAGGCATCAGTTGCGGTGACGATTACGGCATTCTGGCTGGCACCACACTCAAGCGTTCGCTCTGGCCGACGCTAGGGCTGGTCTCGGCACCAAAGAAGCCCAAACATCTGCTCTCTGGACTGTTTGTCGGCGAGAAAAAACTCAGGCATATCGACGCACTGGAAAAAAAGCGCCAAGGCGAACTCGATTGGGAAATAGCGCGCAGACTCAATCGCGAGGCAGAACAGAACTAGGTTTTTCAGCGCGTGGGACGGCATGGGCTGCGTGAAGCGCCCTTACGATGCCAGCCAGACCATGAATCGTCAGGCAAAACCCGCCCTCACATGCCTGGCTGAGTTACAACGGTCTCGGGCCTGCTTGGCCAAACGCCACGAAGTACTAGACTGCTACAAAATACGCCAAGAATGGAACCGGGTGCAGCCCTCGGCACTGGCCGTTTTGGCGCATTCATGCCGCTGATTTAATTATTGACTGACCTTGAAGTTGTCGCTTTTTTTTAAAAATTGTGACAATTCGCAAACGCTGCCTGTTGCCTTCCCCTAGCATGCGAGTGGTAGGAAACCAACTTTGGGAGTGGTCATCATGTCCTTCGTAGAAAATATTCAGCGCCGCATTTATGCCAAGACATCGATGTTCGGCGCCTGGCTGCCGACTGACCGTTTAAATGTGGGCGAATATGGCCTAATCCGGCGCGGCCGCTTCAATCGCGAGGGGCAATTACGCCAGCGTGGTATCGCGTTTACCGAGACACGCACGGCAACGGTTCCCAGCAAGCTGGGGTTTTCCGACCGGGCGAAATTTGTGACAAAAAATTCCGCCAATGCAGAGCTTGCCGCCAAACAGGTCTCCGGCGCACTCGCCGAACTCTCGCTCTCTGGCGAAGGCGCCTTCGTGTACCAGCTGGAAGACATTGTGGCCAGGCGTATCGCTGACAAGGAATCTTTCTTTCAGACCTTATTTTCAGCCATTCTCAGTGGCAAGTTGAAATGGCAAGATGAATTTGTTTTGATCGACGAAGTGCGCGAGGCCGGGGCCGCCACCATGATCGTTCTGGAAAGCGATAGCGGCAAACTGGTACTTAAGGGCAAGCTGCCCGTAGGTGCGGAATCGTCCGTGCCTTTGGCCCGGCTTAGCGCCCAGACTTCGGTCGATGTTGAGAGCGGCAGCATTTTTCAGGCGCTCGGTCAGACTTCAAGCACACCTTCGTACGATGTCGTACGGCTCTCGTTCGACCCCGCACGACCGGCCCAGGCAAGGCTCTGAGCGAGATGTGGGATTGGATACAAGAACAGATCGGTATCAATGCCGGCAAACCCTATGCAATACACATGAGAGCGACTATCTCAGTTCGGACGGGATGTTCAGTTTTCGCGCCAGCGTGGACTCAAAGCTCAGTTTTACGATCAAGGCGGAAACCGTCAGCCTGGAAGAGTTCCTTGACTTAGGTGCACATGATGACGAGAAAGAATTTGCCCTGCCCATCGAGGAAGTGCGCGAAGTAAGGTATGCCCGTGCCGGCTAAGCACGGCTTTGCATCGTGCAGTTTTAATATACTCCCCCAATGAATAGTAAGTTCTGGCTTTATGCGCCCGTCTGTATTGCGCTAAAAAAAATACTAGGTAGGAGTATATCAATTAAGCGGATCGATTTTGACCCGGTTGCTGGCACGACACTGCTTTTCCAATAGCCGAACATGGTAGTTCATCACTTTATCACCGACGATCGAGCGCTCGCGCAGGCAGGCCTTCTTGCTGAAAACCCAGTCGCACCAGAGACCGGGCCGAGTCGGTATTTTGTGGATCAATGTCGGCTTCGATGCGGTGCGAGCTGCATTACGCTGAAGGCGTAATTGACCAGCGCGCTCAAGGCTTCATGCATATAACCTTGCCCCCAGGCCGCATGCGTCAAACCATAACCAATCTCTGCGCGACGGCATTGCGCGTCAAGATGAAACAAGGTGCAATCACCGATCAATTGCTGATCGTCCACGCGTACGATGCCTAGACGAATCGCTTCGCCCTCGGCCATGTCTTTCTGATCGCGCGCGATTCTTTTGTGTGCGAGTTCGATACTGCTCCATGGCGTGGAGCTGCCGTAACGGGTAATGCGCTCATCGGAATACATGCCGAACAAGGCGGTAGCGTCAGCGGCCACCATGGGCCGCAATAGCAGGCGTTCGGTGCTGAGGGTAAGTTGTTCGAATTCTTTCATGCAAAATCTCGCAGAGAAGGTCATTGGGCAAGCGGCTGATTGTATCGCACAAGGGCATCAACGTTATACTGCAGCCGCCCATTCTTTTCACGGAGTTTGTCTTGATCAAATCGACTGCCATCGCTCTTACCCTGCTTGCCCTGACGCCCGGCGCATTTGCCGATGAAGGGCAGTGGCAGCCACACCAGTTACCGCAACTCAAAGGCGAGCTAAAGCGCATCGGCATACGTCTACCGGCTGAGCGATTGGCCGACCTGAGCAAGCACCCGATGAGCGCGATGGTTTCGCTCGGTGGTTGCTCGGCCTCGTTTGTCTCCAGGGCGGGTCTGATCGTGACCAACCATCACTGCGCCTACCCGGCGATTCAGCGCAATTCCACTCCAGAACACAATTTCATCAGCGCGGGCTTTCTGGCCAAGACGCTAGCGGCGGAATTGCCGGCCGGGCCTAGCTCAAGGGTGTATGTGACCGATCAGGTCGAGAACGTCACAGCACGCGTGCAGCAAGGTATCACCGCAAAGATGTCGGGCCGCGAACACCATGAACATATCGAGCAAAGCATCAAGGCCCTGATCGCCGAATGTGAAAGCGACCCGGCCTATCGCTGCTCGGTGCCGAGCTTTCATCGCGGTCTGGAATACTACCGGATACGCCAGCTGATGATCCGCGACGTGCGCCTGGTGTATGCACCGTCCGACCAGATCGGTAACTTTGGCGGCGATGTGGATAATTTTGAATGGCCGCGCCACACCGGCGATTTCTCTTTCTCTACGCGCCTATGTCGGCAAAGATGGCCGACCGGCAGACCCTGCGCCGGACAACGTGCCCTACCGTTCAAAGACTTTCTGGTGGTCTCGGCCGAG
>CAWJOY010000051.1:0-42216 GCA_963844505.1 uncultured Alphaproteobacteria bacterium
TCCTGGGCGCTGGCGCGGGTGCTCTGGACGATGTGGCGTGCCAAGGGCCTGGCCTGGTGCATGCAGACCGGCGCGTTTGTTGCTGTCGAGTCCGCGCAGCTGGCTCGGCGCACGTTTCCAGGACGAAGGCCTGCGCGCCATGATGGGTGCCTGGGGCCTGCACCTGGACTTCGGGCCCGACGTGGCTGGCGGCGCCTTGTTCCCTTACCTGGAATCGATGGCCAACCAGAACTTCGGCATGGCGCTGGGCCAGGGCGGCGCCGACACCATCGTCCGCGCCATGGTGCGCGTGATCGAAGACGCCGGCGGCGAGGTCCGCACCGGCTGCGAGGTGTCGGCGATCGAGCAGCCAGGACGGCCGCGCCGTCGCCGTGTCGGCTGGCCGACGGCAGCCGCATCGTGGCCGGGCGTGCGGTCATCGCCAACCTGCATCCACGCGTGTTGTACGGCCGGCTGCTGGCGGGCTCCGCGGTGGCGGCGCTGGACATGGCGGCGAAGACCGGCGCCAAGGCGACGCGCGGCCGCCACGGCGCGCGATCTGCGGCCCGGGCCCGGCACCATGATGATCCATCTCGCGCTGAACGAACTGCCGCGCTGGCGCGCCGGCGAGGCCCTGCGCCAGTTCGCCTACGTACACATCGCGCCCTCGCTCGACCAGATGGCGCGTACCTACGGCGAGGCCATGGCCGGCCTGTTGCCGGCCGAGCCGGTGCTGGTGGTCGGCCAGCCGACGGTCTTCGATCCGAGCCGGGCGCCGCCGGGACAGCATGTGTTGTGGGTGCAGGTGCGGGTGCTGCCGGCCGAGGTGCGCGGCGACGCGGCCGGCAAGCTGCAGGCCGGGCACTGGGACACGCTCAAGGAGGCCTATGCCGATCGGGCCATGGCCTTGCTCGAGCGCCATGCGCCCGGCATCGGTGCGCAGGTGCTGGCCCGCCACGTGGTGTCGCCGGTCGACCTGGAACGTGACAACCCGAACCTGGTGGGTGGCGACAGCCTGTCGGGCAGCCACCATCTGGACCAGTTCTTCTGTTTCCGGCCGGCTTTCGGCCTGTCGCGCTGGCGCACCGGCATCGCGGGTCTCTATATGGTGGGTGCGTCGACCTGGCCGGGCGCAGGCACCGGCGCCGGGTCCGGCTTCATGCTCGCCAAGGAACTGGCAGGCGCCTGAACCGGATCGCCGGGCGGGACGTGCGGCAGCGCCATGCGGGACGCGGCAGACGATCGTATCGATAACTAAATACAGTATACTGTATTTAGTTTATGCTCCGACGGATACCGCACAGGCGCGCCCATGAACAAGCCCCGCACCGAAACACCGCTGGCGCGTCCCGCCAATCTGAGCGACCGCATCTACTCCGAGCTGCGCCTGCGCCTGCAGCGCCAGCCGCTGGGCCCGGACGACCGGCTGCTGGACCTGGAGGTGGCGGCCGCCTACGGCACCTCGCGCATGCCGGCGCGCGACGCCTTGCTGCGCCTGGTCAACGAGGGTTACCTGGTCGGCACCACGCGCGGCTTCGCGGCGCCGGCACTGAGCCTGGACGACATCCGCGAGATCTTCGAGGTGCGCCGCCTGCTCGAGCCGCAGGCCATCGCCAGCGTCGCCGCCACGATGGACCAGGCCACGATAGACCAGCTGACCGAGGCCCTGCAGCGCGCACAGGCCGCCGCCGCATCGGACGACGGCGAGGAGATGGTGCTGGCCAACATGGCGTTCCGCGATGCCTGGCTCAGCCATGTCACGAACAAGCGCCTGGCCGCCACCATCGGGCGTTTCGTCGACCATGTGCAGACGGTGCGGCTCAACACCCTGAGCAATGCCGAGACCCGCCAGATCGTGCTCGACGGCCTGGTGTTGCTGCACCAGGCGCTGGTGCAGCGCGACGAGCCGCTGGTGCGCGAACGCATGACGGCATTCATGCGCGCGGCCGAACACGCCTTCTTTTCCACCCACCAGGCCGGACTGCAGCGTGCGCGCGACGACGCGCCCGACACATCCACCGCCGCCTAAGGAGCCAGACCACCATGTCCCAACCCCATCCGCTCAAGGGCCCGAACCGCTTCAAGCTGGGCATCTTCTCGAGCCAACGCCGACGGCGGCCTGGCCATCACCGACGTGCCCGAACGCTGGCGCGCGCGCTGGGACGACAACCTGACGGCGGTCGGTATCGCCGACCGCGCCGGGCTGGAGTTCTTCCTGCCGATCGCGCGCTGGCGCGGTTTCGGCGGCAAGAACCATGTGCGCGAATGGTCGTTCGAGACCTTCACCTGGGCCGCCGGCCTGGCCGCCGTGACCAAGCGCATCGGGTTGTTCATGACCGTGCACGTGCCCATCGTGCACCCGGTCTACGCCGCCAAGGCGCTGGCCACGGTGGACCACATCAGCGGCGGGCGCGCCGGCCTGAACATCGTCTGCGGCTGGAACCCGCGAGGAATTCGCGATGTTCGGCACCAAGCTCGGTGACGACGCCTACGGCCAGGCGGCCGAATGGGTCGAGATCATCGAGCGTTGTTACGGCAGCAACCAGCCGTTCGACTTCGCCGGCAAGTACTACGAGCTCAAGGGCGTCGTCAGCCGGCCGGCCAGCATCCAGGTGCCGCGCCCGCTGACGATGAACGCCGCCTTCGGCGGACCGGGGCGCGATTTCGCGGCCAAGAACTGCGACTTCCTGTTCTCGACCTTCTCCAACATCGAGGACGGCCGCGGCCATGTCGCCGACATCCGCGAACGCTCGCGCCTGCAGGGCCGCGACGTCGGCATCTACACCGTCTGCCACGTGGTGGCGCGCGAGACCCAGCGCGAGGCCGACGAGTATTACGAACGTTACGCCGTCACGCAGGCCGACCACGGCGCGGTCGACAACCACATGGCGCAGAAGAAGGAGTTCGCCGCACTCGCACGACAAGAACGCGTTCGACCTGTACCGCAAGCGTTTCGCCGGTGGTGCCGGAACCTATCCGCTGGTCGGCACGCCCGAGAAGATCGTCGATGACATGATCAGGATCTCCAACGAGGGTTATGCCGGCTCGGCGCTGACCTTCGTCAACTACAACTACGAACTGCCCTTCTTCTGCGACCGCGTGTTGCCGCTGATGAAGCAGGCCGGGCTGCGCGTGGTCTGACCCCCGTGGCCCAGGACGCTTCCATGACGCAGATACCCCCAGTCGCGCCACCGGCCCAGCCGGACCAGCCCACTCGGGCAGCGCCCGCTTCAAGCTCGGCATGCGGGCACTGACCGGCGCCGTCACGGTGATCGGCGCCTATCGAGATAGGTCTTGAAATAGCCCGCAATCGGGATTGACCCGCCACAGCCGACATAGGCCGCAGGCTGGCCCCATTCCTCGGACAGCGCAAGGCGGGCTTGCTCGAAGGCGGGATCGTCGATTGCCATGACGCCTGCGGGACCTGCGCCGTGGCCTTTCCACGTGACCGTGCAATCGGCGGGCAGCTGCGCTTCGACCCAAGCGCGAAAGTGTTGGCGCAGCGCGTGGGGGTCTTGTTCGCCCACCAAGCGGAACGACACCTTGGCGTGGGCTTCGGCGGGCAGCACGGTCTTAAACCCGTCACCCGTATAGCCGCCCCAGATGCCGTTGATCTCGGCGGTTGGGCGCGACCACAGCATCTCGAGCGGTGTGCGGTCTTGTTCGCCCGCAGGAACCGACAGGCCAACGTCGCCCAAGAACTGCGCGTGGTCAAAGCTAAGGTTCTGCCATTGCTGGCGAATCGCGTCGGGAAGCTCTGTGACGCCATCGTAGAAATGTGGCACGGTGATGCGGCCCTCGGCGTCGTGCAGCTTGCCCAAAATCTGCGTCAGCACGCGGATCGGGTTTTGGGCCGCCCCCCCATACATGCCCGAGTGTAGGTCCTTGTTGGCGGCGTGGATGGTCATTTCCTCGCCCAAGAGGCCACGCAGCATGGTGACAATCGCCGGAGTTTTGTCGCCAAAAAGCCCCGTGTCACAGATCAGCGCGATATCGGCACCCAGCTCTGCTGCGTTTTCTTGCATGAACGGGATGAGGCTTGGCGAGCCTGATTCCTCTTCGCCCTCAAAGAAGATGGTCAGCTTGGCGGGCAGGGCGCCGTGCACGGCCTTCCACGCGCGGCAGGCCTCCACAAAGGTCATCAGCTGGCCCTTGTCATCGGACGCCCCACGGCCACGGATCACGCGGCCTTTGGGGGTGTCTTGGATTTGCGCATCAAAGGGGTCGCGGTCCCACAGGTTCAGTGGGTCCACGGGCTGCACGTCGTAATGGCCATAAAACAGCAGGTGCTTGTCGCCCTCACCGCCATGCGCCACCACCATCGGATGGCCCGGCGTCGGGCGGCTGGTCGCTTCGAATCCCAGCGAATTCAGCTCGTCCACCAACCAATCGGCGGCGCGGGCGCAGTCGGCCTTGAATGCGGGGTCGGTCGAGATTGACGGGATGCGCAGCAAATCCAGCAGGCGATCCAGCGATTGCGGCAGATCGGCGTCGATACGGGCAAGAACAGCATCAAGCGACATAGGTAGGCTCCTTAAACACGGCGATTTCAAGCTTAATGGCGGGCAGGGGACTGTCCTGCCGCGCACTCTTACGGTAGAAGGCGACAAATTTTTGGAGGATGCAATGCGCATAGCAGTTTTGATCGCCGCCAGCTTGTTGGCACTTCCGGCTTTGGCTCAAGAGGCCGTGGCCCCTGAAACCGCGGCCCCCGTGGTCGTGCCACAAGAGCAAAGCGCGCTTGGTGGCTCGACCATCACCTTGCATGTGCAGCCCTTCCTTGACGCGACCGAGCTTGCAACTCTGCGGCTGGTTGCGACCAATGCCGAGGCTTTGGCGCTGTTTGTGCCATCGCAGGCGGGCTTTGCCGCGCTGGCCGCAGCGCCCGAAGAGGGATTCGTGAAAGAGGGCGCGCCCGTGGCTTCGGCGATTGCGCTGTCGGACTTGCCTGATGCGGCCACGGCTGCGAAAAACGCGCTCGAGGCGTGTGATGCCGCCCGCACAACCGAGACCGCTTGTGTGCTTTTGCTGGAAATCGGCCCAAAAAGCTAAGCAGTGGCAAATTGCCCTATGTCGCCCGCGCGGTGATTGATGCACATCAAGGTATGCGGCCCGCATAGGTTTAAGCAGGCTGCAACCGAACTGGAGACCGCAATGAACTATGATGCCGCCCTCGACACCGCGATCGCACGTTTGCACGACGAAGGTCGCTACCGCACCTTTATCGACATTGAACGCCGCAAGGGGGCTTATCCGCACGCCATCTGGCGCAAGCCCGACGGGACCGAAGCCGATATCACTGTCTGGTGCGGCAACGATTACCTTGGCATGGGCCAGCACCCAGAGGTGCTTGCCGCGATGAAAGAGGCGCTGGATGCTACGGGCGCAGGCTCGGGCGGGACGCGCAACATTTCTGGCACCACGGTCTACCACAAGCGGCTTGAGGCCGAGATCGCCGATCTGCACGGCAAAGAGGCGGCCTTGGTGTTTACCTCGGCCTATATCGCCAATGACGCGACGCTCTCGACCTTGCCCAAGCTGTTTCCGGGGCTGATCATCTATTCGGACGCGCTTAACCATGCCTCGATGATCGAGGGGGTGCGGCGCAATGGTGGGGCCAAGCGGATCTTCCGCCACAACGACCTTGCGCATCTGCGCGAACTGCTGGCCGCCGATGATCCAGCCACGCCCAAGCTGATCGCCTTCGAGTCGATCTATTCGATGGACGGCGACTTTGGCCCGATCGAGGCGATTTGCGACCTTGCCGACGAGTTCAACGCGCTGACCTATATCGACGAGGTGCACGCGGTTGGCATGTATGGTCCCCGCGGTGCAGGCGTCGCCGAGCGTGATGGTTTGATGGGCCGTATCGACATTATCAACGGCACTTTGGCCAAGGCTTATGGCGTGTTTGGCGGCTATATTGCTGCAACTGCGAAGATGGTAGATGCGGTGCGATCCTATGCCCCAGGCTTCATCTTTACCACCTCTTTGCCCCCTGCTGTGGCAGCCGGTGCGGCGGTCTCGGTGCGGTTGGTCAAGTCCGCGCAACACCTGCGCGATGAGCAACAAACCAACGCCCGCATCCTGAAAATGCGGCTCAAGGCTTTGGGCCTGCCGATCATCGATCATGGCTCACATATTGTGCCTGTGCATGTCGGCAACCCCATCCATTGTAAGTTGCTGTCGGATATGTTGCTCGAGAAATTCGGTATCTACGTGCAACCAATCAACTTTCCGACCGTTCCCCGCGGCACAGAGCGGCTGCGCTTCACGCCGTCTCCGGTGCATGACGCACGCCAAATTGATCACCTCGTGAAGGCGATGGATCAGCTTTGGGGACATTGTGCGCTAAATCGTGCCGAGCAATCTGCGTAAGGTCTTTCTGCATATGCAGAATCGCTTGTGCTATGCTAAAAAACGGCCAATACGACAAAAAAGTGAGTCGATCACGGTCGGCAGTTTGGGGACACGGGCAGGAATGGGGCGCGACGCATGATTGGACGGAGATTCAGGGCTCCGGCAGCGGAATTGGAAAAGCCCAAAGGGTTTGACGATTTCGAGCTGCGGCTTGGCGACATGATGCGTGGCGAGCGGGCGACGCTTGGCAAAAGCCTGTTGGACATTCAACGCGATCTCAAGATCAAGGCGACTTATATCGCTGCGATCGAGAATGCAGACGTCTCTGCCTTTGAGACCCCCGGTTTTATCGCGGGCTACGTGCGCTCGTATTCGCGCTATCTGGGCATGGACCCGGACATGGCGTTCGCAAAGTTCTGCCGCGAGGCGAATTTTGAAGTGGCGCATGGCATGTCTGCGGCGGCGTCCTCGGCGTCTTTGACGGCTCTGCGGGCGCGTCAGGCCTCTGGTGATCGCGATGTCTTCGCGGATATGAACCCGGCCTTTATTCCGCGCAGCGAAGGCATCTTTGCGCGTATCGAACCGGGCGCTGTTGGCTCTTTTGCGGTGCTGATCGGTTTGATCGGTGCTTTGGGCTATGGCGGCTGGTCGGTTCTGCAAGAAGTGCAGCGTGTGCAGCTGTCGCCTATCGACCAAGCCCCTGTTGTTATGGCAGAAATAGACCCGCTGGCGAATGTGCAGCCTTCGCTTCCGGCTGTGGCCACCACACCAAGCGAAGCACTTGCGGCCAATACCAGCGAGCCTTCGGTTGACCCGTTGGACCGTCTTTACCGCCCCGAAGCCTTGGCTGCACCCGTGCTGACCGCGCGGGATGGGCCGATTTCGGCGATCAACCCGCGCGCGATTGGCGAGGTGACGCTTGCGTCGAATGATGGCGCGGCGACAACGCAAGACGCGATTGAAGCGGCCGTGCAGGTTGTGGCCGATGTAAAGCCCGGCGTCGAAGTCTTGGCTGTGCGCCCATCGTGGGTGCGTGTCTCGGCTGCGGATGGCACTGTGTTGTTCGAAAAAATCCTGAATGCGGGGGAACGCTATGACGTCCCGCCTTTGCAAGAGGCGGCGCTGCTGCGTTCGGGCAATTCGGGCTCGATCTATTTCATCGTCAACGGTCAGACCTACGGCCCCGCCGCTCCGGGCGCGCAGGTTGTCAAGAACGTCTCGCTGTCGTCGGATGCTTTGACCCAGACCTATGCGGCGGCTGATCTGACGGGCGACGCTGATCTGGCGCAATTCGTCAATGTGGCGGATGCAAGTGCTGTCACCTCGGGCCCAACCACCGAGTAAGCGCGGCCTCTACCCAAATTCGTGATGCTGCAAAGGCCTCAGACAGTTGCTCTGGGGCCTTTGCATGTCTATCTATGCGCCAAGCAAAAGGAGCCCGCGATGACCCATAATCCGATCCGCCCATGGCGCAATATCGAGCGGCGCGTGTCGCGGCAAATCCGCGTGGGCAATGTTCTGGTCGGGGGCGATGCGCCGATTTCGGTGCAGACGATGACCAACACGCTGACCACAGATATTGCCGCCACCATCGAGCAGGTGCAGCGCTGCGCCGTCGCGGGTGCCGATATCGTCCGCATCTCGACACCCGACGAAGACAGCACCCGTGCACTGCGCGAGATCGTGCGCGAGTCGCCTGTGCCGATCGTTGCCGACATCCATTTCCACTATAAGCGCGCGATTGAAGCCGCCGAGGCTGGCGCTGCCTGCCTGCGCATCAATCCCGGCAATATCGGTGACGCCAAGCGCGTGCGCGATGTGGTGCAAGCGGCCAAGGATTATGGCTGCTCGATCCGGATTGGCGTCAATGCGGGGTCGCTGGAAAAGCATCTGCTTGATAAATATGGCGAACCTTGCCCTGATGCGATGGTTGAATCCGGCATGGACCACATCCGTTTGCTAGAGGATAACGACTTTCGCGAGTATAAAATCTCGGTCAAGGCGTCGGATGTGTTCATGGCGGCCGCGGCCTATCAGCAGCTTGCCAGTGCCACCGATGCGCCCATCCACTTGGGCATCACCGAAGCGGGCGGGCTTGTCTCTGGCACGGTGAAATCGGCGATTGGCTTGGGCAATCTGCTTTGGTCGGGGATTGGCGATACCATCCGCGTCTCGCTTTCGGCTGATCCGGTGGAAGAGGTCAAAGTCGGCTTCGAGATCCTCAAGTCGCTCGGCCTGCGGCATCGCGGCGTCACCATTATCTCTTGTCCGTCCTGCGCGCGGCAGGGGTTTGACGTGATCAAAACCGTCTCGGCGCTGGAAGAGCGTCTGGCGCATATCACCACCTCGCTAAGCCTGTCGATCATCGGCTGTGTGGTGAATGGTCCGGGCGAGGCGCTGATGACCGACATCGGCTTTACCGGCGGCGGCGCGGGCTCGGGCATGGTGTATCTTGCGGGCAAGCAAAGCCACAAGCTTGGCAATGAGGCGATGATTGATCACATCGTGGACTTGGTCGAGAAAAAAGCGGCCTCGATTGAGGCCGCTTCGGTCGAATAGCCGCGAAGGAGAGGGCGGTTAGCCCTTTTTCCGTTCTTCTGCGACGATCTGCTGCATCCCGTCCAAAGGCACATAGCCGCGCAACATGCTGCCTTGGACCACAAAAGTCGGGGTGCCGTTGATCTGCATTTTGCTGCCAAGCTCTTGGTTCTTGGTGATGACCTCGCTCACCTCTGGCGAGCTCATCTTAGCAATCACTGCGGCGGGGTCTGCCCCAAGCTCGGTGGCCAGTGCGGTCAACGTCGCCTCATCAGGCTTGCCGCGCAAAGAGATCAGCGCGTCATGCGCCTTGAGGTATGCGTCGGGGCCAGCAAGCTGCAAAATCGCGATGGCAAAGCGGGACGAGGCGATGGAATCTTCGCCCAAAATCGGGTATTCCTTAAAGATCAGGCGGATGTTGCCATCGGCTTTGACCAGCTGGTCGACTTCGGTAAAGGCCTTGCGGCAATAGCCACAGCGATAGTCCATGAACTCGACCACGGTGATGTCGCCATCCGGATTGCCGCCGACCCACGAATGGCTGTCGTTATAGATCTCGTCCTTATAGGTCACCAACAGCTCGGCATCGGTAGCGGCTGCGGCGGTTTCTTGGCGGGACTGAAGCTCGTTCATGGCCTCGACCAAAACTTCTGGATTTTCAACCAGATAGCTGCGGACCTCGGCGCGGAACGCGGTGCGCTCGGCATCGCTCATGTCGCCCAGACCGCCAGCGAAGGCAGGCAGGCCCAGCAGGCAGGCAGAGGTCAAAAGTGCAGCAAACTGTGGCAAACGCATAGAGAAGCCTTTGTCTTGGGGCGGGCAGGCTTGACCTTGCGCGCGAGGAAGGGAACATACGCGCGCAAGCATAGGGGTGGATAGATGCGGAAAGCAAGCCGAGGGCAGGTCGATGCCTTTATTGTGATGGATATGGTTGCCGAAGCCACGCAGCTCGAGGCCGAGGGGCATCACATCATTCATATGGAGGTGGGGCAGCCCAGCTCTGGCGCGCCCAAAGCCGCCACCCAAGCGCTGGTTGCGGCGATGGAGGCGGACGCTTTGGGCTATACGGTGGCCCGCGGTATTCCCGCGCTGCGCCAAGGGATCGCGGACCTTTATAAGCGCTGGTATGGCGTTGATCTGAACCCCGAGCGGGTGGTTGTGACCTCTGGCTCGTCGGGGGCGTTTTTGCTCGCGTTTACGGCGCTGTTCGAGGCGGGCGACCGCGTGGCGTTGGGTGAGCCGGGCTATCCGTCCTATCGCCAGATCCTCAAGGCCCTGTCGCTCGAACCTGTTGGGGTTGCAAGCTCGGCCAAGAATCGGTTCCAGCCTGTGCCTGCCGATCTGGAAGGCGTGGACGTGCAGGGGCTTATCGTCGCCTCACCGGGCAATCCGTCGGGGACAATGCTTTCGCGCGAGGCTCTGGCGGACCTGATCGCTTATGCCGATCAGAAGGGCATTGCCTTTGTGTCAGACGAGATTTACCATGGCCTGCACTATGGCGAGCGGGCGCATTCGGCGCTTGAGATCAGCGATAATGTCTATGTTATCAACAGCTTCTCCAAGTATTTCGCGATGACGGGCTGGCGCGTTGGCTGGATGGTGGTGCCCGAGGATCACATCCGCACCGTTGAGCGTTTGGCGCAGAATATGTTCATCTGCGCGCCACATGCGGCCCAGATTGCGGCTTTGGCGGCGCTCGACTGCACGCCCGAGCTGGAGGCAAACCGCGAGGTTTATGCCGAAAACCGGCGTTTGATGCTTGAGGGGCTGCCGCGTGCAGGCTTTGACAAGATCGCGCCGCCGGATGGGGCGTTCTATATCTATGCCGATGTATCGGATTTGACCTCGGACAGCCTCGCTTTTGCCCGTGATATCTTGCACAAAGCTGGTGTGGCTGTGACGCCGGGGTTGGATTTCGACCCTGTGCGTGGGGCGACGACGTTGCGGTTTTCCTATGCGCGCAGCACCAAGGATATCGTCGAGGGGCTGCGGCGGCTTCAGGCTTATCACGAGCTGCGCTGACTTACTTTTGCTCAAGCTGTTGGATAGGCTGGCCGGATGAAAGCGATACTGACCTTTTGCCTCTTGATGTGGGCCTCGGTTTCGGGCGCGCAAGAGCTGTCGGCTTTGGCGCGGCTTGAGGCAGGGCGCTCGGCGATTTCGGATGTGGGGGCGCAGGTGTCGCTGCGGCTTGTACTGTCGCAGCCGGTGCCGTGGCGGGTGCGGGTCTTGGCCGACCCGATGCGCTTGGTGGTGGATTTTCGCGAGGTGGATTGGTCGGGGCTGGCGCAGATGCCGGTCAAATCCGAGCAGGTCTCGGCGATGCGGGCAGGGGTGTTTCGTCCCGGCTGGTCGCGCTTGGTGATCGAATTGGCGCAGCCGATGTTGGTCAGCCAATCCGAGATGCGCACGCAGGACGTGACCGACGGCAAAACCCAAGTGCAGTTGATGCTGCGCCCCGCCACAGCCGATGAATTCGCCGCCAAAGCCGCGCAGCCAGAGCCTGCGGCATGGGCGCTGCCAAAGGCGGTGGCGCTGCCAGAACGTAGCGCGCAGGGCAACGGTCCGATCAAAGTGGTGCTGGACCCCGGCCATGGCGGCATCGACCCCGGAGCCGAGCATGGCGGCGCGCAAGAGGCCAAGCTGATGCTGAACTTTGCCCGCGAGCTGAAAGAAGTGTTGCTGCGCGATGGCAATTTTGAGGTGGTCTTGACCCGAGACAGCGATATCTTTGTGCCGCTGGAAGAGCGCATCTCGATCGCGCGGGCGGCAGGGGCCGATGTGTTTATCTCGTTGCACGCCGATGCCATTCCCGAGGGCGAGGCGACGGGGGCCACGGTTTACACGCTGGCCGCCGAGGCAAATGATGCGGCATCGGCGACTTTGGCCGCGCGCCATGATCGCGACGATTTGCTTGCGGGGGTCGATTTGCGTCAGCAGGATGATCTGGTGGCCGAGGTATTGCTGGACATGGCCCGCACCGAGACCAGCCCGCGGATTGCCCGCCTTGCCGATGCGTTGGTCACGGCGATCAAGGCCAACAAGCTGAAAATGCACCGCCACCCGCACCAAGAGGCCAGTTTTTCAGTGCTCAAATCGGCGGATATTCCCTCGGTGCTGATCGAGCTGGGGTTTTTGTCGTCTGACCACGATCTAGCCCAGCTGCAAGACGCGGATTGGCGCGCGACCATGGCCAAGGCGCTGCGGGATGGGCTCAAGCTTTGGGTGCGCGAGGATGTGGCGCTGCGACAGCTGCCGCTACAATAGCGCTATCCGCAGCGCGGTTCGGGTAAAAATGGCGAGCGCTTGCCGTCTTGGTGAAAATAGCGCCAAGGTGTTTTGACCTTTGCCTATGGCTGCGTATATACACGCGCCAGAACGGGCAGGGGTTATTGGCGTGATGAGATTTATTGGGTCCTTTTTCGGGGGCATTTTCACGACCATTACTCTGGGTCTGCTGTTTGGCGCCCTGAGCCTTGGCGCGATCTTTTGGATGTATTCCGCCGATCTGCCCAGCCATGAGAGCCTTGCGCAATACGCGCCGCCCACCATCAGCCGCATCTATTCGGGCGAAGGTCGCATCATCGACGAATTCGCCCAAGAGCGCCGCCTGTTCGTGCCGATTGAAGAAGTGCCTGATCTGGTGAAAAACGCCTTTATCTCGGCGGAAGACAAGCATTTCTACACCCACAAGGGCTATGACGTCACGGGCATCATCGCGGCTGGGGTTGAGGCTATTAAATCCGGCGGGCGCAATGCGCGCGGCGCCTCGACCATCACCCAGCAGGTGATGAAGAACTTTTTGCTGGACGGAAGTCGCTCGGTCGAGCGGAAGGTGAAGGAAATCATTCTGGCCAGCCGGCTGGAATCCACCTTGTCGAAGGATAAAATTCTCGAACTGTATCTGAACGAGATCTTCCTTGGGCAGAACTCTTATGGTGTGGCCGCGGCTGCGCAGACCTATTTTAACAAGACGCTGGATCAACTGTCGCCCGCCGAGGCCGCAACTTTGGCCTCGATGCCCAAAGCGCCGTCGGACTATCATCCCGTCACCCAGAAAAAGCGCCTGACCGAGCGTCGGAACTATGTGCTTAACCAAATGTACCAAAACGGCGTGATCGATCAGCCGACCTATGAGGCTTCTCTGAGCGCGCCGCTGCTTTCAGTGCAAAACGGCGATTATCCGGCCTTTAGGCAAGCGCTGCCACCGCGCGGCTATTTCACCGACGAGATTCGTCGCCAGCTTTCGGGCACTTTTGGCGAGCAGGAATTCTTTGGCGGCGGTCTGGCGATTCGCGCGACCGTGGACCCCGAGCTGCAAGATATTGCCCAGATCGCCTTGCGGCGCGGGCTGGAGACCTATGACCGCAATCAAGGCGTCTGGCGCGGCACAGGCAAGACCATTCCGATTGATGCGCTTGGCAACGAGGCCACATGGCGCGAGGCCCTGAGCAAAGTGCGCGATATGCCGCGCGATGTCGAAGGCTGGAAAGTCGGCGTCGTGCTGCAACTGGGTGACAGCGATGCGGTGATCGGTGTCGAGGATGGGCCATCGGATGCGGTGATCCCCGCCAAGGATGTGACTTGGGCGCGCAAGCGGCTTGAGAATGGCAAGCTGGGCAAAAAGGCCAGCCGTGCCAGCGATCTGGTGGCGGTGGGCGATGTCGTCTTGCTGCGCGAGATGACCTCTGACGACACGGGTGAGTTTTTGCGCTGGACGCTGCGGCAGGTGCCCGAAGTGCAGGGCGGTTTCATGGCGATGGACGTGAACACTGGCCGCGTCATGGCCATGCAGGGCGGCTTTAGCTATCAGTCGTCGGTCTTCAACCGCGCCACCCAAGCAACCCGTCAGCCGGGGTCGTCGTTCAAGCCGTTTGTCTATGCGGCAGCGCTCGATTCGGGGATGACACCTGCAACGATCATCGTCGACGCCCCGATCGAGATTCAAACACCGCAAGGTCTGTGGACGCCCAAGAACGCGTCTAACAAATTCTATGGCCCCACGCCGATGCGCACAGGCATCGAGCAGTCGCGGAACCTGATGACCATCCGTATCGCCCAAGATATCGGCATGGACACCGTTGCCACCTATGCCGAGAAATTCGGCGCCTATGATCGCTTGCAGCCGGTGTTGGCAAACTCGCTTGGGGCGCAAGAAACCACGCTTTACAAGATGGTCGCGGCCTATGCGATGTTTGCCAATGGCGGCGAGCGGGTCGAGCCGACGCTGGTTGACCGTGTGCAGGACCGCTACGGCAAAACCATTTATCGCCACGACCAGCGCGTTTGCGACGACTGCAAATCGCCATTCTTGGCCAAAGGCAAGGCGCCTGGCATCACCTCGAACCGCGAGCGGGTGATGGATGCGATCACCGCCTATCAGCTGACCTCGATGCTTGAGGGCGTGGTCAAGCGCGGCTCTGGCTCGGGTGTGAAACTGCCTGTGCCTGTTGCAGGCAAGACCGGCACCACCAATGACGCCAAGGACGTGTGGTTTATCGGCTATACCTCGAACACCGTTGCGGGCTGCTATATGGGCTTTGACCAACCGCGCAGTCTTGGCGCGCGGGCTTATGGCGGCACGCTTTGTGTGCCGATCTTCCAAGAGTTCATGAAAGAAGTCGTCAAGCGGCGCGGCGGCACCCAGTTCAAAGTGCCCCCAGGCGGTTACTTTCAGAATATCGACCGCTTTACCGGCGCACCTTTGCCGGAGGGGGCTACGGGCGACAACGTGATTGCTGAATACTTCCGCGAAGGTGAAGACCCGCTGCTGGCGCTTGGTAATATCATCGACGGTGGTTTTGCGATGGGGTCGAACCTGCCGATGTTTGCCAATGGCGAAACCGATGGCGGTGGCGGTGGCTCTGATCGAGTGGTGACTTCGGATGGCAGAACCAAGTCTGTGCCCAAGAAAGCCAACTTTGGCACACTGTCATCTGGTGGGCTTTACTAGGCCCACCGCTCCGCGCCGCTTGCCGTGACAGCCGCTTGGCTGTATCACGCGGCCAACACCGATCTCGAAGGACGTAATTTTCATGCGCGCCGAAACGCAAAACAATGTCGACGTTATCGCCAAATCGCTCAAGCTTTTGGCGCAGCGGATGGATTTTGAAACCGCAGGCCACCGGCTTGAGGAATTCGACGCCATGATCGAAAATCCGGATTTGTGGAACGATCCCGCCCGCGCGCAAAAGCTGATGCGCGCGCGGCAGGGGCTGTTGGACCAAATCTCGACCTACAAGCTGATCGACACTGGCCTGCGGGACAACGTCGAACTGATCGAGCTGGGCGAGATGGAGGGTGACGCCGAGATCGTGCTTGAGGCGGAAAAGTCGCTCAAGTCCTTGGTCGAAGTGGCGCGCACCAAAGAGCTTGAGGCGCTGCTGGATGGCGAGGCCGACGGCAACGACACCTTCCTCGAGATCAACGCAGGCGCAGGCGGCACCGAGAGCTGTGACTGGGCCTCTATCCTTGCGCGCATGTATGTGCGTTGGGCCGAGAAGAAGGGCTATAAGGTCGAACTGCAGTCGGAAACCGATGGCGACGAGGCAGGCATCCGTTCGGCTGCCTATAAGATTTCCGGCCCCAATGCCTATGGCTGGCTCAAGTCCGAAAGCGGCGTGCACCGGCTTGTGCGTATCTCGCCTTTTGACAGCGCTGCGCGGCGGCATACGTCGTTCAGCTCGGTTTGGGTTTATCCTGTGGTCGACGACAATATCGAGATCGACATCCCCGACCGTGATATCCGCATCGACACCTATCGCTCTTCGGGCGCGGGCGGGCAGCACGTTAACACCACCGACTCTGCGGTGCGGATTACCCACTTGCCGACCAATATCGTGGTGACCAGCTCGATGAAGTCGCAGCACCAGAACCGCGAAGCCTGTATGATCGCCCTCAAAGCGCGGCTTTATCAGGTCGAGCTGGACAAGCGTAACGCCGCGATCAACGCCCAGCATGAAAACAAAGGCGATGCAGGTTGGGGCAACCAGATCCGCTCATACGTCTTGCAGCCTTACCAGATGGTGAAGGACCTGCGCACGGGCGAGGAAACGTCGGACACTGCGGGCGTGCTGGATGGCAACCTTGATCGCTTTATGGCGGCGACGCTGGCGATGGGCGTGGCTGGTAAATCCCGCGAAGAAGCCAACTCTGCCGATTAAGCCCTTGGCGAACAGACCTCCCCCCGCTTAGGCTAGGCCAAAATAGGGGGGAGACCTATGATATCACGAAATGCCGAGCGGCCCGAGGTTCTCGTGGTCGACGCCAGCGATTTGCGCTATGCGCTGCGCCACGGTTGGGCTGACTTTCGGCGCAACCCTATGTTCGGGCTGTTCTTTGCCAGCGTCTATGTCTTGGGCGGCTGGCTGATCTATTGGGCCTTTACCACCGATGGCAAGCTGTGGTGGACGCTGCCTGCCTCGGCGGGATTTCCAATTTTGGGGCCGTTTATTGGTTGCGGTCTGTACGAGGTTTCGCGCCGGATTGAGGCGGGCGAGCCGCTGGATTGGCGCGCTGTGCTGACCGCGATTTTCCGGCAAAAGGATCGGCAAATCCCCTCGATTGCTGCGGTCATCGTGGTGTTCTTTTTGTTCTGGAATTTTCTTGCGCATATGATTTTTGCGCTGTTTCTGGGCAATGCGGTGATGACCAATATCTCAACCTCGCTGGCGGTATTTGCGACGCCCGAGGGGATGGCGATGCTGGCGCTTGGCAGCGTGATCGGGGCTGGCTTTGCCACGCTGCTGTTTGGGCTGAGCGTGGTAAGCCTGCCGATGCTGCTTGAGCGTGAGGTCGACTTTGTTACCGCGATGCTGACCTCGTTGGCGGTGGTGCGGGCAAGCCCTGTGGTGATGCTGCTCTGGGGGGCGATGATTGCGGTGGCGCTGTTTGCGGCGATGGTGCCTGCGTTCTTGGGGCTGCTGTTGGTGCTGCCGCTGTTTGGCCATGCGTCATGGCACCTGTACCGCCGTGCAATCGCTTGGGATGTGGCCTAGGGGCGAAAGAAAAGGGCGCGAAGGTTTCCCCTCGCGCCCCGAAATTCACATCGTAAAAGACTTAGGACTCTTCGGTCGGAGCGGGCTGCGTGATGACGCGGCTTTGCGGTGCTGCGGCGCGGCCTGTCGACAGTGGGTCGTCCTGACGCTGAACCGAACCCTCGAAATGGGCGCCCGATTCGATAGCGATGGTCTTGTGGATGATGTCGCCTTCGACGCGCGCGGTCGAGGTCAGACGGACTTTCAGGCCACGGACGCGGCCAACGACGCGGCCGTTGACCACGATATCGTCAGCGACGATTTCACCGCGGATGGTGGCGGTCTCGCCAACGGTCAGCAGGTGCGCACGGATGTCGCCCTCGACGGTGCCCTCGACTTGGATGTCACCGGTGGTGCGCAGATTGCCCACAACGGTAAGGTCCTGCGACAAAACCGAAGCGGCAACTTTGCCCTTTGGTGCCGAAGGGGTGAAGTCCATCGAAGGTTTGCTCACTGGGGTCTCCGTGGCTTTGGGCTTGTCGGTTTCGCCGGTCTTAGGACCTGGTTCGTTTACTCGGCTCTTAGAAAACATTGGTCGCTGCCTTTATGAAGGTCATCGGATTGATGGCAGACCCGCCTATGCGGATCTCGTAGTGAAGATGTGTGCCGGTCGATCGGCCTGAGTTGCCCATATCACCGATCCGATCGCCGCGCGATACTTTTTGACCGACTTGCACACGTATCTGCGAAAGATGGCCATAGCGGGTTTCGATGCCATAGGAATGTTGGATCTTGATCAGACGGCCATAGCCATTCGCCCAGCCTGCATGGATGACAGTGCCATCCGCAGTGGCATAGATCGGCATACCATAAGCGCCGGCAAAGTCTTGGCCCTCATGGCGGCGCGAGCTGCCGTTGAACGGGTCCGAGCGCACGCCAAAGCCAGAGGTATAGCGCACTGTTCCTTGGACCGGCATGGCAAACGGCGTTTTAAAGGCCGCGATCTTGTAGAGATTCATGTTGTCGAGCTGTTTCAAGATTTCATTGGCGCGGCTCTCATCTGGGGAAGAGGGCAGGCCCTTGGTCGACAGCGACAGCGGTGTCAGCGGGCCGCCTTGGCCGCTATAGCCCTTGCGAACCGAGGACAGCATGTCGTTCGGCGACAGACCCGCCTGTTTGAACATTTTCTCAAGCGGCTCGACCGAGATGGTCAGCGCGTCTTCAAGCTGGCTAAAGATCACGTCGTTTTGGGCCTCGAGGTCGCGCTTTTCTTTGGCGATCAAGGCGACGCGCTCATCAGCTTTGGCAGCTAAGACGTCACTCTGGTCGCGCTCTTCGGCGGTGGCCCCCAAAGAGGCGCTCAGGAAGTCCAAGGTCGATTCGGTGTCTTGCAGCTTTTGTGCGTCTGTGCGGCCACTGCCTTGCTCGGCGGTCAGGCTGGCAATCGCGTCGCGCGCCTCGTCGCGTTCCGAGATGGTGTTGCGCAGGGTGTTCTGGATGACGTCGATGCCGGTTTCCAGTTCGCGGCGGCGATCCTCTGACGCCAACAGCCGCGCCTGCATCTCGGACACCTGTGCAAGGGCAAGGTTAAAGCGGTCTTGCGCCGACACGGCCTCATTGGCGCGCAGATCGCGGTCCAGCGACAGCGCGTTCAGGCGTTGTTCATAAAGTGTTTGCTGGCGCGCAATCTGATCGCGCGAGGTGCCTGCCGAAATCGAATCCATCAGCAGGATCGAAGTGGCAAAGATCGTCCATGCCAAGGCCATCGCGCCCACCGTGATCGCAATCGCTTGGGTCGCGGGGCGCAGCCGAATGAACCGAGTCTCGGCATCGGATTTCAGGAACAGCCGCTGTTCCGGTAAATGCCGCTCGAGCGTCGAGTTGATGCGGTAGGCCAGTCGATGAAGCACGTGTTTTGATTCCGTTCCAAAGCAGGGGCTGGCAACCGCACAGAGCACGGCGCCAGTCCAAAAGGCGTTGAGGCTTGATTAGACAGCGCGGGCTAAGGTCGCAAGAATTTTGACCGTTTTGCTTTTGCACGAGGCGGAATCTCGCCCGCCTCGGCAATATTCCGCCGAAAAACCGTCAAAGCTTTTCGGTCAGCGGCCAATAGAAATCTGGCGGCAGACCCGCTTCGGCGCGCTTTTCCTCGTTGAACGGTGGCTTGAGGGTGCCGTGAAAGTACTTGCGTACAAGTTGGTGAAACACCTCTTTGGGGTCGTCGCCCGCGCGGCCGCACAGCCAGTTGAACCACTTGGACCCATAGGCCACATGCGCCACCTCTTCGGCGTAGATGGTGTTAAGGGCGGCGACAGCCTCGGCATCGCCCGCGCCTTCAAACAGCGTGATCATCCCGGGCGTCACATCCAACCCGCGCGCCTCGAGCACCATCGGCACCACGGCCAAGCGGCCCAGAAAGTCGTGCGCGGTGTCTTCGGCGGCTTGCCACATGAAAGCATGGGCGGGCATCGCGCCATAGTGGCTGCCCAAGCGTTCAAGGCAATCACAGAGCAGGTTAAAGTGCTTGGATTCGTCATCCGCCGCTTGCACCCAGTCGTCGTAGAACCCCAAGGGCATCGGCTGATCGGCAAAGCGGGCGATGATGTCCCAATGCAGATCGACTGCATTCAGCTCGATATGGGCGACGGCGTGCAGCAAGGCGATGCGGCCCGTCGGCGAGTTCGGTCTGCGCCGTGGCACTTCGCGCGGGGGCAAGAGATCAGGCTTGGCGGGGCGGGCGGGGCGATCGGGCGGAGGCGCTATGCCGATGGGCAAAGGCGTGCCCGCCGCCCGCGCCGCCCGCCACTGGGCGGCATGGCGGTGCGACAGCGCGGTTTTCGCGCGCCCGTCGGCGGTGTTCAGCACCTGAACGGCGCGCTCTGCAAGCGACAGGGTCACAGTGCTTGCGCCGCAGTCAGGACGTCCTCGACATGGCCTTTGACTTTGACCTTTGTCCAGACCTGCGCGACTTGACCCGCGCCGTCGATCAAGACCGTGGTGCGCTCGATGCCCATGTAGGTCTTGCCATACATGCTTTTTTCTTTCCACACGCCATAGTCTTCGCAAACCGTACCCTCGGCGTCCGAGACCAACGCAATCCCCAGCCCGTGCTTTTTGACGAATTTGTCATGGGCGGCGACGGTGTCTTTGGAGAGGCCGATCACATCACAGCCCGCGGCCTGAAACGCAGCAAGCTGTGCGGTGAAGTCCAGCGCCTCTACGGTGCAGCCCGAGGTGTCGTCCTTGGGGTAGAAATACAGCACCACCTTGCGCGGCCGCAGCGCCGAAAGCGTGACGCTGGCACCGCCATCGCGGGGCAGGGTGAAATCGGGGGCAGTCTGGCCGGTGGCAATCATGGGCGGCTCCTTGCTTTTTTGGGATCTAGGCTTTGCGATCTAGTTGCCTTTGCGCAAAGATAAAGGCAAGCGGTCAACAACACACCGCACTTTCGCAGGCAAAAGGGTCAAGGACAAATCATGTCACCAAAAGCGGAGGATCATCACGACGTGCCCCCCGCTCAGGACGTGACACCCCAGCCCGTGCCGCAAGCCGAACCAGAGGCACCGCGCCCTGTGAAACAACGCCACCACACGGGACTGGGTTGGCGTTTGGGGCTGTTGGCGGTGATCTTTGCGCTGGTGTTTGGGGCGCTCTGGCTGACGGGCAAGCCAATCCCGATGCCGGTCTTTGTGGTGGCCGAGATCGAATCTCGTGCCAATACCGCTTTGGCCAAGGTGCTGCCCGAGGCGGGGCTGGCGATTGGCGGTGTAGAGATTCGCGTTGACGATGATTGGGTGCCGCGCTTTCGGTTGGACGATGTGCGGCTGCTGAAATCCAGTGGCGAGGCGTTGCTGACGCTGCCCGACATTCGCATCAGCATAGAGCCAACGGCGCTGCTAAGGGGGCAAGTCCGCCTGCGCAGGCTCAAGGTCACTGGCGCGCATTTGCAAATCCGTCGCGATTATAGCGGCGCGTTTGACTTTGACTTCGGTCCCAGCACCCAGCCCAAAATCCACAGCTTTGCCGAGCTGTTCGAGGCCATCGACACCGCCTTTGCCAAACCGGGGGCCGAAAACCTGATCTCGGTCGAAGCAGAAGCGTTGACCGTCAGCTATAGCGACGCGCGCACAGGCCGTATGTGGGAGTTTGGCGACGGGCGCATCAGGCTCGACAACCGCGAGACTTCGGTGGCCGCCGAGATCGCGGCTTCGGTGATTTCGGGCTCGGCCCCTGCGCAGGCGGTGCTGACCGTCGTGTCCGAGAAATCGGCCAACCTTGCCCGCGTCACGGCGCAGATCGACAACTTTGCCGCGCGCGATTTAGCGGGCGAGTTCAACACCTTTGCTTGGGCCAGTGCGGTTGATGCGCCGCTGTCGGGGCGTATCCAAACCACGCTGGTGCGCGATGGCATCTCGGCGCTTGAGGCCAGCCTGACCTTTGGCAAAGGCGCGTTGCAACCCAATCCCGCCGTGCAACCCATCCCCTTTGATCATGTCGATTTCCGCATGCTGTATGACGAGGCCGCAGGCCGCATCAACATCAGTGAAGTGTCGGTTCAAAGCCCGACGCTGCGGCTTCAGGCCGAGGGGCAGACCTTCTTGATTGATGCGGGCGGCGCGCGGGTGATTGGCGCGCTTGGGTCCGAGGCTCCGGCGTCTTATCTGACGCAGCTGCACTTTAGCCAAGTGAAGATCGACCCGGAAAAGCTGTTCGACGAGCCAGTGCAATTTTCGGATGGCACGCTTGATCTGCGGCTGCAAATGAACCCCTTTCGCATTGATATCGGGCAGTTGGTCTTGATTGAGGACCAGCGCCGACTGACTGCCAAGGGCCAAGTCAGTGCCGATGACACGGGCTGGAAAGTCGCGATGGATGTGGCGATGAACGAGGTCGCCCATGATCGGCTTGTGGCGCTTTGGCCCGTCACTCTGGCGCCTCTTACGCGGCAGTGGGTGGATAAGAACGTGCTGTCGGGATCGCTGACCGATGTCAAAGCCGCGCTGCGAACTCGAGCAAGGCAACGAGCCACGGCTGCATCTGGGCTATAGCTTTGACGATGCCGATGTGCGCTTTGTCGCGACGCTGCCGCCGATCGAGCAGGGGTCGGGTTATGCCAGCATTGAAGGCCAGACCCTGACCATGGTGATTTCCAAGGGCACCGTCACCCCACCCGAAGGCGGCAAGATCGACGTGGCGGGCTCGGTGTTCGCAATTCCCGATGTGACCTCGAAACCCGCGATTGCCGAGATTTCGCTGCGCACCAAATCGAGCCTGACCGCAACGCTGTCACTGCTGGACCAACCGCCGTTTCAGTTTCTGACCAAAGCCGATCAGCCGGTGACGCTTGGCGACGGCTATGCGGTGCTGCACACGCGCTTGCGGCTGCCGTTGCAAAAGAAAATCCTGATCGGAGATGTCGATTACGAGGTCAGTGGGATCTTGTCGGATGTGACCTCGACCAGTCTTATGCCTGGTCGGACGCTGACCACGCCGCGCTTGGTGGTGGCGGTGACGCCCGAAGGGCTGACCATCGGCGGCAAGGGGCGCGTGGGCGTGGTGCCGTTCAACGTCAGCTATTCGCAAAGCTTTGCGCCCGAGAAAAAGGGGCAGGCGCGTATCTCGGGCACGGTCGCCTTGTCGCAGCGCACCGCCGAAGAGTTCGGTCTGGGGCTGCCCGCGGGCATGGTTTCGGGCGAGGGGCAGGGCCGCATCGAGATCCGTCTGACGCGCGGGCAGGCGGGGAAATTGGCGCTCAAGTCGGATTTGCAGGGCATTGGGCTGACCATCCCAGAGGTCGGCTGGACCAAATCCAGCGGCACCAAGGGCAAGCTGACCGCCGACGTGACCTTGGGCAAGCCGCCAAAGGTCGACAGTCTGGTGATCGCGGCGGCGGGGATGGATGCAAAAGGCTCTGTGACGCTGCGGTCTAATGGCGGGCTAGAGGTGGCGCGCTTTGATCGGGTCAAGCTGATGAATTGGCTAGATGCACCGGTAGAGCTGCGCGGGCGCGGGGCTGCGGGCTCGGTTGCGATTGCGGTTTTGGGCGGTACGGTGGATATGCGCAACATCCCCTCGGCCTCGCAACGCTCAAGCGGTAAGGGCCGTGGCGGTGAAACCCCGCTAGAGCTGCGGCTTGACAGCCTGCGGGTCAGTGACAGCATTCGCCTGACCAGCTTTCAGGGCAGCTTTGGCCTAAAAGGCGGCATCAACGGCAGCTTTAAGGCGGGGCTGAATTCGGCCGTTGGGGTGCGTGGCACGGTGGTGCCAGCCAAGAACGGCACGGCAGTGCGGATGCAGTCCGATGACGCGGGCGGGGTTTTGGCTGCGGCGGGCATCTTCAAGTCGGCGCGTGGTGGCTCGCTTGATTTGACGCTGACCCCGCGTGCCCAAGCGGGCCGCTATGACGGTCATATCACCATGGCGAACCTGCGGGTGCGCAACACCAACGTTCTGGCCGATCTGTTGAACGCGGTTTCGGTTGTTGGTCTGCTGGAACAACTGAACGGCGAAGGCATCGTTTTCAATCAAGCGGTTGGCGACTTTTTGCTGGCGCCGAACGGCGTCGAGATCAGCCATGCTTCGGCGATTGGCGCCTCTTTGGGGGTGTCGATTGCGGGCGTCTATAAAACCAGCACCGAAGAGCTGTTCTTGCAGGGGGTGGTTTCGCCGATCTATCTGCTGAACGGCGTGGGCGCGCTGTTCTCCAAGCAGGGTGAGGGGCTGTTCGGCTTTAACTATTCCCTAAGCGGCAAAGCCTCCGACCCGACGGTTTCGGTCAACCCGCTGTCGATCCTGACCCCCGGCATCTTTCGCGAGATTTTCCGCGACGAGCCGCCCGTTATGGCAACCAAGCCCAAGCAGTGAAAGCCTTGCATGAAACTCTCTGATTTCGATTTCGACCTTCCCGAGAACCTGATTGCGGTGCGGCCCGCCCAGCCCCGCACTGCGGCGCGGCTGTTGCTGGCGCAGGGTGATGTGATAAGCGACCTTCATGTCTCTGATTTGATAGACGTTTTTAAAGCGGGTGACCGCTTGGTGCTCAACAATACCAAGGTTATTCCCGCGCGCCTATTCGGCACCCGTCAGCGCGGTGAGGCCCGCGCGCGCATCGAGATCACCCTGCTAGAGCCGCGCGCTGATGGCACATGGCGCGCGCTTGCCAAGCCGTTGCGCAAAGCAAATATCGGTGAGGTGATCGTGTTTTCCGATCAGCTTTCGGCGACCGTTGCCGCGAAATCCGAGACCGATTTGCAGCTCAGCTTTAATCTCACGGGTGAGGATTTTGATGCGGCGCTGCAAGAGGCGGGGATGATGCCGCTGCCGCCCTATATCGCGGCCAAGCGGCCCGCCGATGCCCAAGACACGACCGATTATCAGACCGTTTTCGCCCGCCATTCGGGAGCCGTTGCCGCCCCGACTGCCAGCCTCCACTTTGACGCGGCGCTGTTGGCTGCCCTAATGGCCAAGGGCGTCGACATCACCGAAGTCACGCTTCATGTGGGCGCAGGCACCTTCCTGCCGGTCAAGGTTGATGATGTCACCAGCCACAAGATGCACGCGGAATGGGGCGAGGTTTCCGCCCAAGCCGCAGCCGAGATCGCGGCCACCAAAGCTGCGGGCCATCGCGTGATCCCCGTTGGCACCACGGCGCTGCGGCTGATCGAATCGGCCGCCGCAAGCGGCCAGATCGCGCCGTGGCAGGGCGACACCGACATCTTTATCTATCCCGGCTATCGCTTTCGAGTGGCTGATGCGCTGATGACCAATTTCCACCTGCCCAAGTCGACGCTGATGATGCTGGTTTCGGCGCTGATGGGGCAAGAGCGGGTCAAAACGATTTATAAACATGCGATTTCCAACGGATATCGCTTCTTTTCGTATGGTGACAGCTCGCTTCTGGTCCCCTAAGAGGAATTGCGACAACCTATGTCGCAAGTTGTAACTGATTGTTGATGTTTTCCCTCTAGGGTGACTCAAGACCGATGGAAGGGCCAAGACTATGCTGATCGTCTTACGCAATGCTTGGGCACTTTTGCTTGGAATTATGCTGCTGATGCTGGGCAACGGCATGCAGGGCACGCTTTTGGGTATTCGCGGCAACCTTGAGGGCATCTCGACGCTGCACATGTCCTTTGTCATGTCGGCCTATTTCCTTGGCTTTTTGTTCGGGTCACGCATGGTGCCTGAAATGATCCGCAGGGTCGGCCATGTGCGGGTGTTTGCCGCGCTTGGGTCAATGATTTCGGCGGTACTTGTGATGTATGCGGTGGTGCCGGACTGGGTGGCTTGGGCGCTGTTGCGGGTGATCATCGGCTTTTCTTTCGCGGGGGTCTATATCACGGCGGAAAGCTGGCTGAACTCGGCCTCTACGAATGAGACCCGAGGGCAGGCGCTGTCGCTTTATCTGATCATGCAGATGATTGGGATTATCCTTGCACAGATTTTGCTGAACGTGGGTGACCCGTCGGGTTTTATCCTCTTCGTCATTCCATCGGTTCTGGTGTCCCTGGCCTTTACGCCGATTTTGCTGGCGGCAACCAAAGCGCCGGCGTTTGAATCTACTAAACCGATGAGCTTTCGTCGCCTTTATGAAGCGTCTCCGTTGGGCTGTGTCGGCATGTTCCTGCTGGGGGGGGTGTTCTCGGCGCAGTTCGGTATGGCCTCGGTTTGGGGCACCCAAGCAGGGCTGACCGTGCGCGAGATTTCGATCTTTGTGGCCTTTATCTATGTTGGTGGGCTGTTGTTGCAATATCCGATCGGCTGGTTTTCGGACCGGATGGACCGCCGCCGCTTGGTGCTGGGTCTTTCAGCGATGGGGGCGGTTGTGCTGATGCTGCCGTTGGTTTGGACCCTGCTGTTTGGGCCGGTGCCTTTTGTGGTGCTGGTGTTCGTGGGCGCAATGGGGGGCGGGATCTCCAACCCGCTTTATTCGCTACTGGTGGCCTATGTGAATGATTATCTCGACAATTCCGACATGGCGTCGGCTTCGGCGGGGCTGATCTTTATCAACGGTTTGGGTGCGATTACCGGTCCGATCATCACGGGTTATATCATGGCGCTGATGGGTCCGAACGGCTTTTTCGTGTTTATGGCGGTGCTGTTTGCGGTGCTTGCGGGTTATACCGCCTACCGGATGAACCGGCGCCGCACCACGCCAGAGCATGTGGGGGGCTTTACGCCGATGTCGCCCAACAGTTCGGTCATCGCGGTCGAAGCTGCGCTTGAGAAATCAGAAGAAGCGGCCGCGCGCAGCTGATTGCAGCGCGGGCGCAAACCTGTCAGGCTTGGCTCAAAGTGAGGTGAACTATGTCTGACCCGATCGAAGTGCTTGATTTCTGGATGGGAACGGTTGGCCCTGATGGCTGGTACAAAGGCAGTGAGGCGCTTGATGCCGAGATCCAGCACCGCTTTGCGGATGTCTGGCAGGCTGCCCATGACGGCGGGCTAGAGCATTGGGTTGAAGGCACGGTCGGTACGCTGGCCTACCTTATCTTGTGCGATCAAATGGCGCGCAACATGCACCGGGGCGACGCGCTTGCCTTTGCGACCGATGAGCGCGCACGTGCAGCCGCCCGCCGCGCCTTGGCCGAGGGCTGGGACATGGATGCCCCTGAACCAGAGCGACAGTTCTTTTACATGCCGTTCGAGCATTCCGAAGACCCCGCAGACCAAGCGCTGGCTGTGGATTTGCTGACCCACCGCCTCAGTTCGGACCCCGAGATGGCGCTGCATGCCCGCGCGCACCAAGAGATCATCGCCCGCTTTGGCCGCTTTCCATTTCGCAATGCCGCCTTGGGTCGGACCCATACCGACGAAGAGGCCGCATTCCTTGACGCCGGTGGTTACGGGGCAGTTGTGCAAAGCCTGAAATAGCTATGCGTCACGCGCATAGCCCTGCGGCGCGGCCAAGGTTGCTTGGATTTTCAAATTAGTTTAATGGCAAACTACTTTTTCTGAGGAGGGAAACATGCCAGCTCAAACATTCGACGTGATCGTAATCGGTGCAGGCCCGGGCGGCTATGTCGCGGCCATCCGTGCGTCGCAACTCGGCCAAAAGGTTGCTATTATCGAGCGCGAAAACCTCGGTGGCATTTGCCTCAACTGGGGCTGTATCCCGACCAAAGCGCTGCTGCGCTCGGCTGAAGTGTTCCACCTGATGCACCGTGCCAAGGAATTTGGCCTGTCGGCGACGGGGATTTCCTATGATCTTGACGCGGTGGTTAAACGCTCGCGCGGGGTGGCCAAACAGCTTTCTGGCGGCATCGGCCACTTGATGAAGAAGAACAAAGTCACTGTCTTTATGGGCGAGGCGACGATCCCGACCAAAGGCAAAGTGACGGTGAAAACCGGCAAAGGCGTCGAGGAACTGACTGCCAAATCCATCATCCTCGCGACCGGCGCCCGTGCCCGCGAGCTGCCCGGGCTTGAGGCGGATGGCGATCTGGTCTGGACCTATCGTCATGCGCTGCAACCCAAACGCATGCCGAAAAAGCTGTTGGTGATCGGGTCTGGCGCGATTGGCATTGAATTTGCCAGCTTCTTCAACACTTTGGGCGCAGATACCACTGTGGTCGAAGTCATGGACCGTGTGCTGCCTGTAGAGGATGCCGAGGTTTCGGCCTTTGCGAAAAAGGCCTTCGTCAAACAGGGTATGAAGATTCTTGAGAAAACCACGGTCAAGAAATTGGATCGCGGCAATGGCAAAGTCACGGCCTATCTTGAGGATGCCAAAGGCACCACGACGCAAGAGTTCGACACGGTAATCTCGGCGGTCGGCATCGTCGGCAATATCGAGAACCTTGGGCTCGAGGCTTTGGGCGTCAAAATTGACCGCACCCATGTCGTCACCGATGAATTCTGCCGCACGGGTGTCGAGGGGCTCTATGCCATCGGCGACATCGCGGGCGCGCCTTGGCTTGCGCATAAGGCAAGCCACGAGGGCGTGATGGTCGCCGAATTGATCGCGGGTGGCCACCCGCATCCGATCAAGCCCGGCTCTATCGCGGGCTGCACCTACTGCCACCCGCAGGTCGCCTCTGTTGGCATGACCGAGGCCAAGGCCAAAGAGGCGGGCCTTGATATCAAAGTCGGTCGCTTCCCCTTCATCGGCAATGGCAAGGCGATTGCTTTGGGCGAGGCTGAAGGCTTCATCAAAACCATCTTCGATGCGAAAACCGGCGAGCTTTTGGGCGCACACATGATTGGCGCAGAAGTGACCGAGCTGATCCAAGGCTATGTCATCGGTCGCGCGCTGGAGACCACCGAGGAAGACCTGATGAACACCGTCTTCCCGCATCCGACGCTTTCCGAGATGATGCATGAGTCCGTGCTTGACGCCTATGGTCGTGCGCTACACATCTGATTGATCTCAAACAGAAAAGGGGGGAAGGGTGATACCTTCCCCCCTTTTCGTTTTAATGCGAGATGGCGCCGCCTGCGGCGACCCAATCACCAAAGCCGCCGATGTTTTCGACCTCATATCCCATGCTGGAGAGGGTCTGCGCCGCCATCCCCGCGCGCCCGCCGACCGCACAATAGACCGCGACCCGTTTGCCTAAGGGCAGGTCTTCTGCCGCCTTGAGCGCCACCAGTGCCAGCGGAATATGCACCGCCCCCGCAGCCTTGCCCGAGGACTGCAGCTCGTTCGCCTCGCGCACGTCAAGCAGGGTGATCTCGCCCTTGGCCTGCAGCGCGACGGCCTCTTTCGCGGTAAGTTTGGACATCATGGGATCCTTTTATGACAATCTTGGGGGTATAATATTCATGTAAGTGAATATGTAAAGGGGCGGTGCGAAAGAAATCAGCCTTACCGCCCCGTGTTCATACTTCGTTCGCATATTTCGGTTGGCGATCCGCCAAAACCCGCCTATCTATAGTCGAAATCGAGGTGGATTATGGCTGAGCAGAAATTTATTGAAGTCCGCGGCGCGCGCGAGCACAATCTTAAAAACGTTAATGTCGATATTCCCCGCGATCAGCTTGTGGTGATTACCGGACTTTCGGGTTCGGGCAAGTCGAGCCTCGCGTTCGATACGATCTATGCCGAAGGCCAGCGCCGCTATGTCGAAAGCCTCTCGGCCTATGCGCGCCAATTCCTTGATATGGCAGGGAAACCTGACGTTGACCATATCTCGGGCCTCAGCCCTGCGATCTCGATTGAACAAAAGACCACATCGAAAAATCCGCGCTCGACCGTCGGCACGGTGACCGAAATCTACGACTATTTGCGCCTTCTTTTTGCGCGTGTCGGCACGCCCTATAGCCCCGCGACGGGCAAGCCTATCACCGCGATGCAGGTGCAGGACATGGTTGACGCTGTGATGGCAATGACGGAGGGAACGCGCGCCTATTTGCTGGCGCCGATCGTGCGTGACCGCAAGGGCGAGTATCGCAAGGAATTCCTCGACCTTCGCAAGCAGGGGTTTCAGCGTATCAAGGTTAACGGCGCCTTCTACGAGTTGGAAGAGCCGCCGACCCTCGACAAGAAGCTGCGCCACAATATCGACGTCGTGGTGGACCGCATTGTGGTGCGCGAAGGGCTTGAGACACGGCTTGCCGACAGCTTTCGCACCGCTCTGAACCTTGCTGAGGGCATTGCGGTGATCGAGCTTGCGACCGAGGCCGATGCCACCGAAGCGCCAGAGCGCATCACCTATTCCGAGAAATTTGCCTGTCCTGTGTCGGGCTTTACCATCCCCGAAATCGAGCCGCGTTTGTTTTCCTTCAACGCGCCGCTTGGGGCGTGTCCTGTCTGTGACGGCCTTGGGATGGAGCTGTTTTTCGACGAGCGCCTTGTGGTGCCCGATCAGAACCTGACGCTTTTGGGGGGCGCGATTGCGCCCTGGGCCAAGTCGAAAAGCCCCTATTTCACCCAAACCATCGAGGCGATGTCCAAGCACTATGGCTTTGATAAAAAAGCCAAATGGAAGGACTTGCCCGAAGCCGTCAAGCAGGTGTTTTTGCGCGGATCTGGCGGCGACGAGATCCCGTTTCGCTATGACGAAGGCGGCCGCATCTATTCGGTCAGCCGCGTGTTTGAAGGCGTCATCCCGAATATGGAGCGGCGCTATCGCGAGACTGACTTGGCATGGAGTTGCGACGAGATGGAGCGGTTTCAGAACAATCGCCCCTGCGGCTCGTGCAGTGGCTATCGTCTGAAACCCGAAGCGCTGGCGGTGAAGATCGCCTCGCTGCATGTCGGCCAAGTGGTGCAGATGTCGATCTTTGAGGCCTTTGATTGGATTGGCACGGTGCCCGACTTTCTGGGCAAGCAAAAGAATGAGATCGCCAAGGCCATCCTCAAGGAAATCCGCGAGCGGCTTGGGTTCTTGGTTAACGTGGGGCTGAATTACCTGACGCTCAGCCGTTCTGCGGGCACGCTTTCGGGCGGTGAGAGCCAGCGCATTCGGCTTGCATCGCAGATCGGCTCGGGGCTGACCGGCGTGCTTTATGTGCTGGACGAGCCGTCCATCGGGTTGCACCAGCGCGACAATGATCGATTGCTCTCGACGCTGAAGAACCTGCGCGATGCGGGCAATACGGTGCTGGTGGTCGAGCATGATGAGGACGCCATTCGCGTGGCCGACTATGTGTTTGACATGGGGCCGGGCGCAGGGGTGCATGGCGGTTCTGTGGTTAGTCACGGCACGCCAGCGCAGATCGCGGCGGACCCGGCCAGCTTGACGGGGCAATATCTGTCGGGCGCGCGCGAGATCGCGGTGCCGAAGACCCGTCGCAAGGGTTCCGGCAAAAAGCTGACCGTCGTGGGCGCGACTGGAAACAACCTCAAGAACGTCACCGCCGAGTTTCCTTTGGGCAAGTTCGTTTGCGTGACGGGCGTGTCGGGGGGCGGGAAGTCGACGCTGACGATTGAGACCCTGTTCAAGACTGCCGCCTCGCGGTTGAACGGCGCGCATGAGACGCCCGCGCCCTGCGAGACGATCAAGGGCTTTGAGCATTTGGACAAAGTCATCGACATCGACCAACGTGCGATCGGGCGCACGCCGCGCTCTAACCCTGCCACCTATACAGGAGCTTTTGGCCCGATCCGTGATTGGTTTGCGGGCCTGCCCGAGGCCAAAGCGCGCGGTTATGCGGCGGGGCGGTTCAGCTTTAACGTCAAGGGCGGACGCTGCGAGGCCTGTCAGGGTGACGGCGTTTTGAAGATTGAGATGAACTTTTTGCCCGACGTTTATGTGACCTGCGAGACGTGCAAGGGGCAGCGGTACAATCGCGAGACTTTGGAAATTAAGTTCAAAAACAAGAGCATCGCGGATGTTCTTGATATGACGTGTGAAGAGGCTTTGGTGTTTTTCCAAGCGGTGCCGAGCATTCGCGACAAGATGGATGCGCTGTGTCAAGTCGGGCTTGGGTATATCAAGGTTGGCCAGCAAGCGACGACGCTTTCAGGGGGCGAGGCGCAGCGGGTCAAGCTTTCAAAAGAGCTCAGCCGTCGCGCGACGGGCCGCACGCTCTATATCTTGGACGAGCCAACCACAGGGTTGCACTTTGAGGATGTGCGCAAGCTGATGGAGGTGCTGCACGAGCTGGTCGAGCAAGGCAATACTGTGGTGGTGATTGAGCACAATCTTGATGTCGTCAAGACGGCGGATTGGGTGATTGATATTGGGCCCGAGGGCGGTGACGGCGGCGGGCAGATCGTGGCGGTTGGCACGCCTGAGGCGATTGCTGCCGATGATGCGAGCCACACGGGGCGGTATTTGAAGGATTTGTTGCAGCCCAAGCGGCTGTGACCACTTGCGCCGGGGGCAACGTGGGTGCCTCCGGCGGGAGTATTTTTGCCAGTATGAAAGCTTAGCGCTTGAGCGGGCAGGTGTTCATGCCAAGGATTGAGTAGAGCGGGCAGGTTGACATTAGGCCAGTCAGCAAAGGGACGATGCCGATCAGTTTGGCGTAGTGCCAAAAGCCTGTGCCGTTATCCATGAAGAACCAGACCAGCAGAGCAGCACCGATGACGATGCGCAAGATGCGGTCAAGCGAGCCGACGTTTGTCTTTAGCATGTGATATCCTTTGGGTTGGGCGGGGCGGTCCCGCGCTGCCTTTAAATATAACACATTTTGAATGTATTTGTATGATCTTGATCAAATGGACTGGAAAAGGGGCCAGCGAACCGGCCCCTTTATTGATTATTCCATCTGTTTGAAGTTGAACTCGCCGCCTTCTTTGATGCCACTTGGCCAGCGCGAGGTGATGGTTTTTGTGCGCGTGTAGAAGCGGAATGCGTCGGGGCCGTGTTGGTTCAAATCACCGAAGGAGGACTTCTTCCAACCGCCGAAGGTGTGGTAGGCGAGCGGCACGGGGATTGGCACGTTGATGCCGATCATGCCGACGTTGACGCGGGCGGCGAAGTCGCGGGCGGTGTCGCCATCGCGGGTATAGATCGCGGTGCCGTTGCCGTATTCGTGGTCCATCGCCATCTTGAGCGCTTCTTCATAGCTTTCGGAACGCACAACCGAGAGGACGGGGCCGAAGATCTCTTTGGTGTAGATGTCCATGTCGGTTTTGACGTGGTCAAAGAGGTGGGGGCCGACGAAGAAGCCGTCCTCATAGCCTTGCAGTTTGAAGTCGCGGCCATCGACGACCAGTTCCGCGCCTTGCTCGACGCCGGAGTTGATCAGTTTGAGGATGTTCGCTTTGGCGGCTCCGGTGACGACGGGGCCGTAGTCGACGTCATTGCCAGCGGTATAGGGGCCGACTTTGAGTTTTTCGATGCGCGGGATCAGGCGCTCGACCAAGGCGTCGGCGGTGGCTTTGCCGACGGGAACGGCGACCGAGATCGCCATGCAGCGCTCGCCTGCGGCACCGTAACCTGCGCCGATCAGCGCGTCTGCGGCTTGGTCCAGATCGGCGTCTGGCATGATGATCATGTGGTTTTTGGCGCCACCAAAGCACTGGACGCGTTTTCCGGTCGCGGTGCCGCGGGCATAGATGTACTGCGCAATCGGGGTAGAGCCGACGAAGCCGACGCCCGAGATGATCTCGTTGTCGAGGATCGCGTCGACCAATTCCTTGTCGCCGTTGATCACTTGCAGGACACCATCGGGCAGGCCTGCTTCTTGCATCAGGGCGGCGAGCATCATCGGCACCGATGGCGCCCGCTCGGATGGTTTGAGGATAAAGGCGTTGCCGCAGGCAAGGGCGGGGCCCATTTTCCACATCGGAATCATGGCGGGAAAGTTGAAGGGTGTGATGCCTGCTGCGACGCCAATCGGCTGACGCATCGAATACATATCAATGCCGGGGCCTGCGGAGTCGGTGAACTCGCCTTTGAGTAGGTGCGGCGCGCCGATGCAGAACTCGATCACTTCGAGGCCGCGCTGGATGTCGCCTTTGGCGTCAGGGATGGTTTTGCCGTGCTCGCGCGAGAGCGCCTCGGCCAGCTTGTCCATGTCGCGGTTCAACAGGCCAACCATTGCCATCATCACGCGAGCGCGGCGCTGCGGGTTGGTGGCGCCCCATTTGACCTGCGCTTCGGCGGCGGCGGCGGTGGCGGCGTCCAGCTCGGCTTTGCTTGCCAAAGCCACGCGGGCCTGCACTTCGCCCGTGGCCGGGTTGAACACATCGGCAAAGCGTCCCGAGGTGCCCGCAACCATTTTGCCGTTAATCCAGTGACCGATCTCTTGCATGTAAAGTCTCCCTTTGATTGAGGGTACAATAGCCTTGCGAATTTGCGGAATAAAGCGCCAATATCCCAAATAGGTTTTGCAAAATTGCAAAGGTAGGGGTGATGGACTGGGATGATCTGCGGGTGTTCTTGGCGGTGCTGCGCTCGGAGAGCCTGTCGGGCGCGGGGCGGCGGTTGCAGATCGACCCTGCCACGGTTGGGCGTCGGGTCGCGCGGCTGGAAGAGGCGATTGGCGCGCGGCTGTTCACCAAGACGCCGCAAGGCTATGCCGCAACCGAGGCTGCACTGCGGTTGCAACCCCATGCCGAGCGCGCCGAATCCGCAGTTCTTGCCGCCGGTGAAGCCAGCGCGCCCGAGTCTCAGGGGCTGAGCGGGCTTATCCGATTAGGGGCGCCTGACGGCTGTGCCAACTATTTGCTGCCGCAGGTGATCGCGCGCATCTGTGACGCCAATCCACGGCTTGAGGTGCAGATCGTCGCTTTGCCGCGGGTGTTTAACCTGTCCAAGCGCGAGGCCGATATGGCGATTGGCGTCAGCCGTCCCGAAGCAGGGCGCTTGACCGTGCAAAAGCTGACCGACTACCGCCTGCACCTTGCTGCCAGCCGCGATTATCTTGCCACGCATCCGCCGATTGCCAGTGTCGACGACCTTGGGGGCCACCGCTTTATTGGCTATATCCCCGATATGATCTTTGACAAAGAGCTGGACTATCTGGCCGAGATCGGGCTTGCAGCACCGCCCTTGGCGTCGAACTCGGTCTCGGTGCAGCTGAATTTCCTGCGCCACGGGGCGGGGGTCGGCGTTGTGCATGACTTTGCTTTGCCTGCCGCGCCCAATCTGACGCGGGTGTTGCCGGACCAGATCAGTCTGACGCGGGCGTTTTGGTTGATCCGCCATGCCGACGACAGCCGCGTGGCGCGTCTGACGCAGTTCGCGCAAAGCCTGAGCCAGGAGGTTCGCAAGGAAATGCAACTTCTGGAAGCATTTTCTTGACAAAGAGGGCGCCCGGCCTGACGCTTGGACAAGAGGAGGACCAGCAATGATCGTTCAACAAATTCTAAAGCTTAAAGCCGATCTCGGCGTCATCACGGTAAAGCCCGGAACGGCGGTAAGCCATGTCGCGGGCATCATGACCACCCACAAAATCGGGCTTGTCGTGGTGTCTACCGATGGCAAAACCATCGAGGGCGTGGTGTCCGAGCGCGACATCGTCGGTGAGGTCTCTCGCAATGGCAACGTCTGCCTGATTGCGCCGGTCGAGGCGATTATGACCAAGGTCGTGCAGACCTGCACCGTCAGCGATGCCGCGGATTCGGTGCTGGAGCGGATGACCTCGGGCAGGTTCCGTCACATGCCAGTGGTTGAGGGCGATCAGATGGTGGGGCTGATCTCGATTGGCGATGCGGTCAAGGCGCGGCTGTCAGAGCTTGCCATGGAGAAAGACGCGCTCGAGGGCATGATTAAGGGCTTTTGACCCCCTCAGAATCCGACCGTCGCGGCGTAACTTCTGTGGCCGCGCGGTCAAAATCGCTTGCATCCAGCCGCGCAATATTGTTGCGTAACGCGAGTTTACGCAGGAGGACCCCATGCGCATCGGCCTTTATCCCGGCACCTTTGACCCGATCACCTTGGGTCATGTTGATATCATCGAACGGGCGATGCTTTTGGTGGACCGACTGGTCATCGGCGTGGCGATCAACCGCGACAAGGGGCCAGCCTTTTCGCTGGAAGAGCGGGTGGCCATGGTCGAGGCAGAATGTGCCGGCATCATCGCCAAGACCGGTGGCGAGATCGTGGTGCATCCGTTTGAGAACCTGCTGATCGACTGTGCCAATGATGTTGGTGCCTCGGTGATCGTGCGGGGGCTGCGGGCTGTGGCCGATTTCGAGTATGAATTTCAAATGGTTGGCATGAACCGCGCTATGGATGCGACGGTCGAGACGGTGTTCCTCATGGCCGACGCGCGCAGGCAGGCCATTGCCTCCAAGCTGGTCAAAGAGATCGCGCGGCTGAACGGCGATGTGTCAAAATTCGTGCCACCTGCGGTCAATACTGCGCTTATCGCGCTCTATGCCAAAGGCGCGTAAAAGCAGTTGGAACTTTTGTTCCATGCGGGTAAACTTTGGCCGTATCCCTATGGAATGAATGCCAATGCCGCCTGAAATCCTGCCTCCGCGCAGTGTCGAAGAGTTCCGCGACCGCCTTGCCAAGTTGTCGGATGACTTGCCGCGGCGGTTGCGTCAATGCGCCGACCACATCGCGGCCAATATCGACAGGATCGCGGTGTCGACCGTTGCGGAATTGGCAAGCGGGGCGGATGTGCCGCCCTCGGCTCTGATGCGGTTTTGTCAGATCATGGGGTTTTCGGGCTTTTCTGAAATGCAGCGGATGTTCCGCGAGGCCTATGCGCCCAGCTTTCCCGACTATGCCACGCGGCTTGCCAATCTCAAGCAAAGCGGCGCGGGTACGCCCTCGGCCTTGCTGGCAGAGTTCGTCGAGGCAAGCCGTATTTCGCTGGAATCCCTGACAAATTCCTTTGACGAAGTGGCCCTTTCCCAAGCGGTCGAGCAGCTTGCTTTGGCCGATACCTTGCATATCGTCGGGCTGCGGCGCGCCTTTCCGGTGGCGAGCTATCTTGCCTATATCTTCGAGAAAATGGCCGTCCCCGCGATGCTGCACGACGGCGTGGGCAAGCTTGACCACCGCCATGCCCTGCGGAAGGGTGATGCAGTGATCGCCATCAGCTTTGCGCCCTATTCCGAGGAAACCATCGTTTTGGCCGCCGATGCCAAAGCGCGGGGCCTGTCCGTCGTGGCGATCACCGACCGTCTGACCAGCCCCTTGGCGCGAGAGGCTGCCTCCGTTTTGACCGTGCCAGAGGTTGATTTTGGCGCGTTTCGTTCGCTTTCTGCTACGATTGCACTGGCGATCACCTTGGCGGTTGCGGTGGGCGCACGCCGCGAGAGCTAAGAAAACGCTTTCCCGATTGGATTTTTTGGAATATTTATTCCATATCCCGCAGCGCCGAATCTTTGGTTCTGCCGCAGCCTTTCGGAGTTCGCAATGAAAACGCTTGATGTCATCACTATTGGCCGCTCTTCGGTTGACCTTTACGGCGCCCAAGTCGGGGGGCGTTTGGAAGACATGGCGTCGTTTCAGAAATACATTGGCGGATCGCCGACCAATATGGCGGCAGGCACGGCGCGGTTGGGGCTCAAGTCTGGCTTGATCACCCGTGTTGGCGACGAACACATGGGCCGCTTCATTCGCGAAGAGCTGGCGCGCGAGGGAGTTAATACCGATGGCATCATCACCGACCCCGAGCGGCTGACGGCGCTGGTGATCCTTGGCATCCGCGATGAGACGCAATTCCCGCTGATCTTTTACCGTGAAAACTGTGCAGATATGGCGCTTTGCGAGGCGGATATCGACGAATCCTATATCGCCGCTACCCGGGCTGTGATTGCAACGGGCACGCATTTGTCGAACCCGCGCACCGAGGCGGCCGTGCTCAAGGCGCTGGCGCTGGCGCGCAAACACGGTGCGCAAACGGCTTTGGACATTGACTATCGCCCCAACCTTTGGGGCCTTGCGGGCCATGGTGCGGGCGAGAGCCGCTTTATCGCGTCAGAGCAAGTGACCGCCAAGCTGCAAGCGCATCTGCATCTGTTCGACCTGATCGTGGGCACGGAAGAAGAGTTCCACATCGCGGGCGGCACCACCGATACGGTCGCGGCCTTGCGGGCGGTGCGCGCGGTCTCGGGCGCGGTGCTGGTGTGCAAACGCGGGGCGGCAGGGGCTTCGGCTTTTGCGGGGGCGATCCCTGACAGCCTTGAAGACGGCGAAACCGGTCCCGGTTTTCCGATCGAAGTGTTCAACGTGCTTGGTGCGGGCGACGGCTTTATGTCGGGGCTGACCAAGGGGTGGCTTGATGGCGAGACTTGGCCGAACGCGCTGAAATATGCCAATGCTTGCGGGGCCTTTGCGGTGTCGCGCCACGGCTGCACACCCGCTTACCCAAGCCTTGAAGAGCTTCAGTTCTTCCTAGAGCGCGGCGTAAAGCAACCAGCGTTGCGCCATGATGCCGAGCTGGAACAGATCCATTGGTCGACCAACCGGCGCAAGTCTTGGCCCGAGGTGCGCGCCTTTGCCTTCGATCACCGGATGCAGATGGAAGAGCTGCCGGGGGCGACGCCCGAAAACATCGACGCGTTCAAAAACCTCTGCCTTGATGCGATGCTTGAGGTGTCGGGTGGGCGCGAGGGCTATGGCTTGCTTTGCGATAACCGTCTGGGCAAATCGGCGCTGCACCGTGCGGCGGGGCAGGGTTTGTGGATCGGGCGGCCTGTCGAATGGCCAGGCTCGCGTCCCCTGACGCTTGAGCCAGAGCTGGGTCCCGATTTCGGCGGCCTGTCGGAATGGCCGCTAGAGCAGACGGTCAAGGTTCTGTGCTTTTGCCACCCCGACGACGCGCCCCAGATGCAGGCCGACCAAGAGGCGACGATCACCCGTCTGTTCCATGCTTGCCGCCGTAACCGATTGGAAATGCTGCTGGAAGTCATCCCGTCCAAGGTTGGTCCCGTCGATGATCTGACCACCGCCAAGCTGATCAACCGGTTTTATGACATTGGCATCTATCCCGATTGGTGGAAGCTGGAACCCATGCAAACCGAGGCCGCTTGGGCCGCCACCTGTGACGCAATCACCCGCCGCGATCCGCATTGCCAAGGCATCGTCATCCTTGGCCTTGGGCAATCCGAAGCCGAGCTTGCCGCCGCATTCCGTCTTGCCGCAGGTTTCCCGCTGGTCAAAGGCTTTGCCGTCGGTCGCACCATTTTCGCCGAACCCTGCCGCGAATGGATCGCAGGCACGATGGACGACGCCACCGCAATCTCCACAATGGCCACCAGTTTCCGCCGTCTCTGCGGCATCTGGGACGACGCGCGCAAAGGAACCAAGCTATGAAAACCATCCGTCTTACCGCCGCGCAGGCTATGATCCGCTGGCTCTCGGTGCAGATGACCGAAGAGGGCGAGCGTTTTATCGAGGGCTTTTGGGCGATCTTTGGCCATGGCAATGTCGCGGGCATCGGCGAGGCGCTTTATGCCCACCGCGATGTCATGCCAACATGGCGCGGTCATAACGAACAGACCATGGCCCATACTGCCATCGCCTACGCCAAAACCCAAAAGCGCCGCCGAGCGATGGCGGTGACCACCTCGATCGGGCCGGGGGCGTTGAATGTGGTGACGGCGGCGGGCACTGCTTTTGCCAACCGTATCCCCGTGCTGATCGTGCCGGGCGATGTCTTTGCCAACCGCGCGCCCGATCCTGTGCTGCAACAGCTAGAGGATTTCAACGACGGCACAGTTTCAGCGAATGATTGCTTCAAGCCCGTCAGCCGCTATTTCGACCGTATCGCGCGACCCGAGCAGATCATGACCGCACTGCCGCGTGCGCTGCGGGTGATGACCGATCCCGCCGATTGTGGCCCCGTGACGCTGGCGTTTTGCCAAGACGTGCAGGCCGAAGCCTTCGACTATCCCGAGACGTTTTTCACGCCCAAGGTCTGGAAAATTCGTCGCCCAGAGCCGGATGCAGACGAGCTTGCCGTCGCGATTGCCGCGATCAAGGCCGCCCAAAGCCCCGTGATTGTCGCAGGAGGGGGCGTGATCTATTCGGGCGCCGAGGCTGCACTTGCGGGTTTTGCCAAGGCTCACAACATCCCTGTGGTCGAAACCCAAGCGGGCAAGTCGAGCCTAGATTTTGACCATCCGTTGAACTTTGGCCCCGTCGGGGTGACGGGGGCGGCCTCGGCCAACCAAGTCTGCGCGGATGCTGATCTGGTGATCGGGATTGGCACGCGGTTTCAGGACTTTACCACGGGCTCGTGGTCGCTGTTCCAAAACCCTGCACGGCGGATCCTGTCGATCAACGTCGCGGCCTATGATGCCTATAAGCATGGCGCGCTCAACCTCGTGTCAGATGCGAAGATCGCCTTGCAAGCCATTGGTAGCGCTTTGGAAAACAGAAAGTGGCCTGCCGTTCCGGATCTGCAGGCAGCGTGGCGCGCGCAGACGGATGCCGTCAAAGCGGCCCCTGTGGGCGACGGTCTTGCCACCGATATGCAGGTGATTGGTGCGGTTCAGCGGACGGCCACGCCGCAAACTGTGGTGATGTCGGCCGCTGGCACCATGCCGGGCGAGTTGCACAAAATCTGGGATGCGCCGCAGGGTGGCTATCATATGGAATACGGCTTTTCCTGCATGGGCTATGAGATCGCGGGCGCATTGGGTGTCAAGCTTGCGCGGCCTGAGGCGGATGTGATCTGCATGTTGGGGGATGGCAGCTATATGATGGCCAACTCTGAACTTGCGACGGCGGTGATGATGGGGGTCGGCTTTACGGTGGTGATCACCGACAACCGTGGCTATGGCTGCATCAACCGTTTGCAAAAGGGCACGGGCGGCGCGGGCTTCAATAACCTGCTGGACGAGAGCTATCACGTCAACCCAAGCCATATCGACTTTGCCGCCCATGCCGCCGCGATGGGTGCGAATGCGGTGAAAGTTGCCAATGTCGCCGCGCTTGAGGCGGCTTTGCTGGCGGCCAAAGGCGCCAGCATCCCGCAAGTCATCGTCATCGACACCGACCCGTGGCCCGGCACCGAGGCGGGAGGCGCATGGTGGGATGTCGGTATCCCCGAGGTATCGACCCGCCCCGAAGTCACCCAAGCCCGCGCCGCCCAAGACCAAGCCCGCGCTCTTCAACGCACAACCGACTAAGGCCATCCCATGATTAAATACGGAACGAATCCAATCGCTTGGACCAATGACGACGACCGCAGCTTGGGCGCGCATATCAGCCTTGAGCAATGCCTTGATGAGACCGCTGCGATCGGTTTTGACGGCATTGAAAAGGGCCATAAGATGCCGCTGACCGCCGAGGGTTTGAATGCTTTGTTCGCGCCGCGCGGGCTGAGCTATATCTCGGGCTGGCATTCGACCAATCTGCTGGTCAACTCGGTCGAGGATGAAAAAGCCGCGATGCAGCCCTATCTTGACCTGCTCAAGGCGATGGGGTGCCGCGTGATTATCGTCTGCGAGACCTCGAACGCCATTCACGGCGATGATGACAAAGCGGTCAACGACCGCCCGCATCTGCCCGACGCCCAGTGGCGCGCCTTTGGGCAAGGCATTGAAGCTCTTGCGGAATTTGCAGCAGCGCAGGGCGTCAAGCTTGTCTATCACCACCACATGGGCACGATTGTCGAGGCCGAGTGGGAAATCGACCGGCTTATGGCAGAGACCGGTCCGCACACGCATCTGTTGCTTGATACCGGTCACTGTCTTTATGGCGGTGGCGATCCGCTGCGGGTGGCGAAAAAGCACATGGCCCGCGTCGGTCACATCCACGCCAAAAACCTGCGCCCCGAGATTGCCGCGCAGGTCCGCGAACAAGGGCTTTCGTTCCTAGAGGGGGTGCGGCGTGGCTCTTTCACCGTGCCGGGCGATGCCGAGGGCGTCGTGGATTTCGTGCCTGTTCTTGAAGTGGCGGCGCTGCACGGATATTCGGGCTGGCTGGTGATTGAGGCCGAGCAAGACCCGTCGGTACGGATTCCAATGGAATACCAGAGCCTTGGCCTGCGCAGCCTCAAAGCCTTTGCCAAACGGGCTGGCTTGGACAAATGAACAACTTTGGTGCGGGCAGACCCTTGCCCGCGCCCACAGTCGAATGCGATCTGAAAGGAACCACCATGGCCGATTTGCAGCGCAAGCCCAACGGAACCTCTGGCAAAGTGCATGACATTACCCCCCAGACTGCGGGCTGGGGCTATGTCGGCTTTGGGCTTTATCGCCTGCGCGCCGGAGAAAGCGCCGCCGAGGTCACGGGCGACCGCGAGGTCATCCTTGTGCTGGTCGAGGGCAAGGCGCATCTGCAGGCAGCAGGGCAAGATTGGGGCGTGATGGGCGACCGGATGGACGTGTTCGAGCGCACACCACCGCATTGCCTTTATGTGCCCAACGGTGCGGAGTGGTCGGCGGTTGCCACCACCGATTGCACGCTGGCCGTCTGCACCGCACCGGGTCAGTCGGGCCACGCCGCCCAACGTCTTGGTCCCGAAGGGATTGAGCTGACACCGCGCGGTCAGGGTGCAAACACCCGCTATATCAACAACATCGCCATGGAAGGCCGTGATGTCGCCGATAGCCTTTTGGTCACCGAGGTCTTTACGCCTTCGGGGAACTGGTCATCCTACCCAAGCCACCGCCATGACGAAGACGACTTTCCGCGCATGACCTATCTTGAGGAAAGCTATTACCACCGTCTGAACCCGCCCCAAGGCTTTGGCGTCCAGCGTGTCTATACCGAGGACGGCAGCCTTGATGAGACGATGGCGGTCAAGAACCACGACGTCGTGCTGGTTCCCAAAGGCCACCATCCCTGCGGCGTGCCCTATGGCTATGAGATGTATTACCTCAATGTCATGGCGGGCCCGCGCCGCAACTGGCGGTTCCAGAATGACCCCGATCACGACTGGATTTTTCAGCGCGACAACCCATAACGGTGGCTAAGCCTTTGGCCCGGCCTCGAGCAGGTCGATCTCAAGTCCCGGGCCGTAGGTTTTCAGCTCTTTCAGGACCAAATCCTTGCGGGGCAATTTAGGGCTGACCACAATGCAGCGGCCTTGATAGCCCAGCTCTGTCAGGCGCGCC
>CAWJOY010000052.1:0-40381 GCA_963844505.1 uncultured Alphaproteobacteria bacterium
GTTCCTGGAAACCACGAGTTCGACTTTGGCCCCGAGAATTTCGCCGAAAAAGCCAAAGCCTCGAAATACCCATGGGCGGCGATTAACATCACCAACGCCGACGGAAGCGCGATGACGGGCCTTGGTGGCGTTGTGGTCAAAGAGATTGCAGGCCTCAAGGTCGCGCTGATCCCTGTGGCGCAAGACACCTCGCCCAGCGTCGCGTCGACCGGCTCGCTCAAGTTCATGCCGACGGTTGACAGCGCCATCGACGCCGCCACCGCCGCGCGCGAAGACGGCGCAGATATCATCGTCGGCGTGGTGCAAACCGATATGAGCAACGACCGCGCCTTGATTGCAAGCCACGCGTTTGACGTCATCCTGTCAGGCGATGATCACTCCTATGCGACGGCGTTCGACGGGGTCACGGCCTATGTTGAAACCTCGATCGACGGCCAGTTCCTGTCGCCCCTTGATCTTATGATCGACGTTACCGAAAAAGACGGCGAACGCAGTGTGAAATGGACACCAAACTTTCGCTTTATAGACACAGCCACCGTCACCCCAGACCCTGAAACCCAAGCCGCCGTCGACAAGCTTGAGGCGGGTCTCGACGCGGCGCTGAATGTTGAAATCGGCACGACCGATGTCGCGCTTGACAGCCGCCGCAACGTGGTGCGCAGCGAAGAAAGCAGCATGGGCAACCTGATCGCGGATGCGATGCGCGTTCAAACGGGGGCCGACATCGGCCTGATGAACGGCGGCGGCATCCGCGCCGATCGCACCTATGACGCAGGCGCCAAGCTCACCCGCCGTGATATCCTGACAGAACTGCCCTTTGGAAACACCACCCAAGTCACCGAACTTCCTGGCACGCAAGTGCTGTTGGTGCTGGAAAACGCGGTGTCTCAGGTGGAAAAAGGCGCCGGCCGCTTTGCACAGGTCTCGGGCCTGACCTTTACCTATGACCCCACCGCAGAGCCTGGCGCACGCGTGTCCGAAGTCATGGTGGCAGGCGCGCCTCTTGCACCTGACAGCCTCTACAAGGTGGCGGTCAATGACTACATCTTGGGCGGCGGCGATGGCTACGACTCGCTTGGTGGTGGCAAACTCGACCCAAGCGTCGGCGGTCGCCTCGTCGCCAATGACGTCATGGACTACATCGAAAAAGCTGGCACCGTCGCGCCAGCCGTCGAAGGCCGCATCAAAGTCTTGGGCAAATAATCCCCGAGGCCCGCGGCAAAACCTGCCGCGGGCCTCACGCTTCTGTGATTGCCGCGCTGAAACTTATCCCCCCAACGCCCCGTTTCCTTATCAGATGGCTCGGAATGGTCCGACCGCAACCGCCAAGGAAACGCAATGAACACACTGCTCAAAACCTCCGCCCTCGCCCTGTCGCTCGCGTTCAGCACTGCTGCCTTTGCCAACCCGGACGTCGGCGGCGCTCCGATGTTCGAAACCAAGAATATCGTCGAGAATGCCGTAAACTCCAAGGACCACACCACGCTCGTGGCCGCGGTCAAGGCCGCAGGCCTTGTGGACGCCCTGCAAGGCGCCGGCCCCTTCACCGTCTTCGCCCCCGTAAATGATGCCTTCGCCGCCCTGCCCGCTGGCACCGTCGAGACCCTGCTCAAGCCCGAAAACAAGCCGATGCTGACGAAAATCCTGACCGCCCATGTGGTCGCAGGCGACTACTCGGCCGCTTATATGGCGAAAAAAGCTCGCGCCTCCAAAGACGGCTACTTCAACATGACCACGCTATCGGGCGACCACCTCTCGGCAAAACCGCGCGGCGACAAGCTCTATATCTATGACGAATCCGGCAAAGCCGCTGTGGTCACCATCGGTGACGTTAACCAATCCAACGGCGTCATCCACGTTGTGAACAAAGTACTGCTGCCAAAATAAGCAGTCACCTCGGCGCGGCCTGTTTCCCTTGCGGGTCGCGCCAAACACCACGGCCAGCTTTCATACTGGCATAAATACTCAAAAACGCGTCAGCCGCGCCGAAGCCGGATCACGACATCCACGCGCGACACCACCATGCCCTCCGGCGCATCCGGCAACGCCGCAATCACCAAATTCTCGGCAGGCGCATCGGTCAGCTGATTGCTGTCTTCCCAATAGAAATGCGGGTGGTCGTCCATGCGGGTGTCGAAATAGCTGCGCGAGCCATCGACCACGACCTCATTCAGCAACCCAACCTCGCAAAAGGCGCGCAGCGTGTTGTAAACGGTGGCAAGGCTGACCTTTGTCCCCGCCTCAGCCGCAGATGCAAACAGCCCCTCGGCGGTGACATGACGGTCATGCCCGTCGCCGACCAAAAGCTCGGCCAAAGCAAGCCGCTGCCGTGTCGGCCGCAAGCCCCCTTTGTGCAACCAATCCGTGCCCCGATTTTTACGCGTTTGCAAATCCATACCCCTATTTAGGCGTCTGGGCAGGGATTTTCAAACGCTATTCGCCGCTTTGAGACCAATCCGCGACCAAAGCCACCGCAATCGCTGCATAATCTCGGTGCAAACTGCGCCATTGAACCGCCCGCCTCCCTTGCTTCCCCTCTCGCCCAAGTGTTACATAGCATCAAAGCATTGGCCTAAGGGGGGCATCCAAGCATGAGCGGTTTTCCAACGTCTTTCGGCAAAGATGACCTTCTGAAATGTGCACGTGGCGAGCTGTTCGGACCGGGCAACGCGCAACTGCCTGCACCGCCGATGCTGATGATGGACCGCATCACCGAGATTTCGGGTGACGGCGGCGAACATGGCAAGGGCCATGTGGTCGCTGAATTCGATATCACGCCTGACCTGTGGTTCTTTGATTGCCACTTCCCAGGCAATCCGATCATGCCTGGCTGTCTTGGTCTTGATGGCCTGTGGCAGCTTACGGGCTTCAACCTTGGCTGGCGCGGCTGGCAAGGGCGCGGCTATGCGCTTGGCGTCGGCGAAGTCAAGCTGACCGGCATGGTGCGCCCTGACCGCAAAATGCTGACGTACCGCATTAATTTCACCAAAGCCCTGCAAACCCGCCGCCTGACTATGGGTGTGGCCGACGGTATCGTCGAAGCAGATGGCGAAGTGATCTACATCGTCAAAGACATGAAAGTCGCGCTGTCGGAAAGCTAACCGACCCCGCCATTCTATATTAAGGAGAGCGCCATGCGTCGCGTCGTCATCACCGGTATCGGTATCGTATCCTCGATCGGCAACAACGCAGCCGAGGTCGAAGCCTCGCTGCGGGCAGGAAAATCCGGCATCGTGTTTTCGCCTGAATACGCCGAGCACGGCTTTCGCAGCCAAGTCCACGGCATGCCGCAAATCGACCTTGCTGCCCATATCGACAAGCGCGACATGCGCTTTATGGGACCGGGTGCCGCCTATAACTTCCTTGCGATGCAGCAAGCGATCGCCGATTCCGGCCTGACCGAAGCCGAAGTCTCGAACGAGCGCTCGGGTCTCATCATGGGATCGGGCGGTCCATCGACCTCGAACTTCTTCCAAGCCTTTGACGCCGTGATCAACAAGGGCGCGCCCAAGCGGATGGGGCCGTTCATGGTCACGCGCTGCATGTCCTCGACGAACTCGGCGTGCTTGGCGACGCCGTTCAAGATCAAGGGCGTGAACTATTCGATCACCTCGGCCTGCTCGACCTCGGCACATTGCATCGGCAACGGCACCGAGCTCATCCAGATGGGCAAGCAAGACATCGTCTTCGCGGGCGGCGGCGAAGAACTTGACTGGACGCTGTCCTGCCTGTTTGACGCGATGGGCGCGATGTCTTCGAAGTACAACGATGCACCCGAAACCGCGTCGCGCACCTATGACGCAACCCGCGACGGCTTTGTCATCGCAGGCGGCGGCGGTGTGGTGGTTCTTGAGGAACTGAGCCACGCTCTGGCGCGCGGTGCCAAGATTTACGGCGAAGTCACCGGCTACGGCGCGACCTCTGACGGCCACGACATGGTCGCCCCCTCGGGCGAGGGCGGCGAGCGTTCGATGCGTCTTGCCCTTTCCACCCTGCCCGAAGGCCGCCACGTCGATTACATCAACTCGCATGGCACCTCGACCGTGGTCGGCGACGTCACCGAGATGGAGGCAATTCGCCGCGTCTGGGGCCGTGGCTCGACACCACCCGTTGCCTCGACCAAATCGCTAACCGGTCACTCGCTGGGTGCAACGGGCGTGCACGAGGCGATCTATAGCCTCTTGATGATGCAGGGCAATTTCATTGCGGCTTCGGCAAACATCACCACGCTTGACCCCGCACTCGACGCCTCCGAGATCGTCACCACCCTGCGCGAAGGGGTCCAACTGGATTCCGTCTTGTCGAACTCTTTCGGCTTTGGCGGCACCAATGCGACCCTGTTGATGAGCAAATATCTGGCCTGACCGCCACCAAGTAGGAGTGCCAGAATGGCCGATCTGATGAAGGGCAAGCGCGGGCTTGTCATGGGCGTGGCGAATGAGCGATCCATCGCTTGGGGAATTGCAAGCGCCCTTGCGGCCGAGGGCGCAGAGCTGGCGTTTTCCTATCAAGGCGATGCTTTCGGCAAGCGCCTTGCCCCGCTCGCCGCGACCGTAGGCAGCGACCTGATGGTCGATGTCGACGTCACCGACGATGCGTCGCTTGATGCCTGCTTCGCCACGCTCAAAGACACCTGGGGCACGATGGACTTCCTGATCCATGCAGTCGCCTTTTCGGACAAAAACGAACTGACGGGTCGCTTCATCAATACCTCGCGTGGGAATTTCTCGAATTCCCTCGCGATTTCCTGCTTTAGCTTTATCGACGTGTCGCGCCGCGCGGCCGAGCTGATGCCAAACGGCGGGTCTCTGATCACTCTGACTTATGGCGGCTCTAACCGTGTGACCCCGAACTATAATGTGATGGGCGTCGCCAAAGCTGCGCTGGAATCGGCCACCCGCTACCTCGCCAATGACCTCGGGCCCCAACAGGTCCGCGTCAATGCGATCTCGCCAGGACCGATGAAGACGCTTGCAGGGGCAGCGATCGGCGGCGCCCGCGCCACCTTCCGCCACACCGAGGCCAATGCGCCGATGCGCTCGAACGCGACGCTGGAATTGATCGGCGGCACGGCGGTTTACCTTTGCTCCGACTACGGCAAATGCACCTCGGGTGAGATTATCCACGTCGACAGCGGCTTTCACGTGCTGGGCATGCCGCAGCAAGAAAACCTCTAACCGAAGCGAACCCTCAAGGAGAGCGACATGCTAGCACTGGTTTTGTCGCTCTGCTTGTGCTTTGGCACGTGGCTCACGCTCAAGGGCGGCTGGATCGGCAGAAACGGTCTGCAATTTGCAGGCTTTGACCGCAAGTCCTTGGGGCTCGGCGTGCTTGCAGTCCTGCTGGCGGGTTTCTTCTGGGGCTGGCTCTATGGCATGGCCCTGATCGTAGCGGTCATCATTCACGAGTTCGGGCACGTCGCAGCCTTCCGCGTTTGCGGCCATAACGATGCGCGTTTTCGCCTCATCCCCCTACTTGGCGGCGTCGCAATCTCCAACTCGTTGCCTGCGACGCATGCGCGATCGCTGTTCATTACCCTCATGGGCCCTGCGATTTGCCTCGGCCCAATGATGATCAGCTTTGCCATCGCAATCCTGATCTTTCAAACCGCAACCGCCCCTCTAACCTTTGGAATTGGCAGGTTTTTCTACAGCCTCGGCCTTGTTCTAGGTGCGCTGAATTTTTTCAACCTTCTGCCACTTTGGCCACTCGACGGAGGCAGAATCACCCAAAGCCTCGTCTATCACTTTGCGCCCCGGCTGACCCATCACGCCTCCATAGCCATGGCTGTGCTCGCAGGCGGTCTCTGCATCGCCACCCGCTCGTATCTGATGCTATTTTTCGTGATGATGAGCTGGCAAGGATTGGTCCAGTCTGAAAACCTGCTGCAAATCCAACGCAAAATGCCAAGGCGCACAGCTTGGCTCGCACTAGCGTGCTATCTGGCGACGCTGACAGCATTCTTCCTTGGCGGCAGAGCGTTGCTCGCAGGCTTCATCTGACGCTGTAAGGATGTTGGAGCGGGCGGCGGGAATCGAACCCGCGTCTTTAGCTTGGAAGGCTAAGGTCTTACCATTACACAACGCCCGCGCTCGCCTCCCTTCTAGCACCAGAGATCAGCAGGCTCAACACCCTAAGAGACCGCAAATCGGACATAAAACGCGCCGCGGCCATCGCGCGCTCAACTGCTCTGCCCTCTCCATTTCACACTGGCTCAAATACTCAACTTCCCCCCCGCCAACCGCGCTTGACTTCACCGCCCCGCTATCGCCAACTCTTCAAAAATCAAACGGGGCCCGAAATGACCAATTTCAACGCTGAACTCGCCGACCGCCTAAGCCGTTACGCCGCCATTGACAGCCAGTCGGACGAAGACGCGCCCAGCCAGCCCTCGACCGCCATTCAGCTCGATATCCTGAACCTCTTGGTGAAAGAGTTGCAGGGCATCGGCGCAACCGATGTCGAACTGACCTCTTACGGCACCGTTCTTGCGACAATTCCCGCGACGGCCAGCGGCCCCACTATCGGCCTTTTGGCCCATGTCGACACGGCACCGCAGTTCAATGCAAGCGGTGTCAAACCACGCCTGATCCAAGGCTACAACGGTGGCGACATCACCTTTCCCGACAATCCGGATCTTACCCTTTCGCCTGCCGATTTCCCCTACCTCGCGACCAAGCAAGGCCACGACATCATCACCGCCTCTGGCCTCACCCTGCTGGGCGCGGATGACAAAGCTGGCGTGGCAATCCTCATGACCGCCGCCCGTCACCTGCTTGCGCACCCCGAGATACAGCACCCAAAGCTGCGGATCGCCTTTACCCCCGACGAAGAAATTGGCCGCGGCGTTGACACCCGCCTGCCTGCCGATCTGGCCGCCGACTTCGCCTACACTTTCGACGGTGGTGCCGTGGGAGAGATCGAATACGAAAGCTTTTCCGCCGACGGTGCGCAAGTGAAAATCACGGGCGTCTCGATCCATCCAGGCCAAGCAAAATCCAAACTTATCAATGCCCTGCATCTTGCGGCCAAAATAATTAATACTCTGCCCGCCAACCAAACCCCCGAACAAACCGAAGACCGCGAGGGTTTCATTCACCTCACCGATCTCAACGGCTCTGCTGCAGAGTGCAACCTGCGCTTTATCCTGCGCGATTTTGAGCGTGAAGGTCTTGCAGCCAAAGGCGACCTCTTGCGCCAGATCTGTGCCGCTGTCGCCGCGACCGAACCCAAGGCGCAAATTGACGTCACCATCAAACCGCAATACCGCAACATGCGCTATTGGCTTGAAAACGATATGACCCCTGTGGATCTTGCCCGCGATGCAGCGCGCGCGCTTGGGATCGAGCCTGTCTCGGTTCCAATTCGCGGCGGCACCGATGGCTCGCGGCTGACAGAGATGGGTATTCCGACGCCGAACCTTTTTACGGGAATGCAAAATATCCACGGGCCGTTGGAATGGGTGTCGGTGCAGGACATGGCGCTGGCGACAGAGCTTTGCCTGACCCTTGCACAAAAGGCAGCTCAAGCCTAAGCAACGCCATGACGCAGCATATCTCGCCCTATCACGCCCCCGATTTCTACCGCGACGCGCTGGCGCGGGGGCGGCATCGTGACATCGTGGGGGGCCGTTGGGACGAAACGGGCCGCATTCAGATGCAGCTTTTGCTTGAAGCAGGACTGCGCCCCGAGCATCACTTGCTGGATATCGGCGCGGGTTCGCTGCGGCTTGGCTGCAAAGCCGTACCCTATCTCGATGTAGGGCATTATTGGGCGACGGACCTTTCAGGCGCTTTGATGCGCCAAGGTCATGCAAGCGAGCTTGAGGACCCAAGTCGCCTTTCGCTGGATCAGCTGATCGAGGATGCCAACTTCAACTTCCCCAATGTACCCCAGACGATCACTCATGCCATTGCATTCGCTGTCTTCACCCATTTGCCCTATAACCACCTGCGCCGTGCGCTGATGCAAATTCATGCGCGCTTTCCTGCGCTGGAGTGCCTTTTGCTAACGGTTTTCCTCGCGCCCGACTCAGAAGCAGCGCTTGGCCCCGTCAAACAGCCCGACGGCGTGGTCACCCATGATATACGCGCCCCCTATCACATGGTCGAAGAGGACATCACCCATCTGATCAAGGCCACGGGGTTTCGGGGCACGTCCCAGATCAAACGCCTGCCGCGAGGGCAAGTGCTGTTCCACCTCACCCGCAGCTAAAGCGGGTCAAGCAACTCGGGCGCGACTTTCTCCAAGAAGGCGCGGTGCCGCGTTAACAGTTCTGCATCAAAAGCCTCCACAGACAGGTCCACTTCCAACCCATAGCGCGCAAGTGCCGGCCTTGGGTCAAACCGTTGCCGATCCAGCACGCCATGCGCCTCAAGCAACTCTGCCTGTTTGGCATCAATTTCTTTCAAAAGCGTTACCAAAGCTTCACGGTGTTCGGGGTCTTGCACGCTTTCGCGAAAGGCTTCGAACTGAGTAATCCGCGATGCTCCGTGTCGCGTGTTGGCGTCGCCCTCGGGCTCATGCGCGCGTCGCAACAGCTTGAGCATAAAGTGCAGCCGCGTCATGCCGTCAAAATGCATCAGACGCGTGGATTTGAACACGCGATGCGGCTGCCGCCCGCGCGGTGAATGCAGCGAGATTTGCAAGCCCGCACCCACTCGGCTGAACGCTTTCCCCGCTAAATGCCCCGTCACCCCCTCGCGGAAGAAGTCGCACAAAAGTCCATAGACTTTGGGGCCGAACGCCTCAAAGTCCTTGATTCCATGCCTAAAAATTCCGTCAAAAATGCCAACTTGCGGCTCTTCTGCCAAGTTCACGCGCTCGGCCACCAACAGACGCATATAAAGTGCAACCTCAGGTGCCGCCGCCAGACCGGCCAAGATTGCGGCGCCATCTTGCGCATATTCATCCGCATCGCAGTGCAGCAGCCAATCGACCTTGGTGCTATCATAGACCTTTTGGGCGTTGCGGCACTGCCGACTGAAATGCATCACCGGACGTTTGAAAGGCTTGTTATTTTTCCAATAGGCGCGGTCGCAAACCGTCAAGAACACCTGCGGCAAACCCGCCAAAAGCGCCTCGGCCTCGGCATCGGGCTGATCAAGAAAGATATGGACTTCGCTCGCCCCGATAGACAGATAATGGGTCGCAAAGGCGGCAACGACGGGCGCAGGCTCGTCCATCGTCGACACGACCGCCCAAGTTGGGGTCACAGGTGGCTGCATTTACTTTGCCTTTGAACCAAGTCCGCTTTGGGGCAGAATATCGGAGCCACTGTGAACGGCAACCCGTTAATTCTTAGCAAAACCTTACGTGTGATCACAAAAAAAAATGCTGTGATCACAAATGTCGCTTTTCCGCCGATAAAGTAAGAAACCTTTTGGCGCAGGCCTTATTCTATGGCATCAGACCCCAAATCCAAGCTGATAGGACCCGATCCATGAACATCCACGAATACCAAGCCAAGGCCCTTTTGCGCAGCTATGGCGTGCCGGTGTCCGATGGCCGCGCTGTGACCAAGGCCGAAGATGCGAAATCCGCTGCTGGCGAATTGGGCGGCCCTCTGTGGGTTGTCAAAGCTCAGATCCACGCTGGTGGACGCGGCAAAGGCCACTTTAAAGAGGCCGAAGCTGGCGAAAAAGGCGGGGTTCGCCTTGCGCGTTCGGTTGGTGAAGCCGCCGAATTCGCCAAGCAAATGCTGGGCCGCACCCTTGTGACCGTGCAAACTGGTCCTGCGGGCAAGCAAGTCAACCGCATCTATATCGAAGACGGCAGCGACATCGCGCGCGAACTTTACCTTGCGATGCTGATCGACCGTGACACCAGCCGAGTGTCCTTCGTCGTCTCCACCGAAGGCGGTATGTCGATCGAGGACGTGGCCCACGACACCCCAGAAAAAATCATCAGCTTTACCGTTGATCCGGCTTCGGGCCTGTCCGACTTCCATGGCCGTCGCGTGGCGTTTGCGCTTGGCCTTGAAGGCGCGCAAGTGAAGCAGTGCGTTGGTATCGTGAAGAACCTGTACCGCATGTTCATCGAAAAAGACGTCGAGATGCTGGAAATCAACCCGCTTTGCGTGCTGACCGATGGCAGCCTCAAGTTGCTTGACGCGAAAGTCAGCTTTGACGGCAACGCGATGTATCGTCACCCAGATATCGCCGCCCTGCGCGACGAAACCGAAGAAGACCCGAAAGAGCTTGCGGCGTCGAAGTTCGACCTGAACTACATCGCTCTGGATGGTGAAATCGGCTGCATGGTCAACGGCGCGGGTCTTGCGATGGCGACGATGGACATCATCAAGCTTTATGGCGCAGAGCCTGCGAACTTCCTTGACGTGGGTGGTGGCGCGACCAAAGAAAAGGTTACCGAAGCCTTTAAAATCATCACCTCTGACCCGCAGGTCAAAGGCATCCTCGTCAACATCTTTGGTGGCATCATGCGCTGCGACGTAATCGCAGAGGGCGTGATCGCTGCGGTCAAAGAAGTTGGTCTCAAAGTGCCGTTGGTTGTGCGTCTTGAAGGCACCAACGTCGAATTGGGCAAGGAAATCATCCGCAATTCGGGCCTTAACGTGATTGCTGCAGACGACCTCAAGGACGGCGCGCAGAAAATCGTAAAGGCCGTCAAAGGCTAACCGTAGGGCGGGGCTAACCCCGCCTTCCCATTTCCTTTCATGGCGGGGTGAACCCCGCCCTACGGAGACAACTCATGGCTATTCTTGTAAACGAAAACACCAAAGTCATCTGCCAAGGCTTCACTGGCTCGCAAGGCACCTTCCACTCGGAGCAGGCGATTGCTTATGGAACCAAAATGGTGGGTGGCGTCACCCCAGGCAAAGGCGGCTCGACCCACCTTGACCTGCCGGTCTACAACTCGGTCCACGAAGCGCGCGCTGTAACCGGTGCCAATGCGTCGGTGATCTATGTTCCGCCGCCGTTTGCTGCGGACTCGATCCTTGAAGCGATCGACGCGCAGATGGAGCTGATCGTCTGCATCACCGAAGGCATTCCAGTTCTGGACATGATGCGCGTCAAGCGCGCGCTAGAGGGCACCTCGTCGCGTCTGATCGGGCCAAACTGCCCCGGTGTGATCACGCCAGACGCCTGCAAAATCGGCATTATGCCGGGCCATATCCACCGTCGTGGCTCGGTTGGGGTTGTTTCGCGCTCGGGCACACTTACCTATGAGGCTGTGAAACAGACCTCTGACCTCGGCCTCGGCCAATCCACAGCAGTCGGCATCGGTGGCGACCCAATCAAGGGCACCGAGCATATCGACGTGCTTGAGATGTTCTTGAACGACCCCGAAACCCACTCGATCATCATGATCGGTGAGATCGGCGGCTCGGCCGAAGAAGAAGCGGCAGCCTACCTTGCAGAACAGCGCAAAAAAGGCCGTTGGAAGCCAACGGCTGGCTTCATCGCGGGCCGGACCGCGCCTGCGGGTCGCCGTATGGGCCATGCTGGTGCGATCGTTTCGGGCGGCAAGGGTGACGCAGAGTCGAAGATCGAAGCGATGAAATCCGCTGGCATCATCGTTGCTGAATCCCCTGCGCACTTGGGTCAGGCCGTGATGCAGGCCATCGGTAAATGAACAGCGCCAAGAGCTTAGGGCGCGGGGAACCTCGTCATCTGACACGGGCGCTCTTGCCCCAAGCTGACAGAGCGACCCTGTCCTATGCTCTGCTGTTTATGGCCTTGATTGCAGGCATCGTCCTGTCGCTTGGCCAAGCCGCACCATCAGCATCGCTCAACGCGTTGTTTACAACTTTCCAGTAAAGCGGTGGGGGAAACCCCGCCGCTCACCCCCATTCAGCCCCAAACCTGAGGCAAGCAAATGACCGAACAGACCCCCAACGCCCAATTCCGCGCAGGCTCTTTCCTTGATGGCGCCAACGCCGATTACATCGACCAGTTGGCCGCCCGCTTTGCCGCTGATCCGACAAGCGTCGATGCTGGTTGGGCAGAATTTTTCCGCTCGCTCGGTGACAGCGAGCTTGAGGCAAAGCGTCAGGCAGCGGGGCCGTCTTGGGCGCGCGCAGACTGGCCTCAGGTGCCAAATGACGACAACACCAGCGCGCTGACGGGCGAATGGCCCGAAGCGCCAGTTGCCAAAGGTGCCGCGAAAAAGATCGCCGCCAAAGCAGCCGAAAACGGCGTAACCCTGACCAACGAGCAGGTTGAACGCGCTGTGCTCGACTCGATCCGCGCGATTATGATCATTCGTGCCTACCGGATTCGTGGCCACCTTGCCGCAGATCTTGACCCGCTCAAGATGACCCCAACCGGCAGCCACCCAGAGCTTGATCCTGCCAACTATGGCTTCACCGAGGCCGATATGGATCGCCCGATCTTTATCGACAATGTGCTGGGCCTGACCCACGCCTCGATGCGGACCATTCTGGACATCGTCAAGCGCACCTATTGCGGCACCTTTGCACTGCAGTACATGCATATTTCCAACCCAGAGCAGGCCGCTTGGCTCAAAGAGCGGATCGAAGGCTATGGTAAGGAAATCGCGTTCACCCGCGAAGGCCGCAAAGCCATTCTGAACAAGCTGGTCGAGGCAGAGGGTTACGAAAAGTTCCTTCATGTCAAATACATGGGCACCAAGCGCTTCGGTCTTGATGGCGGCGAGTTGCTCATCCCAGCAATGGAACAAATCATCAAGCGCGGTGGTAACCTTGGCGTCAAAGAGATCATCTTTGGTATGCCCCACCGTGGGCGCCTCTCGGTTCTCGCCAATGTGCTGCAAAAGCCTTACCGCGCGATCTTTAACGAATTCCAAGGCGGCAGCTTCAAACCGGAAGAAGTCGATGGCTCTGGCGATGTGAAATATCACCTTGGCGCGTCGTCTGACCGCGAGTTTGACGGCAATGTCGTCCACCTGTCGCTGACCGCCAACCCGTCGCACCTTGAGGCCGTGAACCCTGTGGTTCTGGGCAAGGTCCGCGCCAAGCAAGACCAGATGAACGACAGCGATCGCCATCAGGTTCTGCCGGTGTTGCTGCACGGCGATGCGGCCTTCGCCGGTCAAGGCGTTGTGGCGGAATGCTTTGGCCTTTCGGGCCTGAAGGGGCACCGAACCGGTGGCACCATCCATATCGTGGTGAACAACCAGATCGGCTTTACCACCGCACCAAGCTATTCGCGCTCATCGCCCTATCCGACCGACATTGCTTTGATGGTCGAAGCGCCGATTTTCCACGTGAACGGTGACGATCCAGAGGCTGTGGTTCACGCGGCCAAAGTCGCGATCGAATTTCGCCAGCAGTTCCACAAAGATGTCGTGCTCGACATCTTCTGCTACCGCCGCTTTGGTCACAACGAAGGCGACGAGCCGATGTTCACCAACCCAGCGATGTATTCGACCATTCGCAAGCAGAAATCCACGCTGCAGCTTTACACCGAACGCCTTGTTGCTGACGGCCTCATCCCAGAGGGCGAGATTGAGGACATGAAAGCGGCGTTCCAAGCCAAGCTGAATGACGAGTTTGAGGCGGGCAAGGACTATAAACCAAACCGCGCCGATTGGCTGGATGGTCGCTGGAAAGCGATGAAAACCAAGGACTTGGACACCTATCAGCGCGGTGAAACCTGGATCAAACCAGAAGTGATGGCAGAGGTTGGCGCCGCGCTGACCCGCGTTCCCGCTGGCTTTGACATGCACAAAACTGTCACCCGTTTGCTGGAAGCCAAGCAAAAAATGTTCGAGACGGGCACCGGCTTTGACTGGTCGACAGCAGAGGCTTTGGCCTTTGGCTCGCTTCAGGTTGAAGGGTTCCCAGTGCGCCTGTCGGGGCAAGATTGCACCCGCGGCACCTTTAGCCATCGCCACTCTGGCTGGGTCGACCAAACCACCGAAGAGCGTCATTATCCGCTGAACCACATCAAACCGGGCCAAGCGCGCTATGAGGTCATCGACTCGATGCTCTCGGAATACGCGGTTCTGGGATTTGAGTACGGCTACTCTCTGGCCGAACCCAATGGTCTGACCATGTGGGAGGCCCAGTTTGGCGACTTCGCCAACGGTGCGCAGATCATGTTCGACCAGTTCATCAACTCCGGCGAAAGCAAATGGCTGCGGATGTCGGGCCTTGTTTGCCTGCTGCCGCACGGGTTCGAGGGTCAGGGGCCAGAGCACTCTTCTGCCCGTCCAGAGCGGTTCTTGCAGATGTCGGCACATGATAACTGGATCATTGCAAACTGCACTACGCCGTCAAACTACTTCCATATCCTGCGTCGTCAGATGCACCGCGACTTCCGCAAGCCATTGATTTTGATGACTCCGAAGTCGTTGCTGCGTCACCCGATGGCGATCTCGGATGCCTCCGATTTCACCGATGGCAGCTACTTCCACCGCTGCCTGTGGGACGATGCGCAAAAAGGCCACTCGCCGACCAAGCTTAAACCTGATGCCGAAATCAAACGCGTCGTGCTTTGCACAGGTAAGGTCTACTTTGACCTGCTGGCAGAGCGGGACGCCCGCGGCATCGACGACGTCTATCTGCTGCGTGTCGAACAGCTTTACCCTGTGCCAAAGCAATCGCTGACCACGGAACTGACGCGCTTCAAGAATGCCGATGTGATCTGGTGTCAGGAAGAGCCGAAGAACATGGGCGCTTGGACGCACATCGAGCCCGAGCTGGAAGGCGTGCTGACCGCCATTGGCGCAAAGCAAACCCGTCCGACCTATGCGGGTCGCGTGGCTTCGGCTTCGCCCGCCACAGGCCTTGCCTCCAAGCACAAGATCGAACAGCAAAATCTTATCAACGCAGCGCTCGGCTGAACCAATTTACGCGCCGACGCGCATGAGGAGAAAAAACATGACTGACGTAATGGTGCCCAGCTTGGGCGAAAGCGTTTCCGAAGCCACCGTCTCGACTTGGTTCAAGAAGGTCGGCGACACGGTCAAGCAAGACGAGATGCTGTGCGAGCTTGAAACCGACAAAGTCTCGGTAGAAGTGCCAAGCCCTGTCTCTGGCGTTTTGGCCGAAATCATCGCACCCGAAGGCACGACCGTCGGTGCAACTGCACGCTTGGCCGTTGTGACCGAAGGCGCTGTCGGCACTGCCAAAGCAGAGGCACCCAAGGCCGAAGCCCCCGTCGCCGCCCCTGCCCCAGCGGCAGCCGCGTCGAAGGATATCGAGAACGCGCCCGCCGCCAAGAAAGCTATGGCAGAGGCTGGTCTCTCGGCCGACCAAGTCACCGGCACGGGCCGGGATGGCCGCGTGATGAAAGAAGACGTCGCCCGCGCAGCCGCGGCTCCGGCACCAGCTGCCATTCCGCGCGCGCCCGTTTCGGCCGACGATGCCTCGCGCGAAGAGCGTGTCAAGATGACCCGCCTGCGCGCCACCATCGCGCGCCGCCTGAAAGAAGCGCAGAACACCGCCGCGATGCTGACCACTTATAATGAAGTGGATATGTCGGCGATCATGGCGCTGCGCAACGAATACAAAGACGCCTTCGAGAAAAAGCACGGCACCAAGCTTGGCTTTATGTCCTTCTTCGTCAAGGCCTGCACCCATGCCCTGAAAGAAGTTCCCGAAGTCAACGCCGAGATCGACGGTCAGGACGTGGTCTATAAAAACTACGTCCATATGGGCGTCGCGGTCGGCACCCCGAACGGTCTTGTCGTTCCAGTGGTGCGCGATGCCGATCAGATGGGCTTTGCCGCGATTGAAAAGAAAATCGCAGAGCTTGGCTTGCGGGCGCGCGATGGCAAGCTGTCGATGGCCGAAATGGCTGGCGGCTCGTTCACCATCTCGAACGGCGGCGTCTATGGCTCGCTGATGTCCTCGCCGATCTTGAACCCGCCACAGTCGGGTATCCTTGGCATGCATAAAATCCAAGACCGCCCTGTGGTCGTCGGCGGCCAAATCGTCATCCGCCCGATGATGTACTTGGCGCTGTCCTATGACCACCGCATTGTCGACGGCAAGGGCGCGGTGACCTTCCTCGTTCGCGTCAAAGAAGCGCTTGAGGATCCACGCCGGTTGCTGATGGATTTGTGATAAGCGTTAGGGTAAATGCCCACGCCTGACGGGAAAATTTGTAGGGTGGGGTTCATCCCGCAATTGGGGGGCGTAGACATGGCAAGTACTAACTGGAAGCTAACCGCAGCTTTGCCCAAGCGATTGGGATCATTAAGCAATTGCGGGACTTAGACAAACTGCGCTGGATGAAGCAATTTTCAAGGATCCAAGCTACTCGAATTGCAAGAAGCGGTTTTTGATGCGAACGATCTGCCCTGCTAGATGCCAAGCAAAATATTCTGGAAAAAGATGAGCGCATTGCCGAACTCGAGGGCTCCTGAAATCGGCAGAATTTGGTGACAAGTGTCCAGTCTGCCGTAATGGAACCCTGCAGGATTCGAAAAGCGGTCCGTCTTCCCAATCCGTCGATGGGCGACGCCGGCATTCAGGAACGTGACTTACAATGTTCAAACGTGCTGGAAAATGCCAACACAGTGAAAGGCGAGTTTTCGATCCCATGGGTATTTTAAAGAGATGACCCCCGAACTCACCGCCTTAGCCCTCGCGGCCCTGCTGCAAGCCGTCCAGTTCACCCTTTTCGCCGTGCCTGCGAACCTAGAGCTGTCGCCAAAATACACATCCTCCGCCCGTGATCTGCCGCCCGCGCGCCCGCTGTCCAAAACGACAGCACGGCTGCAACGGGCGTTGAACAACCATTTCGAGGGGCTGATCCTCTTTACCATAGCTGTGGTGGTCGTCACTCTTGGCAACCAATCCACGCTGCTCACCCAAACCGCTGCCTATGTCTACCTCGCCGCCCGCGTCCTCTACGTGCCCGCCTATGCCTATGGCTGGGCTCCTGGACGCTCGGCGATCTGGGCGGTGGGCTTTTTCGCCACGCTGACTATGCTGGTGGCAGCTCTGATCTAAATTCGCGCAAAGTTTCTTCGAACGACGCGCCCCAATGCAAGAATACCAAAGGAAAACCCAATGGCAAACTTTGACACTATCATCATCGGCGCTGGTCCTGGCGGTTATGTTTGCGCGATCCGCGCGGCTCAACTGGGACTGAAGGTCGCCGTGGTCGAGGGGCGCGAGACCCTTGGCGGCACCTGCCTCAACGTTGGCTGCATTCCTTCGAAGGCGCTGCTGCACGCGACCCACTCTCTCCACGATGCCGAGCACAACTTTGCGAAAATGGGCCTGAAGGGCAAGTCGCCTTCTGTCGATTGGGATCAGATGAAGTCCTACAAGCAAGAGGTTGTTGACGGCAACACCAAGGGCATCGAATTTTTGTTCAAAAAGAACAAGGTCACTTGGATCAAAGGCTGGGCAACCCTCTCCGCGCCGGGCCAAGTGAAGGTTGGCGATGACGTGCATGAGGCCAAGAACATCGTCATTGCGACGGGCTCGGCGCCGGCAAGTCTTCCGGGGATCACCGTTGACGAGGAAACGATTGTCACCTCGACAGGTGCTTTGACCCTGAAAAAAATCCCAAAATCCATGGTGGTGATTGGGGCTGGCGTTATCGGGCTTGAGATGGGTTCGGTCTATGCCCGCCTTGGCACCGAAGTGACGGTGGTGGAATACCTTGACGCGATCACGCCTGGAATGGATGCCGAGACCGCCAAGGCGTTCCAGAAAATCCTGACAAAACAAGGGCTCAAGTTCGTCTTGGGCGCGGCGGTACAGGGTTGCGAAGTCAAGAACGGCAAGGCCAAAGTGACCTACAAACTGCGCAGCGATGACAGCGAAGCGACCCTTGATGCTGATTGCGTCTTGGTCGCGACGGGCCGCAAACCTTATACAGACGGGCTGGGGCTGGAGGCTTTGGGCGTAGAGATGCTGCCACGCGGTCAAGTCAAGACCGACGGGCATTTTGCCACCAATATCAAGGGTCTCTATGCCATCGGTGATGCTATTGTCGGCCCAATGCTCGCGCACAAAGCCGAAGACGAAGGCATGGCGCTGGCTGAAATCATGGCTGGAAAATCCGGCCATGTGAATTACGGTGTCATTCCGGGGGTGGTCTATACATCGCCCGAAGTCGCCTCGGTTGGTGCCACCGAAGAGCAGCTCAAAGAAGCAGGGCGCGCCTATAAAGTCGGCAAGTTCCCCTTCATGGGCAATGCCCGCGCCAAGGCCGTGTTCCAAGCTGAAGGCTTTGTCAAATTGCTTGCGGACGCCGCGACCGACCGAATTTTGGGCGCGCATATCATCGGCCCCGGCGCTGGCGATCTGATCCATGAGGTTTGCGTCGCGATGGAATTTGGCGCTTCGGCCCAAGATCTTGCGCTGACCTGCCATGCACACCCAACCTATAGCGAAGCCGTGCGCGAAGCCGCATTGGCCTGCGGCGATGGTGCGATCCACGCCTAAGACACTTCGCGCTCGCAGATCACCCTGCGGGCGCGCCTCTTACCCCCGACGCCAGAGCCAATCCAACAACCGATGCTGCGTCGCCTCGGCACCTGCCGCAACAACGACTGCGGCTTCCATATAGCCATCAGGTTCGCTCAGCTTCACCTCTGCGTATGACCCGTTTGACGCCGCAGGCAGCGGTGTATCTGCGCGGGCATAGGCATCCTGATCTTCATAAATCGCCTCGGCAAGCGCCTCGTCAAAAAGGATATGGCTGGTCAGAACCTGACGATCGCCGAGCCAAACGCGGTAGTGAATTTGCGCCGCTTGCCCCTGTGCCAAGCCAGGAAAGATGGTTTCAAAGGCAACGACTCCGGCATCATCGCTGATTTGGCTGCCGCGCAGCGCATTGTTGCCAAGCTCCCAAACCGGAGAATAGCTGCCCTTAGCATCACAGTGCCATACATCGACCCGAGCGCCCGCCATTGGGGTGCAGTCAGAGTGCACCACCTGCAATCGCAGCTGCATCGGCAAACCCTCTTTGCCGTCGCAGATGTTGCTGCGCAGCAACATCGGTTCGGCGCGCTGCTCGGGGTCAAGTGGGCGGCGTTCCACAACACAGACATCGGTCGAGATCAGCCCCGCAGCTGCGGCTTCGGCCTGCATCGCTTGTGGCAAGGCGGTGGCAAGCGGGGTGACGGCAAGCGCCTTGAGAAGGCTGCGACGATCAAGCGTTGAGAGCGGAGGCATAGAAATTCCTTTCAGACTTCCCATCCAACGCCGTGGCCGCGCCTTTCCGTCGCGCCGCTAAGACGCCAAATGCCGCAGCCCCTGCGTCACATCCGTGCGCACCGCCAACCGCAGCGCAGGGTCATCCCCTGCCCGCAGTGCCGCAAGAATCATCCGGTGGTGATGCGGCACCTCGCGGCGACGCAGCTTTTGGTAGAGCGCGCGCATCGTCGGGCCAAGCTGTAGCCAGACCGTCTCGCACATCGCCAACATCGCGGGGGTCTGGGCGCGCAGATAGAGCGTGCGGTGAAACTCCAAATTGGTGCGCACATAGCCCACCGCGTCTTGGTTCATCACCGCCTCTTGGTTCAGCGCGTTGATCGCCGCCAAGCGGTCAATCAGCGCGAAATGCGCCCGTGGCAGGGCACGGCTGGCCATCTCGGGTTCGAGCAAGGCACGAATCACCGCCAATTCTTCAATCCGCTCGGGCGTCAGCTCTGGCGTGGACACCCGCCCCGAAGACGACATGGTAAACGCGCCCTCTGCAACCAGGCGGCGCACCGCTTCGCGTGCAGGCGTCATCGAAACACCGAACTGCTCGGCAATTCCGCGCAGGGTCATCGCCTGTCCGGGTGCAAGCTCTCCATGCATCACCTGCTGGCGCAGGCTGCGGTAAACCCGCTCGTGAGCGGCGGCATTCGGGTCGGCAAGGCGGGGTGCTATCGGCATAGCCGCAGCCAAGCACCGCATTGGCCCTGTGGTCAATCCCCCTCGACGTCGAAGCGGATGGATTGCAACGCACCGCCCTCGCGCTTGAGCCACGCGCGCTCGGCCTGCCAGTTCGGGAACAGCCGCTCCACCACCGCCCAAAACCGCGGTGAGTGGTTCATTTCCAGCATATGCGCGACCTCATGTGCGGCCACATAGTCAAGCACCGACGGGGGCGCCATAATCAGCCGCCACGAATACATCAGCGACCCGTCAGAGGTGCAGGACCCCCAACGAGAGCGCGTATCCCGCAAAGTCACCTGCGCCACCCTCCGCCCGACCTGCGCCGCATAGCGGTCCGAGGCCGAGACCAGCCGATCGCGCGCCCGCAGCTTGAGAAAGGCCGCGACCCGCACCGCCGCACGCGCAGCATCGCCCGGCACGTGCATCTCATCGCCGATGACCTGCACGGACCGACCTGCGCCCGCGACGATTTGCACCATCCGCCCCTCATAGGGGATCTGCGCCCCAAGCCCGACGCCCACCGTCTGCGGCATCCGCGCCAGAGCGGCCCTGATCCACCCCTCTTGCGCGCGGGCAAAAGCCATCGCCTCGGATTCGCGCGCACGCAGCGGCATCGACAACGACACCTGCCCCGTCGCATGGCTCACCCGCAGCGAAAACCGCCGCGACCGCGCGCTGCGCTTTAATGTGATGGAAATCGAAGGAGAGCCGGATAACAGCAGCATAGGGCCTCTGGACAGGGGGCTTCAGCATAGCTATCTGCAAGCCAGCCGCAACCGCTTCGAAAAACCTTTGACACTTGGCGCGTCTTATGGCAAGCGACTGCATTCCGAATTGACGGCCCTGTTTTGGGGCCCGCCTGAATAAAGGGGATACCATGCCTTTGGCAGAATGGGGAACCAAGCGCATTTGCCCGACGACCGGCAAGCGTTTTTACGACCTTAACCGCACGCCGATCGTTAGCCCTTACACGGGTGAAGTCGTCGACATCGAATCAGCACGCCGCAAAATGGCTGCTGCTGTAATCAGCCGCGTAAAGCCAGAGAAGGACGACGATACCGTTGTCGACGATCTGGACAACGACGACGATCTCTTGGTCGCCGATGATGCAGATGACACCGATATCGATGATGAGCTGCTCGAAGATGACGGCGACGACACCGTTTCGCTCGATGATCTGACCGATGTGGCCAGCAACGAAGACGACGCGTAACTGATTGAGGGGACGGCGTGAATTTGGTGCATTTTCTACTTGCACCTCTCTGCGCCCTCCCCTAAACAGCGCTCACGACGCGCCCAACGTCGTGAACTTGTGGGGTCATAGCTCAGATGGGAGAGCGCTTGAATGGCATTCAAGAGGTCGGGAGTTCGATCCTCCCTGGCTCCACCAAACTACCGCGAGACTGTTAGTCGGTAGTTTAAATTTATCTTAATTTTATACATTGTCTCGGCGTCCATACTGGGCACCATTGTGACCTGCAAACGCCGCCCTCGGGGCATCGAGCCCCTTCGCGCGGCCTTGCCAGCGCAGATTGTACGCGGTCGATCTTCCTCAGAAGCAAGGCCAGCTCGAACGTTACAAACTGGCCTCGGCATTAGTCTCTGGGTTATTCGTCCGCCAATTCCCAGCCATCGGGGTAAAACTCGAATGGCAGGACCGTTTCGGTTGCCAAACGCTCCCACTGCCACACGGTTTCGGCGTCGATCGTGATCGGACCGATACGCGCCTCGAGGACATCGCCCGAGTGATGCGTCTTGAACCCTTTGGCCCGAAGTGCTTTTTCTGCAGCGGCCCATTTGGTATCAACGTCTTCGGCAATGAACTCAAAGACCACAACCGAGGTCTTGGGCAGCTTTACGCCGCGCCCGACCGTCGCGAAAGTCTCAAACGTATCTGCGCGTTGCTCACGAAAATCATGCATTCTTTGTCATCCTTCTTGTCCGTCTGGCCCCATTCGCTTGCACCGACCGACGCTCTGCCCTACCTAAGGGTAAGGTTTGCGCGGGTTATCGCGTGAATTACCGCGCAAACCGCATTCCGAATCAAGAGGGCCGCTTGAAATTGCTGCGCCCTGCTTGTATCCCACGTCATCCCGAATAGAATAGGGGTCAAAGGCCAATCTGTGGCCCCTCAACCGGAGTTCGCCATGTCCTGGACCGATGAGCGCGTAGAGACGCTCAAGAAAATGTGGGCCGAGGGCCAGTCTGCCAGCCAGATCGCCAAGGAATTGGGCGGGGTCACACGCAATGCGGTGATCGGCAAAGTGCATCGTCTGGGCCTGTCAAACCGCGTCAGCGGCAGCGAGGACGTGGCCGAGGCTGCACCTGCGGCAGCGGCGGCCCCGCCCCCCCCCCGCGCAGAAGCTCCGGCGGCACGGGCAGAGCCTGCAGCGCCGCGCGCAGCGTCCCCACGCGCAGCAGAGCCTGCACCCGAACGTGCCGCAGCGGCCCCCACCACAGCGGTCGTTTTGCCCATTCCACTGCGCAAAGCGATTATCCCTGCAGGCCAGCCTCTGCCGCCGCAACCCTCTGCCAATGAGATTTCGCCCGAGGCCCTCGCCTCTGTGCGCGAAGTCGAGCGTCATGCCAAAAAGCTGTCGCTGATGGAGCTGACCGAGCGGACCTGCAAATGGCCAATCGGTGACCCTGCGACCGAGGATTTCTGGTTTTGCGGTCTGCCGTCGCAAGCCGGTAAACCCTATTGCGATGCCCATGTTGGCGTCGCTTTCCAGCCAATGAGCGCGCGTCGCGATCGTCGCCGCTAAGGCTTATAAAATTGCAAAAGGCGCGCCCCTCTGGCGCGCCTTTTGCATGGGATCCTTGTGACACTCAGTTGCCGCCCAAAAGCCCCTGCAGTGCCTTTTGCGCCTGCTGGTTCAGCGCCGCCTCACCGGCACGTCGCAGCGCGTCCTCTGTGCTCTCGCCTTCTTGCTGCACGACGCCCAGCTCTGCCTCCACCTTCGCGCGCAAATCGGCCTCTAGCTGAGCTTTCTTGGCCGCGGCTTGCTCTTTCAACTTTGTTTCCAGCTTAGCTTTCTCTTCGGCCAGCTTGGCATCTGCGATCGACTGCAAATCCAGCGCGAATTTTGGATTGGCCCAAGTCCCCGAAATCAACAAGGGCGCGGTTATGCCGCCGGTCCCATCAATATCAGCCAAAGCCGTGGCCTTGACCCGATAGGTCTGCGTCCGCGCGCCCAGATCAACCTGCCCCGCACCAGAGGCTTGCACGTCCGACGACACAAGCGCCAAGTCCTGATTGTTCAACACCCCATTCTCGATCACAAAAGTTCCGCCCAGCGAGTCGAAAACAGTTTTCTGTCCCGACCCGACATAAGAGGTGTCCAGCCGCTTGAGCATCCCACCGATATCAAGCCCAACGATCTGCCCCCGCGTCAGCGTCACAGCGCCCGATCCCGAAAGCTTGCGCATCAAAGCATCGACCGTGTTGCCAGAGCTGAGAAATTTGACCCGTAAATCGCCAGTCCCCAACAAACGCTCATAGCCGCCAAAATCGCGCAAGAGAGTCAAAAGGTCCATCTTTTGGAAAGCAAGATCACCGCCGACCGACAGTCCACCGCGGCCATTCACCACGAAATTGCCAGAAATCGTGCCGCCATAAGCAGCCGCTTTGGCAATATCCAAAACCAGCCGCGCATTGTCCAACGACACCACGGCTTGCGTGGCTCCAAGCTTGGTCACACCCAAATCAAGTGCGCTTGCCGTTAACGAAATCTGCGCATCAAGCCCAGCCAACCCCGAGACGTCTATCCTATCCTTGGGCCACCCAGATGCCTGCGCCCCACCACCAGAGCCGCCACCTTCACCACCAGAAAGTGCCGCGAAATTTAACGCGCCCGCTGTCACCTTGGCAGAAATCTTTGGTCGATCGCCCATGCTATAGTCGGCATCCACCCCCAATTTGCTGCCATCAAGCACTACGGCGCCGTTGCGCAAATGCGCCGTACCCTTTGCGGTATGCGTCACATCTCCCGAAATTTGCACGGATTTCTGCCCAAAGCCACTTGGCAATGACGGCTTGGAAATGCCCGCTAGGGCCGACAGGTCAGACAGATCATCCAAATTTGCCGAGAGCGCGCCTTCGACCTCTTGGGTCGCCCAGCTTGCACGCCCCTTGAACCCGATATTTGCCGCGCCTGCAGTCACGTCAAGCGTGGTACCAACCACCTTCCCGTCTAGGAACGCCCTAAACGTCGCGATATCGCCCTTGGCCGTAAATCCCTGCCCATTGAATGCGCCCGCCAAGTCAAACTGCGCGAGGCCCTCGTAGTCTGGGATAGCCACCTCCGCCTCGATTGAGGTCAGCGACAGTCTGCTGCCAGCAGCATGATCAAGGAAAACCACCGCGCCATCCGAAATGACAGCTTTATCAAGGGTAAAGCCCTTCCCCACCCCCGGTGTTTGCGTCGTGATCGTGCCGCCCGTACCCCCATCCGCCACGGGGCCAAACACCCAATTTTCCTGACCTTTTGCGGATCGCTCCAGCACAATCTTGGGAGAAATCGCCTCGATACCAGTAATCTTAATCTCGCCCGCGATCAGTGCCTGAAGGTCCAGAGCGATCGCCATTCCTTCCGCCGAAACCATCGGCCCTTCTTTCGACCAATCGGCATTAGAAATCGAAATCGCCCCCGTGCGAACCCCCAGCTGCGGATAGAAAGAGGGCCGGACAGAGCCCGAGATCACCAACTGCCGCCCCGTCAACGTGTTGAACTTCGTGACCGCGACGCCTGCAATTTTCTCCGCGGGAATGGCAAACAACGCCCCCACAGCCAAGACCACCAGCAACACCAAGGCCATCACAGACCGAACAATCCAACGCATAGGCACACTCCTCTTTGCATCCAACCTGCCGCGTCTCGTAGATCCAAGCAAGGCATTGTCACCAAACCGGCAACATTCTTCGTATCCGTTCGGCGCAATTTACCCCCAATGGCCGCTCGTAACCACACTTTGACGCGTTGCTGTTAAAAGAGAATTAGACCTCTTCGGATAAAGTAGAATTTCAGACCCAGTTTCGCGACCCGCTGCGCTCACCGTCTCAAGCCGAACAAAGGACCTCTTTGAAGGGAGAATGACTTTCTGCCGATAGATCTGTACCTTTACCGTTTATATGAAAGCCCAACAGACTGTTTAACAATGCAAAAAACAGCACTTCACCCATCCTGAATGGCCCGCAATTCTTCGCTACACACGCCGCAGTTTTCAAGATATACCCACCCGCATGTCGCAAAATCCACCCTCCCTCCGCCCCGATCTCGCACCGAAACCAAGCTTCCGTGACGCCCCGCGTCCCGGTCAGCCGACGATTGGCATGGTCAGCCTTGGCTGCCCCAAAGCCTTGGTCGACAGCGAGCGTATCTTGACCCGCCTGCGGGCCGAGGGCTATGCGATCAGCCCTGATTATAAGGGTGCGGATGCAGTAATCGTCAACACATGCGGTTTTTTGGACAGCGCCAAAGCAGAGTCGCTTGAGGCGATTGGCGAAGCCATTGCCGAAAACGGCCGCGTGATTGTGACTGGCTGCCTTGGCGCCGAGCCCGAATATATCACCGGCGCGCATCCCAAAGTTTTGGCGGTGACTGGCCCGCACCAATACGAGTCGGTGCTTGATGCGGTCCACAAGGCCGTACCTGCCAAGCCCGACCCTTTTGTCGATCTGCTGCCCGCCAGCGCCGTGTCTTTGACCCCGCGCCACTACAGCTATCTCAAGATTTCCGAGGGTTGTAACCACAAGTGCAAGTTCTGCATCATTCCAGACATGCGCGGGTTGCTGCAGTCCCGCCCTGCCCATGCGGTGATCCGCGAGGCCGAAAAGCTTGTCGAAAATGGCGTGCGCGAACTGCTTGTGATCAGCCAAGACACATCGGCCTACGGGCTTGATCTCAAACATGCGACTGATCGTGGCCACCGCGCCCATATCACAGACCTTGCCCGCGACTTGGGCAGCTTGGGCGCTTGGGTTCGGCTTCATTATGTCTATCCCTACCCACATGTGCGCGACCTTATCCCGTTGATGGCCGATGGGCTGATTTTGCCCTATCTGGACATCCCGTTCCAGCACGCGCACCCCGATGTGCTGCGCCGCATGGCACGGCCCGCAGCGGCGGCAAAAACCTTGGACGAGATCGCCGCTTGGCGCAACGTCTGCCCCGATATCACCCTGCGCTCGACCTTTATCGTCGGCTATCCAGGCGAAACCGAGGCAGAGTTCCAAACACTTTTAGACTGGATGGATGAGGCGCAACTCGACCGTGTCGGCTGTTTCCAATACGAAGACGTGGCTGGTGCGCGCAGCAACGCCCTGCCAGATCATGTCCCTGCCGAGCTTAAGCAAGAGCGCTGGGACCGTTTTATGGAAAAAGCGCAGGCGATTTCCGAGCAAAAGCTGGCGGCGAAGGTTGGCAAGACTCTGTCGGTGATCGTTGATGAGATTGACGAAGAAGGCGCGACCTGCCGCACCATGGCCGATGCCCCCGAGATTGATGGCAACCTGTTTATTGATGAGGGGTTTGAGAACCTCAAGACGGGCGATATCGTCAAAGTCACCGTTGATGAGGCGGGTGAATATGACCTTTGGGGCAGCTTGACCTAAGACGCCGCACCTTTTTCTGTGCGCGATTTACTTTGGCCTCTGCGCCAAATAGGCGCGCACAGAGCTCACCACATGCGCAAACCGGTCGCCCCCCAGATGCACCCCGCCATACCAGCGGGTGACCACGACGATATGGTTTCGCAGCCCCTCGCGTTCTAGCATCTTGAGGATCACGGCCCCCGCGCCAGCCTCGCCGTCGTCGGCCTTCACTGGCCCGTCGTCGGCAAAGACACAGGCCCATGTGTTATGCGTCGCCTTGGCGAATTTCTTGCTGCGCTTTAGCGTGACGATAAACGCATCCGCCTCGGCGCGCGAGGCCACAGGCCCACCCGAAACAGCATAACGCGAGCCACGGTCTCGCAAAACATCTTCGATTTGAAACATGGCCTTAGGATAGGGCATTTGCGCGCAATCGCCAGAGGCTTTGTCGCCCCTGCGCTATGCTTAACCGCGCCGCAGTCGCGCCATGACCTTTGCAATCAGCGCCTTACGGGTGCGGTTGTCGGGATGCGTGCTGTCCTTGCCACGATGTGGCTCGGGCAGACGGTCAAAGAACCTTGCACCGCGCAACGGGTTATAGCCCGCGCGATAGGCCACTTCGGCCCCAAGCGCGTCTGCCTCCAGCTCGAAGGTTTTTGAGAATCCCAGCGTCGAGGCCTCTGCGCCCTGCTGTGCCGCTTTGCGGATCTCTGCCGCACTCGCACCATTGGCATAGGCCGCAGCCCCCGCTGCTTTGGCGGCCTCGCGCGCGGTTTGGTCCTGCAAAGCGATATGGCCCAGAATATGATGCGCCGCTTCATGGCCCATCACGAAGGCGATCTCGTCTGCATCACGGGCGTCGGCCAAAAGGGCCAACGTAAAAGCCACCACTGGCCGCCCACGATAATCCAAGGTTTGATAGGCGTTCTCTGGCTGACCCAGCCGCGTATCAATCACGATCTGAAAGTCGCAATTGGTCGCAATCGCTTTGGCCACACAGAGTTTGCGCGCTTCGGGGCCGACTTTGGCGACCACATCCAGAAACAGCTGCACCTTGGCTTTGCCTTTGGCATTCGCGCTGGCGATCTCGGCGGCGGTCGGGGGCGCGGACTGGCCTTTGGCAGGTGGCAGCGGCGGCAGATCGGCCATCGGCTGCACACAGCCCGCAAGCCCAAGCACCAAAGCCAGCCCCAGCAAACTCCGCATCGCACCCCTCCGTTGCCGCATAATTCCCCTTAGACCAATCACGCCGCGCCCCCCTGTGCAATGCGAAAAGGTGGGCGCTGAAAGAATGATAGCTTGTATCCGTGCCGAGTTCGCGTTTGACTTGATCACAATTTGGTCAGGGGGAAGAAGATGTTCACCATCGAACATGAATTCGACGCGACGATCATCACTTTGGTCGACGAAGCAGCGATGCAAGAGGATGTGACCATCGAAGCCTTTGAGGATTGCGTCGTCCTGCGGCAGATCGATCCGCTGAGCGATGAGCCGGTCTCGGTCACCCTGTCGATGACGCAGCTGCGGGATCTGGCGGCGGCGCTTGACCTGCCAGAAGGCAGCTATCTGATCGCGCCCAAGCCCTAATCCAGCCGGAACACCTTATCGCGCGAGATCGCACCGCGCAGCAGGGTCAACCGCGACTTTGCCACCCCAAGCGCATGTGCAAGGCTTTGCGCGACGGCGGCGGTGGCTTTGCCGTCCTCTGGGGCGGCTGTCACGCTGATCTTGATGCCAGAGCTGTCGCGGCTGATGTCGGCCTTGCGCGCGCGTGGCACAACCTTGACCGCAAACTGCGCCCCGCTGACTGCCAGATCTGCCCATGCGCCCTTTTCCATGCCACATGCTGCACCGCCGCAGCACCAGAGGCAAGGTCTTGACGCCAGCGGATGCAAGCGCCACTTGTTGCGCAAAGGAGACCCAGATGACCGCTGATCCCGCTGCCTTCAACTTCCTCGCCACGCGCCAGTCCTCGCCCGCCAAGCTCTTCGCCGGCCCCGTGCCCAAGCGCGCAGAGCTGGTCGATATCCTGACAGCAGCCCTGCGCGTCCCCGATCACGGCAAGCTAGAACCGTGGCGGTTGATCGTGCTGGAAAAGCCCGCGATGGCGCGGCTGGCAGAGCTGGCGGCGACCCATGCAGCAGCTTTGGGTGTCGATGCCGAAAAGGCTGACAAGGCGCGTGGGCAGTTTGACCGTGGCGGCTTGGCGGTCGTGGTGATCTCGTCGCCAAGGGCCTCGGACAAGGTGCCTCTCGCCGAGCAAGTTTTGTCTGCGGGCGCGTTGTGTCTGGGGCTGGTGAACGCGGCAAGCGCCAAGGGCTGGGGGGCGAATTGGCTCTCGGGTTGGCCAAGTCACGACCCAGAGTTTATCGCCACGGCCTTTGACTGCACGGGCCAAGAAACCGTCGCAGGCATCGTCCACATCGGCACAGCCAGCAGCGCCGTGCCAGACCGCCCGCGCCCAGACCTTGCAAAACTTGTGACTTGGGTCTCGGCGTGATCTTTGCCGACTTTCTTCGCGCGCTGGCGCAACTGAGCGACCGCCGTTTCTTGCGGGTGGTGGGATTGGGCGCGGCTTTGTCGGTGGCACTTTTGATCGCGTCCTATGCGGCGCTGCTTTGGGTGCTGGACTATTTCACCCCTGGCAGCATTACATTGCCCTTCGTCGGCCCAGTTGGCGGGCTGCACACGCTTTTGGGCTGGGGCTCGGCGTTTTTCATGCTGGGGCTGTCGATTTTCCTGATGGTGCCGGTTGCCTCAGCATTTTCGGGCCTGTTTCTCGAAGACGTTGCCCAAGCGGTCGAGGACCGTCACTATTCAGGGCTGCCAGAGCCCTTTCGCACGCCGTTTTTGACGACGCTGATCGACACGGCCAACTTTATCGGCCTGCTGATTATAGTGAACGTGCTCGCCCTGCTCATCTATGGCTTTGCGGGCCCGATGATTCCGGTGCTGTTCTGGGCGATCAACGGCTATCTCTTAGGGCGCGAGTATTTCGTGCTTGTCGCCACCCGCCGTTTAGGGCGCCCCGAAGCAAAGATCTTGCGGCGTAAGAATTGGGGGAAGGTTTGGATGGCGGGGGTGCTGATGGCAGCCCCCCTCTCGATTCCCTTGGTTAACTTGGTAGTTCCGGTGCTGGGCGTGGCAACCTTTACCCACCTGTTCCACCGTTTGGCGCGTCAGTAGCGATTCTTCCAAAGGCCAAACACATCCACATCGTCGATGGTCCAGTTGCCTTGGGTGATGATCAAATAGAGCACCGCGAAAATCACCAAAGCGGCAAGCGTCGTCGCCTTGGCTTTGGCGACGATATGCGCTTGATCGGGCGCAGAGGCGGGCGTGCCAAGCACGATGTTTCCAGTTTCAGCCTGCGATTTGAACCGCATAGGCAGCACGCAAAAGAACACCATCCACCAAACAACGGCGAACAAAACGAGGGCGGCAGTGATGGTCATACTTGCTCCAATTCTACGAGGCAGCCGTTAAAGTCCTTGGGATGCAAGAACAAAACCGGTTTTCCATGCGCACCGATCTTCGGCGCACCGCTGCCCAAAACGCGCGCCCCGCTGGCCAAAAGCTGGTCCCGCGCGGCGTTAATATCATCCACCTCATAGCATATGTGATGAATACCGCCACTTGGGTTCTTTGCCAGAAATCCGTTGATCGGCGAGTCGGCCCCCAGCGGATAGAGCAGCTCGATTTTAGTGTTCGGAAGCTCGATAAAGACCACCGTCACGCCGTGATCGGGCTCGTCCTGCGGCGCACCGACCGTAGCACCCAGCGTGTTCCGATACTGATCCGCCGCCGCCTGTAAGTCCGGCACAGCAATCGCTACATGGTTCAACCGCCCGATCATCGCCATTCCTCCATATTTGAGACGGTTATGCGCGGGCCTGCCTCGGCCCGCAAGTGGGCGATCCGTCGCAGAAAAGAAAATGCCATTCACGCGTTGCCCGCCTGAGTTCTGGCGGGAATTTTACGCGAAATTAACCCGATTGCAGTTTGATAATCTCAACCCGCAATTTGAAAGGACAGCCAGTGCCAGCCTCCACAGTCATCACCGGCGACAATGGTCCTCATGCAATTCTGCCTGACCCGCGACGATGCCAAACCTTTTCAACCGGTTCTGGGGCGGCACAAGCGGCGCTTCCGTTACAAGGCGTGACCATCCTCGCGGTGGAAGACAGCCGCTTTGCCTGTGAAGCGCTCCGCCTGATGTCGATGCGATCTGGTGCGCGGCTGCGACGTGCTGGCACCTTGCTGGAGGCGCGCGCGCACCTGCGGTGCTACCGTCCCGATGTGGTGATCGTCGATCTCGGCCTGCCCGACGGACGAGGTGAAGCGCTGATTCGCGATCTGGCAACCAGCGCGCGTCGCCCCAAAGTGCTGCTTGGCACTTCTGGCGATCCCGAAGGTCGCGCCGCCTCACTTGCAGCGGGCGCTGATCTCTTTCTCGACAAACCATTGGAGAGTTTGGCACAGTTTTGTGAAACCCTCCGCCAGAACCTGCCTGGACTTGGGCTTGCATCCCTCGCCGACGAGATCATCACTCCAGACCGTCTTGCGCTGCATGACGATTTGTCGCGGGCAGCCCAACAGCTTGATAAAGATCATTCAACGGGCGACCACGCAGCATCGCGCAGATATCTAACGTCGTTTTTGCTTGGCATCGCAGATCAATGCCATGACACATCGTTGGCCCAAGCAGCAGGCGCCGCATCGAACCCCCAAGCTAACCTGAGCGCCTTGCGTCAACTGATCCGTAAACGGCTAGAGGCCCCAGAGGCACAATTCTTTGCCAACGACCAAAGTCAGAGTCGCAAGCAGTCAAGGACCTAAGCAGGAAACCAAAAAGGTGCACGGTCGTATCAACCGTGCACCCAATCTTCTAAACCCAAGTTATTCCTTTGGAACGACCCGCAGATTAAGCTCGCGAAGCTGCGCGTTCATCGGCTCGGATGGCGCCCCCATCAGCAAATCTTCGGCGCGTTGGTTCATCGGGAACATGATCACTTCGCGGATGTTCGCTTCATCAGCCAAAAGCATGACGATCCGATCAATGCCAGCAGCACACCCCCCGTGAGGAGGCGCGCCATATTTGAACGCCTTAACCATACCACCAAAACGCTTTTCAACTTCCGAGTTTGGATAACCCGCCAGCTCGAAGGCTTTGAACATGATCTCAGGTTTGTGGTTCCGGATGCCGCCAGAAATCAGCTCATATCCGTTGCAAGCAAGGTCATATTGATACGCATAGACGTCCAGAGGATCGCCATTCAGCGCCTCCATCCCCCCCTGCGGCATCGAGAAGGGGTTGTGGCTAAAGTCAATTTTGCCATCGTCGGTTTTCTCGAACATCGGAAAATCAACGATCCACGCGAATTTGAAGCAATTTTTCTCGGTCAGGCCAAGCTCATTACCGATCTCATTACGCGCACGACCAGCCGTTGCCTCAAACGCTTCCGGCTTACCGCCCAAGGAAGAAAGCGGCATCCCCCTCGCCCAAACCAAGCTGCACACGAATGGCTTCGGTGCGCTCTGGACCGATGTTTTTCGCCAAGGGGCCCGCGGCCTCCATCCCAGACCCGTCCTCAGCGCGACGCCAAAAGATATAGCCCATCCCCGGCAGGCCTTCTTTTTGCGCAAAAGCATTCATCCGGTCACAGAACTTGCGCGAACCGCCAGTCGGCGCTGGAATGGCGCGGATTTCAGTGCCCTCTTGCTCCAACAGCTTGGCAAAAATCGCAAAGCCAGAGCCCGCAAAATGCTCCGACACGTCCTGCATTTTGATCGGATTGCGCAGATCAGGCTTGTCCGAACCATACCACTTCAAACTGTCGCGATAGGCGATCTTGGTCCAATCAGAATAGGTCTTTTTCTCAGGCGCGAACTCTTCGAAAATCCCTTGAATGACGGGTTGAACAGCGGCAAACACGTCTTCTTGCTCGACAAAAGACATCTCAATATCAAGCTGATAAAAATCAGTGGGCGAACGATCCGCACGCGGATCTTCATCGCGGAAACAAGGCGCAATCTGGAAATAACGGTCGAAACCAGCCACCATAATCAACTGCTTGAACTGCTGCGGCGCCTGAGGCAACGCATAGAACTTACCCGGATGAAGCCGCGACGGCACCAAGAAGTCGCGCGCGCCCTCAGGCGAAGACGCCGTGATGATTGGTGTCTGGAACTCGTTGAACCCTTGATCCCACATCCGCTTGCGCATCGAACGCACAACATTTGAGCGCATCATCATGTTGCGATGCAATTTCTCGCGGCGCAGGTCCAAAAAGCGATAGGTCAAACGTGTTTCTTCGGGATAATCGACGTCACCAAAAACCGGCATGGGCAGCTCAGCCGCTTCACCTAAAACGGTAAGGCCCGTCGCATAAACCTCGATCTCACCCGTCGGCAATTTAGCGTTTACCAACGATGCGTTGCGCGCCTTTACCTGCCCGTCGATCTGCACCACCCATTCAGCACGGATTCTTTCGATATCCTTAAACGCTGCCGAGTCACTGTCCGCCAAAATTTGCGTGATGCCATAATGGTCGCGCAAATCGATGAACAACACTCCACCATGATCTCGCACACGGTGAACCCAGCCCGACAAACGGACCTCGTTCCCCACATGAGACGTGTTCAAATCGGCGCAAGTATGGCTGCGGTAGGCGTGCATGATCTTCCCCTTTTGGAGGCGCTAACGGTTTCCCCCGATACACCCCGCCACAGGCGCGAAGTCAAGCCCAGCCGGACAGGACCGCCTTTCATACTGGTTCAAATACTCCCGCCGGAGGCATCCAACAGATTGCATCAAGTCCTGACGTGAAAATGAAAGCCGAAAGCGCCGAATTTGAGTATTTATTGCCAGTATGAAAGCCGTGCAGACTATCCTCTAAATTCTGCCCGCATCAAACCACGCAGTGAATTGCCCACCCAGATTTGGACATCTGCAAGGTCTTTAACCAAGAGCACTTCCTCTTGCGGGTTTAACTTCGCTCTGAGAACACCGGGCAAGACGCCAGAAGCGAGCGGCGGGGTTCGCAGGCCATCGCCGCGGTCAAAAAAGACAGTCGTGATGGTTCCATCACAGACTTCGCCGCGCTCATTTTGGAGGATAAGCTCGTCTAGGTCCTTGGGAAGAGTGGCGCGGGCCGCGTCGTAGGCGTGGCGTTTGTTAGACTTCAGGCTCAGCCAGATGTCTGCTGAGGAAAGGCGTTGGTTCGCGAGACCGACTTGCCAGACGGGCTTTGCAGGGGGCATGGAGCTTATCTCAATGTCCACAGCGCCGGAGGCACCAAGAGTTAAGCGCAATCTGGCTGGGGTGGCGGATCGGGCGGAGGCGCGCAAGGCTTCGACAACCGCTAGCGGGTCGCAAGGCCAGCCGAGGCGCGCAGCCGAAGATAAGACCCTTGTAAGATGCAAGTCGAGATTCAGCAGGTTTTCGCCATCCCAAGCCAGCGTCTCGATCAGCCTTAGGTCCGGCGCAGCAGCCCATGCACGTAACGCGCTTTCCACAGTGCTTCCTCCCATTCTCCATCGGCGGTGCTGTCTTGCACGATGCCACCGCCGACATTCAGCGTAATCTCTCGTCCGATCAGTTGCAGGGTGCGAATTGCCACTGAAAAGCTTGATGCGCCATCGGGGTCCATCCAGCCGATGGCGCCACAATAGGGACCGCGGGGGTGCTTTTCGACTTCGCGGATGATTTGCATGGCGCGGATTTTTGGCGCGCCCGTGATAGAGCCACATGGGAACAGCGCCGCCATCACCCCTGCCATGGACGACGGCGCGATCAAATCACCGACGATGCGGCTGACCATCTGATGCAGGGTGCTGTAGTGCTCCACGGTAAAAAGCTCTGGCACTTTGACCGAGCCGACGCGTGCCACCCTGCTGATATCGTTTCGCAAAAGGTCGACGATCATCAGGTTTTCGGCCTGCCCCTTTGCAGAGGCGCGCAGGTCCTCGGCCAGTTGGGCGTCGCGCACGGGATCGGGGTCACGGGGGGCAGTGCCTTTCATCGGGCGCGCTTCTATGCGGCCCTCGGCTGTGGTTTTCAAGAAAAGTTCGGGACTGCGGGAAATCAAGATGGGCGCATCTGCAACCGCCGTTCCAAAGTCAAGAAAAGCCCCGTGGCCGACTTTTTGCTGCTGCCGCAAGGCGCCGTAAAGGCCGAGCGGGGTGCCGTGCAAAAGCCTGGACGCAATTGGAAAGGTAAGGTTGATTTGATAGCAGTCGCCCGCGCCGATATAGTCCATGACTTTGCCCATGGCATCATCATAGGCCCCGCGGGGGATCAACGGATGCAGCCTGTCAAGCACGACCTCGTGCGCTTGGGCATTGGCCTGCGCGATCACTGCGGCGGGGTCCGTCGGTGCGTTGTATACGCCAAAGGCGAGCAGAGGGCCCACCGGTTGCGGCATAAGCGCAGCCAGAGCCGGCTCCAGCGCATAGCCTGCTTCATAGGCGATATAGCCTGCGACCCATTTTCCCTCGGCGCGTGCAGCGTCTAGATCCTGCAACGCCGCGGCCACGTCTTCTGCCGTGTGGGCCACGATCTGCCGTTGCGCATCCTGAAACAGGACAGGCCGTCCTTGGGGTCCGTCTTCTAACAGGATCACGCCGCCATCCTCGTTCTTAACCTATGCCTTTTCTATTTAGGGCAACCTTTGGGCTTTTCACCAGTGGCAAACTTTTTTGCCATCCTTTGATTATCGCGTATCTGCGGGCTGGGGCTGGGTTAAATTGCCTCGAACCTGCGGCCTCCAGAACGGTTTGCGCGGGTTCTGCCGCCAAAAGCCCCTTGCGCCCAAGCACGTGCTGGCTATAACCCGCAAAGTTTTGCTTCAGGGGGCCGCCATGCCGAAAAGAACCGATATCAAATCCATCATGATCATCGGAGCCGGTCCCATCGTGATTGGCCAAGCTTGCGAGTTTGACTATTCGGGCGCGCAAGCCTGTAAAGCGCTGCGCGAAGAAGGCTATCGCGTTATCCTCGTCAACTCTAACCCTGCGACGATCATGACCGATCCGGGGCTGGCAGACGCCACTTACATCGAGCCGATCACGCCCGAAGTTGTTGCCAAAATCATCGAAAAAGAGCGCCCCGACGCTTTGCTGCCGACGATGGGCGGCCAGACCGGTCTGAACACCGCGCTGGCGCTCGCGGACCTCGGAGTGTTGGAAAAGTACAACGTAGAGCTGATCGGCGCCAAGCGCGAAGCCATCGAAATGGCAGAAGATCGCAAGTTGTTCCGCGAAGCCATGGACCGCATCGGCCTTGAAAACCCCAAGGCAACGATCATCGCAGCACCAAAGCTGGCCTCGGGAAAATATGACATCTCGGCTGGTGTGGCCGAAGCTTTGGCCAACCTTGACTATGTCGGCCTGCCCGCAATTATCCGTCCTGCCTTTACGCTGGGCGGCACGGGTGGCGGTGTGGCTTACAACCGCGACGACTATGAGGCGATCTGCCGCTCGGGGCTTGAGGCGTCGCCAATGGCGCAGATCCTTGTCGACGAATCGCTCTTGGGTTGGAAAGAATTCGAGATGGAAGTGGTGCGCGACACCGCTGACAATGCCATCATCATTTGCGCGATTGAGAACATTGACCCAATGGGCGTGCACACGGGCGATTCGATCACCGTGGCCCCTGCCCTGACCTTGACCGACAAAGAATACCAGATCATGCGCAACGGCTCGATTGCTGTGCTGCGCGAGATCGGGGTAGAGACCGGCGGCTCGAACGTGCAGTGGGCGATCAACCCTGCCGACGGTCGCATGGTTGTGATCGAGATGAACCCGCGTGTGTCGCGGTCTTCGGCGCTGGCATCTAAGGCGACGGGCTTTCCGATTGCCAAAGTCGCGGCCAAACTGGCGGTCGGCTATACGTTGGACGAACTGGACAACGACATCACCAAGGTCACGCCTGCCTCTTTCGAGCCGTCGATCGACTATGTTGTCACCAAAATCCCGCGCTTTGCCTTTGAGAAATTCCCCGGCTCCGAGCCAAACCTGACCACGGCGATGAAGTCGGTCGGCGAGGTTATGGCGATTGGCCGCACCATCCACGAGTCGATGCAAAAAGCGCTGGCATCGTTGGAAACGGGCCTTTCGGGCTTTGACGAAATCGCGATTGAAGGCGCACCAGAGCGCGCCGCAATCACCAAAGCGCTGTCCAAGCAGACACCAGATCGCCTGCGGGTGATTGCTCAGGCGATGCGCCACGGGCTGTCGAACGACGAGATCAACCGCATCACCTCGTTTGACCCGTGGTTCCTGTCTCGCATCCGCGAGATCATCGACGTCGAGGCCGAAGTGCGTCGTGACGGTCTGCCAACCGATACCGATGGCCTGCGCAAGCTCAAGATGATGGGCTTTACCGATGCACGTCTGGCGACGCTCACCTCGCGCGATGAAACCCAAATTCGTCATGCGCGTCTGCGTTTGGGCGTCACCGCAGTGTTTAAGCGTATCGACACCTGTGCCGCCGAGTTCGAGGCGCAGACGCCCTACATGTATTCGACCTATGAAGCCCCTGCGATGGGCGATGTTGAATGCGAGGCACGGCCTTCGAACGCGAAAAAGGTGGTTATCCTTGGCGGCGGTCCGAACCGCATCGGCCAAGGTATCGAGTTTGACTATTGCTGCTGCCACGCTTGCTATGCGCTGACGGCGGCGGGCTATGAGACGATCATGGTCAACTGCAATCCCGAGACGGTTTCGACCGACTACGACACCTCGGACCGTCTGTATTTCGAGCCGCTGACGCTGGAGCATGTGCTGGAAATCCTGCGGGTCGAGCAAGAAAACGGCACGCTGCATGGGGTGATCGTGCAGTTTGGCGGCCAGACCCCGCTCAAGCTGGCGAACGCGCTGCATGAAGAAGGCATCCCGATCCTTGGCACCACGCCTGATGCGATCGACTTGGCCGAAGACCGCGAGCGGTTCCAACAGTTGCTTAACAAACTTGACCTCAAGCAACCGCACAACGGCACCGCGCGCTCGCGCGATGAGGCCTTTGCCGTGGCCCGCGAGGTTGGCTATCCGCTGGTGATCCGCCCGTCCTTCGTTCTTGGTGGCCGCGCGATGGAAATCATCCGCGACGACGCGCAGCTCGAGCGTTATATCGCGACGGCTGTGCAGGTTTCAGGTTCTAGCCCTGTGTTGCTTGACAGCTATCTGTCCGGCGCGATCGAAGTGGACGTGGATGCGCTGAGCGATGGCCATAACGTGCATGTCGCTGGGATCATGGAACATATTGAAGAGGCTGGCGTGCATTCGGGCGACAGCGCCTGCTGCTTGCCGCCGCACTCGCTTTCGGTTGAGACCATCGAAGAGCTGAAGGTCCAGACCATCGCCATGGCGCGGGCGCTGAACGTGGTTGGTCTGATGAACGTGCAGTTCGCGATCAAAGACGGCACGATCTATGTGCTTGAAGTGAACCCACGCGCCAGCCGCACCGTGCCTTTCGTCGCCAAAGCCACTGACAGTGCGATTGCGGCAATCGCTGCGCGTCTGATGGCGGGCGAACCGATGGCAAACTTCCCGCTGCGCGCGCCTTATGCTGCGGGCGTTGGTCCAGATACGGCGCTGCCTTTGGCCGATGCCTTCACGCTGGCCGACCCGATCACACCGTGGTTCTCGGTCAAAGAAGCGGTGCTGCCCTTTGCGCGCTTCCCAGGCGTTGACCCGGTGCTTGGGCCAGAAATGCGCTCGACCGGCGAAGTCATGGGCTGGGATCGCAGCTTTGCGCTGGCCTTCCTCAAGGCGCAGATGGGCGCGGGCGTCGAGCTTCCTGAAGCAGGTCGCGTGTTCGTGTCGATCAAGGACATGGACAAGACCGCAGCCTTTGCGGCTTCGGCGCGGGATATGATCGCGATGGGCTTTGAGATTGTTGCGACCCAAGGCACGGCTGACTGGCTGGCTGCCGAGGGCATCAAAACCACGCAGGTCAACAAGGTCTATGAAGGCCGTCCGAACATCGTAGACCGCTTGAAAAACAACGACATCGCGATGGTGATGAACACCACGGAAGGCACCCAAGCGATTGCCGACAGCCGTGATATTCGCCGCGTCGCGCTGATGGATAAGATCCCGTATTTCACCACAATCGCCGCAAGCATCGCCGTCGTTTCCGCGATGAAGGCCCGTGGCGAAGGTTACGGTGTGCGGACACTCCAAGGCTAGAGCGATTGGGCGGGGGTTTCCCCGCCCTTCCCTCCCCCGCGTTAAGGGCTCGTTAACGACGTTCGCCGCTGTCACTTGACAAATGCGGCGAAATCCTACATCTGACCCTAATCCATAGTGCCCGTGCCGCGTGAGCATGTGTAAGGCCATGGATACTGGTTCCCACCGCACGCAGGGGTTCCGCGACAGTCACGGTATGGGGCAAGCGCCCGATGCGAGGGGCGTCGCTTCCCACTGTCGGCCCTTGGGGGCCGAAGGCGGCCAACGGGCCGTCAGAAAGTTATTTATGACGACGACATTCGCAGACCTCGGCCTTTCCGAAAGCATCCTGAAAGCGCTTGAGAAAACCAACCTCAAAATGCCATCCCCGATCCAAGTTCAGGCCATCCCGCACATCATGGCGGGCAGAGACTTGATGGGTCTGGCACAGACTGGCACCGGTAAAACCGCCGCGTTTGGCCTGCCCCTGCTGCACCGCATTCTTGACCTTGGCCACCCGCCAGCGCCGAAAACCGTGCGCGCGTTGATCCTTGCGCCAACCCGCGAGCTTGTTAGCCAAATCGCTGATAACCTTGAAGTTTTCACCAAAGGCACTTCGGTCAAAGTGGCTATGGTTGTGGGCGGCGCGAGCCTCTTTAAGCAAGCCGAGCGCCTGAAGCGCGGCGCCGACATCCTTGTCGCCACCCCTGGCCGTTTGATCGACCTGTTGGAGCGTGGCGATGTGACGCTGAATGCGACCGGCTATCTGGTGCTGGACGAGGCTGACCACATGCTCGATATGGGCTTCATCCACAGCCTGCGCAAAATCGCCAAGCACATTCCGCTCAAGCGTCAAACGCTGCTGTTTTCGGCAACTATGCCGAAGGATATCTCTGAGCTGGCCGACACCTACCTGCAAAACCCGATCAAAGTGCAGGTCGCACCTCCGGGCAAGCCTGCAGAAAAGATCGTGCAGGGTGTTCACTTCTTGCCGACGGGCGACAAGGCGACCATGCTCAAGGACTATCTGTCCAAGCATCCGGGCGAGCAGGCTCTGGTCTTTGGCCGCACCAAGCATGGCTCTGAAAAGCTTATGAAATTGCTGGTGTCTTGGGGCTTTAAGGCTGGTTCGATCCACGGCAACAAAAGCCAGAATCAGCGTGACCGCACCCTGACCGAGTTCCGCAAGGCAGAGCTTGACGTGCTTGTGGCGACCGATGTGGCCGCGCGCGGCATCGACATTCCGGGCGTGCGTTTTGTCTACAACTTTGACATGCCAAACGTGCCCGAAAACTATGTGCACCGCATTGGCCGCACCGCGCGCGCTGGTGCAGAAGGCACCTCGATCTCGTTCTGCGCACCTGCAGAAATGGGCGAGTTCCAAGCGATTGAAAAGGTTCTGAAAAAGGCGATCCCCGTCATCGGTGGCGCGCCTTGGTCGGCTGAAATGGTCGCAGCGGCTCCGAAGCCTGGCCAGAACCGCGGTCAGCGCCCAGCCCAAGGTCGCGGCGGCCAAAAGGCAGGCTCCAAGCCCGTTCAGCGCGCAGCTCCTGGCAAGCCAGGCGCGAAGCCTGCTAACGCAAAACCAGCGGGCGGCAGCTTTGCACCACGTCGCGCAGGGGCAGCAGCCAAGCCGCAGGGCCAAAACCGTCGCCCTGCGTAATTCGAGTTAAATCTAAACCATTCGGCCCGCTTTCGAGCGGGCCGTTTTAGTTTACTTCATCTTCCAAATTCAGCTTCATTTGCAGCAGCACTTGCTGAATGGCCAAGGTCTCGCGCAGCATCCGCTTGGACTCGTTGACAGAGATGACACCGTCACC
>CAWJOY010000053.1:0-28668 GCA_963844505.1 uncultured Alphaproteobacteria bacterium
CCGGACTTTCGCATGGCGGTCTGTTTGATGAACCTGCATTCATGCCGCTTTTGGTGCCATTAACCTATTACCCGGTTCGGCGTGGCAGTGGAAATGGTCATCGAGGCAATAGGCGAAGCGCTGTTGGAAAGCCGTGATGAGGTTAATCTTGACCACTTCGCGGAAGCCTATTCTCTTCGCGCGGACTGCGACGAAGAGATGAACCCGTTCATTTCTGAACATTGGCGCGGATGGATACGACCATTGTTCTAGATCGGCACAGAGTTGAGAAGAAAGAGCCTCGGAAACGCTCAAAGCGGAAGTAACTCTGCTGTCAACCACTTTACGCTCAGACAAAAGGCTGCCCTCGGGCGGCCTTTTTGGTTTCTCGCTTCCTATTGATTGAAAGTCAGTTGGTATGGGAATGTCGAAAGTTGGTGCTGGGGTGTTCGGCAAGTGTGCTATCCGAATGTCGGTTAATTTTTCTTAAGGTGTTGATTTGTTACACTAAAAATTTTCTCTAAGTTGGCGTTTCAATGTCGAACAATAGCAGATATTTCGGCAAATTTCGCTCATTTCTCGATAGTTGCGGCAAACAAGCGGAATAGCTTGACAAAAAACCTACCTCCAGAGGAACCTGTGTTTGAAAAAGACAAGCACCTTGGCACGTTTTGCCCTGCGACGCCTCGCCTCACCCGCGCAGCGATAACGGGCGGCTGTCATAGATAGGGTAGGAAAGACGAATGCCGACTTGGTCCCGCAGCTACGTAAAATATGTAGAGGCGCTTAATTATCGCATCGGGCGCTTTGCGATGTATCTGCTTTTCGCGATGATGGCGGTGCTGCTTTGGTCGTCCTTCACCAAAATCATGCATATTCCCGCGCTCTGGACGCTTGAGATGGCGCAGTTCATCCTTGTGGCCTATTACCTTTTGGGCGCGCCCTATACGTTTCAGTTGGACACCAACGTGCGCATGGACCTGCTTTATGCGCGCCAAAGCACCAAGACCAAAGCGATCTGGGATGCAATCACAGTGTTCGTCCTGATCTTTTACCTTGGCGTCATGCTCTATGGCGCGATGGACAGCACGATCTATTCGTTTGAGACATCAGAGAGGGCACCGACGGCGTGGCGACCTTATCTTTGGCCGATCAAACTGGTGATCTGCACCAGCTTTGTCTTGATGATTTTACAGGCGATAGCGCATTTGATCCGCGATGTAGCGATCTGGCGCGGTGAGGAAATTTAATGTCTTACGAGATGATCGCCGTTCTAATGTTTTCGACGATGCTGCTGATGATGCTTACCGGACAACGCGTGTTCGGGGCCATCGGCTTTGTCGCGGTGGTGGCCGCGCTGGCGCTTTGGGGGCCGGGCGGGTCCGATATGGGCTATTCCTCAATCATGAAGCTGATGAAGTGGAACGCGCTGCTGACGCTGCCGATGTTTGTGTTCATGGGCTATGTGATGTCCGAAAGCCGCTTGGCCGAGGATCTATATAAGATGTTCCACGTCTGGTTTGGCCCCCTTCCTGGCGGCTTGGCCGTGGGTACCATTCTGCTGATGGTGATGATCTCGGCGATGAACGGGTTGTCAGTCGCAGGCATGGCGATTGGTTCGACCATAGCTTTGCCAGAACTGCTCAAGCGCAACTATGACAAGCTGATGATTTCAGGGGTTATTCAGGGCGGATCGAGCCTTGGCATTCTGATCCCGCCCTCGGTGGTCTTGGTGCTGTTTGCCCAGATCGCGCGCCAGCCGGTCAGCCAGCTGTGGCTGGCGGGCGTGGTGCCGGGGCTGCTGATGGCGGTGCTGTTTGTCGCCTATATCGTGGTGCGCTGCTGGTTCAATCCAGCGCTCGCCCCTGCGATGTCGCGCCGAAGAGCGCGCCGAGATCACTTGGGCCGAGCGGTTCCGCCTGCTGCGCGCGGCACTGCTGCCAATCGTGATCTTTGCCTCGATGATGATCCCCTTTGTCAAAGGCTGGACCAGCCTGACCGAGGCTTCGGTGATCGGCGCACTCACCGCCGTTCTTGCCGCCATCATCAAGGGCCGCATGACCCGCGAAGTGTTCGAGACCGCCACCCGCAGCACCTTGGCGATCACCGTGATGTTCATGTTGATCATCATGGCCGCGCTGTCGTTTGGCGCGGTGTTTGACGGGCTGGGCGCGGGACGTGCGATTGAGAATTTCTTTGTCCGCGATCTGGGGCTCTCGGCATGGGAGGTGCTTATTCTGATGCAGCTCAGCTTCTTGGTGATGGGCATGTTCTTGGATGATACCGCGATGCTGGTGATCGTTGCGCCGATTTTTGTGGGCCTTGCCAAGACCTTGGGCTTTGATCTGATCTGGTATGGCGTGCTTTACACCATCACCTGCCAGATCGCCTATCTAACGCCCCCCTTTGGCTATAACCTGTTCCTGATGCGCGCCATGGCCCCACCAGAGTTTACGCTGACCCTGATCTATCGCTCGGTGTTTCCGTTCGTGCTGATCATGCTGGTTACGTTGATCTTGGTAATGATCTTCCCACAACTCGCGCTTTGGCTGCCTGAAACCTTGCTGTAATTTCTGAACCAGACCCCGGCTTACGGGGCGTTGCCCTTCAACTTGGAGACTGAAAATGACCACAAGACGTAAGTTTATCACAACCGGCGCGCTTGGCGCTGCCGCATCGCTGGCCGCACCCGCCGTTCAGGCGCAAGAGGCCGCTCCGATCAAGTGGCGCATGCAGACCTACGCGGGGACCGCCCTTGGCGCCGAGGTTATCAAGCCTGCCGTCGATGCCTTTAACCTGATCGCCCAAGGCCAGATGGAGATCGAGCTTTACTACGCCGATCAGCTGGTGCCGACCTCGGAGCTGTTTCGTGCGATGCAAAACGGCACCATCGACGCCGTGCAGTCGGACGATGACTTCTATGGCCTCGCCGACCGACGTGACGGTGTTTGGCGGCTATTTCCCGCTGGCGCTGCGCTATTCGCTGGATGTGCCTGCGCTGTTTAACCACTACGGTTTGGACGAAATCTGGAAAGAGGAATACGCCAAAGTCGGCGTCAAACACATCTCGGCAGGCAGCTGGGATCCGTGCCACTTCTCGATGAAAGACCCTGTGACCTCGCTTGCGGACCTCAAGGGCAAGCGCGTGTTCACCTTCCCAACCGCTGGCCGCTTCTTGGCGCAGTTTGGCGTCATTCCGGTGACCCTGCCGTGGGAAGACATTGAAATCGCACTGCAAACCGGCGAGTTGGACGGGGTTGCTTGGTCCGGCATCACCGAAGTTTACACCGCGTCTTGGGCGAAACTTGCACCGAACTTCTTGACCAACAACATCTCTGGCGCGTGGATTGGTCACTTCTTTGCCAATATGGAACGCTGGGACGCGGTGCCTGCGCACCTGCAAGAGCTGATGCGCGTCTGTTTCGAGCAGTCGCATTACTATCGTCAGCATTGGTATTGGGCGGGCGAAGCGCGTCTGCGCGTCGAGGGGGCAGAGACCAAACTGACCTCGATCCCCGATGCCGAATGGGCAACCGTCGAAGAGGCCGCGCAAAAGTTCTGGGATGAAATCGCCGCCGAAAGCGAGACCAAAGCCAAAGTCGTGGCGATCTTCCGCAAGTACAACGAGACGATGGTCAAGGCCGGCAGGCCCTATCGCAACGTCTAACCAGCAAAAGGGGCAGCACAACAGCTGCCCCTTTCCTTTAGGTGCCAAGCGAGCCTTGCGTTGCAAGCCAAATCGCAGGCAAAGCCGCTATCGCTGGACCCAGCGCAGGGTCGTCGCCGCGCCGCGCGGCTTCTTCAACCGCTACAAACGCCTTGCGCAAATCGAGCGCCCCGAAATAGCTCGCGCTGCCTGCGGTGCGGTGCGCGAGGGCCGCGATCTCGGCTTTGCTCGGCATGGGCTGGGCTGACAGCTCGTCAATGGCGGCATTGGCCTCACTTTTGAACCGCGCCAAAAGTTGCACATACATCTCTGCCCCAAGCGTCTCGCGCAGATCCTTGAGCATCCCCACATCGACCGCTGCCACTTGCACCACAATGCCCGTGCCCGCACCGCCAAAGCTGCCGACAATCCGCAACAGGCTTGCCCGCGACAACGGCTTGGTCAGAACGTCATTCATCCCGTCTTCAAGATAGGCTTTTTGCTCTTCGGGCATGGCGTTTGCGGTCAGAGCCACGATCGGCACCTTGGCGCAAGCCCCCTGCCCCGCACGGATTTCGCGGGTCGCGCCACGGCCATCCAGCACAGGCATGCTGATATCCATCAAGATCAGATCAAAGGCTTGCCCCTGCGCCAGCTCGACCGCTTCGCGCCCGTTATGCGCCTCGGTCACCTGATGGCCCGCAGCACGCAACATCTCGCGGGCCACGACGCGGTTGATCTGATTGTCTTCGACCAACAGCACATGGCTACAAACCGAAGGCGCATCTTTGGCCGGATCGACCTTTGCCTCTTCTGGTGCCTCAACCGCTTGGACTGGCAGCCGAATATGGAATGTGCTGCCCGCACCCAGCGTGCTTGTCACCGAGATCGTGCCACCAAGCGCTGTCACAAAGCGCCGCGCAAGCCCAAGCCCCAGCCCAGTGCCACCAAAATCTCGGCCGTAGGAGCTGTCGCCGGTGACAAAATCATCAAAGATCGTCTCCAGCATCTCTGGCGCGATGCCGATGCCTGTGTCGCGGATGGTGATCTCAATTTCCGACGCATCCGCGATGGGTTCCAGCACCACATTCACCGCGCCGTTGTGGGTGAACTTCACCGCATTGCCGATGACGTTCATCAAGACATGCTGCAAGCGGTCGATATCGGCATAGATCCACGCGACCGCAGCGCCTTTCCACGACCAGTCCAAGCTGGTGCGGTTGGAAGCCGCCGCACCGCCTTGATTGTCCACGATATCTTGCACCAAAGCACCAAGGTTCATCGCCACGGGACGCAGGGTCAGGTTGCCCGTCTCGTATTTGGTGATGTCCAAAACATCCGAGATATGGCTCAGCAGCAGCTTGCCCGAGGTGTCCATATTCGCACAATAGCGACGCTGCTGCGGGCTGAGCTGGGTGTCGTTGAGCAGCGACAGATTGCCCAAAAGCCCGTTCAGCGGCGTGCGAATTTCGTGGCTCATCGTCGCCAAGAACTCGGTCTTCGCCTTTTCGCCAGCCAAAGCACGGTCACGGGCGGCGACCAGCTCGGTTTCGGCGGCAACCCTATGCGAGATATCCCGCACAAAGGCGACATAGACCTCGCCATTTTCGGTCTTGGCCAATTGCAGTGCCATCTCAATCGGAAAGCTGTCACCATTGGCGCGCTTGGCCTCTAGGTGAACCCGCCCTGTGCCAATCAGCCACTTTTGGGTGCTGCCTTGCAACTGACGCAGGCCCTCTTTTTGCGCAACCAGCAAGTCTTGCGCGCCAAGCAGCAGGCTAAGGTTTTGACCAATGGCCTCTTGCGCTTTGTAGCCGAAAATTTGCTCGGCGGCTGTGTTGAACTCGACGATATTGCCGGCGTTATCCGCGACAATCACCCCATCAAGCGCGGTCGAGGTGACAACATTCATACGCTCGCTGGTTTCGATAGCCTCTCGACGGCGGCGGATGTTTTGTCGGTTCAAGCGCCCCAGAAACAATGCAAGAATCAGCAGCACAAGGATCAAGAACGCCACCCCCGCCGCCATTTGCGTCAGGGTGATCGCCACTTTCGACCGCATCCGGTCGGCTTCTTGGGCAAAGTAATCCAGTCCAGAGGTCGACAACTCTCGCACCCGTTCCCGCGCAGGATTCGCCGTCTGCAAAAGCGAGGGCAGCGCCAGACGCAGCGCCAAATCTTCGGCGTCAATTAGGGGCACGGATTGGTTCAGGAACCGTTGCAGCGCCGTCAAGGATTGGGTGAACTCGGTGGTTTTGCGCAGCGGGCCATAGACCGATGCCACCCGTAACGTTGTGATACGGCTATAGAAAATATCAAAGTCGCGGCGCAGGGCGACAAGATCCGGCAAGGTCGACCGCGAGGCGACCTCGAGCGACAAACGGAATTCTAGAAACTCCACCTCTGCCTGCGACAGCGTCCACTGCACGTTATCAGAGCGCGCCGAATTCAGCAGCTTTAAATCACGAACAACATTGGCCGAGGTGATCACAATAACGATCAGCCCCAGCACGCCAAGCAGGATCCAGATCAGTAATCCGGTCCGTGCCGGTGAGGGTTTCCAAATCATCTATCACTTTCCTGCCCCAGACAGGCCCGCAGATCCTGCGAGAAAAAGCCTAGTCCAAAGCCTCGATCCGGTCGAGTTGCCAAATACTGCGAGAATATATCACTTCTTTACGGTAATCCGCATTGTCATCATAGGGATAGATCACCCAAAGCGGTCCTTTCTCTCGGATCGACATTTCCTTGCCGTCGATACGGTAGGCGATGATCGCCCCGCCCTCGACCGCATCGGTGACCGGAATTTCTACGGCATAGTCATTGATCGCAATGGCACGCAGTTTGCTGGCTTTGATGCCAAGCTGATCAACAAGGGTTGCCAGCGAGACACCTTCAAAGCTGTGCTTGCCCTGCGTCCAGATCGTCGAAGTGTCGATCGTCGCGGACGGCATCGCCTCTAACAGCGCGCGATCCAAAAAGACCACGCCATCGCCGCCGTTGGTCTCGGTGACTTTACCCGTCACCGTCAAGACCACATCGCCTGTCGCTGCGGCAATCTCGGCAGAGGCTGCACCGACAAAACAGGTTGCGCTCAGGGCAAAGGCGTAAAAGGTTGCACGCAGCATTGGGAATTCCTTTTTATCTCTACCTTGGTCTAAGCCCGAACGCCCCGATCTCAAATAGCTCCAAAGGGATAACAACCTATCCCTTTGGATAGCCACCGCTGTTTATATATGCAATAGTTGGCAAAAGCGCGAGCCAATCGCCAGACGCAGGAAAAGCTGCGGCGCGTTTCACTTTTGACGTGCATCGCGACAGCCTGCAGTTTAGGAACGATAAAACCGAAGGGAGGGGCCGTTTTGCGCGTATTAATCGCTGATGACCATGACCTGCTGCGGGATACGCTGGTGCTTTACCTGCAATCTCAAGGTGATATTGAAACCGCAACGGCTGCTGATCTTGAAGGAGCTTGCGCGTTAATTGACACCCAAGATCGCTTTGACCTGATTATGCTGGACCTGAACATGCCTGGGATGAACGGGCTTGAGGGTCTGCGCCGTGCTCTTGCGATGCACGGGGGGCAAAGGGTTGCGCTGTTGTCGGGCAATGCGTCGCGTGAAATCGTCGCCGAAGCGTTAGACGCAGGGGCCGCCGGTTTTGTGCCAAAAACGCTGCCCGCCAAGTCGATGATCAACGCGGTGCAATTCATGGCCATGGGCGAGAAATTCGCGCCGATTGAATATCTGTCCCCCGCACCCGAGGCTGTGCCGCACCCTCTTGCCGATCGCTTGACCGCGCGCGAGATGCAGATGCTCAAGCGGCTGACCGAGGGCAAATCCAACAAGGAAATCGCCCGCGATTTGGCGATCAGCGAACCTACGGTCAAGCTGCATCTCAAGACGCTCTATCGCAAGCTTGACGCGAACAATCGCACCCAAGCCGCGATGATTGCCCAAGAAGCCAAACTGTTTTAACCCGTTGTCCAAAAGACGCCGATATGCGACCCGAAAAAAGGCCCAACGACATGCAGAACGCGCCGCCGCTTTTTGAAGTTCTTGATCGTGAGGGCAAGGTTTGGCCTCGGGTCGCGGCCATTGCCGTTTCAGGCCTTGCGCTGTTGGGCACGCCTTTGTGCGCGCAGACGGAGCAACTCAATGCCGTGGTGAACACCGCCGATCTTGCGCTTCCGGGGGCGCAAGAGGTGATCGTTGATGTGCGCAGCGCGCTTTATGGTGCGCGGTATCAAGAGGGCGCTGTGAAGGGGTGGCGCTATCTGCTGTTTCCGGACGGGTCGGCGCGGGTGATCCAAGACGGTGCCCCGCCGCATGTGCAGTTCGCAGTGAAATGCACAACCGAGCAGTCTTGCGAGGTGTTGCGCCCCGACGGCTCGCGTTTTGACGTGACCGCAAGCGGTGACGGGCGGCCATCGCAACCCGCCGAGGTGACAGGCGACACGCTTTCACGCTATCTGGCGCAATGGGTTTTGGCCGGACCAGACGCGCCCCCAGCGGCAGCGCAGCCCGATGCGCCTGCGCCTCCAGCAGAGGTAGCAAAAGTCGAACCTGTGGCCGAGCCCCCAACGGTCCAAACCGAAAGCGCGCCCGCAGCGCCCCCCGCACCAGAGACGACCGAAGTGGCCCTTGCCCAGCCCGAGGTCGAAGCCCTGCCCGTTTCAGAGCTGCCCGTTTCAGAATTACCCGAGCCAGAGCTGCCCGATTCAGAGTTGCAAGAGGCAACGGGTCCAGACCCCGTCTGTGCCGAGCCTGACCCCATTATGCCAGACACCTGCATTCAAGCCTCCGAGCCCGTCGCTCCATCCCTGCCTGTACCCGAGGCAGAGCCGACCCAAACCGCTGCAGCGCCGTCGCAAACCCCGCGCAAACCTGCCCCCCTCACGCTCAAGGGCCCAATCGCAGTTGCCGCAACACCGAGCCGCCCACAGCCCGCGAAAAAGGCCGCGCCTAAAACCTTTTTCGAGCGCATGGCGATTTCTTGCTCGGTCACCGCCACCTCGGGTTTGGCTTTCATTGATGCGGGCGACACTGGCAAGCCCCGCGTCAGTCTTGGCTGTAGCAGCAAGCTGAGCGAAAAACTGTCGCTGCGGCTGTCGTTTGTGCGCTATTTCACCGCAAGCGAGCAGACCGTTGATGATCCCGATTTCACCTATGCCTTTACCTACAAGGCGACCAAGGATCTCAGCTTTAGCTACTCCAACTATGGGGCGCAGTTTGGCGGCCCGAATGGTGGCCTGCTGAAATCGCTTGCCGACGGCAACCTGCGCGGAAACTACCGCCTGCCGCAAATCACTCTGCCCAATCAAAAAACCGCAAACTGCTCTGCGGGCCTTGGCTTGCCCAACCCGCTTGATGAGAATTTCAGCCTTTCGTGCGGCTATGCGGTGACGGACAAGCTGCGCGTGGGCGTCACGGCAAATCTCTATATGCCGGACAAGCAGGGCGACTATGACCCCGATTACACCTATACCGCCAGCTACCGCCCCGCAAAGGATTGGCTGATCTCTTACGGCAACTACAGCAACAACCGCTGGCGCTGGAACCGCGGCAAAGACCCCGGCCCCGGCATCACCGGTGGCAGCCTGTCCGTGACCTATTCCTTCAAATTCTAGCGGCTTGGCCTAAACCAAGGCCCCGATGCCCAGCAAGGCCGCCCGAATGCGGTTGGCCTTGTCTTGGCACAGTTGAACGTCCGAGCTTGGATCACAGGTTTCGATCTGAAGCGCCAATTCAGGTATCTCGGCAAAGCCGAACACCTGCGAAGCGCCTTTGAGCGAATGCGCCTCTTGCTTGACCACCACGTCATCGCCAGCGGCAATGGCTTGGTCGATCTTATCGAGCCGCTCTGTCGCGTCGATGACGTATTTGTGGATGAATTCTTTCAGCTCGTCCAAGCTGAAGATGTCCAGCAACTCGCGCGCGGCCGAAGGCGACAGCATGTCGATGATGCTCTCTTGCGCCGCCACAGGCACAACAGGGTCAGGTGCCGCAACTGGCGCGGCGGGCGGCGGCATCGACGTCAGGACCTCGGGCGGCAGGTCGGTGATCTTCACCCGCTTGCTTAGCGCGGTGATGAGCGCAGCTTTCAGGTCGGCATAGGGGATCGGCTTGGACAAGACGGTCTCGACGCCAACCTGATGCGCCTCTTCTTGGATCGCTTCCATCACATGCGCGGTCAGCACCAAAATCGGTGGCAAATCAGCGCCATACCATTTTTCACGTATACGCCGCGTGGCTTCCAGCCCGTCCATCTCGGGCATCGCCACATCCATCAGCACGATGTCGAATTTGTCCGGCGCAAAGGTCTCAAGCGCAATGCGTCCGTTTTCCGCAAGCTCGGCCCGCAGGCCCATCCGGCTGGCATAGGTGAGCAGCAGCTTTTGGTTGACGCGGTTGTCCTCGGCGATCAGCACGCGCTTGCCCTCAAGGCTGACCAGAGCCGTCAGATCAGGGCGGCCATTATCGTCATGGTCCTCGTGGTCTTCGACCGCAAGCACCGCGACCGGCAGCTCGAACCAAAAGGTCGACCCCTCGCCCGTGCGGCTTTCGACACCAACGCGACCGCCGCAGCCCTCCATAATCCGCTTGCAGATCGCAAGCCCAAGCCCGGTGCCTTGGGCGGCAGCAGTCAAAGAGTTCGAAATCTGCGAGAAATCCTTGAACAAGTTCGGCACCGCGTCGGCTGCGATTCCGACGCCAAAATCCTCGACCTCGACACGCAAGAGCTGGCCCTTGGGGTCCGACGTCGCCGTCGCCCGCACGATGATCGGCCCATCGGTCGAATAGCGCAACGCATTGCTGACAAGGTTCGAGATCACCTGCCTGATCCGCGTCGCATCGCCCAAGAACAACTTGGGCACGCTCAGATCAATCGTCGAGACAATCGAGCGCCCTTGGCCAATCGGATTGGACACCGCCAAAATCCGCACACTTTCGATCAAAGCACGGATATCGACGCGCTCTTCTTCAAAGATAAAGACCCCTGCCTCCATCTTCGAAAAGTCTAGCACATCGTTCACAATCCGGTTCAAACCGACGCCCGCGCTTTTGGCATAGTCCAACAGCTCTTTGCGACCGTAGTCCTGTTCTTCCATGCTCAGCAGGTCGATCATCCCCAACAGCCCCCCCAGCGGCGTGCGGATTTCGTGGCTCATGGTGGCGATAAAGCGACTGCGCGCCAGCGACATGGCCTCGGCTTTTTCCAAGGCTTCGCGCAGCTCTGCGGTGCGATCTGCGACCGCCTGTTCAAGAGCAGCAGATTGCGCGCTCAGCTTCTGATTGGCCTGAAACAGATCGCGGCTTTTTTGTTCAAGCAAGGCTTCTGCTTCGGCCCGCGCCGCCTGTTCGCGTTTGTATCTTAGCCGAGAGACGCGGTCATCACTGGGATCGGTCATATTCGTCCAGCGCCCTACGCCACAAGCCGAATGTCAAACTTGGTCGCGTTGGCCTGCTCTGGCACGGGCGAGCGCTGAATGTCGGCGCTTTGGCCGAACTGGTCGAGACAAGCCTCGATCATGCCGTGGCAAAACTCGACCAGAGGGCGCGGCGACGAATAGGTCATCGCCAAGTGATCGGGCGCAAGCCGTGTGGTCGCGAAAACAGGAAGCTCGGCATCAGGATAAAGCTTGATCACCTCGACGTGGATTTCGCCATCAACGGCCTCTAGCAAGGCAAAGCTGTCGGCCTTACCCTCGAAAAAGCTGGGAAAGTTCTCGATGAAATGCGTGACCATCCAATGGCCGAATTTGCGCTGCAAGGTCTGCGGGTCAATGCCGGAATGGTCGCTCAGCGCAATGACGATCTTGACCAATTCCGAACAGGGGTAATTGCCCACAGTTGTAAAGGCGCCGCCGTTTTCAAGATTGGCCTTGCTGAGAACATCGTCGACGGCATCCTCGCCAAAGGCTTGCTCTGCCATCTTTACCAGCTCGACAAAGATTGTTCCCTTCACGACTGTCTTCCTTTCGCACCGGCTTTGACCCTATCTTGGGCCGTGTTCCACAACATCCTGTTTAGCAGCCAAAGGCTACCGTCCCCAGACAACTTCTGGGTCGTATTAGTCTTGCGCCAATCGCGAATTATCCGCAAGGCATTATAAATCCGCCCCCAGAGGGAGATTCATCAAGATGAGCACACAACCAAAGATGGTTGCCTTTTCGCCATCTTATCGCCAAGATAATAGTTAATAAGAAGGTCAGCGAGATAAAGCCCGAGCAGGGGCCATCGCAATAGAAAATTGGCCATGAAACGTTATACAGCGCAAGAGCAATGACAGATAACACAATGATAAATCATGCAATTTCATTGCGGTGCCTGAATGGCTGACCGCATAAAGATCATTGTGGCCGAGGATAACCCGATCCAACGGCAATATCTTTGCGTGCTGCTTAACAAACTGGGGTATGTCCCGATTGCGGCCGAAGACGGTCAAGAAGCTTTGCGACTGTTGCAAGAATCCAACGCTCAGGTGATCATCAGCGACTTTGAAATGCCAAAGCTGAACGGCATCGAGTTGACCCGCGAAGTGCGTAAACTCAACCTTGATCACTATGTTCATATCATCATGATTACGGGCTCTGAAGGCGATGATCTGTGGCGCGAGGCTATGGAGGCCGGCGCGGATGACTTTATGAGCAAGTCCTCCAGCCCCTCGATTTTGCGCGCCCGTATTCGCGCCGCGACACGGTTGGTCTTTCACGCGATGGAGCTGGCCGACCAAACCCGCGAGCTCAAGGAAACCAACGACCGTATCAAAGAAGACCTGCGCGCCGCCGCCAACGCCCAGCGCCAGCTTTTGCCCGATATCCGCGAAGAGATCTTGGGCTTTCGCGTGGCCTCGGCCTTTGTGCCCTCGTCGTTTGTTTCGGGCGATATGTTCGGCTGCTTTGCTTTGGACGATAAAACGCTGGGGCTTTATACAGTGGATGTGTCCGGCCACGGGGTGCATGCATCCTTGCTGTCGGTCGCCATCGGTCACCTGATCACGCCAGAGTTCTTTCGCACCAAGGCTCTGACCGCTGATGGCACGCCCGATCCAGCGGCTCTGGTCTCTGACTTGAACCAACGCTTTAGCGTTGCGGACAATGACGACTATTTCACCATGTTTTGCGCCGTCATCAACTCTGAGACAGGGCTTGTGACCTATTGTCAGGCAGGCTCGCCCTCGCCGCTTTACGTCAACCGCGCGGGCGAGGCGCAGGCTGTGGGCGAAGGTGGTTTTCCTGTCGGAATGTTGCCGATTGCGACCTTTGAGAACGACGTCTTTACGGTCGAGAACGGCGGCGCATTGGTCCTGTGCTCGGACGCGGCCTCTGAGGCCGAAAGCACCCTGCACAGCGCGCCCTTTGGCTATGACCGTCTGCAAGGCATCGTGGCCACGATGTTTTGCGCCGGCATTGCCCAGCTTCCCCAACAGATCATCACCGCCCTGACCGAATGGCGCGGCCTCACCACGCTTGAGGATGATCTGACCATCGTTGCCCTTGAAAGGACCTAACCCATGATCCACACCACCTTGCACGAGCCCGACATCACCGTAATCCGCCCCGGCGTGCAGCGTTTGACGGCTCAGAATGCCAAAACCTTCAAAGACGAAGCCCTTGAGGTCATCGCGGGCGGCGCATCGCAGCTTGTCATCGACTTTAGCGAAGTGTCCTTTTTGGACTCGTCGGGTCTTGGCGCGCTTGTTGGTGTGTTGAAAAAGGTCGGCAACCGCGGCGAAGTCGTCGTCTGCGGCCTCAGCTCGGAAGTCGAGCAGATGTTCCGCATCTGCCGTATGGACCGCGTGTTCAACACCTATGCCAACGTCGCATCGGCGGTGCAAACAATGAGCGAACGCTCGTGAGCCCGCTTCACTTCCAGATGCCTCACAGGCTCGACGCGGTCGATCCAATGGTGATGACCTTGGCATCGGAAGTGGACGCTTGTCTGCAAGGCGAGGCGCGCTTTCGCTTCGAGTTGGCGATCAGCGAAGCCCTGACCAATCTGGCGCTGCATGCCAAGACCAAAGCCACAGAGGCCGTGGTCGATGTCGTGCTGACGCTTGGCGACACGGGCGCGCGTGTCGATATCTTTGACCCGACAGGGGCTGCGGCCTTCGACATTCGCGCCCATGCCAAGGACTTGGCCGAAATCGCGACAGAGCATGAATCCGGCCGCGGTTTGGGCCTGATCATGGATTGCGCGGATAGCGTCACTTACGGACCCCTAGAGGGCAGAAACCGCCTCTGCCTGACCTTCCAAGCAAGAGACTGACCTTACCAGAACCGGCGGCAACAAAAACACTACGAGCGGAGAGACCCGAATGAAAAAAATCAAAACAGGACGGGCGCTGACCACCTTGGCCGTTTCGTGCATTGCACTGACCGCCTTTAGCCCATCGCAAGCCCAGATTGCCGCCTCTGACCCCGCGACGGTCACGCTTGGCAATCTTGCGGCTGATGGTGGCAGCTATAACAGCGTCACCATTCAGTCCAACTCGCCGCTGTCGGTGCAGTTCTCTAATCAAGCCGCGCCGCGCACCGCCTGCGATCGTGGCCAAGAGGCGATGTCGAAGCCGCACTTTGGCCGCAACGGCCAGCTGACAGATCGTGAATATGCGATGGCGCAGACGGCGTGGTCCTATTTCGTCAAACGCTATCAGCCCGAAACGGGTTTGGTAAACGCGGTTGGCGCCTTCCCTTCAACCACCCTTTGGGACACCGCGTCCTATATCAGCGGCTTGGTCTCGGCCTATGAGCTTTGCCTGATCGACAAGCGCGAGTTCGACACCCGCGCGACCAAACTGATCGGCACCCTGCGCAACCTTGACCTCTATCGCGGCGAAGCGCCCAACAAGGTGTATAACGCCGCCACTGGCGAGAAGGTGAACTACGCCAACAAGGCCGGCGAAGTCGGGATGTCGGCGCTGGATATTGGCCGTCTGCTGGTCTGGCTGCGCATCATGAAAGAGCGCCACCCCTACCTTGCCAACAGCATCGACAACGTGCCGATGCGCTGGAATTTCTGCAACATGATCCAAGACGACGGGCGCATGTTCGGCTCGTTCACCAAAGGCGACGGCACGACCCAGTATGTGCAAGAAGGTCGCTTGGGCTATGAGGAATACGCGGCCAAAGGCTTCGAGCTGTGGGGCTTTGACACCGAGCGCGCGATGTCGCCCGAGCCGCTGGCCTATACCAACATCTATGACGTCAAGCTGCCCTATGACGGGCGCGATCCGCGCGTGTTCAAGAACCAGAACTATGTGCTGACCGAGGGTTATATCCTTGACGGGCTCGAAATGGGTTGGGACTTGCCGCAAGACAGCTCGAACGACGGCATGACCGCAAGCCAAGGCTGGCGCGCGGAATTTGCCAACCGCATCTATCTGGTTCAACAGCGCCGCTATGAGCAAACCGGGATGATTACCGCCCGCTCCGAGCATCAGGTCGATGGCAAGCCTTACTTCGTTTACGACTCGATCTTTGCGGATGGCTATCCTTGGAACACCCTTGACCCGACGGGCGAATATCAGCCCGACCGCGCGGCGATCTCGGCCAAAGCGGCGATTGGTCTTTGGGCCCTGTGGCAGACCAACTATACCGACCTGCTGTTTGACAGCGTCGCCGACCTGTCGGAACCCGACATGGGCTTTTACGAGGGTCTATACGAGAACGGCAACGGCTTTATCCCGCTGCAAACCGCCAACAACAACGGCGTTATTCTTGCGGCCCTGCTCTACAAGGTGCAAGGCCCGATCATGCATCACACCGAAGCGGGCGTGCAACGCTGGGCGGCGGACTTTGCTGGCACCGACATCCGCGACAACAAGTGCCACCCCAAGCAAATGGTAGAGGTCTTGCCAAGCTGCAACTGCGAGAACCCGAACACCCTGCCGCCTGTCATTCCGGTGGAAGAGTTCGTCTATTGCAAGCCCGTCGAGACCGATGGCGAAATCGCGGCGACCGAGTGTGATACTCAAAAGCACATTCTAGCGCCACCAGTCCCGAAAAAAGTGTTGGCTAGCCCCATCTCTTCGCGTGCGGTGAAGCCATGAATGTACGCTCTAAGCCCAGAATGGTCTGGTTCGACGCCAACCGCGTTTTTGCGGCGATGGGCGTGGTTCTGATCCACTCTTCCACCGACTTTGCAGGCCAGCCCTTTGCCGATGCGACCGTGTCGGAACGGATCGTGCCCGTGTTCCTGCGCTCGATTGGCGAGTTCTCGGGGTCCGAGATGTTCTTCCTGTTCTCGCTGTTCCTGATGGCGATGCGGGTGGATACCAAGATGCCGTCCTATCGCTCGGCTATTGCCACCCAAGCCGAGCGCTTGCTGGTGCCCTTTACGTTTTGGGTGCTGTTCTACGCATTCTTCCGCTTGGTCAAAGCCAGCGCCTTTGGCTATGCGCCCTATATCTTGGATCAACTGACCGAACCGCAAAGCTGGCTTGGGTACTTTGTCCTTGGGAAAGTGCAGTACCACATGCACTTTTTGCCGACGCTGTTTGCGCTTTTCCTGTTCTTCCCGCTGATGCGGGTGGCAACGCGCTATCCGATCTTTGGTTTGACGCTGTTTTTCACCCTTGGTGTGATGAACAGCGCGCAGGGCTTCCTGTGGGGGCTCGATATTGACCCAAGCCTGCGGGACTATCTGATCCGCGCGCTCAAGATCTTTGGCTATGTCGGCTATGGCTTTGCCGCCTTTGCGATCTATGGGCTGTGGAAAGACGGCATCCCGCGCGGTGAATTGCGGCTGTTGCGGCGCGGTGCGTTGTATTTTGCGGGTCTTGCTTATGTTGCCACCCTGCCCTTCTTTGCCGTTGGTGTGACCTCGGGCGCTTGGGGCGTGCGGGCGGGTTGGGACTTTTACGGTCACTTCCTGATGCCGATCTTTATCCTGCTGTTCTTTATGGGCGGGCAGTTTCAGGAATGGTCCCCGCGATGGTCGAACCTCGCGCGGTTTACCTTTGGCGTCTATCTTGTGCACCCGATGGTGATCGACCTGATCGACATCGCCATGTTCAAGTCTGGCATGGGCGGGGTCCTGACCCCTTGGATGATTGTTCTCTTTCGCTTTGCATTGGCATTGCCGCTGTCTTTCGCCGTGGCGGTCGCGCTGTCGCGCCTTAAACCGCTGGCATGGACAATCGGCCTTGGCCCAACCCCTTGGCAAATGCGGAAAGCAAATAAGAAGGCAGGCGCATGATTACCGACGACTACTTCCTCAAATTCGAAGATCGTGTGCCAGAACCACCGCTGCCCTATTCGGCACTGCGCGAGAGCATCTGGCAGTTTTTGGCCACCATCGCGCTGATGATCGGCGCTTGGTATATCTGGTGGCGCTGGACGGTGTCGCTGAACCCGGATGCGATGTGGTTTGCCATTCCTTTGGTGCTGGCCGAGAGCTTTGCCTATTTTGGCATGATCCTCTTTGTCTTTAACCTCTGGAAAGACGAGCCGATCAAACTGGAAGCACCGCCTGCGCTGTTGTCCGACGTGGTGCCCACACACCCCGAGGGTGACCGCGTGATCGTGGTCGATGTGATGTTCGCCACCTATAACGAGGACCCAGAGCTGGTGCGCTTGGGCCTGCGCGATGCCAAGCGGATGACTTATCCGCATCCAATCGACATCCGCATCCATGTGCTGGACGATGGCCGCCGCGACATCATGCGCGAAGTCACAGAGTCCGAGGGCGCGAACTATATCTCGCGCACCACCAACGAGGGCTTCAAAGCGGGCAACCTGCGCAACGCGATGGAGCAGACCGACGGCGATTTCTTGGTGATCTGTGATGCAGACACCCGCCCCTTCCCGACGCTGCTAGAGCACACGCTGGGCTATTTCCGCGACCCCAAGATGGCTTGGGTGCAGACGCCCCAGTGGTTCTACGATCTGCCCGCAGGCGAGCGCCTTGGCGTCAGCATGAAGCGGCGCTTTGGCAAGGCTGGCTGGATTGTCGCACGCGGCATCGAAAAAGTCGTCGGGCCGATCACCGTCGGTGCTGACCCTTTTGTCAATGACCCCAAGATGTTCTACGACGTCATCCAGCGCCGCCGCAATTCGGCCAATGCGTCGTTCTGCTGCGGCGCAGGCTCTATCCACCGCCGCGAAGCCGTGATGGAGGCCGCGTTGCGCAGCTTTGGCTCCAAGGTCGAACAGCGCACCTTCGCTGCCGAAGAGGCCATCACCGTCTCTAGCAAAGAGCGCGAGATTTCGCCCGACCTGATGGAGGCCATCCGCACCCAAGCCTCTAGCACAGAGCTGTTGACGCCCTACCGCTTTCACGTCTCGGAGGATATCTTTACCTCGATCGTGCTGCATTCCGACCGCGAGCGCGGCTGGAAGTCCAAGATGCACCCGATCGTTGAAAGCAAAATGCTCTCGCCGCAGGACCTTCTGACTTGGACCGTGCAGCGCTATAAATACGCGGGCGGCAGTCTTGATATCTTGGTCAACGACAACCCGCTGTTCCGCAAGGGCCTGACCTTTCCGCAGCGGATGATGTATGCCACGACCTTCTATTCCTATCTTGCACCACTGTGGAACATCATCTTTTTGCTGGGCCCTGTGGTCTATCTTCTGACGGGGATTTCTCCGGTGTCGGCCTATTCGGTCGACTTCTTTATCCACCTCATTCCGTTCCTTGTCGCGCTAGAGCTGGCGATGATGGTCGGAACTTGGGGGATTTCGGGGTATGACGCCAAGGCGAGCTATCTGTCGTTCTTCCCGCTGGGGATGCGCGCCATTCTAGCCGTCGCCAAGGGTGAGAAAATCTCTTTCCCCGTCACGCCCAAAGTGCGCCAATCCGGAAACTTCTTGCGCCTTGTGCAGCCGCAAATCGCCATCATCGTGCTGACGGTGGTGGGGGCGGTCTGGTCGCTGGGGGCGCTGGCCTTTGCGGACACGCCGCATTCGATCAGCGGAGTCGTCGCCAATATCCTCTGGGGATTTAACAACTGCCTCGCGATGGCAGGCATTATCCGAGCCGCCCTCTGGGTGCCCCGCCAAACTGATGAAAGAGAAACGCCATGAGTTTTCGTGAAAACCTAATCAAAGCCCGAAGCCATTTGGTGTTTTTGGCGGCCCTTGGATGTGGTCTTGGCTTGGTCCTAACATTGGAAAAACTTGACGTGAGCGAAAATCTAGCCAACACCGAAGAAGTCGAGGCCCAGTCCAAGATGGCTGCCTTTGAGGCAATCACCCCCCTGCCCTTGGCGGTCGTCGGCAAAAGCTCTCCCGAAGACCTGATCTATGCCAAAACCGCTTGGCAGTATTTCATCAACAACACCAATGCGGACACGGGGCTTGTCAATTCGGCCGACAAATATCCCTCGACCACGATGTGGGAAACGGGGTCGTATTTTATCGCGGTGATCTCGGCCGAAATGCTTGGCCTGATCGAAACCGACGAAGCCCACGCCCGCATCAGCAAGGCACTGCAAACCCTCACCGCGATGCGGCTCTTTGACAACACCCTGCCCAACAAGGCCTACAACGTGCAAACCGGCGAGCTGGTCGACTATCGCAACCAACCGGTCGAGCGTGGCTTGGGTTGGTCGGCGCTGGACGTCGCCCGCATGGTCGGCGCTTTGGGCCAAGTGGAGCATCGCTATCCCGACCTTGTGCCCGAAGTGGCGGGCCTGATGGCGAAATGGGATCTCAAGCAGATGGTCGAGGATGGCCAACTGATTGGCGGCAATATGATCGACGGCACGCTGCGCCGTGACCAAGAGGGCCGTCTTGGCTATGAGCAATACGCCGCCAAAGCCATGATGCTGTTCGGCTATGACATGTATCGCGCCTATCACACCGAAGAGATGATGATGGTCAAAGAGGTCGAGGGCCTGCCGATCCCCGTCGACAGCCGCTTGCACCGCCAGACCACGCCCGCCTTTACCGTCAGCGAACCCTATATCTTTGACGGGCTCGAGTTCGGCTTTGACGCCCGCTCGTTGCGCTTTGCCACCTCGATCTACGAGGCTCAAGAGGCCCGCTATCGCGCGACAGGCATCTTTACCGCCGTCAGCGAGTCCCACATCGATGTCGAGCCCTACTTCGTCTATTCCTCGGTTTGGGGGGGCGGCGATCCTTGGGCGGTGCTGACCTTCAAGGGCGAGCGTTTGGACAGCAAGCGCACCACCACAACCAAGGTGGCCTTTGCGTGGGACGCATTGTTTGGCACCGAATATACCAAAGCATTGGTCGGCTCGATTGCGGCTCTGGGCGACCCAGAGCGCGGCTGGCCCGAGGGCGTGTACGAAGCTGACGGCAAAACCAACGGCTCGATCACAACCAACACCAATGCGGTTGTGCTGGCGTCGCTGGCCTTCAAAGCCTTTGGTCCGCTTATTCGAGCCAAGCATTGACCCGCGCAGCCCCCCTCCCGCGCCACAAGCGAGGCCCCCAAGCTTGGGGCTTTGCCGTCATTTTTGCAGCCCTTGCGCAGCAGGCCGCCGCCGCGCCTTGCGTCACCGATGCCTTTGACAAGCCCTTTCCCGGCGCGCAAAACGTGGTGACCAAGCACGCCGACGTCCCTGCCTCGCAGTTTCCGGGGCTCTGGCAAGAGGGCACGCTCGATGGGGCTTATTATGTGCTTTACGCCAATGGCGAGGGCGTTCTGCAGTCCAGCGCAGAGGACCCGACCTGGTCAATTGCCTTTGACTGTAGCTTGGGTGAGAAAACCTGCCCGCGCAAACTGGTCGGCACGCCGCCCAGCACCGCCGCCGATCTGGTGACCAAGCTAGAGGTCTGCATCAAGCCGCCGCCCCCACCGCCCGTAAAAGTGGCCGCAAAGCCTGCGGCAGACCCAAAACCTGCCGCCAAAGCCAAACCTGCCGACGCGCCAAAGGCCGAGGCTAAACCCAAAGCCGAAGCCCCTAAAGCTGCGCCAGAGCCTAAAAAGCCAGAACCGGCAAAGCCTGCGCCAGAGGCCAAACCTGCCGAAGCACCAAAGCCCGAGGTTAAACCCAAGCCCGAGGCAAAAGTGGCCGAGGCACCCAAACCTGCGGCAAACCCCAAACCGGCGCAACCCGCCAAACCTGCAGCCGAAGTCAAACCCGCAGAGACACCCAAACCCGCCCCTGCCCCTGTGGTCAAGGCCGAGGTGCCAAAACCCGTGACTGTGGCCCCAATTGCTCAGGCGACGGTGAAACCGGCCGCACCTGTGACAGGCGGCGCGCAAACTGCCGTGGCAGTGGCACCATCGGCTGTCGCTCCGGCCATTGTGACCACCGTGCCGACCCAAGCGATCGTGCCCGCGCAAACGACGGGACCGCGCGCGGTCGCCGCCGGTACGGCCCCTGTCACGACCACCAGAACCCAAGCCATCGCGCCGTTGGTTTGCCCGACGCCAATCGTCACCTGTGGCATTGCCACCATTCCCGTCGGCGAGCCTGGCATCACGCTGCAACGGCTTGTGGTGCTTGCGGGGGGCAACCCTGGCCCGATCGACGGATTTCCTGGGGACAACACCCGCGGCGCCTTGGCGCTTATTTTGGGACAGGACAAACGCGATCTGCCGATTGCCGATGCTGTGACAGCGCTCAATCGCTATCTTTGCGACCGCTCGGCCCAAGCGCGGCAGTAACGCGCGGTTCTAAACACAAAATGGCCCTTGGCAGATCATCCCTGCCAAGGGCCATTTTTTTAAACCCGTCTTAGTCGCGATAGGATGGGTCGGTGCGGTCCAGCTGGTCCTTCAGATAGGCGAAATGTGCATCCGCCATGCCCTCATAGGCAATCCAACCTTCGGCAGTGTTTTGCGCTACAGCGTCCGACAGCACATTCAGAGGCTGACCCGTGGAATAGGCCAAAACCATGGTTTGTGCAGCCTTTTCAAAGAAGTAGAGCTTCTCAAACGCCAGAGCCACCGAACGCGCCGTCACCGTCACGCCATGGTTGCCCATCATCAAGCAACTGTTGTGACCCAAAGCCTCGGCCAGACGCTCGCCTTCTTCGGCTGCGTCCGCGATACCGCCAAAGCCAAGGTCGATACCCACGTCGCCCCAGAACCGCGCGGTGTTGTTGTCGAGCGGCTGCAACCGTGGGTCCTTCAGCGTCGCAAGCGCGGTCGCATAGGGCGTGTGCGCATGAATGACCACGCGCACGTCGGGTCGCATGCGGTGGATGGTGCCATGGATGGCCCAAGCCGAAGCATCGGGCGCATCCGCGGTCTGCATCACACTGCTATCGCTGGCATCCAGCAACAGCAGATCGCTGGCCTTGACCGAACCAAAGTGCTGCCACTTGCGGTTCATCAGGAACTTTTTGCCATCGCCACTCACTGCCGCGCTAAAGTGGTTGCCGACCGACTCGTGCCAATTCATCTGCGCGCAAATCCGAAACGCCGCCGCAAGGTCGATGCGCAGCGCGCGAAGATCGTCGCCGCTGATGTCGTGGGAAATTCCGCTCATCTGGTTCATTTGAAGCGGCCTTCGCTGACCAAAGCGCGGTAGGTCGAGCGCATCTCGGCACGGTCGGCATAGCAGCCACGCAGATACCGCTCGCCGCTGGTGGCCGAATAGGCCGCGCGACCATGCACGATGCGGTGGTTGTCAAATACGATGCACTCGGTTGCCTTGAGGGTGAACTTCATCAGGTATTTGTCGCTTTGCAGCAGTTTGCCAAAACGGCAGAACGCTGGGTAATAATCGTCCAGCACCGCTTGGGGCAGGTCGATCAGGTCAAGCATATGCTGGCTGATGGTCAGGCCCGACACTTCGCCGTGCTGGTCCAGCTCGATCACCCGCTGATACGAGCGCATGTCGTAGGTGTCATGCTCGCAATAGAAGGGAATATCGATCGAGGACAACAGCTTGAAGCCCTCTGGGTCGATGGTGCGGAAGTCGTTTGCCGCAGCCACGCCGTCGCCAAACAGGTTCAAACCACCCTGAACCGAGTTGCGGCGCATGTGCAAGAACTGCACGCCGGGCGCATATTCTTCGGCTGGGGTGTCGGTGTGCAGCTCCAACGCGGCCGAGGTATAGGCGGTGTTGGTCGGGTTGATGTGGGTTTTGACGTCAAAGTAATCGCCAAAGAAGGTCGGGCGCACTTGCCCCATGACATTGACCAATTCGGTCAGCGCCGCATCGGTGTCTGGCATGTCGGTGACGATGCTCACGCCCTCGACGATCAGCGCTTCGATCCAGCCTTTGACCTTGGACTTGTCGGCCAACAACTCGGCATGGCTGACGCGGGTGACGTCATTATAGTGATCGCCAAACCAAGCACGGCGCGGCAGATCGGCTGGGTCGCGGCGGCGCGTGCCCGCGGCATAGGTCGAAAGCCACTCTAGCGGCATACGTGTGATGTGGTCTTCGCCCGCCCAAGTGATCACCAGATCTTCGGCTTCGATCACGGCAGCCAAAGCGCGCGGCGCTTCATCCATGTGAAAGATGTCAAAGCTGCGCTCGCGGGTTTTGCTGTTGAACGAGGTCGGGTCGTTATCACGCAGCCAGAAATAGTTGAAATAGGCGTCGCCGCCAACCAGCGACAGGGTCAAGCCTTTATCACCAAGGGTGACTGCCTTGGGCGTCTGGGTCATCACGTTCATGTCGGCATCCGTATCAAAGAGGAGGGAGGAGGAGGTTAACTCTCGCCACCAAAACCGATGTTGCAGATCATAAAAAGAGCGGTAAAACTAAGGACAAGTTTAGCCATGGATTAACTTATGCAAGAACTGCCTCCGCTGCGGCTTTTGGTGACCTTTGACAGTGTGGCGCGGTTGCGTTCGATGCATCTTGCGGCGGCAGAGCTGAACGTGACGCCGCCTGCTGTAACCCAAGCGATCCGCGCGCTTGAAGAGCATGTCGGTGTGCCGCTGCTGGATCGCACTACCAAGCCTGCGCGGCTGAATGCGGCGGGCGAGAGCCTTGCACTGGCGACCCGCAGCGGCTTGGGCACGATCGCCGACATGATCGCAGAGTTGCGCGTGACGGCGGGGCTGACGGGCCAGCATCTGACGGTGTCTTGCACCATCGGCATGGCGACCTATTGGCTGATGCCGCGCCTGCCCGACTTTTATGCCAAATTCGAGGATATCACAGTAAACGTGCAAGCGCCGCCCTCGGACTTGCCCTCGCTTGCGGGCGGTATTGATGTGGCCTTGCGCTATGGTACCAATATTTGGGCGGATGGTGCGACACAAAAACTGTTCGATGAGGTGGTCTGCCCCGTCGGCATCCCACCTCTGATCGAGAGGGTGCGCAATAACCCTGCCCTGCTCGCGACAGCGCCGCTGATCCATGTGCGGGCGAATGCGGCCTCGCGGTGGGCGGGCTGGACCGAGTATCTGAGCGCGCGCGGTCTGCCCAAGCCAACCGGCCCGTCACAGGTCTTTGACAACTATATCCATGCCGTGCAGGCCGCTTTGGACGGGCGCGGCATCATGCTGGGCTGGCAGTCGATCACGCAAAGGTTCGTGCGCGACGGCGCGATGATCGAGCTGGAAAACGGCCAACTTGATCTTGGCACCGGCTATTTTGTCACCACCGCGCAAAGCAGCCACAAGCGAAAACCCGTGGCGGATTTCGTCGAATGGCTGCACAGCATGGCGCAACTGCCCTAGCGATCAGCCCAAAGGCTTGGTGAAAAGGATCCACGTGTTGGCCTCGACGGCCCAATCCTGCTTGACCACGGGCCTGCGGGCGACCTCTGCAAAGCCCTTGGCCGCATAAAGCCGCAGCGCCTCGACATGGGTATCGGCGGCGATCAGGCTGATCTGCGCAAAGCCGCGCGCACGGGCTGTGTCTTGCGCATGGGCCAACAAGGCGCTGCCCAGCCCCTTGCCGCGAAAGGCTGCATCACTGGCCAAAACGTTCAGATACCAAGACCCCGGTGCCAGCGCCTCAAGTTCCAGCAGCGGCACGAAAATCGGCGGCGTGTCGGCGGCAATCGGTTCGGGCGTCCCCTCTGCGGGATAGCCAAGCAGGCCTGCCGCCACCTTGCCATCAAGCTCGGCCAACCACGCGTTTCGATAAGAGAAATTACCCGTCTCGCGTGCCGCACGCTCTGCGCCAAAGGCCAAAGCATCCCCCGTAGGACCAACCGACTTTTGCCAGAAATGCAGCGGCAGATCATCCGCCGCCATATTGATAAAGCGGACCAAATCCTTGGCATCCTCTGGCCTTGCTTCACGGATCAACATGCGCACCTCCTGCACCCTTTGGGCCTGAACCGCCCGTTTTTCTGGCGCGACTTTGAGCCATTGCGGTGCAGGTTCCAAGTGCACCTCTGCAATAATTCTTGTCGCACCCACGCCCTAATTTTTGCCTTGTCAGCCCCGCGCCCGCGCCCTACCACCATGGCAAGAGCACAGCCAAACCTTGGAAGGACTGACATGAGCGATATGGTTTTCCGTTTTCCCGCCCCCGGCCCAGAGCCAATGCTGACCGATCTGGAAGGCTGGACCAAGGTCGAAGGCAATCCAACCATGAAGACTTGGGTGCAGCACACCTCGCTTGACGGCAGCGTCATCAGCGGCACATGGGAAGCCACCACAGGCACATGGCGCGCGGTGTCCAAGTTCTACGAATTTGTGCATTTGATCGAAGGCCAGATCACCCTAACCCCCGACGGCGGCCCTGCCTCCACGATGCGCGCAGGCGATGCCTTTGTCGTAGAGGCAGGCTTCCAAGGCACTTGGACCATCGACGTGCCGGTCAAAAAGCACTTCTGCATCAAGCTGAGCTAACCGCCAAAGCGGCAGCCTGCCCAAGCAAGAAGGGCTGCCGCTTAGAACGCTTTGAAGGTCATCGTGGTTTGCGTCCGCACGATGCCCTTGATGTCAAACAGCTTCTCGGACAGGTAATGGCCTACATCGGCATCATCAGGGATATAGACTTTGGCCATCAGGTCATAGTCGCCGCTGGTCGAATACAGCTCGGACACCACCTCGCGGTCATAGATCGCGGTGGCAACCTCATAGGTCTTACCAGGGGTGCAGCGGAATTGAACGAAAACGCAGATCATCAGAGCCTCGCAAGAATTTGTCCCACCCTAACGCATGCCCCGCCGCTGTCTAGTCTTCACCCTGCGCTGCAAGCGTCAAGGGCACCGACTGCGGTTTGAGATCGGCCACCGAAAGCCCCGTCACAGGCCGTGCCAAACGGTTGCGCACCACCCAAAACAGCCGCGTCTCAGCCCGCGTAATAGCGACATAGGCCAAACGCTTCCATAACGGCACGCCCGCCTCGGACCGCCCCGCCTTGGCCGCGGCATAAAGGTCGGGCGCAAAAACCTGCACGTTTTCCCACTGCGAGCCCTGCGCCTTGTGAATGGTCACCGCCGCGCCGTGCAAAAACGCTGCCCCCATCGTGGCCGCCGAAGGAATGAACGGCTCGTCCTCGTCTGGCTTTTCGATCTTGATGATTGAGGCCGCCGAAACCTGCGGGTCCTCTGCGCCGATCACATGAATTTTCGCAAAACCTGGCCTGCTTCCAGGCCCGAGGTAAATCACCTGTGCACCCTTGATCAACCCGCGCGCCTCTAGGTCGATGCGCTTTTTGCGGTGCTTGAGCGGCAATTCGATGCCGTCGCAGACCAAAGGCTCACCCGCCATAAGCTGATCTTCAGGAGCGCCATGCGCGCTCCGAAACGCTTGGATCAAACGAATACGCGTCGCATTGCGCCAGACCAAAACCGGAGAGCGTGCCATAAGATCAGCGTCCACCCGCTCGGCCCACACCACTCGATTATCGCGGCGAGAGGCTTGCTCGACCATCCGCTCAAAATCCTCAAACCCAAGCGCAGGATCGGCCAATGCATGGGCAAGATCAAGGATAGGGTTGTCCTGCTCTTGTCGGTGAATCCGGCTCAGGGTCAGCTTGCGCCCCTCCCCCAAGCGATCAAACACCATCTCGCCAGACAGACCAACCGGTGCAAGCTGCGCTGGGTCGCCAAAAAGCACAAGCGTCGGGAAAATCTCGCGCAAGTCCGCCAAAGCGCGTTCGTCCAACATCGAGGACTCGTCAACAAAGCCAATATCCAAAGGCTCTTCGCGCCGCTTCCATCCCTTGATGAAGTCAGACCCGCGCAAACCCGCCGCCGCCAAAGCGCCAGGCACAGACGGCACCGTCTGGTAAAACGCATGCGCGCGATCAAGCGCCAACTCGGTCAGCCCCTCAATCACAGGTCTGCTGCCCTGCCCCGTCAACCATTCGGCAATCTTTTCATACTGCGGATCATAGACAGGCGTGTAAAGAATGCGGTGAATGGTGGTCGCAGGCACCCCACGCATTCGCAAAACCGACGCCGCCTTGTTTGTCGGCGCCAAAATCGCCAAAGTCCGACGCTCTTTGCGTTTTTTAGGCTCGTAGTCCCCAGAAACCAAATCAACCCCAGCCGCCGCCAGCGCTTTGTAAAGGCTTGCCAAAAGCATGGTCTTGCCTGACCCGGCCTTGCCCACAACCGCCAAAACGGATGCTGCCCCTTCAGCCATAGGCTCTAAAGAACCGTTCTCAAGATCAACGCCAGCCGCGAACAGCTCAGCGCTGACGCGATCGTAGGCTTCGGCTTGGTCATCGGAAAAGACCAATGCGGGGGAAAGGTTCTGCGTCATGCCAAGACCATAAGCTATGGTTCGACCGAGGGCCAGTGCCGGCATCGCCCCCAAGGCCCCGTTTTACAGGGCATCGAGCCCCTCCAAACGGCGCTGCCGCAGTCGCATTTCTAGGGCCGAGTAGGGGGCCTTGCCCCCGCCCCCAGAGGGGCTCCCCCGCGAGTATTTATACCAGTGCGAAACAAGTCCATTTTCATACTGGCAAAAAAACTCACGGGGGGAGGCTTTGGCTTTAGCCAAAGCCGGCAGGGGGCAGTCAGCCCCCCCCTTCTGTTAACGCTTCAGGCTCGCATCCAATGTATCTTCAAAAGTCCGCAACCCCGTGCGTGGCGCTTGAACGAGAACGGCCATATTCCCCGGCTTGTGCTTATTCTTGCGCATCAGCATATGCGCGGCTGGGATCTCGGACCATGCGAATACCTCTGACATACAAGGATCAATCCTGCGTTCTATCATCAGTTTGTTCGCAGCCGACGCTTGTTTAAGATGCGCGAAGTGACTTCCCTGCAGACGTTTTTGGTGCATCCACATATACCGCACGTCGAACGTGCAATTGAAACCGCTTGTGCCCGCACAGATCACCACCATGCCGCCTTTTTTGCATACCAGCGACGACACAGGAAAGGTTGCTTCACCAGGGTGTTCAAAGACCATGTCGACGCTGACGCCTTTTCCGGTAATGTCCCAAATCGCTTTGCCGAATTTGCGCGCCTCTTTGAGCCAGTCGTTGTACTCTGGCGTATTTACCGTTGGCAGTTGGCCCCAACAGTTGAAATCTTTGCGATTGATCACGCCCTTGGCGCCAAGCCCCATGACGAAATCGCGTTTGTCTTCTTCGGAGATCACGCCGATCGCATTCGCGCCTGCTGTATTGATCAATTGGATCGCAAAAGACCCCAAACCACCAGAAGCCCCCCAAACCAAGACGTTCTGACCGGGCTTTAGGTCATGTGGTTCGTGACCAAACAGCATCCGATACGCCGTGGCGAGTGTGAGAGTGTAGCAGGCGCTTTCTTCCCAGGTCAGATGTTTCGGGCGCGGCATCAATTGCTGCGCCTGCACACGGGTAAACTGCGCAAAAGAGCCGTCTGGCGTCTCGTAGCCCCAGATACGCTGGCTTGGCGAAAACATTGGGTCGCCGCCGTTACATTCTTCGTCATCGCCGTCGTCTTGGTTGCAATGCACCACGACTTCGTCGCCCACTTTCCAGCGTTTGACCTTGTCGCCAACGGCCCAGACGATGCCAGAGGCATCCGAGCCTGCAACGTGAAACGGCTGTTTGTGACCGTCAAACGGGCTGATCGGCACGCCAAGCGCGGCCCAAACACCGTTGTAATTCACGCCTGCAGCCATCACCAGAACCAAGACTTCGTTGCTGTCGATCTTCCACGTGTCCACGACTTCGACCTGCATAGCAGTGTCGGGTTCGCCGTGGCGCTCGTGACGGATAGACCACGCATACATTTTGGCAGGCACATGTCCCAGGGG
>CAWJOY010000054.1:0-41209 GCA_963844505.1 uncultured Alphaproteobacteria bacterium
CGCCAGTATTCGCCAACGCAAATGGTATAGCGCTGCAAGCCTCGGTTAACTCGACGCTGGACTGGGTTTTGTCGGCATTCGTCAGGGCCACAGGCATCGTAACACTGCGCAAGGGTGGCGGCTATGGCGCGATTGGCACGCTTTTGGGCGATCCGACCGTATCGGCCACCGCCTATACCCGTGTCTCGCGCAATCGCAGCCAAAAGCAAAACGGGCTTACAATCAGCGGATGCGATTTGGTTCGACATCAGCGCGGGGGGCAAACTGTGGTTGTGTTGCCCACAGTGGGAAAGCGGGCGCCTCCCGCGACAGGCCCGATTTTCCGCAGCGGGGCAAGCACGACCCGCGCCACCGAAACGCTGCTTTTAAAGACCAGAGCCACGATCAGCGCAATTAAACTGCAAACTGCAACACAAACCATAAACTCTCCCTATGCGGTAGTTAACGGAGGCGTTACGCTACCCTCGATTGCTGAGCCGATTTTGCGGATCAGCGCTTTCTGAACGCTATTTAAACAAGGTCGGTCCGGCATCATGACACTTATCATTTGTAATGGCATGCCACGCTCGGGCTCGACCGCTGTCTATAACGTCGTCAGGGAATACCTTGAGCGTCTCGGCGCGGTCGAGGTTTTGGGGTTTCTTGACGACAAACAGCTTGCGACCCAAACGGCACCTCTGGTCAAACAGGCCGAAAGTGCGCGGGTGTTTTTGCTCAAGACACACTATGATTTGCCCGAAGTGCTCGCAAACCACCCGCAGGTGTTTGAGATCTATTCCGTGCGCAACCTCAACAAAATCGCGGAATCCGCGATGCGGGTGTGGCAGATGTCGGCGACCGAAGCCGAGGCCCTGCTAGGCCATCACACAGCCATCGCGCTGCGCAAGCGGGCCGAAGGTCGCGCATTTATGCTGCGTTATGAGGACTTTGACACGTCACAAAAGCAGGCGCTCTTGGCACAGCTATCAGCCTTTCTACAGCTACCTGCGGCGCAAACCATCGCCCAAGCCGCCATTGACGCCGTCGAGCGTCAGACCCGACAAGTCATGGCCTCGCGGATCGCCCCCCTCAAGCAAGTTTGGTCCACAACCGCCAGAAACCTGAACAATCGGCTGCGCCTTGGTAGGGTCCTGCGCCTTGGGCTGGCAGAGAAAACCATCCAAGACCTCAAGCAACGGCTGTTGCTGATCGACAAAAAGACAATGCTGCACCCGTCTCATCTTGGTACCAATGCAAGGGAGACCCCGCGCTTTTCGATCACGAAGCCCGAGCAGCAGGCCTGGCAAACCGCTTTTAACTATGACTAAGGCGCCACAAACTGCCTTTGAACGAAACCTTGCCCTAAGCCGCGTGACGGTGATGCTGGCAGTTGGCTTTAACGCGGGCGCGAACCTCTTGCTGATCGGCATTTTTGCGCGTCATGGCGGGCTTGAACTGGTTGGGCATTGGGCGTGGCTTAACGCGATCGTCATGAATGTGTTGATCCTTGATCTTGGCCTGACGGATACCCTGACCTTTCGTATTGGCCGTGACGGACTGGCGCCGACAGCCCCCATGGTGAGGCGGGCAAATCGCAACGGTTGGGGTCTCATCGCGGGATGTGTTGCGCTGAGCGCAGTCTGCTTTTGGCATTCCAGCACGCGCCTCACCGCCGCAAGCCTTGCGGCGTTGGCTGCCACGCTACAGCTGGCGTCGAATTGGCGTATCAGTGTGAGGCTCGGTCAACACCAGCAATATTGGTTCAATTTCAAAACGATGTGCCGTGTCGCAAGCCAAAGCGGTCTCGCCTTGGCCTTGATAATTGCCTTGCCAGAACAGCCCGATCTCGCGATCAGTTTCGCGCTTTTGGGCGGAGGGTTGAGCGAATTTGTCTTCACCCTTTGGTCGACGCGCCACAGTAAACTTGGTCACGGCCCATGTGCGAACCAGAAACATCTTTTTAGTGCGGCAAAATCATTTAGCACCACAAACATTATGCACCGCGCGGTGCAACCTTTGTCCGTATTGATGATTGGCGCGGTTCTAGGACATTCTGCAGTCGCCATTTTTACGATTTCTCTCCGCATTCCAGTGGTTATCAACCAGTCTATTAGCGAATCGTTAAGGGGACTTTTGCCGGGACTAGCGCAAGCAAAGCAAACCGACCCACAGCGGATCGTTCCAACACTAAGAGATGCGCTGGTCTCCCAAATTTTGCTACTGATACCTCTCGGGTCAATCGCATTTATTGGCGCTCGCCCAATCCTTGAAGCTTGGCTCGGTTTCCCAAATCCAGATCTGATCCTAGCCCTTCGGATGCTTTTAGTTGCAACTGTCTGCTCAGGATTGGCAACGCCTTTCTATTGGGCGAATTATGCCCTGGGGCAAGAACGTTTTGCAAGCTATGCCCATCTTGCAAGTGGGGTCATCCAAATTCTTATCGGCGGAATTGCTCTTATCCTGACGCGCGACATCATTATATTCATTGCAATTTTTGCAGGCGCACAGATGTCAACAGCGATCGCAATGGTCGCAATTTCACAAAAAAATGAACGTCTAGCAATGCGCGTGAGTATGCAACTTAGCTGGATAAGGGCAAGCTGCGTCATCGGCATAATGGCTGCATTTTGCGCCCTGACGATCTATGTCACCGCCCTCGGGGTAAACAAACAAAATGAATTTATAGCGCTGTGCATTTTAGCTGTTACCATCATGGCGCTATCAATTTTCTTACTGAAGAAAAATTTCTTGGTGGCGGCATGAGTTTAACTTGGACACGTACTAGTCCTTCATCAAAACGAAATTCTGCTGTCGAGACGATGCGTCCGCCGAATTTTGGAAATCTGGACGGCAACTTACGGGAAAAAGATGAACGGTCAATTGTTCAAATTATGCTAGTTTGGCTAATTGCAGCTCTCATCCTCGGATGCTTCGATAAATACCTTTTCAAGACCGGCCTCACCTATCAATCAGAAAAGGCAATTACTCAGTCGAGCGCAGAAATGCTTTACAGCCGAATTGCTGGACTGTTAGTACTGGTAGGCGCTGTTTATCTTGCGAGCAATGCCAGGCTGAAGAAATCTGCGCTTAAACCTGCAATGATCCTCTGGTTTCCGCTGGTCTTGTATCTTTGGTTGGAACTCCCAATAATCAGCGGCGATCTTTCAGTTCTACTTAGGACAGCAAACTTCTTTGCCGTAATATTTTCAGCTGCCCTGTTAGCCTCTAACAAAAGCATTGCAGTGAGTTTCGTTAGAGCGATCTATTACGGAACTGCAGTCGCTAACACTGTTGGACTAACCCTCTTCTTTCTTGGTAACCCATTTTCGTATTTCACAGATGGATATGGCATCATGTTTACAGGCCTCTATCCACAAAAGGATCTTCTATCAACAACTGCCGCCCTTGGAGCACTAATTTCAATATTTAAAATACAAAAGCGAATTCGAACGACAGACCTACTAATACTTACCGTTCAAATTACCACACTGATCACTGCCTCAACACTTTCAAGCATTCTTGCGTTGGCTTGCGGCTTTCTGGCGCTATTCGCGTCGAGAGCAATGATCCTTATGACCGGCCTTTCAGCTCTTTTGCTCCCTCTCATACACTCTACCTTAGGAAACTTGGCGTTGTATCTAGGCAAAGACCCTACTTTCACGGGCAGAACTTTTCTTTGGCATTACGCGATGTCGCACGGAATGGAGACACCAATTCTTGGGCACGGTTTCAAACACGTTTCCACAGATCTCGGATGGATAGAAATGCTCCGATCAGAGTTTCCAAACGATAGATTTTTCATACCCCACAGCCACAATCTTTGGGTAGAAGCGTTCGACAAATTTGGGCTAGTTGGACTCGGAATCCTTGTCGGCACGCTCATTATTTTCCCATTGATCTCCGCCAAAAGATATTCACCGCACACCCTTCATCACCTGTGCTTGATAACAATGCCTTTTTGGCTCGCAAAATCTGCACTTACGATGCCGTTTCTGAACTCTAGTGCGCCAGCTTATCTCTGGGCATTCTCATTAAGCTATTTGGCAATATCAAGTAGATCTTCCAATTTTGGGGCCATGGATGACAACATTTAGCTATTTTGAACCATTGGTTGAGGGGCACTGCACTTTTTGGGCGGCTGAAATTTTACGCCAGGCGGCAAGTGATCAAAGAATATCGCATGTAGAATTGGTCGCGAGCGGCGAACTCATTGAACGTGTTAAGCCTATTTGTAACAACATGGGCGTTGAAATGACAATTATTGCTTCACAAAGTCTGGTAAGGATGACGAGTGGCAACTTAATGTCACGCGCAAAAAGTCAATGGGGCGAAGCTGTCGCTATTAGCAAAAGGAGCGCAGGCCAAGTATTTTTACCTTTTTTTGACCAAGCAGCCGTTGCAGCCGCACTCGACGTTAGGCAAAGTGCAGCCGACAGCCGGATATCCGGTGTCATTTTTCGACCGCCCAACTCATATGGAAGTCTAAAGGGGCTCCTTCAATTCGCGGATCATATGCGTCGTTGGGCGACTTATTCCCTCGCAAGTCGTAAAACTAAGGCACTGCTCACTTTGGATGAGACTGCGCCTCTATCCAAGCTTGGTCGTCTCACAAAAGTTTTGACCCCCCTTGCAGATCCCGCACTGAATTTTTCTCACTTCAAAAAATCTAAAACCTGCAAAACAAACAACTGCAAAGAATGGCTTTTGTTTGGAAGTCTCACTGCGCGCAAAGGCATATTTCAAATTCTCGATGCCTGGGCTATGAAGGATGTGGAATTTCATCAACGTAACAAATTGAAATTCGTTGGTAAAATTGGAGCGGAAGACCGAGAGAGCTTTCTTGCGCGCTTCAAATACGTGAAGGGCCTTCATTCAGATATTAACATTGAACTCCAAGACAGATATGTCAGCGATGATGAGCTCTTTTCACTCGTGCAACAAGCAGATGTCATTCTCGCACCTTATCAGGACCACATTGGGTCATCGGGAGTTCTTTATTGGGCGGCAGCGGCTGGAAAGCCTGTATTGACACAGAAAACCGGACTGATGGGATATCAAGCACAGCGGTATCGCCTTGGGACCGCTATTGATACAACAAATCCCGCAGAGATTGCCCGCTACCTAGACCATGAAATTCCCTTTGAAACGAACCGGGATTTTCTTGCCGCACATAGCCTAGAGAATTTTTCTAAAACAATCATTGACGCAGTAATGCAATGAACAAAATTATCGTTTTCTTGGCACCTGATGCTGAAGATGCTGCTGTTGAACGCCGAGTTTCCGGTCTTGACGCTGCGGGCATGAAAGTAAGTGCGTTTGCATACATAAGACGCGCCTCGGCAAATGGCATAAAGCCTCTTGGAACGATTAAAAGTGGCATAGGCCCTAAAAGAGTTTGGGTAATATTGCGTGCCATCCTTAAGCAAAAAATGTTTATCAACAAGGTAGCGCCCGACTTTATCCTTGCACGAAATATTGACCTTCTTTTTCTTGCATATCTAGCTGCTTTTTTATCTAGACGCAGACCGCATATTTTTTATGAAGTCCTCGATGTTCACGAAGCACTTTCCGGCACGGGGATAAAGGCGCAGGTCCTCCGCCTCTGTGAAAGGCTGATGATCTTGCGTGTTTCAGGCATCATCACCAGCTCGCCTTCATTTGAACGCAACTACTTCCGCAACATTCAGAATGTCAAAACTCCCATTTTCCTACTTGAGAACAAGCTTGAACCATCATCTCCGCTCTCTCAGCCTCCAATGGTTCCTCTGGGTTCAGTTGTAACGATCTGCTTTAACGGCAAAATCCGCTGTCGCCAGAGCCTTGATCTTTTACACCGTATCGCCGAGAGGTTTCCCAAACAGGTGGCCCTCAAGGTATCAGGGACACCCAATGCGGGGCTTGAGGTCCGCTTTTGAAAAGCTGTTTTGCCTTCCAAATGTGACTGGGCATGGGCGCTATTGCTATCCAGACGACCTGTCCAAAATCTATGCGGGGGCCCATTTGAACTGGGCAATCGACCTGCAGACGGATTTTAACTCGAAAAATCTGATCCCCAACCGCATTTACGAAGGGGCAGCGTTTGGCGTGCCGCCCTTGGTGCTTGTGGGCTCGGCGACGGCTGACTTCGTCGCGTCTTGGGAATGTGGCATTCCGCTGTCAGGCGACATCGAAGCCGCGCTTGTGGAGCTTATCCTGAACGGTCGCCCGCAGATCGAGGCGGCCCTCTCGGCGGTGCGCCGGCTGCCCCAAAGCCATTTCATCCATGAGCACACCTATCTGGACTTGCTCGATTTCATGAACGACAACAGCACCAGCCCCCCTGCTTCGATCAATCAACCGAGGTAATTTCACCGCATCAAGCCTTGACTCGAATCATCTCGCGCCCTTATGACATCGGTGTCATGACATCGGTGTCATAAGGGCGCGCCACGTGCCTGTGCTGCACCTGTTAGACCGGCGACACACCTTGGGAGGGGTTATGGCGACCATTTACGACGTGGCCCGCGTGGCCAAAGTTTCTGCGAAAACTGTCAGCCGCGTGCTGAACGGCGACGCGCCCGTCGGCGCCGAGACCCGCGAAGCCGTCGAGGCCGCGATGCTGGCGCTTGGCTATGTGCCCTCGAATGCCGCGCGGATGATGCGCTCGCAAAAGTCGGGTTTGGTTGGGTTGATTACGGGCGCGATCTCTTTGCCGACCGAGCCGATGCAACCGCAAGGTCTGCCTGATCTGTTCATCGTCCAAGGTATTCAGCGGGCAATGGCGGCTTCGGGCATGACCTTGATGATTGCCGACACGGGCGGGCGCTTGGACCGTGTGCCGCATCTGATCCAGACCTTTTTGCGCCACCGCGTCGAAGGTCTGATCTATGTCGCCGAGTTTCACCAAAAGGTCGAGCTGCCCAAAGTGCCCGCCACAACACCCTTGGTTTTGGCGAATTGCTTTGACGATATCGGCACGCCCGCTGTGTTGCCTGATGACGCGCGCGGCCAGCATGATCTGGTCACGCGGTTGATTGCGGCGGGGCATCGGCGCATCGCGTATCTGACGCTGCCGATCCATATGGTCGCCAACACGCTGCGGCGCAAAGGCTATGCCGATGCGCTGGCACAGGCGGGCATCGCCTATGACGGGGCGCTTGTCGATTGCGCCGACTATGAAGGCCGCGAGGATGAGAGCCAGATCTTGTGGGACATCATCGACCGCATGCTGCGCCTGCCCGAGCCGCCGACAGTGCTTTGCTGTGGCAACGACAAGATGGCGGTGCGGGTCTATGGCATCCTGCGCTCGCGCGGGGTCAAGGTGCCGGATGAGATCTCGGTTGCAGGCTATGACAACTATCGCGTCATCGCCGAGACCCTGTTCCCGCCGCTCACCACCGTAGACCTGTCCTATACCGCCATCGGTATGCGCGCCGCACAACGGCTGCTGTCGATGGTCGCCGCCCCCTCTGCCTCAGACCCCGGGGAGGATCACGAGCCAATGCTCGTGTCCGGGCCAGTCTATTGGCGCGGGTCGGTCACCGAACGCCGCGAGGCATCTATTTCGAAACTGAAAATCGTCAGGGAGGATTGACGCATGAAACATCTATCCATCGCCACCGGAGCCTTGCTGGCCTCGGTCGCTTTCACCACAGTTGCACAGGCACAAACCACGCTTTCGATGTGGTATCATGGCGCGGGCAACGAGGGCGAAGCCAAGGTTCTGAACCAGATCATTACCGACTTTAACGCAAGCCAGACCGACTGGAAAGTCGAGCTACAGAGCTTCCCACAGGCCGCCTATAACGACTCTGTCGTCGCGGGCGCGCTGGCGGGCAACCTGCCCGACATCTTGGACGTCGATGGTCCGGTGATGCCGAATTGGGCCTGGGCGGGCTATATGCAGCCGCTGCAAATCGACGCCGCCAAGATCGAAGCTTTCCTCCCTGGCACCAAGGGAATGTGGGACGGCAAGCTCTATTCAATCGGCCTTTGGGATGCGGCGGTGGCGCTGGTCACGCGTCAATCCACGCTGGACGCGCTCAGCTTGCGCACCCCGACTTTGGCCGAACCTTGGACATTGCCAGAGTTCAACGCCGCTATGGAGGCCGCCAAAGCCTCGGGCAAGTTTGAATACGCGCTTGATCTGGGCATGGCTTGGACGGGCGAGTGGTATCCCTATGCGTTTTCGCCATTCTTGCAGTCGTTTGGCGGCGATTTGGTTGACCGCGCGGGTTACAAAACCGCAGAAGGCACTTTGAACGGCGATGCGGGCATGGCATTTGGCGCGTGGTGGCAGGGTTTGTTTGCCAACGGTTATGCGCAAGCGACCCAAGACCCCGCCGACCGCGACAACGGCTTTGGCGCGGGCAAATATGCCTTCTCGTGGAACGGCAACTGGGCGGCTTTGGGCGCGCTTGCGGCCTTTGACGACACCGTGTTCCTGCCTGCCCCCAACTTTGGCGCAGGCGCGAAAATTGGTGCGGCCTCGTGGCAGTTTGGTGTCTCGGCCAAATCGCAGCATCCAGACGGTGCATCAAAGTTCATCGAGTTCGCACTGCAAGACAAGTATCTGGCCGATTTCGCCAATACCACTGGCCTGATCCCAGCGACCGCCGCTGCCGCCGCGATGACTGAAAACTACAAGGACGGCGGGCCTCTGGCAGTGTTCTACGGCATGACCGCGGCCAATGCTCTGCTGCGTCCCGTCACCCCCGGCTATGTGGTCGAGGCGAAAGTGTTCGAAAAGGCGCTGGCCGATATCGCCAACGGTGCCGAAGTGGCCGCCACGCTTGACGCGGCCACCGACGAGATCAATGCCGACATCGAGAAAAACAAGGGCTACGGCCACTAAGACCGCGGGGCGGCCCAAGGGTCGCCCCCGTTTTAATCGGAGGGGATTATGGCATCTAAGTTTCTCAAATCGAACCGAGCGGGTTGGCTGATGGCGGGGCCTGCGGCCTTTCTGATCGCCACCTTTGTCATCTTGCCGTTTGTCTTTGCGATCATCCTTTCGTTTACAAATCAGCGGCTTATCTCGCCGAATCCCACCGAATTTACGGGACTTGCCAATTACCAACAGCTGTTGGGCATGGCGACGCTGACGCTTGAACCTGTCAAAGACGCGGCGGGTGTGGTGCAGACCGATGCCGATGGCGCGCCCCAATATCCCGCCGTGCGCGGCTATACCCGCAACAACCCCGCGTATGAAAACCTCTCGGGGATGCGCGAATGGTTCAGCTTTGGCTGGGGCGAAAACCGCACCTATATCCTTGCGCGCGACGTGGTGTTCATGAAGGCGCTTATCAACACCTTTATCTTTGTGATTGTGGTGGCCCCCGTGCAAGGCGCGCTAGCGCTGGGATTGGCCCTGCTGATCAACCAAAAAATGCGCGGCATCAATGTATTCCGCGCCATCTATTTCATGCCCGTCGTGGTGTCGATTGTCGTCGTCTCGCTGCTGTGGCGGTTCATCTATGATGGCGATTCAGGTCTTTTGAACAACCTGCTCAGCGCGGTCAGCTTTGGCAGCATTCCCCGCATCGACTGGCTGGGCAATCCCAACACCGCACTTGGGTCGATCATCGCCATGTCGATCTGGCAAGCGGTTGGCTTTCACATGGTGATTTGGCTGTCGGGGCTGCAAACCATCTCGCCGACGCTTTATGAGGCGGGCGCGATTGAAGGTGCCAGCACGTGGCAAAGCTTTCGCTACATCACCTGGCCGGGGCTAAAGAACACCGCCATTCTGGTGCTCATCGTCATCACCATGCAGGCGTTTGCGGTCTTTGCACAGATTGACGTGATGACCAACGGTGGCCCGCTCGACAGCACGCAAACCATTGTTTTCCAAGCCATCGAGCGCGGCTATGGCAAGCAAGACATCTCGGGCGGCTCGACGATCTCGGTGGTGCTGTTTGTCATCGTGCTGTCGATTTCACTGTTGCAACGCTGGATCACAAGGGAGCGCACATAATGGCGATATCCATCGACAACCACCACCTGCGGCTTGGCGTGCGCTATGTGGTGATGGGGCTGGTCGCGGTGATTTTCGTGTTCCCGCTGGTATTCATGGTGATGTCTTCGCTCAAGCCCGACCAACAGCTTTTGGCCGATACCGCCAGCCTGCGGGCGTTCTTGCCGGTCGGGGATATCTCGCTTGATAACTATTGGGCGGCGTTCAAGCGCGCGCCGGTCGCATTGTTTGTGATGAACTCGGTGATTGTCACTGGCGTCACGGTGGCGCTGTCGTTGCTGCTGTGTTCGACCGCCGCCTTCGCCTTTGTGTTTGTGAACTGGAAGGGGCGCGATCTGATCTTGTCGATCATCCTTGCCACCCTGATCGTCCCGTTCGAGACCATCGCCATTCCGCTGCTGCTGATCTCGTCCAAGCTGCCATGGATCGGGATGGACGGGCTGACCTATGGCTGGCTAAACAGCTACCGCGTGCAGATCATCCCCTTTGTGGTCGACGGGCTGACGGTGTTCCTGTTCGTGCAGTTTTTCAAAGACCTGCCGTCCGAACTGATCGAGGCCGCACGGGTCGAGGGTGCAAGCTGGTTCCAGATCTATCGCCGGATTGTCATGCCGCTGTCAGGTCCGGTTGTGGCCACGGCTGCGATCCTGAAGTTTCTGGCGATGTACAACCAATACCTCTGGCCGCTGATGGTGGTCCAAGAAGAGGGCTATAGGCCGGTGATGGTCGGGCTTCAGTATTTCTTTCAATTGAACCGCGCGTGGGGCGAGATCATGGCTTACCTCAGCATGATCACCGTGCCGGTTCTGGTGTTTTATCTTTACCTGCAAAAGGCCTTTATCGCGTCGATTGCTTCGACCGGCGTGAAAGGCTGAGGAGACGAAAATGGTTATCGCACTCAAAGACAAATGGATCTGGGACAGCTGGTACGCCAAGGATGGCGACACGTATCACGGCTTTTTCTTGCAAGCCAACCGCGCCTTGGGCGACCCTGAACTGCGCCACTTTAACGTCAGTCAGGGGCATGCGACTTCGGTTGATCTGGTGAACTGGACGCATCTTGGCACCATGTTCGCGCCTGCCGCCGCGCCCGCTTGGGATGACAGCACGACATGGACGGGGTCGGTGATCCAAGACGACGCGGGGTTGTGGCATCTGTTCTACACAGGGACCAGCAAGGCTGACGGCTCGATGTATCAGCGCATCGGCCATGCGACCTCGGGTGATTTGCATTCGTGGGTGCGGGTGGGGGATGGGCTTTGCCTTGATCTGACAGGACCGAATGCCGACTGCTATGAAGCCGAGCATATGGTCGGCCATTGGCATGACCGTGCAATGCGCGACCCTTGGGTGATGCGCGATCCCGATGGCACGGGCTGGTTGATGTATTTCACCGCCCGCGCCCCCGATATTGCCGAGCCCAACGCAGGCGGCGCGATTGGCTTTGCCACCTCGCCCGATCTGTTGACGTGGACGCTGCGCCCGCCGGTGTTTGTCGGCGGCTATGGCCAGCTTGAGGTGCCGCAGGTGTTCGAGGTCGCAGGCACTTGGTATTGCTTGTTCTGCACCGCCGACAGTCATTGGTCCGAACAAACCCGCCGCAACAACCCGCAGACACCGCTGACAGGCTCGCACTATCTGATTGCCGATCACCCGCGCGGGCCTTGGCGCTTGCCTGCCGCCCCCTTTATGGATGGCGCCGTCCCCTGCCGCCGCTATGCCGCGCGGATTGTCGATGGGCCAGAGGGGCTGGTGATCTTGGGCTTTGCCGATGGCGGCAGGGACAGGTTCGGCGGCTATGTCATGGACCCCGAGCCGATCGTCTTTGACGCCGAAGGGTTGATGTCGGTGCAATCTTTGGCAAAGGCGGCAGAGTAAATGGCAAGCATCACCCTCTCAGGTCTGAAGAAAAGCTACGGCAAGGCGCATGTGATCAAAGGCGTCGATATCACCATCGAGGATGGCGAGTTCGTGGTCTTTGTCGGCCCCTCGGGCTGTGGCAAGTCGACCTTACTGCGGATGATCGCCGGGCTTGAGGATATCAGTGCGGGCGAGCTGACCATCGCAGGCAAGCGGGTGAATGACCTGCCGCCCAAAGATCGCGGCGTGGCGATGGTGTTTCAATCCTATGCGATTTTCCCGCATATGACCGTGCGCGAGAATGTGGCCTTTGGCCTGACCATCGCGGGTGACAGCAAGGACGTCAAAGACGCCAAAGTCGCCGAAGCCGCGCGTATTTTGCAGATGGAGCATTTGCTCGACCGCCGTCCCAGCCAGCTTTCGGGTGGGCAGCGTCAGCGCGTCGCCATTGGCCGCGCTATTGTGCGCAAACCCGAGGTGTTCTTGTTCGACGAGCCGCTGTCGAACCTTGATGCCGCTTTGCGCATGGATATGCGGATGGAGATTGGCAAGCTGCACAAGGCCTTGGGGGCGACGATGATCTATGTCACCCACGATCAGGTCGAGGCGATGACTTTGGCCGACAAGATCGTCGTGCTCAAGGATGGTTTGGTTCAGCAGATCGGCACACCGATGGAGCTTTATCACCACCCCGCCAACGCCTTTGTGGCGGGATTCTTAGGCTCGCCGTCGATGAATTTCCTAGAGGTGGATGTGCAGGCGGTGGAAGGCCGCCAGATCACCGTTGCCAATGATGCGCTGGCCCCTGTGAGCGTCCATGCGCAAACCGGCAGCTATGCTGTGGGCGACAAGGCGCGGCTGGGACTGCGGCCGCAGTATCTTTTGCCCGCCGAGGGCGCTGCGCTGCTGAACGGCAAGGTGGCTTTGAGCGAACGCCTTGGTGCCGAGACGGTGATCGAAGTGACCCTGCCCAACGGCACGCCGCTTATGGTCGCGCTTGCCCGCGATGCCGTGTTCACCATCGGCACCGAGATCGGGCTTAGCTTTGATCCGTCAGAGGCGCATCTGTTCCCGCTATAGCACCCGCGGCTTGGGGTCAGGCAAAGAGGTTCACATCCTTCGACGGAAAGCTGATCTCGACCGCGGTGCCGACCTCTGGGATGTCGGCACCGGGACGGTTGAACATGTTCAAAGAGACCGTCTCGCCATCGACATCGACCCGAATATGGATCAGCGCGCCAAGGAACTGCACTTCGGTCACGCGCGCGGGCAGCACCAGATCACTGTCCGCCGCACGCCCCAAACGCACCGCTTCGGGGCGCAGCGACAGGGTCAGCTTTTGCCCGACGCTTGCGCCGTCAGGCGTTGGAACCGCAAGCGCAAGGCCCGCCACACTCACCTGCCCCACGGCGGTGACGGTGGCGCGCAGACGATTGAGACTGCCAATAAAGGACGCCACAAACGGTGTCGCCGGATGGTTATAGATCTGCGACGGTGTGCCGACCTGCTCGACCCGCCCTGCGTGCATCACCGCAATCCGGTCCGACATCGCCAGCGCTTCTTCTTGGTCATGGGTCACGAAAACAAAGGTGATGCCGACGGTGCGCTGCAAAGCGCGCAGCTCTGACTGCATGTCTTGGCGCAGGTTTTTGTCCAGCGCGCTGAGCGGCTCGTCCAATAGCAGCACTTTTGGCCGACAGACCAGCGCTCGCGCCAAAGCCACGCGTTGCCGCTGCCCGCCCGAAAGCTGATGCGCGTTGCGCGTGCCCAAACCCTCAAGCTTGACCAGCGCAATCGCCTCTTTCACCCGCGCAGCTGCTTCAGATTTCGACACCGCCATATTGCGCAGGCCGTAACCGACGTTCTCTTCGACATTCAAGTGCGGGAAAATCGCATAGCTTTGAAACACCATATTGGTCGGGCGGCGGTTGGCAGGCACCCCCGCCATCGGTTGCCCGTCGATCAAAAGGGTGCCGCTGGTCGGTTGTTCGATCCCCGCCAAAATGCGCAACAGCGTGGTCTTGCCACACCCCGACGGACCCAGCAGCGAAAAGAACTCGCCCGCCTGCAGCGACAGCGTCAGATCATGCAGCGCGACATGGCTGCCAAAGGTCTTGCGGATATTGGAAAACGCGATCATCGGCGCATCGGTCGCGGCTTGGGGTCGCGGTCATAAGGGCTTGCATCGGGTCAAATATCTCCGGGATTGTCGGATTTCGCGCTGCGTCGGCGGATCACCTCGGCAAGCACCACAAGCACAGCCGAACCCACAAGGATCAACGACCCAAGCGCCAAGGCTCCGGGAAGTTTATTGGGAAAGCGCAGCTGACTGAACAAAAAGATCGGCAGGGTCGTGTCGGTGCCGGACAGGAAAAACGCGATGACGAACTCGTCGAACGACACCACAAACGCCATCAGCAGGCTGGAAATCACCCCCGGCATGGCGATAGGAAAGGTCAGCCGCCAAAAGGTCTGCCAGCCGTTACAGCCCAGATCGCGCGAGGCTTCTTCAAGGCTTGGGTCGAACCCCTCCAGCCGCGACATCAGCACCGACATGCTAAAGGGAATACAGATCAGCACATGCCCCGCCCCCACCGTCCACAGCGACAGCGGCAGGCCAAACAGCTTGAGCAGAATGATCAGCAGCGCCACCGCAATCACAATCGACGGGATCAGCAGCGGCAGAGTCATGAACCCCAAGATCGCCCCCGCCCCCGGCAAGCGGTAGCGGCTCAGCGCCAAGGCCGCAGGCACCGCCACCGCCGTCGACACCACCGAGACCACGGTCGCCACCAGCAGGCTGTTCTTCAGCGCAATAATCATCGAAGTATTGGCCGCCATATCGCCATAATGGCGCAGGGTCAGGGCCTTGATCGGAAAGGTCGCATAGGTGCCATCGTTCAACGAAAACAGCGGCAGCAGCAGCACAGGCCCGTAAACAAAGATCATGAATCCAATAGCATAAAGCCAAAGCCCGCTTGGGCGCCGCAAAAAGCTCATCGCTGTCTCGCCCGCATTTTATGATACCCCGTCGCCCACATCAGCGCCAAAGCCAGCACCGCGATGGCCGCCATCATCACCATCGCAACCGCCGCGCCAAGCGGAGCGTTGTTTTGCTTCATGAACAGATCCTGCACCAGATTGCCGATCATCGTGCCGCCCGTGCCGCCCACCAGCGTCGGCGTGACGTAATCGCCAACCGTCGGGATAAACACCATCAGCGATGCCGCGATTGTGCCGGGCAGAGACAGCGGCAAGGTGATGCGCCAGAACCGCTTCCATTTGCTGTCGCCAAGATCAGCCGCAGCCTCCAGCAACACGCGGTCGATCTTTTCCAAGCTGACATAGATTGGCAGCACGGCAAAAGCGACCCAGCTGTGCGCCAAGGTGATCGTCACCGCTCCCGAGTTATACAAAAGGAAATCCAACGGCTTGTCGATCACGCCCAGCCCCATCAGGCCAGAATTGATCGCACCGTTAAACCCCAGCATCACCTTCCACGAGAACACCCGCAGCAAATAGCTGGTCCAAAACGGAATGGTCAAAAGCAAGATCCACACGGCCTTACCCCGCGTCACCCGAAAGGCGATGAAATAGGCCATCGGATAGGCCAATAGGATCACCGCAATCGTCGCCGTCAGCGACATCACCAGCGACTTGATCAGCAAAATGATCGGCACAGGATAGGCGAGGTAGAAGGTCATCCCCATCCATGTCGTCGGCTTGTCCGACGTCGCAAAGATGCGGCTATAGTTCTCGGTCGTCAGGGTTGGGTCGATCTGAAACCCCGTTTGCTGCCAAAAACTTAGCAAAACCAAAGCCGCAATCGGCAGCGCCAGCATCGCCAGCATAATCAGCATCGCAGGCGTCAACAGGCCATAGCCCGTCAAACGCTGCCGCCGCAGAGTGGTGTCTTTTTGGGTCACGGGATTGGCTCTTTAGATCTTGAGCGCCTTAACGTCGCCCCAAGCCTTGTTCTGCTCGGTTTGCACATCATCGGGGGTGGATTTGAACACGATCGAATCTTGCATCATCGTGACGGGATCCATGATGCCCATGGCTTCGACATCGGCTTTGTCGACCAGATCGAACGACTTGATATTGGCGTGACCATAACCGCCGTCGATCAAGGTCTTGCCCGTTTCTGGCGACAACCACGCGTCAATAAAGTCATAGGCCAACGCCGGATCTGCCGCCCCAGAGTTCAACAGCGTCAAGCCGCAGAACCATGTGAAGAAGCCTTCCTTGGGGCGTGCATATTCAACCGGAATGCCTTGGCCGCGCAGGTTTTTCACCAAACCATTCCACGAATAGGCCGCGATGATCTCACCCGAGGCCATGGCTTGTTCGGCCTCGGTCGGGTCGGACCACAGGAACCGCGCCGTGTTGACAGCCTTGGTGCCCCAGTTTTCGGTGGCTTTGGTCAGCGCCTCACCGCGCAGCATATAGGCCTCGTCATAGCTCATGCCCTCGGACATCGCGCCAAGCATGATCGCAAAGGGGTCATCCACCATCGCGACTTTGCCCTGATAGGCCTCGTCAAAGAAAATCCGCCAGCTTGGGTCAGCCTTGAAGGCGTCGTCGATCAGGTCTGGGCGATAGGCAATCGCGGCATTGCCCCAGTCGGCAGGCGCCATCATCACCTGATCGTTGATCACCACACCTTCGGCGGTTTGCAGCGCGGGGAACAGGTCCTTCCAATGCGACAACCGCGAGGTGTCGATCGGCTCTGCAAGACCAGCATTCACAAAGCGGCTGACGGAATAGTTGCAAGGGTGCATGACGTCGGCCTTAAAACCCGCAAGCACCTTGGCCAGCGCGTCCTCTTCTCCAGCAAAGATCGAGAAATTCGGCTGGCTGCCGTGCTTATCGACATAGGGCGCGAAATAGCTTTGATCGTCAAAGCCGCCCCACTCAAGGCAGGTCAGCACCTCTTCTGCTTGGGCGAGTTTTGGCAGCATCAGCGCGCCGACCCCAAAAGCACTGGCCGATTGCAGCATCTTGCGCCGCGACAGCTTACCCTGCGCCATTTGGTCGATAAATTTGATCCGCTGCATGCTGAATGTCCCTTGAAATGGCACCGCCCGGCACCGCGTATCTATGATTATGATCAAATTCTACGAGACACTGTTGAAAAGGGAAGAGAAATTATAGATAATTTGGTCAAATTATTACATATGCCTGTAAATGCAGCAAAATTCACCGACCCCGACAGCCACAGGTTGTTTTGACCTGCCTGCGTGACCTCGCCCCATACCCCTTCCGCGACCCAGCAAGAGAGCAGAAAAATGACCCAGCCGCAGCTCATCCTGACCAATGGCGACATCCGCACCATGGACCCTCATGCGCCGCGCGTGCAGGCGCTTGCGATTTGCGACGGGCGCATCACGGCATTGGGCTCGACCGACGAGATGCACGCGCTCGCGGCCCCCGAGACCCAAGTGATCGATCTAGGCGGGCGGCTGGTTTTGCCCGGATTTCACGACACGCATCTGCACGTGCAAGACGGCGGCCAGAGGCAAAGTCAAAGCGTTGGCCTTGAAGACGCCGAAACGCCCGAACAGATGCAAACCCTGCTGCGCGATTATGCCGCCACCCAAACAGGCGATTGGATCCAAGGCGATGGCTGGTCTTCGAGCCTCTTTGGCGAGCACAACCTTGACCGCCATGTGTTGGATGCCGCGGTGCCTGATCGGCCTTGTTTTATCTTGGCCTCGGACGGGCACAACGGTTGCTTGAACACGCGTGGCTGCGAAATGCTGGGGCTGACCGCCGAGACGCCCGACCCTGCCAACGGTCACTTTGTGCGCGCCGCCGATGGCACGCCGACGGGCCTTTTGCTGGAACTCGCGGTCAACTGGGCCGAAGAGCGCATGCCCCAACCCACCGATGAGGACTATGCCGAAGGCGTGCGCTTTCGCCCTGCGGTTGGCCAATCGCCACGGCATTACGGGCGTCTTGGACGCCTCGACCAACGAGCGTCACGCACGGGTTTATCAGGCATTGGCGGCAGCAGATCAGCTAACCGCAAGGGTGCTCGCCACCGTACGGATCGAGGCTTATGAGACCACCCAAGCCGCCCTTGCCCGCGTCACCGCCCTGCGCAAAACCTGCCAATTCCCGATGTTTCGCGTGCATTCGGCCAAGTTCTTTCTGGACGGCGTGATTGAAAACCGCACCGCCGCGATGATCGCGCCCTATTCGGATGCCGAGGCGGGCAATGCCGCACTGATGTTTACGCCTGCGCAGATCGACGAGATGTTTACCGCCTTTGATGCCGCGCGCTTTCAAATCCACGTCCACGCCATCGGTGATATGGCGGTGCGCGCCGCACTTGACGGGATGGAAGCCGCCCGCCACGCCAACGCACCTTGGCCCAGCCTGCACCAAATCGCCCATGTCCAATGTATTGCCCCCGCAGATGTGACGCGCTTTGCCAAACTGGGTGTGGTCGCGAATATCCAGCCGCTTTGGGCACGCAGCGATGCCGCGCTGACCGAGCTTGCGCTGCCCATGCTGGGCGCGGAACGCGGGCGCTGGGTCTATGCGTTTCGCGCGCTGCGGGACGCGGGCGCACTGCTGGCTCTGTCAAGCGATTGGACCGTGTCCACCCTCAATCCGTTTGAGATCATCGAGACCGCAATCACCCGTCAGCCGCGCAAAAGCGCCGATCAACCCGCGCCGTTCTTGCCAGAACAAAGCCTGACGCTGGCGGAATGTGTCGAGGGCTATACGATCAACGCAGCGGCTGCGGGGTGGCGTGCGCAGGAAACGGGGTCTCTGTCTTTGGGGAAATACGCTGACCTGATCGTGCTGGACCGCGATATCTACAGCTGCGACCCCTCCGATATCGGCGACACGCAGGTCTTGCTGACGCTGTTGTCAGGCAAGCCCGTTCACGCAACCGCGCCGTTTTGTGGCCAAGCTTAGGTGCCCCGATGCGACAGCGCGTGGATGACCCCGCGCAACTCTGCCAGCCCACGCAGCCGCCCGATCAGCGGATATCCTGGGATCAGGTTGCGGCCAAGGTCGGACAGCATATGGTGCCCGTGGTCGGGGCGAAACGGCAGAGCGTGATCGGCGCGTCCTGCTGCACGGCGGCGGCTTTCCTCGGCCAATAATACGCGAATAAGCGCCACCATATCGGTGTCCCCCTCCAGATGTGCCGCCTCTTCAAAAGACCCATCGGGGTCTTTGCGCACATTGCGCAGATGCACAAAATGGATACGCGCGGCCACCTGCGCGGCAATCGCGGGCACATCGTTCGCCGGATTGGCCCCGAGCGAGCCTGAACAAAACGTCACCCCATTGGCGGGGCTGTCTTGCGCCGCCAAAACCCAAGCCAGATCCTCGCCCGAAGACACAATCCGCGGCAGCCCCAAGATATCGCGCGGCGGATCATCGGGGTGCACACAAAGCTTGATGCCAAGGTCTTCGGCCGCAGGCACCACCTCGTGAAGGAACCGCTGATAGTTGGCGCGCAGACCCTCGCGCCCCAGACCGTCATATCCCGTCAGCGCGTGGCGCAGCCCGTCCAGATCATAGCGGTCAAATGCCCCCGGCATCCCCGCCATCACGGACGCAAAGAGCGCATCATGCTCAGCCTCTTGCGCCTGCTGAAACCAAACGGCGGCTTTTTGCAGCACAGCTTTCGGATAGTCGGCCTCTGCCGCTGTGCGTCCCAACATATGGATTTCAAACGCCGCCATCCGCACGGCATCGAACCGCAAACAGGTAGCACCCCCCGCCACAGGCGCCGCAAGGTCGGTGCGGGTCCAGTCCAGCAGCGGCATAAAGTTGTAACACACCGTCGTCACCCCCTGCCCCGCAAGGTTCGCCAAGGACTGACGATAGTTGGCAAAAAGCCCCGACAGGTCGCCCTCGGCCCTTTTGATGCGCTCGTGGACGGGCAGGCTTTCGACCGCTACCCAAGTAAACCCCGCCCGCTCGACCTGCGCCTTGCGGGTGGCGATGGTTTGGCTGGGCCAAATCTCGCCGTAGGGGATCTCGTGCAGCGCGGTGACAATCCCCGCCGCGCCCGTCTGTGCCACCTCATCCAAAGCGATGGGGTCAATGTCGCCATACCAGCGCCAGCTTTCGATCATTGCCCCATCCTTTTACTTAGCGGCTATCTGAACGTGCCTGGCATCATGACCTGCGGCAGCCATAGCGCGATCTCTGGGAACAGGATGATGAGGAACAAGATGAACAACATCGGGATCAAGATGATCACCACATCCCGCATCACTTGCGCTACGTTCATCCCGCCGATGGACGCTGATATGAGCAAACACAGCCCATAGGGCGGCGTCACCAAACCAAAGGCCAGCGACACGATACCGATGATCGCAAACACCACCGGATGGATGTCCGCAGCCGTCGCGACGGGCAAAAGCACGGTGCCAAGGATGATGATGGTCGGGATTGCGTCGATGAACAGGCCAAAGAACAAGAACAGCCCCGCGATCACCATAGCGGTGCCGAAATAGCCGAACTCCAAGCTGGTCATCGAGGCGACGATCAGCCGTGGCACGTTAAAGAACGCCAGCATCCAGCCAAAAGCCGAAGCCGTGCCAATCGCAAAGAGCGAGATCGAGGCAAACCGCCCCGTGTCATAGAACACCCCACCCAAGTCGCGCAAAGACACCGTGCGATAGACGAACATGCCCAGAAACAGCGCATAGCCTGCGGCGATGATAGCGCTTTCGGTTGGTGTGACGATGCCGCCCACAATGCCGCCGATCACCAGAACGGGCGTCAGCATCGCCAGCCCTGCGCCCTTGAGCGCGTGCCAGAACTCGGCAAAAGTCGGCGTGCCTGCGGTCGGATAGTTGTAGACCTTGGCATAGCCATAGACCGTCGCCATCAAGGCAAGGCCAATCAGGATGCCCGGAATAGCCCCTGCCAGAAACAGCGCACCGACCGAAATCTGCATGACGCCGCCCCAGACCACCATCAGGATGCTGGGCGGAATGATCACCCCCATCACCGACGAACAGGCCGTGATCGCAATAGCAAAACGCGTGTCATAGCCTTCGCGCTGCATGGCGGGGATCAAAATCTTGCCGCAGCCCGCAGCATCCGCCGTGGACGAGCCCGAAATGCCCGCAAACAGCATCGACACCGCGACGTTCACATGCCCCAGCCCGCCTGGCATCCAGCCCGTCAGTACCCGCGCAAGCTCGATCAACTTGTCGGTGATCTTGCCCGAGTTCATCAGGTTGGCGGCCAGCAAGAAGAACGGCACCGCCAGCAGAATAAACGAGTTATAAGATTGAAACATCCGGTCGATCACGATGAACGGCGTCAACCGCACATCCAGTAACACGACTGGCACGGTGGCAATCCCCAGCGCAAAGGCAACCGGAACGCGGATCGCCACAAGCAAGAGAAAACCGCCAACCAAAATGGCGCAGGCGAGGCCCGTAGATACGATCATTATGCCATCTTCCCTGAGTTGCGGTAAATTCTAAAGGCCTCTGCCAGCCGGTAAAAGGCGAACACCGCCCAAACCACGCCTGCAATCGGCACCGAGATAAAGGTCGTCAGCTTGTTTGCTTGCATCATCACCGAGTGCTGCAAATAGCCGAACTTTGCGTATTCAATGCCGTAGTAGGCAAAGATCAAAGCAAACAGGCCGATCAAAACCAAGACCACGCCCTGCTGCAGGAAAACCGAAAGCGGACGCACGGCATCGGGTGTCACACGGACATCGAAATGGGTGCCTTCCCAGACCGCGACCATCGAGCCGATCATGACGACCCAAACGAAAACAAAGGTCGACAGCTCTTCAGTCCATAAAAAGACGGGAATGATCCCCGTGTATCTTGCCAGAACCTGCATCGCGACAGGTATCGCAAGTGATGCCACCAGAACGCCCAGCAGAATGCGCAGGCCCTGACAGAAGTGTTCAAGTATTCGCCCCAAAACAAGCCCCCCCTAAAATCTTGCTTCCCTTGCCTCGCGATGGATGCGGCCCAAAACTCCCCTCGGGCCGCATCTATCGCTGAGCCTTGGCCTTATTTACCGCGGATCGCAGCGAGCAGTTCCGTAGCACCCAGCGACTCTGCATAGGCGTCTTGGACTGGCGCAACCATCTCAAGCAGCTTGGCACGGTCGTCGAACTCGACAACGGTCAATTGCTTGGCGTCGACCATTTCTTGCAGCTTTTGACCGTCTTCACGCGCTTCCAACTCGCGACCATAGGCCCCTGCTTCTTTGCCGGCCTCCAAGACGGCGGCTTGCAGATCGGCTGGCAGAGTGCGGAAGGTCTTGCCGCTCATCACGATTGGACGCACGGTGATCGCATGACGGGTCAGCGACAGGAACGGTGCAACTTCGTAGAACTTGAGGTTCTGGATGCTGGCCGCTTCGTTTTCAAAGCCTGCGATGACGCCGGTCTGGATGGCGTTATAGACCTCGTTATAGGCGATTGCCGACGGAGCCGCGGTCAGGGCCGAAAAGATCTGCGCCTGAATCGGCGCGCCCATCACCCGCATCTTAAAGCCCGCAAGTTCAGCAAGATTGTGGATCGGGTGGTCAGAAAGGATGTTGCGAACGCCGCCGCCCGTATAGCCGACAACCATGATGTCTGCCTTTTCCAGCAGCTCTGCCTCAAGCGGCTTGAGTACGTCGCTGGACAGAACGGCTTCCCAATGCGCCTGATCGCGGAACAGGAACGGCATGTCCATCAGCGGGATAGACGGCGCAAAGGTCGCCATGTTTGACGGCGCCATGATGGTATAGTCAACCGCGACACCTTGCTGCAGGAAGGTGACATAATCAGCCTCAACCCCCAGCTCGCCGTTCAGGCGCAGGTCGAACGTGACGTCGCCTTTATACTTGTCTTTGACCAGCTCGGCGAACTTCTCCATGGTTTTGGTGAAGGCATGGTTTTCATCAAACATGCTGGCGCCGCGCAGAGTGACCTCTTGGGCAGTTGCGCTCGTAACCGACGCCATAAAGGCAAAGGCAAGGCTCGCGCCCCGCAGAATGGTCTTAGCAGACGTGAAACGTGTCATGTGTTCCTCCTCGAACAATGTCAGGGCGCAAGTAAAGTCGCCTGCGCAACGGCAATGTAGGCCAGCTCCTAATTGTCACGGCAAACCGACAGCCCGCCGAATAGGAGTGGTCTCCCCCACTGTTAAAAAAGCTAGCATGTTGTAGCCTAGTATACCAGATAATTTTAATGTGATTTTTCTGTGGGTTATCGGCCCAGTATCTGAAAGCTGCTCGCATCATGCGGGCGGCTTTGGGACACAAAACAGGCAGAAAAATGCTGCGGCCGTCACAGAATGTGCGGCCTCAAATGCGGGATCTGAACAGCCTTGGGCTTAGACCTCGGCGGGTTCAAAATACTCGGCGTTGGTGACCGAAATCTGCTCGATCGTTTCATCCAAGCGCGACAGGTGATGCATGCCGATCTTGACCGCCCTGTCCGTATCATGCGCCTTTACCGCCGCCGCGATCTCACGATGGTCGGCCACCAGCGCGGGCATCCTGTCCTCTTTGGACAGACCCAGCATACAAAGCCGATCGACCTTGGACTTCTCGCTCATGATGACGTCAAAGGCGAATTCGGCCTGTGCAATCTGGCAAAGCGTGCGGTGGAACTCATAATCAAGCACGCCAAAGCCCGCAACATCGCGGCGGCTGATCGCGTCGTCTTGCTCGGCAAGGGCGGCGTCAAGCAAGGCGGCCCCCTTGGCATCACAATGCTGCGCCGCGCGGCGCAGCACTTCGGTCTCGACGGCGGCACGGACAAAGCGCGACTTCACGATCTCGCGGCTGGAAAAGCGCCGCACCTCGGTCGCCCGCTGCGGTCGGATCAGCAACAGGTCCAAATTCGCCAAGCGGCTAAAGGCATCCCGCACCGGTTGCCGCGACACGCCAAACCGCGACGCGATGTCGGCTTCCGAGATTTTGTCCCCCGGACGCAGGCTCAGCGACAGGATTTCCTTGTACAGATACTCGAAGATGTCGTCGACGCTGGTGCGCCGCTCGCCGTATTGGGGTGTCTGCACCATCGCGTCGTCTCCATCTTGCGCGGTATGCGCCTTGGCCCGACCAAAGATCGCGGCGCGTTATCGCTTTCTCTTATCCCTACACCGATTCAAACTAGTATGCCAGTTGATTTACTAGTATGCTAGTTTAACAGGCAAGAATCGAACCGTTGATTCACGCGCCCGCCAAAAGGGTCGGAAGACGACCGTGCAGACCGAACCGCACAGCCGACCCAAAGTCCAAGTGATAGCCCCTGCGGCCGAACAGAAACGCAAGAAGGAACCGATATGAAGCTTCAAGGAAAAACCGCAATCGTCACCGGTGGTGGTCGTGACATCGGCCGCGCCTGCGCCATCCGCCTTGCAAAAGAAGGCGCAAACGTCGCCATAAACTATTTCTCCAGCAGCGCAGGTGCCGACAGCGCTGTCGAAGAAATCCGCGCTTTTGGCGGCAAAGCCTTTGCGCTTCAGGGCGACCTGAACAGCCAAGCGGGCGTTGATGCTCTGGTGAACCGCACCGTGGCTGAATTTTCCAGCGTGGACATTCTGGTCAACAACACCGGCGGCCTGATCGCGCGCAAGAAAATCTCCGAGATGTCGCTTGAGCATTGGAACGCGGTGATGGATCTAAACCTCACCAGCACCTTTTTGATGGTCAAAGCCTGCCTTTCGCATATGACGTCGGGCGCGATTGTGAACCTTGCCAGCCAAGCTGGACGTGATGGCGGTGGTCCGGGTTCGGTGGCCTATGCGACCTCGAAAGGGGCGGTGATGACGATGACCCGCGGTCTGGCCAAAGAGCTGGGCCCCAAAATCCGCGTCAACGCCCTCTGCCCCGGTATGATCGACACCGACTTCCACAACGTCCACACCAAGGACGAAGTGCGCCGCAATGTCGAAGCCGCAGCCCCCGTCAAACGCCAAGGCACGCCGGAAGACATCGCAGAGCTGGTGCTGTTCCTTGCCAGCGACTCTTCGGCCTTCATCACGGGCGCGAATGTAGACATCAACGGCGGTATGGTGTTCTCTTGATCCAAACAGGAGGGTCCCTGATGGCCGATTTCCCTATTGTCCAGACGGGCGAGCATGTCTCGCGGCAGGTTCTGTCCGACCATCCCGATTTGATGGTCGTCGCCTTTCGCTTTGATAAACAAGGGGCTGTCGGCGCGTTGCATGACCACAAGCATGTGCAATCGACCTATGTGGAAAGCGGGCGTTTCCGCTTTACACTGGGCGATGCGCAGGTCGAGGTCGGCCCTGGCGACAGCTTTGTGGTGCCTTCGGGCGTCACACATGGCTGTCTGTGTCTTGAGGCGGGCAAGCTGATCGACAGCTTTACCCCGCGTCGCGACGACTTTCTCTAACCGACGGGGCACAGCACGATGCGCTTTCTTGCTATTGGCGAATGTATGGCCGAGCTGGCCCCCGCGACCTCGCCCGATGAATTCCGCATGGGGTTTGCGGGCGATACCTTTAACACCGCATGGTATCTGGCGCAGATGCAACCCAGTGCCTCTGTGTCGTTTTTTACGGCGGTCGGCGCGGATGCCATTTCGCAAAAGCTGCGCGCGGCCATGGTTGCGGGGGGCATTGACGACGGCCACCTGCAAACGGTGCCAGACCGCACCATCGGCTTGTATATGATCTCGCTAAATAACGGCGAGCGCAGCTTTGCCTATTGGCGCGGACAGTCGGCTGCGCGTTTGCTGGCCCAAGACCCGATTGCGCTTGGGCAGGCGATGGCTGCGGCGGATGTGATCTATTTCTCGGGCATTACCTTGGCCATCCTTGATACGGCTGGGCGGCAAACCTTGCTGGACGCGCTGCGCCAAGCACGTGCTGCGGGCAAGACCATCGCTTTTGACCCAAACCTGCGCCCGCGTCTGTGGTCAGACCCTGCCGAGATGACCCGCACCGTCATGCAAGGTGCCAAGGTCAGCGACATCGCCCTGCCCTCGTTCGAGGATGAGGCAAGCTGGTTTGGCGATGCCGACCCAGAGGCCACCGCTGCGCGCTATGCAGAAGCAGGGGCCACTGTGGTTGTCGTCAAGAATGGCCCAGATCCGATCTTTTACCGACAGGGCCAGACCAGCGGCCATGCAGAGGTGCCCGCTTTGGATTTGGTCGTAGACACAACTGCGGCTGGCGACAGCTTTAACGCGGGTATTTTGGCGGGGCTGCTGCACAATACCCCCCTGCCCGACAGCATCGCCCGCGCCTGTCAGATCGCAGGGCAAGTCGTGCAATCCAAAGGCGCGCTGGTGCAGATCACCTATCCCAAGGAACCTCGGTCCTAGCGAAGGCTCAGCTTCCCGATCGCCGCTTTGATGACGCTGCTGGTGTCATCGCTGTCGCCCGACACGGCCAAACCGACCAAGGCGCCCTTTTCGCCGCCAAAGGCCCGCGCATAATCGGCCGAAAGGTCAACCTTTTCGCTGAAGGACCCCGTTCCCGCTTGACGCAGCGCGATCGTCACCCCTTGACCCGCCGGACCATAGGGCGAGGCGATGACCTGCCCTTTGCCATGATTGCCACCCCAAGCGTATTGGATAATCCGCACGTCCTTATTGCCAAGCAGGCTTCGGATATTAGCGCCCTCTAGCGCGGGGGCGGCACTCTCGGGCACAAAAACAAAGTAGAGCGAGATATTGCGATCATCGCCGCCCTTCTTGGAAAGATCGGTTGCGGGCACGGATTGATCGACGCTCCAATTCCACGACGCGGCCTTTGCGCCCCAATCGGCCTGACCGACCCGCGTCCAAGCAATCGACACCGACCCGTCAGAGCTTAACCCAAGGCTGGAGCCAAAGCTGTAATCGTTCGAGCTGAACAGCGACAGCCGCTGTTCCTTCCAGCCCGTAGCAAAGCTGATCGGCCCCGCCGAAACAGCGGTCACCTGAGCGGCAAGCACGACAGTAAGAATGGACAAACGCATGGGACACTCCGGATGATGTTTTCCCTAATTTACCCTGATCTTGGTCAAAACATAGGGTATGTGTCTTGATCTGACGGTTTTGTCAGACTTCGTGAAGACCCCCGCCCCTGATACGGTTGCGCACCTGCTGGGCCTGTGCGGGCAGACCCACCGCCTCATACACCTGCGCCAACAACCGGTTCAGCGGGATGCCCTCGGGGTCATACATCCGGCGCATCTCAAGCACTTGCTGCGCAGCAGAGGCCTCGCCCGCCTTGACCAAAGCATCCAGATGGATCTGCTCAAACAGATCCCGTTGCGCATGAGAACCGCCGATCTCGGCCAAACGCGGCAAGGCGCGCCCCAGATCTCGGGCCGCTTGGGTATAGTGGCCCGCCGCATGGGCGATGATGCCATGCGCGGCAGGCAGGGTGACTTCAGCCCAAGCGATCAAGTCATGGCTTGGCGTTTGCGCGCGGGTCTGAATGGCGGCAAGCATGGCCTTGGCCTCGGGCAGATCGGCGCGGGCCAGCGCATAGAGATATTGCAGCGTCAGGAACGGGGCGACGGTGTCGGGACCACGGGCGGCCACACGCGCCGCCACCTCGGCCCAGCGATGCCCGACATCAATGCCCGCAAACTCCATCCGCGCCAGCAAGGAAATCGCGCCAACTTGGTCCTGACTATAGCCCTTTTCGCGCGCCCAAACATGCGCGTCATAGGCGGCCAAAACATCCTGCTTGCGGTCGCGACTGATGTAGAACAGCGCCAAATGCCACCAGTTGTGGGTGTGCATAAAGGAGTTCAACTCTGCCCATGTCGGCGCAACGGACTCGAGGAACGCAATCCCCTCCTCTACCCGCCCCTGCGTCAACATCACATGCGCCAAGGCGTGATGCGCCCAAGGGTCCGCAGGCTCGATCTGCAAAGCGCGCCGTGCTGATGCTTCGGCATCCTCCATCAGGTGGCATTGCTCATAGCCAAAGGCGATCATGCCGTGGACATAGGGCTGGTCCTGCATCTGCGGCAAAGCCGCCAAAGCCAGCCGCAGCATTCCCGTCGCATCGCCCAAGTTAAACAAATGGTATTGCGCGATTTTGATGATCACAAGATCGCTTGGATGCGCCGTCGCGATCTCTTCGCACAGCCGCAGCACCTGCGGAATATCGCCCGCAACCCAAGCGCCAAGCACCGCCGCATTCGCCTGTTCACGCGCGCTGCCATTGGCGGCAAGCGCCCGCTCCAGATAGGGGCGCGCCCGCTCTGGGGCCTCGGGTGCCTCTAGGAACATCCACAAAAAGCCCGCGTAGGTGTTGCCAAGACAGCTGTCGGGATATCGGTCGACCGACGACAGCAGGTTGGTGGCACAGGTCTGATAGGCCAGAAACCCAAGGATAAAATCATCAATCCCCGCCAAAAGCGCAGGCTCTGCAGGGGTCACAAAATTGCCAAGACGGTCATAGGTCATCGCCGTGTCTCCAACAGAAAGGGCAAAAGCGCGGCCAGCGTTGCTTCGGGCGCGTCCCAATGCAGCGAATGGCCTGCCTCTGCAATCGTCTCCACCCGCAAATCGGCAAGCGGCGCCAACGCCGCCTGCGCCACATCTGGCGGGATAAGCAGATCATTTTGCGCCAGAACGGCCAAGGTCGGACAGCGCACCTGCTGCACCAGACCGCTTGGGTCAAACTGCGTCAATGCCGCCACCTGCGCGGCCATCGCCGCTGGCGTTTGCGCATGAGGATAGGCCAACGACTGCGCGATTGCAGACTCTAGCCGGCCTTCCCCATCAAAAAAGCGTGGGTGAAAAATCCATGGAAGAAAGCTTCGCAGCCACAGATCTTGCGGCAGATCGAGGGCACGCAATCGCACCAAAAGATTAAAAAGCGCCGCATTGCGCGCCGACCGCAACGGGGCGCTGGCAAGCAAGCCAAGCCGCGACACCTGCGATGGGGCCTTGGCCGCCATCTGCAAAGCGATCAACCCGCCCAAGGAATGCCCCACCACCGCCGCAGGTCCAAGCCCCAATTCTGCCAAAAGCGCCAGCGCATCCTCAGCCCAAAGCTCTACCGACAAAGGCGCCTCTGTCGGACGCGTGCGTCCCGTGCTGCGATTGTCAGGCCGAACAAGCGTAAACCGCGATGACAAGGCCGCGACCAACGGGGCCCAGCTTGCGCTATCGCTTGCCGTGCCTGCAATCAGCATTAGCGGCGGCCCCTGCCCCTCGATCTCATAGTAAAGGGAGACGCCGTCGCGCAGGTGCTCTGGCATCACGCGGTCCGATAACAAGGCAGCAGATCACCGGCGGCGGGCGTGGCCTCGTATACGGCGCGGGCAATCGCGCGTGACAGGCAAAGCGCCGCCGCATGCCCAATCTGCAAGACTTGGGCATCGGTCGCGGCGGGGCCCGTTCCGGTTGAAACCGCAAAGACCAGATCGCCGTCGTTGGGCGTATGCGCGGGGACCACGGCGCGGGCAATGCCGTCATGCGCAGCAACCGCAAGCCTGTGGCACTGCGCTTTGGTCAAGGTCGCATCGGTCGCCACAATCGCAATCGTGGTATTGGCGCGCGGCCCAAGCATCGCGGCCATTTTGTCCGACACCCAAGGCGCGCACAGCCCGCCGCGTGGGTCGGGGCCGTGGCCACCGAACTCGCCGTCGATTTCAAAGGCCGCGGCCCAGAAATGCTGGGTCTTGGGGGTCGTCACGCTGCCCACGGGATTGGCGGCAACCAGCGCGCCGACGGTGATGCCTTCGCCGATCTCAAGCGAGGCAGAGCCAAGCCCGCCCTTTTGCATCGCAGCCAAAGCCCCCGTCCCCGCCCCAACACTGCCCAGATCAAAACTGACATCAGCCGCGTCCAATGCCTTGCGGCCAAGCGCGGCATAGGGGTTCTCGACCCAGTCCTTCGCACCACCGTTCAGCAGATCAAACAAGATCGCCCCCGGCACCAAAGGGATCAAGGCGGTGCCGATTTGCAGCCCCCGCCCCGCCGCGCGCAAACCCGAGACCACCCCCGAACACGCATCCAGACCAAAGCTCGACCCGCCCGAAAGCACCAACGCATCGACCTTGGCCACGGTCTTATCGGGGGCCAAAAGGTCGGTCTCACGCGTGCCCGGTGCGCCGCCCATGACGTGCACGCTGGCGGTAAAGGGCGCGTCGCCCAGCACAACCGTGCTGCCAGACTTTAGCCTACCGTCTTGCGCATTGCCAACCCGCAGCCCTGCCACATCGGTGATCAGATTGCGCGGTCCCGGTTTATATGCAGCGGCCACCATCGACCTCCATCGCGACACCGGTGATCATCGACGCCTCGTCCGAGCACAGAAAGCACGCAGCATTGCCCATATCTTCAGGCGTAGAAAACCGCCCCAGTGGGATCGACGACAGGAACTTGGCGCGAATTTCGGGGGTATCCTCGCCCATAAACGACTTGAGCAGCGGCGTCTCGCCCGCCACGGGGTTCAGCGCGTTCACCCTGACGCCAAAGGGCGCAAGCTCCACCGCAAGCGCGCGCGTCGCAGTGATCACCCAGCCCTTCGAGGCGTTATACCAGCTGAGCCCAGCGCGCGGCGACACCCCCGCCGTCGAGGCGATGTTAAGGAAATTGCCCCCCCGCCGCGCCTTGAACTGCGGCGTAAACGCCTGCGTCATCAGATAGATCGCCTTCATGTTGATCGCGAAAATACGGTCGAAGTCTGCCTCGCTGATCGTCTCGGTCGGGCCGGGCAAATGAGTGACGCCCGCATTGTTGACCACGATATCCACGGGCCCAATCGCCTCGGCCATATCGCGCAAGGCGGTGACGTCCGCACGGCTAGAGACGTCGCAGGCAAAGGCCGTGCCGCCAATGCTTTGCGCCACGGCCTTTGCGGCGGCTTCGTTGATATCGGCCACCACCACATGCGCGCCTTCTTGCGCGAATTTGGCGGCAATCCCCGCGCCAAAGCCCGAGCCTGCCCCCGTCACCACTGCGATTTTGTTGTTCAGTCTCATTGTCCTACCCATGCCAAGTTGCAACGGTCTTGAGTTGCGAAAAGCCGTAAAGCGCCTCCAACCCCTTCTCCCGACCGTGACCAGATTTCCCCATGCCGCCGAAGGGAAGTTCCACCCCACCGCCAGCGCCGTAGTTGTTCACAAACACCTGCCCCGCATGCAGCGCCTTGGACAGCCGCATTTGCCGCGCGCCATCACGGGTCCAGACCGCCGCGACCAGCCCAAAGGCCGTGCCATTGGCGATGCTTAGCGCCTCGGCTTCGGTGTCAAACGGGATCAACACCTGCACAGGGCCAAAGATTTCCTGCTGCGCCAGCACGTGGTCAGGCGGCACATCCGCAAAGAGCGTGGGCGCAACATAGTGGCCGCCTTCGGGTGCATCGGCCACGATTTTACCCCGCGCCGCAACTGTCAGCCCTTGGCCTTGCTCTAGAAAACCCGTCACAATCTGCTTTTGGCGCGCTGAAATCAGCGGCCCAACCGACGGGTCCGACGCTGCTGGCCCCACCGTTAGGGCCTCATAGGCAACCGCCATTCGGGCACGCACTTGGTCATAGACCCCACGCTGCACAAGGATCCGCGAAGCCGCGGAACAGGTCTGACCCGCGTTCTGGATGCCCGCATTGACCAAAAACGGCAAAGCACGGTCCAGATCGGCGTCTTCAAACACGATCTGCGGCGACTTGCCCCCCAGCTCGAGCGTCACCGGCACCACATTGCGCGCCGCCGCCGTCTGGATCAGCGTGCCAACCCCGACCGACCCTGTAAACGACAGATGGTTCACCCCTGCATGACCGGCAAGCGCGGCTCCGGCCTCGGCGCCAAGCCCCGTCACCACGTTCAGCGCGCCCGCGGGCAGCCCCGCCTCTTGCGCAAGCGCGGCAAAGGCAAGCGCCGTCAGGCAGGCCTCTTCGGCGGGCTTGAGCACACAAGCATTGCCCATCGCCAAAGCCGCCCCAACCGACCGCCCGATGATCTGCATCGGATAATTCCACGGGATGATATGCCCCGTCACCCCATGCGGCTCGCGCAGGGTATAGACAGTGTAACCCTGCAAATAGGGGATGGTCTCGCCCATGATTTTGTCGGCAGCCCCGCCATAAAACTCCATATAGCGGGCCAAAGCGACCGCATCGGCGCGGGCTTGGCTCAGGGGTTTGCCGACATCTCGGGCCTCAAGCTGGGCCAATTCCTCGGTGCGGGACAAGATGAGTTGACCAATCCGCGTCAGGATGCGCCCCCGTTCCAGCGCCGTCATCTGGCCCCACGGGCCCGCCAGCGCCGCTTGTGCTGCTGCGACGGCTGCGTCAATGTCCGATCCCGTGCTTCGTGCGATGTGGGTAATCTGCGTGCCATCCGAGGGGTCAAACAGCGGCAATGCCGCTTCGGTCGGCGTCCAAACCCCTGCGATCAGATTGCAGGCGGGCGGGATCGAAAAAGCCTCAAGTGGCATCGGTAAGGCTCCTTGTTGGGGCATGGGCGTCTGGTGTGGCCAGCCTTGGCGAAGCCGCCAAAAGCGCGCGCGTATAGGGGTGCTGCGGTGCGTCAAACACCTGCGCGGTCGGGCCTTGCTCGACAATCTGACCCGCCTGCATCACCAGCACGCGGTCGGTGATGGTGCGCACGACGTTCAGATCATGGCTGATGAACAGATAGCTGAGCGGGCGGGCGCGGCACAGATCAGCCAACAGATCAAGCACTTGCGCCCGCACGGACACATCAAGCGCCGAGACAGCCTCATCAAAAACGATCAGCGCGGGATCATTGATCAGCGCACGGGCGATGGCAATGCGCTGACGCTGGCCGCCCGAAAACTCGTGGATGAATTTGTGTGCGTCACTGGGCGAAAGCCCCACGGCGGTCAAAGCCTCGGCCACCTTTTGCGCGCGGGCCTCACCTTCGGGCGCGTGGTCAAGCAGGTGGAACGGCTCGGTGATCAGCCGCTCAATCCGGTGGCGCGGGTTAAAGCTGCCATAGGGGTCTTGGAACACCACCTGCATTTTGCGCCGCACATCGCGATTGGCGACACGGCCCGTGAACACGGGCGCGCCGTCCAGCGTGATCGCACCTGCCTGCACAGGCTCCAACCCCAGCAAAGCGCGGGTCAACGTGGACTTGCCACAACCGGACTCGCCCACCAGCCCCAGCCGTTCGCCGTGATGCAGCGTAAAGGACACATCGCGCACGGCGATCATCTCGGGGCGCGGGCCGAACAGGCTGCGACGCGGCTGACGATAGCTGCGCGTCACATTGCGCACCTCGAGCAAGGGCGCTTGGGCCGTGACCGCAGGCAGATCGACCTGATGCGCCGAGGCTTTGAACAAGGCGCGGGTATAGGGATGGCGCATCTCGCGCAGGACGGTGGCGGTGGGGCCTGCTTCGACCACGCGCCCGTGCTGCATGATGACGATGCGGTCAGCCAGTTGCGACACCACCGCCAGATCGTGACTGATCATCAAAAGTCCCATGCCAAACTCGCGGCTGAGGTCTTTTAACAGGTCAAGGATGCGGGCTTGGGTGGTGACATCCAGTGCGGTCGTCGGCTCGTCTGCAATCAACAGACGCGGGCGCAAGGCGATGGCCATGGCGATCACCACCCGCTGCCGCTGGCCGCCCGACAGCTCGTGCGGATAGCGGCTGAGAGGGAAGCGCGCAGCAGGCAAGCCAACACGCTCCAGCATCGCTTGGGCGCGCCGCAGGGCCTCGGCCTTGGGCACCGACTGATGGATGCGGATGGTCTCGGCCACCTGCGCGCCGATGGTTTGCACAGGGTTCAAGGCCGTCATCGGTTCTTGAAACACCATGCCCATTTTACTGCCGCGCAAGGCGCAGAGATCTGCCTCCGAGGTGGTCAAGATGTCGGTGCCGTCCAACATGATCCTGCCGCTGGTTTGGGTGCGGTCCGGACAAAGCCCCATCGTCGCCATGGCCGTCATCGACTTGCCAGAGCCGCTCTCGCCTGTAATCGCCACGATCTCGCCCGCCCCCACCGTCAGCGACACATCGTGCAGCACGGGGAACGTGCCTATTTGAAGCGACAGGTTCTCGATAGATAAAAGGCTCATCGCCGCACCACCCTTAGACGTGGATCAAGCAAATCCCGCAAACCATCCCCCAGTAAATTCAGCCCCAGCACCATCATCACGATCACCAGCCCCGGCACCAAGGCAACATGCGGCGCAATCGCGGCCAAAGTCTGCGCATCGGCAAGCATCCGCCCCCAGCTTGCCGTCGGTGGCTGCGCGCCAAGGCCGATATAGGACAGCGCCGCCTCGGCAAGGATGCCAAGCGAGAACTGGATGGTGCCCTGCACGATCATCAGATTGCCGATGTTGGGCAGGATATGCTCGATGGAAATGCGCGCCGAGGATTTGCCCGACACCCGCGCGGCTAGGATGAAATCGCGTGACCAGAACGACAAGGCCCCCGCCCGCATCAGCCGCGCAAACACCGGCACATTGAAAATCCCGATGGCGATGATCGCATTGGCGGCACTTGGCCCGAAAACGGCGGTGATCAGAATGGCGATCACAAGGCTTGGAAAGGCAAACACCAGATCATTGCCGCGCATGATGATCTCATCCAGCATCGACCCATGCCGCGCCGCAGCCAAAAGCCCCAGCGGCACGCCCAGCCCCATGCCAATGCCGACGGCCAGAAACGCCACCGCAATCGAGGTGCGCGCGCCCATCATCACCATCGACAGAATATCGCGCCCCAGTTGATCTGTGCCCATCCAATGCGACAGGTTTGGCGGTTGCAGCTTGGCGGGGATGTCCAAAACTTCGATGTCATAGGGCGTCCAAACCAGCGACAGCGCCGCGGCACTAAGGAATACCAGCGTCAGAACTGCCCCGATAATCAGGCTCCGAGAAAGCTTCATCGCTGTGCCCGCAATCGCGGGTCAACCGCGCCATAGGCCAGATCGACGACGAAATTCACCACGATCACAAGGAACACCAACAGCATCACCACACTTTCTACCACGATCAAATCACGGGCCGAAATCGCTTGAAAAATCATCCGTCCAAGACCGGGAAGGAAGAACACCTGCTCGATCACGATGCCGCCCGCCAGCAGGAAGGAAAACTGCAAGCCGATGATGGTCAGCACGGGGATCAACGCATTGCGCAGCGCGTGCCGCCACAGCGCTTGCCTACGACTGAGACCCTTGGCGCGGGCGGTGCGGATAAAGTCCTCGCCCAGCATATCCAACAGCGACGACCGCATCACCCGCGTCAAGATCGCCGCTTGTGGTAGGGCCAGCGCAATCGCGGGCAAGGTCAGTGACTTCAGCCCCGCCAACAGCCCCGCATCCCATCCTGCAAAGCCCCCCGCCGGAAACCAGCGCAGCTTGATGGCAAAGATCATCACAAGGATCATCGCGAACCAGAAATTCGGCACCGCAACCCCAAGCTGGGTCGAGCCCATAACCCCCAGATCACCCAGCCGCCCACGCCTGCTTGCGGCAAATACCCCCGCCGGAAAGGCAATCAGCACCGACAGCGCCAGCGCATAAAGCGCCAAGGGCAGCGACACCCACACGCGGTCCGAGATCATATCCGAGACGGGGGTGCGATAGGTATAGGATATGCCGAAATCACCCCGCACCATCCCCGCGACCCAAGAGAGATAGCGCTCTTGCACCGAAGCATTCAGCCCCAACTCGACCCGCAGCGCCTCAAGCGTATCGGCGCGCGCGTTGATCCCCAGCATATAGGCGGCAGGATCACCGGGCACGACCTCGACCACCGCAAAGATGACGACCGAGGCGACCCAAAGGCTCAGGATCAGCGACAGCAACCTGCCCAAGACATAACGCGTCATGGACAAAAGGCCGCTTTGGTCAGGGGCAGCAGGCTGCACATAGTTGGGCCTTCACACTTGGATAAAAGATGGGCGGCGCGTCGTGCTGCACCGCCCGCTGGTGGGTTTAGGGCCAAGTGACCGCCGTCAGATCGGTCGCCGAGGTCGGCTGGTTCAGCCAAAGCCCCTTGATCCCCGCCCGCGCCACTGTCGGCATCGCCAGCTCGAACAGATAGGCGTTGACGTAGTCTTCCGAGATCATCCGCTGCGCCTGTCCGAAAATCTCGGTCCGCTTGGCGGGGTCGCTGGTGGCGTCAAGCGTCTTCATCAATTCTTGCAGGGCGGGGTTGTCGTATTGGAAGTAATAGTCAGGATTTGCATAAATCCCGATATCCATTGGCTCGGTATGGCTGATCACCGTCATGCCAAAATCCTTACCCTTGAAGGTGGTCTCCAGCCACTGCGCCCATTCTTGGTTCTCGATCACCGCGTTAATGCCGACGGCGCGCAACTGGGCGGCGATAATCTCACCGCCACGGCGCGCATAAGACGGCGGCGGCAGCTTGAGCGTGGTGGTAAAGCCATCCGCCATCCCCGCCTCGGCCAAAAGCTTTTTCGACAGCTCTGGGTCATAGGTCGAAAGCGAGGTCAGGTCGACGTAATCCGGATTGTGTGGCGCAAAATGCGTGCCAATCGGGGTGCCGAGGCCATACATCGCGCCATCAATGATCGCCTTGCGGTCGATGGCATGGCTGACGGCCTCGCGGACAAGCTTGTTGTCGAAGGGCGGCAGCTTGTTGTTCATCGCCAGAATGGTCTCGCCTTCGGTATTGCCGACAAGCACCTGAAAGCGCGGGTCTGCCTCGAACTGCGGCAGGTTTTCCGGCGCGGGAAAGCCGACATAGGCGTCAATATCTTCGGCCATCATCGCGGCAAAAGCCGCAGTCGGGTCGGGGATAAAGCGGAAGGTGGCGGTCTCTAGCGCCGCAGGTTTGCCCCAATAGTCGGGGTTTTTGACGATGGTCAGGCTGTCGCCCTGCACCCATTTGTCAAACTTGAACGCCCCCGTGCCAATCGGCTTTGACGCGATATCGGCAATGCTTTCGGGCGCGACAATCACCGCATCCCCCCACGCCATATTAAAGAGGAACGACCCGTTCGCTTGGCTAAGGGTGACTTGCACCGTCAGCGGGTCCAGCACCGTCACGTCCGTGATGCCCGCAAACAGCCCCTTTTGCGCATTGGTGCTGTCTTCGGCGCGCGCACGGTCGAGGCTGAACTTGACGTCTTCGGCGTCCATCGTGGTGCCATCATGGAATTTGACACCCTCGTGCAGATGAAAGGTGTAAACGGTGCCATCGTCCGAGATGTCCCAGCTTTTGGCCAAACCCGGAACAACCGAGCCGTCCGACATAAACCGGGTCAAACCTTCAAAGATGTTGGAATAGACCACCGCATCGACGGCCTGCGCCGCACCCTCGGTCGGGTCAAGGTTCGGCGGCTCTAGCTGCATCGCGACGCGGATGCTGGTGTTCTCGGCCAAAGCCGTGCTTGCGAACAGCGCCGCCGCCCCTGCCAGTGCAAACGTGATTATATGCTTCATTCTTCTTTGCCCCCGTTGCTAGTGTTATCAAGCAGCAGCGCGGCAAGGCTTTGCGCCATCACTGCCGCGCTATCCATCATGTCGTCGACGCCGACATATTCGTCCGGCTTATGCGCAAGCTCCAAGAGACCGGGGCCATAAGCAACACAGTTTTTCAGTTTGCCAATGCGATCGATGTGTTTTTGGTCGTAACTTCCGGGCGATGCGACAAATTCGGCCTCTTTGCCCAAGACCGATTTGATCGCCGCCGCCACGGTTCTGGCCACAGGCGCATCGCGGTCGGTCATCGACGGGATGACGTGGTTCAGCTCTTTGATCGCGTAATCAAAGCGGGGGCGCGTCTCTTTCAGCTCTTCCAACAGCGCGTGGATTTCGCCGCTGACGCTGTCTTTGCTTTCCTCGACCAGATAGCGGCGGTCGATGACAATTCGGCAACTGTCAGGCACGCAATGCGACGGCAAAGCGGTCGAGCCCAGCAGCTGCTCAGGTTGGCCGCCGTGGATGGAATTGATGTTCATCGTCGAGGACCGCGCGCCCTCGGGCACCACGGGCATCTCGGTGCGCCGTGCCGACATGGCTGGATAAAGCTTGGTCTCAAAGGCGTCGATCACTGCCCCCATATGCCGCACGGCACAATCGCCAAGAAAGGGCATCGAGCCATGCGCGATCTCGCCAAAGGTCTCGATCTCGGCCCACCAGCCGCCGCGATGGCCAAGGCAAACGCGGTCCTTTTGCAGCGGCTCGGGAATGATCACATGCTGCACCCGCTGTGGCGAGAAATAGCCTTTTTCGGCCAAATAAGCGACGCCACCATAGCCACCGGATTCCTCATCGGCCGTGCCCGAAATCTCTATTGACCCCGTAAAATCAGGAAATGTCGCCATAAACGCCTCTGCCGCGATGATCGAGGCCGCAAGCCCGCCCTTCATATCGCAGGCGCCACGGCCATAGATTTTCCCATCACGCAGTAGCCCGCCAAAAGGATCAACCGTCCAGCCTTTGCCGACATCAACCACGTCAATATGGCTGGTGAAATGGACACAAGGCCCCTTGGTTTTACCCTCGCGCCGCGCCACCACATTCCAGCGCGGATAGGCATCGCTGTCACCGGGGGTGCCATAGGCCCGCACCATCTCGGTCGCAAATCCAGAGGCGCGCAACCGCCGCTCCAGATACTCGCAAATCTCAAGATAGTTCTCGCCCGGCGGGTTCAGCGTCGGGATGCGGATCAAATCCTGCGTCAACGAGATGAGATCATCGCGTCGATCCGTCAGGGCGGCCATAAGGCCAGTCATGCGGGGGTCTGATGAAGAGGCTTGTTTCATCGCAGCAGCATTGCCGATAGATAATACGGTAGCAATACAGTATAAATACGGTATGACCTCTGACCTCTCCGATATGACCCAGATCGCCTTTGACTCCGCACCCGTGGGGATTGTCATGGCAGAACAACGCGTTATCCGTGCTTGCAACATCACCTTTGCTGCAATGCTGGGCTATGATGTGGCCGATCTGTTGGGGCAGTCGTTCCGGATGCTCTATGGCTCGGACGAAGAATTCGAGACGATCAAGGATGTCGGTCTGCGCAGTTTGATGCAAACGGGGCATTACACGGACGAGCGCTTGGTGCGCCACCGCTTGGGTCACGGGTTCTGGTGCCGATTTCGCGCGCGCACGCCCAAGCTCGATGCGCCGATGGACAGGGTTGTGATGAGCTTTGCGCAGATCGCGGACTCGGACCCCGTGCGCCTGTCCAAGCGCGAGCGGCAGGTGCTGGAACGCATGAACCAAGGCCTGACCAGCAAGGAAATCGCCAAGCAGTTGGGGCTAAGCCCGCGCACCATCGAGGACACGCGGGGGCGGCTGATCAAACGGTTCGGCGTGCGTCGCGCTACCGATCTTTTGGGGCAGTTGCGCGGCCTTGGTGCGACACAAAACCAGCCTGCCCCCTAAGCAGCCAAGGAACCAGAGGCCAATCTGCGCGTTGATAGGGTAAGCAATGCCGCAACACAGGATGGTATGGACATGGAAAACGTCAGTTTAAATGAAATCCTTCTTTCCCCCAAGAAGTTCTACAAACAACCAAGCGATGTCTCGAATGACAGCCGATTGAATGAGAGCGACAAGCGCAAGGTTCTCGAAGCCTGGAAGGCCGACGAAGAAGCCCTCTTGCGTGCCTCTGATGAGGGGTTAGATGGCGGCGAGCAACCGCATCTGAAATCCGTCGCTAAGGAACTGGCTCAGGCGGAAGAAAAGGCGAAATAGCGCGACGTGCTGGACTATCGGCGAAGGGTTGCAGCGTTGGCGCACTGTGGCCTCGCCAACCCAGCCAAGCTAATCAAGCAAAACAATTATTATCAGCGGCACTGGGTCCTTGAGCTCGCCCGCTCGGTCGTCAGTCGCGCACTTTCATCGGTTATATCCCTTAGCCACGGATCGGGTCTGACAGTTGTCCTACTTTCCCAGCGCAGAGCGGCACGAAAATCGCTGTGCCAACAGCGTTGCGAGGTATTGCATATCAACCAAGGCCCTTGCAGGCATGCCTCCTAACCCCGCTCATCTACCATCATTCGCCGTTCAATCCATCGGACCCCAGCCGAAACGATCAGGATCAGCACCAGATATTCTAGAACCAAAATCGAATAGATCTCGAGAGGGCGGTATTCTGAAACGACCAGCTCGTTCGCTTTGCGGGTCAGTTCCTGCATCCCGATGACCGACACCAGCGACGACATTTTCAGCATATAAACCAACTGGTTGCCCAAAGCGGGCAGGATACGGCGGATCGCTTGGGGCAAGATCACGTAGCGCATCGTATCCTTGTACCCGAGCGAGACGGAATAGGCCGCTTCATATTGGCCGCGTGCGATGCTTTGGATGCCTGCTCGGAAAATCTCGGCTTGGAATGCGCTATCAGACAGCGCCAAGGCCAAAACACCTGCCCAAAACACCCCTATAGTGATACCCGTCACAGGTGGCAGTCCGTAATACACCCACAAGATCAGCACCAAAACCGGCACCGCGCGCACCACCTCGACATAACTGCGACTTAGACCGCGCAACCATTTGTTGGGCGACAAGGCCGGCAAGGCAACCAACAACCCCACCACGATCGAAATCGCGATCGCTGTGGCCGAAAGCTGCACCGTGTAGGCAAGCCCCGACAGCATAAACTTGAGGTTGTTATAGCCTTGGGTCGTGGTGGGATTGACGACATACCACCCCCAGTTGCTTGAGCAGCCCGACAGCAACAGCATAGATGAAAGCAAAGCAAAAATACGCATCATCAGCCCCTAATGGTTCAGGATTTTTCGCAGAAAATCCTGCGTTCTTGCGCTTTTCGGAGCCGAAAAGAACTCTGCGGGCGGGGCCATTTCGACAATCTCGCCGTGGTCCATAAACACCATACGGTCCGCGACACGGCGGGCAAAGCCCATCTCATGTGTCACCACCAGCATCGTCATACCCGTGGTCGCAAGCTCTGCCATGACCTCAAGCACCTCGGAAATCATTTCAGGGTCAAGAGCGCTGGTCGGCTCGTCAAACAGCATGATCTCTGGCTCCATACGGAAATGACAGCGAGCCGCAGTTTTTCGGACAATTTCAAAGCCACGGTTGCGCTTGAGGCGCTTCGCGGAGACAAGACGGCGCAAGAGATTGCGGCCAAGCATAAGATCCACCTGTCGCTGGCAGGTGTTTGCGCGCAAACACCGATATCGGGCGGCTGACCTATCTGACGTTGCAGGAAGACCCAGGTGACGAGGACGCGGACGAGATGATCCGTCACCTCGCTATCGAGAACGGCGTCTATGTGGTGCGTCGCTGGGCGATTAAGGGCAAGTCAGAGGCGATGATCGAAGAAGTCATCCCGACCGTGAACGGCAAGCCCCTGACGGAAATCCCGTTCGTCTGCATGTCGCCCTATGACTTGCGCGTGGACCTCGAAAAACCCCCGATGCTCGACCTCGTTGACGTCAACATCTCGCACTACCGCAATTCTGCGGACTATGAGCACGCCCTCTATCTGACGGCGCAGCCCACCCCCTACGTCACGGGCCATCTCGACGAGGCGTCGAAGCCAAAGTCAATCGGCG
>CAWJOY010000055.1:0-18522 GCA_963844505.1 uncultured Alphaproteobacteria bacterium
TTGGGCGAGATCATCAACTTGCCGAGATAATCAAGCGCTTGCTGCGAACCCGAGGTGATCCGGATGTTCTCGGCATCGCAAGGCACACCGATATCGGCCATCTGGCCTGCAATCCATTCACGCAGCGGGCGATAGCCCTCGGACACCGAATACTGCAACGCCGCGGTGGCCTGATCGCCCGACAAGACATCCGAAAACGCCGCTGCGAATTCTGCCTTCGGGGAAGGCGCAGGGTCGGGAATCCCGCCTGCAGAAGGAATAATGTCGGGTTGGTCCAAAAGCTTTAACAGCTCGCGAATTTCCGAAGCCTTCATCCGCGACGCCCGCGTCGCCGAAATATCGTCCCACTTCACGCCCGAACTCCTAAGCCATAGCAGGCGCGAAATTGATCTGCCGCGCTGGCTGGTCAGATGGCCCGAACCCCGATGCCAGGGGCCCGTTGCACAACGCTTCCCTTTTTCAAGCGCCTCGCTATATGGCAGACTGCAACCAACCGGAGCGGGGTGAGACCCCCTGCTGGCTCTACCGGCCGCCGATCCGCCGGACCATGACGGGCACTGCCACCACGGACACGCGACCACCATGATTTTGATGACGACCTACCGCCAGCAATGGTTCGGCAATATCCGCGGCGACCTGCTTTCGGGCCTTGTCGTGGCGCTTACGCTTGTCCGAAGCCATCGCGTTTTCACTGATCGGCTGGCGTTGACCCAGAAGTCGGCCTTACGCCACTTCCATCGCTGTGATCACCGCCTCGGCGGCGTGGGGATGATCTCGGCGGCCGCCGCTGCGACCGCCGTGCTGATGGGCACTTTGGTGCGCGAGCATGGGCTGGATTACCTGCTGGCCGCGACCTTCCTTGCGGGGATTTTCGCAAGTCGGCATGGGCCTTGCCAAGCTTGGTTTTGTGATGCGTTATGTGTCCAAGTCGGTGATGACGGGCTTTGTGAACGCGCTTGCGATCCTGATTTTTGTTGCGCAATGGCCCGAGATTGACCCGACCAAAGTTGGCTGGCTGACCTATGCGCTGCTCGCTGGGGCTTTGGCGATCATCTATTTGTTCCCACGCATCACCACAGTCATCCCGTCGCCTTTGGTTGCGATTGTGGTGCTGACCGCGCTGAGCATGAGCCTTGGGCTTGATGTGCGCACCGTTGGCGATATGGGCCAGCTGCCCGATGCGCTGCCGTCTTTCCTTATCCCCAACGTGCCGTTCACCCTAGAAACGCTGACGATTATCTTCCCCTACGCGCTGGCAGTTGCGGTTGTTGGCCTGCTTGAGAGCCTGATGACCCAGCAAATCGTGGATGAGATGACCGACACCTCGTCGCATCGCAACCAAGAGTGCATCGGCCAAGGTATCGCCAACACGGCCACGTCGTTCATCGGCGGCATGGCCGGCTGTGCGATGATCGGTCAGTCGGTGATTAACATCAAATCCGGCGGGCGCGGTCGTCTTTCGACCTTTACAGCGGGCGTCATGCTGCTGATTTTCTGCGTCGGGCTGGGCACTTGGGTCAACCAAATCCCGATGCCAGCCTTGGTGGCGATCATGATTATGGTGTCGATTGGCACCTTCTCTTGGGCCTCGATTGGCAACCTGCGCACGCATCCGAAATCGTCTTCGGTGGTGATGCTGGCGACGGTGGTGACGGTGACCTACACCCATAACCTCGCGCTGGGTGTGTTGGTGGGGGTGCTGCTGTCGGGCATCTTCTTTGCGGCCAAAATCGCGCAGCTGTTTGGCGTAAAATCCACGCTGTCGGCGGACGGCAAGACCCGCACCTATGCAGTGCACGGGCAGCTGTTCTATGGCTCGGTCGAGGATTTCACCCGCGCAATCGACTTCCGCGAGGGCGCGGCCAAGGTGGTGATCGACGTGGCCCATGCCCATATCTGGGACATCTCGTCGGTCCAAGCGATTGACTCTGCGGTGATGAAGCTGCGCCGGCGTGGGTCAGAGGTGTCGATCATCGGCATGAATGCCGCGACCGAGACCATTATGGACAAGCTTGCCATCCACGACAAAGAGGGCGCGATGGATATGGTGCTTGACCACTAAGCCCAAGCATTGACACGAAAAAATCCGCCCTGTCTTGCGATGGGGCGGCTGTTTCTATGCTGGTGGCAGTGGTTACGCGCCGCGCACCGTGTCGATCATCAGCTGCACATTGTCGGGGTTGGCGTCGGGCGTAATGCCATGGCCAAGGTTGAAGATATGCGGCCCGCCGCGAAACGCTTTGACCACATGGCGCGTCGCATCGACCAAATCTTGCCCGCCTGACACCATGTGATGGGGCGCAAGGTTGCCCTGCACGCAGCCCGAGACCTGCACATGCTCTGCCGCCCATTCTGGGCTGACCGAGTTGTCAATCGCCACGCAATCCGCACCCGTCGCCTTGGCGAAGCCGATATAGCCGTTGCCTGCCTCACGCGGGAAGGCAATGATCGGCAAGCCAGGATGCAGGGCCTTGAGCGCCGAGATAATCCGCGCTGCAGGCTTCACCGCAAAATCCTCGAAATCCTGCCCCTTGAGGCTTCCGGCCCAGCTGTCGAACAGCTTGATGACCTCGGCCCCCGCCTGCACTTGCGCCGACAGATAAAGGATCGTCGCTTCGGTAATCACATCGATCAGCGCCGAAAACGCAGCGCGGTCGGTCGACTTGAGCGCATGAGCTGGCCCCTGATCTTTGGTGCCACGGCCCGCGATCATATAGGTCGCCACTGTCCAAGGCGCGCCAGCAAAGCCGATCAGCGTCGTCTCTCGGGGCAGGGCAGCGGCAAGGATTTTCACCGTCTCATAGATCGGCGACAGGGTTTCGTGGATGTCGTCGATGGGCCGCAGCGCCTTGACCCCCGCCATATCGCCAATGGTCGAAAGCCGTGGCCCTTCGCCCGTCTCAAACCACAAATCCGCGCCCAAGGCCTGTGGCAGCAGCAAAATGTCGGCAAACAAAATCGCCGCGTCAAAGCCATAGCGGCGGATCGGCTGCAAGGTCACCTCGGCAGCCAATTCTGGATTATAGCACAGCTTGAGGAAGTCGCCCGCCTGCGCCCGTGTCGCGCGGTATTCCGGCAGATACCGCCCCGCTTGCCGCATCATCCAGATCGGTGGCGTTGGCAAAGTCTCGCCCGCAAGCGCGCGCAGGATGGTTTTCTGGGTCATATCGGGCTCCGTTGCTTTGCACCTGACTTGCGCCCCCGTGGCGTGATGTCAAGAGAGCGATGCTTGAAAGGGCAATCTGACACAGCTATGCAGGGGCATGACATATATGCTCCCGACCCCCGACCAGACCTTTAAAATTGGCACGCGCGGCTCTCCGCTGGCGCTTTGGCAGGCGCATGAAGTGCGCCGCTGCTTGATGGCGGCCTTCGACCTGCCCGAAGCGGCGTTTGAAATCGTGGTTATCAAGGTCACCGGAGATATGATCCAAGACCGCGCCTTGAAAGAGATTGGCGGCAAGGGCCTGTTCACCCGCGAGATCGAAGAGGCGCTTTTGGCGGCCCAGATCGACATTGCGGTGCATTCGATGAAGGACATGCCGGTGCAGCAACCCGAGGGGCTGCTGCTGGATTGCTATCTGAAGCGGGCGGACGTGCGGGACGGGTTTGTGTCGCTCTCGGCGCAAGGCATTGCGGATCTGCCGCAGGGGGCGACCGTGGGGTCGTCGTCGTTGCGGCGGCGTGCGCAACTGGCGCTGCGGCGTCCTGATCTGCAGCTGGTAGAGTTTCGCGGCAACGTCCAGACGCGGATGCAAAAGCTGCGCGACGGTGTGGCGGCGGCGACTTTTCTTGCGATGGCAGGGGTGACGCGCTTGGGGATGGCCGACGTTGCCCGCCCGATCGAGGTGGACGACATGCTTCCTGCCGTCGCACAGGGGGCGATTGGGGTCGAGCGGCGCGTTGATGATGCGCGTGCGACGGCTATGCTTGCCGCCATCCACGACACACCAACAGGTCAGCAACTTGCGGCCGAGCGGGCGTTTCTTGCGCATCTGGACGGCTCTTGCGAGACGCCGATCGCGGGGCTTGCCATTCTGAATGGCGATGAGCTGTGGTTGCGCGGTGAAATCTTGCGGCCTGACGGCAGCCAAGTGATTGCGGGCGATATCCGTGGTCCCATCGCGGACGGGCCGGCGCTGGGTCAGGCCCTTGCCGAAAGGCTTCTTGCGCAGGCGGGGCCGAACTTTTTCGGCTAAAGCCTGCGGTCCACCCACAGCAACCCTGCCGCACCGATCAGGGCGACGCTGACCCCGATTACCGCGACGGTGGTATAACCGCCAATGGTTGTGCCCACCGCAAAGGCGAGCGCGACCAGAACGTCCGACACCAGCTTTTGCAGTGCCAGCATCGCGCCCGCAGTCCCAGGGCGCCCTTGCAACAGGTCCTGATAATAGGCAACCGGCAGCGCCAGCATCGCCGTGCCACCCACCCCCGCCACCAAGGTCATGCCCCAAATCAACGGGCTTGCCGCCAGCAGTGGCAGCGCCAGAACATGCAGGCAATACACTGCAACCCCCAAAGAGATCAGCGTCGAGCGTTTGAAATACCGCCCCAATCGCGGGAGCAAGATTAGGCAGGGCACCTCCCACCCCGCGACCAAGCCGACATAGAGCGCCACATCCGCCGCACCGCGCTGCGCTGATTGGTCAAACACCAGCGAAATCACCGTCATATAAAGGCCGCCCGCAGACGAGATCGCCCCCAGCAACAGCAGGCGCACCAAGACGTAGGGTGCGGCGATCTCTTTGAACGCCTGACGAAAGTTCAGCCCCGACCGAGCGTCGGCCCACTCTGTTCGCCCATCACGCGGCCATTGCAGCAAAATCAGCGTCACCAAACCCAGCGCCGCCAAGCCACCCGAAATATAGACGGCCATCACCCCCACATCTGCCCCAAAGGCAAAGGTCCAAAAGATCAACATCGCCAAAAACGCCAATGACAGCGCCGCCCGCACTGCCGCCAAAATTCCGTCGCGCCCCTCTGGTGAAGGATAGGCCAGCCGCGCCAAAGCAAACAACTGGCCGAAAATGCTCGACCCGATTGGTACCAAAATCCCGTGACACAAGATCAGCGTCAGCGGCGAGGGCGCCACCAACATCAAACCCATTCCCAGCAAAGACGACACCGTCGCCACAAGCGCAATCAACCGCCGCTTGCCCAACTGATCGCCCAAAATCCCCGACACAACCGAGGCAGATACCGCCGTCACCGACGCAAGCACCAACAGCAGCGCAAACGCAGGCTTTGAAAGACCAATCACCTCAATCGCGATCAAAGACTGATAGGGATAGGTCGAGGCGTTAAACACGCCCACCAAAAACATCGCTGTCCCAATCATGCGCAGCGTTGGGTTGCTAAAAACTAAAGCTAAAGCAGACAAAATACGTGCCTTTTTAATTAAATTCCGCAGGCTAAGCTGGAATGACCTTGCCCGGATTCATCCGTCCTTCTGGGTCCAACGCCAGTTTTATCGCCCGCATTACATCCAAAGCCACAGGATCTTTACGCCGTTTCATTGAGGCGAGCTTGGACAGTCCGACCCCGTGCTCGGCCGAAAACGACCCGCCAAGCGCTTGGACCACATCCTCAACCGCCTCAATCACGCGGTCGGAATGGGTCGCGGAATCGTCGCTTGGATAGACCGTAAAATGCACATTGCCGTCGCCCAAATGCGCCACCGAAATTGTCTCGGCCCCCGCATCAATCTGCGGCAGTCGCGCATGGATCGCGTCCAAAAACGGCGCGACAAGGTCGGTCGGCAGGCAAATATCGGTATCGATCGTCGGTTGGCGCGAGGTCATCACTTCGCTGGCAAGCTCGCGCCTGCGCCACATCTCGGCGCGTTGTGCCTCGTTTTGCGCGATTTCAGCGTCCAGAACTTTGCCCGCCTCCATCATTTCGGCCAAGGTATTTTCCAGCAAGGACGTAAGCGGCACGCTGCCATCGTCGGCGAGATTGGCGTCATCGGGGCGAATACTGCCCAGTTCCACCAGAATCGTCACCTCGTGCGGTGGCGTAAATGGTTGGCGCACTTCGGGTCGCGCCCGTGCCATCTGCTGCATGTAGGTTTTCGGCATATACTCAAAGGCCTCAACCGCGCCGCCCGAAGCCGCCTGCAACTTGTGCAACAACTCCAGTGCGTCTGGAAGGTTCGCGACCGCCAAAGTCGCCGTCGCATAGGTGCGCGGGCGCGGCACCAGCTTCATCACGGCGGCGGTAATCACCCCCAGCGTGCCCTCGGCACCGATGAACATTTGCTTCAAATCGTAGCCGGAATTGTCCTTATGCAACTGGCTCATCAGGTTCAAAATCCGACCGTCGGCAAGAACCACCTCAAGCCCAAGGCACAGCGCCCGCGTCGAGCCATAGCGCACCACATTCGAGCCGCCCGCATTGGTGGACAAAACGCCGCCGATCATCGCCGAACCGCGCGCGCCAAACCACAGCGGAAAGTAGAGACCTTCGGCTTCTGCCGCCGCGTGCAGACTATCAAGGATCACCCCTGCCTCGACGATGGCTACCCGCGCGGCAGGTTTAATCTCGCGGATTTTATTCAAACGCTCGACCGAAACTATGAGCCCGCCTTCGGTCATCAGCCCCCCTGTCAGCCCCGTCCGTCCCGAAGCTGGCAGCACTGCGACCCCGTGGCGCTGCGCGATCTGCATCACTTTGACCACCTCGTCGCGGTCTGCTGGCCGCACTACGGCGACAGGTGCCGAGCGGTAATGCTGCGTCACATCAATTGTATAGCTCAGTAGCCCTGCACCCGTAATCACATGCGCGGCGCCAAGCACCTCGGTCAGATCGGAAATAAGCGTCATAAAATGGGGTCCTGACAGCTGTCCGCGCGCAAGCCGCACGGCCGCGATGATAGGCAATTCAGGGGGGGCGTCAATCAGGTGAGCCGTGCCCGAAAACGGACGGTCAGGTGACGCTAAGCTGTTGGCTTTAATGACGCCAAGTCGCCCATTTCAGGGCCAAGGACCTCATTCCTGATCCTGTGCCCGCAATTTATAGGCAATCTGGCGCAGCATGCCATGAAAGGTTTGCACCTCGGCCCGCGTCAGACCCAAGCGCGACCACATGTTGCGCAGGCTTGCTTTCATCCCCGCAATCTTTGGCTCGGGATAGAAAAAGCCCGCCGCCTCGAGCCGCTCTTCAAAGTGGTCGCCAAGCTTTTCGACCTCGACCGCCGAGGCGAACTCTGTGCGCGCCATTTCCTGCACCACGGCTTCGACAGGTTGGGTCTGGCGCCGCCACTCATAGCCCATCAACAGCACGCATTGCGCCAGATTCAGCGAAGCGAACTCTGGGTTGACCGGCACTGTCACAATCGCATTGGCTTGCACCACGTCGTCGTTCTCAAGCCCTGCACGTTCGGGACCAAAGAGCACGCCGACCTTTTTTCCTGCCGCAGTCAAAGCGCGCGCATGTTCCATCGCGGCTTCGGGTGAATAAATGGGCTTGGTCAACTCGCGCCCGCGTGCTGTGGTTGCAAAGACAAAGTCGCAATCGGCGATCGCAGTTTGCACGCTTGGATAGACGCTTGCCGCATCCAGCACGCGGCCCGCGCCGCTTGCCAGTGCCACCGCTGCCGGATTGGGCCAGCCATCGCGTGGATCGACAATCCGCATCCGCTCAAGTCCAAAATTCAGCATCGCGCGTGCAGCCGAGCCGATATTCTCGCCCATCTGGGGGCGCACAAGGATAAAAGCAGGCGGGATCATGGGCAAACCTCTGGCATGTGGTGTTGCCTGATACGCCAGCGCCCGCTTCGGCACAACCTTTGCCACCATAGCCAAAGCCGCGCAGCTAGGGTATGAGAGGCCAAGCAAATGCAGGACAAACCGATGGCAGACCAAGACCGCCCCCAAATCACCCTGATCACCCCACCGGTGTTCGATCTGGATATTTTTCCCAACCAACTCGCCGCTGTGCTCGATAACACCGAGGTGGCCTGTGTCCGCTTGGCTCTGGCCAGCAAGGACGAGGACCTGATCAGCCGCGCCGCAGATGCTTGCCGCTTGGTCAGCCACGCCCGCGATGTGGCGATTGTGATCGAGACGCATCTGCTGATGGTGCCGCGTCTTGGCCTTGACGGTGTGCATCTGACCGATGGTGCGCGGCAAGTGCGCTATGTTCGCAAAGAGCTGGGCAATGACGCAATCATCGGCAGCTATTGCGGCGTCACCCGTCATGAGGGCATGAACGCAGGCGAATCTGGTGCGGACTATGTGGCGTTTGGCCCGATTGGCGCGACGCCGCTTGGGTCCGGCGAACAGGTGGACTTTGATCTGCTGGAATGGTGGAGCCAAGTCATTGAGGTGCCTTCCGTTGCAGAAGGTGCGCTGAGCGTCGAGTTGATCGAAAAGTTCGGCCCTGTCACGGATTTCTTCGCGATCGGCGAAGAGATCTGGGCGACGGATGACCCGCTCAAGGCGCTGAAAACCTTGATCGCCCCACTCGGCTAAGCCAAAGCTGCGACCGCGTTATTGCGCGGTCGCCAACGGATGCGCGGTGCGAATGACGGTCTCGCAATATGCGGCAAGATCTTTGCGGCTTGCAAAAGCGTCGACCGGTACAGGCGGGTGAAAGATCACCTCGATGCTGCCCTGCCGCAGCGTCGCCAGCGTTTGCAGAAAATGCGACGAAAACGTCATATCCCCCCACCAGCCATAATAGCGCGCGTCTTGCGACCTTGGTGCATGGTAGGCGACCGTTACGGGTTGGATGTGCAAAATCTGGTCAAGCCCGTGGCTGTAAAACGCGGCAAATAGTGTGGATTTGAACGGCAACACACGCAGTGCATCGGTGCTGGTGCCCTCTGGAAAGAACAAAAGCTGATGACCTGCGCGCAGACGGGCCTCGAACTGTTCCTGCTGGCGTTTGGCCTCTGATCCCTTGCGCGCAATGAAAACAGTGCCGGTGGCGCGGGCCAGCCAGCCGATCAGCGGCCAAGCGGCGACTTCGGACTTTGACACGAAATAGACCCGCTGCGCCGCGTTCAGCGCAAAGATGTCCAGCCATGACGAATGGTTTGCCACCACCGCCCCACGCTGGGGCATCGGGGTGCCGGTGACCTGCATGCGCATCCCCATGATGCGCAGCGCGGCTTTGCAGACAGCTTGGGTGATATAGGGGGTCCACGGGCGGTGAAGACCGAACAGGGGGCGCTCAATCAGCCGCAGCAGCAGCAAAACCATTAACCCGCTATAGGTCACCGCCCCAAAGGCAAGACCGCGCACCAAGGCCAACAGCCAGCCCAAAGGCCCGATGCGCGGCGTTGTCATCGTCGCATCCCGCCAGTTGGTCATGGCTGCCGCCCCGACTTGCGGCTGTAGAAATCGCGGTGCTTGGCGTTCATGGTCTGCGTGTCGACAACAAGGCAAACATCGGTGGTGTTGAATTCGTGGTCGATCCATGCGCCTTGGCCGACGCAACCGCCCAAGCGCAAATACGCCTTGATCAGCGCCGGTATCCCCGCAAGAGCCTCGCGCCGGTCAATCTGCTCGGGCAGCAAAAGGTCCATCCGCTGCGATTGCGCGGGCCGCGCCTGCACCCGAAGCGGCTCTGGTGCCAGATGGTTATGGTAAAGATACGAGAGCGGCTGCGCCAAGGCTGCGATATCGGTGCCATGAAACGACGCAACGCCAAACAGTATGTCGATATCGCGCTCAAGCACATAGTCCGCCAGTGCATTCCACAGCAAAAGCATCGCCGTGCCGCCGCGATAGTCAGGGTGCACGCATGACCGCCCCAGCTCTAACAGCCGCCGCCCCGTCGCCTTGAGCGGGCCAAGGTCATACTCGTGCTCGGAATAAAACCGCCCCGTTTGCTGCAAGCGATCAGAAGGCAGCAACCGATAGACCCCCACGACATAGTCCTCGCCCGCGGTCTCGTCGATCAGCAAAAGATGGTCAAAGTGGGGGTCGAACTCGTCGCGTTCCAGCCGTGCCGCGTGATCGACCAAAGGGCCAGAGCCGCCCAATTCCTCGACGAAAACGCGATAGCGAAGCCGCTGCGCCGCACGCAAATCTTGCGCGTCTTTGGCAAGTCGGACCACGAAAGGCGTTTCCTCGGCGTGCATTTTGTCTTCCGTTGGGGCGCTTTTCATCCACTTAGGTGGCAAATTGCGGTTTTGCAACTCGAGCGGGTTCAAGAGTGCGATTGCGTTAACCGTAGATTAACCAGAAGCTGGCTCAATGCGAGAAATCAGGCATCAACTCTACCTGTCGGAGGTCGATCACCACTTTGCCCGCATGTTCGAAATTCACCGTCACCCGATGGCCGATGCTGGACTGCACCTGCCCCAAGCCCCAGTCAGGCTGTTGAGGATGCCGCACCATCATGCCCGGCTCTAGAATATTTACCATGACCGCCCCATTTTCTAACCCCCTCAAAAGGATACACATTTGACCGATCGACTTGATCTTGCAGCGCTGGTCGCCTCTCGTATTTGCCATGATCTTATCAGCCCGATTGGGGCGATCGGCAATGGGGTGGAGTTGATTTCGCTTGAAGGCGTTGCCGCTGCGCCAGAAATGGCGCTGATTTCCGAAAGCGTCGCCAGCGCCAACGCACGGATTCGCTTTTTCCGCATCGCATTTGGTGCCTGCGGGCAGGACCAGCGCGTTGGTCGCAGCGAGGTTTCGGGTCTGCTTGCCGATATGGCGCAGGGAGGGCGGATCAAGCTTGTGTGGGACAGCCCAAGCGAGCTTGCGCGGCGTGATGTCAAACTGGCGCTTTTGCTGCACCTCTGCCTTGAAAATGCGATGCCCTATGGTGGCGAGGTCTCGATCATCGGAGCCCCAGACCGCTGGGTATTGCACGCGTCCTCGCCCAAGCTGCGCGTTAACACAGCGCTTTGGGATCGGCTGCAAGGGGAGACAGATGCGGACATCGGCCCAGCACAAGTGCAATTTGCGCTGGTCCCCGAGGAACTTGCCCGTCAACATCGGCGTTTGACGTCCGAGATCAGCGAAACCGAAATTCGGCTTAGCTTCTGATCGTGCCGTTGCCAGTGACCAGATACTTAAAGCTGGTCAACTGCTCCGCACCTACTGGCCCACGGGCATGCATTTTGCCCGTGGCAATGCCAATCTCGCCGCCCATGCCAAACTCGCCACCATCGGCGAATTGGGTCGAGGCGTTGCGCATCAAAATCGCCGAATCCAAGCGCGTAAAGAAGCGTTGGGCAGCGGCGTCATCCTCAGTCACAATGCTCTCGGTATGGTTCGAGCCGAACTGACGGATGTGGGCAATCGCAGCGTCCACACCATCGACCAGTTTCGCGGCAATGATCATATCCAGAAACTCGTGACCGAAATCCTCGGGTGCTGCGGCAACCGTGCCTGCGATATCAAGCAACGCACCCTCTGCGCGCACCTCAACCCCCGCCCGCAACAGATCCTCGATCAACACCGCCCCGTGCTGATCATAAAACGCGCGATCCATCAGCAAACACTCTGCCGAACCACAAACGCCCGTCCGCCGCGTTTTCGAGTTCAAAACAATGGCCCGCGCCTTCTCAAGATCCGCAGCCTTATCAACATAAACGTGGCAAATGCCCTCAAGATGCGCAAACACTGGAACGCGAGCCTCGCGCTGAACCAAACCGACCAAGCCCTTGCCGCCACGTGGTACAATCACGTCGATATAGCTGACAGCTTGCAGCATCGCCGTGACCATTTCGCGGTCGCGCGTCGGAATTAGCTGAATGGCGTCAACAGGCAACCCCGCCTGCGCAAGCCCCTGAACCATACAGGCGTGAATAGCGGTCGAGGAATGAAAACTCTCAGATCCGCCGCGCAAAATCACCGCATTGCCGGCCTTGAGGCACAGTGCTCCCGCATCTGCAGTCACATTTGGGCGGCTTTCATAGATGACACCGACAACTCCCAAAGGTGTCGCAACCCGCTGAATATGCAAACCGCTCGGGCGATCCCATTCGGCCAAAATGCGTCCAACAGGGTCCGGCTGCTCTGCCACCGTTCTCAGTGCATCGACAATACCGCGGATACGATCTTCGGTCAGAACCAAGCGATCTATCATCGCAGGACTCAGCCCCTTTTCCGCCGCATAGGCTTGATCCAAAGCATTGGCGTCCAGAATCTCTTGCCGCCGCGTCCAAACTGCCTCCGCCGCACCAATCAGCGCCGCATGCTTGCGCTCGGCAGTGGCATAAGCCAACTCGGCGGCGGCTGCCTTTGCTTTTGCGCCAATCGCATTCATTACATCAGACATCGCACGGCCCTTTCATACTGGCCTAAATACTCGGGGTTCGGGGCAAAGCCCCGAGGGTGGCCGCTAGAGCACCAGATCGTCGCGATGCACCAAAGCCGCGCGCCCCTGATAGCCCAAGATGCCCTCAATATCGCCCGAGCGATGCCCCGCGATCGCCTTGGCCTCGACGGCAGTATAGCGCACCAAGCCCTTGCCCATCGTATCGCCCTGCGGCGTCAGCAAAGCGACCGGATCGCCACGCCCGAACGTGCCCGTCACCTTGGTCACACCCGCTGGCAGCAGAGACTTCCCTGCCAACATCGCGACCACCGCGCCCGCATCCAAATGCAACTCGCCGCGTGGCTTCATGGCATTGATCCAACGCTTGCGCGCCAGTTGCGGATCGCTTTGCGCGACAAACCATGTCTTTGGCGCGCCGTCTATCAGCGCCTTTAACGGACGCAAGCCAAAGCCTTCCATGATCGCCATGGCACAGCCACCCGAAACTGCCGTCTTTGCTGCCAAAATCTTGGTCTTCATGCCGCCTTTGGACATGCCCGAAATCGGATCGCCTGCCATTGCTTCAATCGCTGGCGTGATTGCTTCGACAAGGTCAAACCGCTGGGCGGTGGGGTCTTCTTTGGGATTGGCAGAGTAAAACCCGTCAACATCCGACAGCAAAATCAACTGATCGGCCCCAACCGTCACCGCGATTTGCGCGGCCAACCTGTCATTGTCACCAAAGCGGATTTCATCGGTGGCGACGGTGTCGTTTTCATTGACGATGGGCACAACGCCCAAGCCCAAAAGCGTCTCCATCGTCGCGCGCGAGTTCAAATAGCGGCGGCGGTCCTCGGTGTCATCCAGCGTGACTAGGACTTGCGCAGTGGTGATCCCATGCGGTGCCAGCACCTCTTCATAGGCCCGCGCCAGCCGAATTTGTCCAACGGCAGCAGCGGCTTGGCTTTGCTCCAGTGTCAGAACCCCGTCGCCAAGGTTCAGCACTTTGCGCCCCAAGGCGATGGACCCAGACGACACAAGCACGACATCCGTGCCACGCACTTTTGCCTCTGCCACATCCATCGCCAGCGCCGAGAGCCAGCCCTGCTTTAACCCCGTCGCACGGTCCACCAAAAGCGCAGAGCCGATCTTGACAACAAGCCGCTTGGCGTCGCGCACATCCGGCGCGACCATTGGTTTTAGGGCTGCCAAGGCTTGCCCTCCTCGACAGGAGCCTCGCCCTGAATCTCTTTGTAGAGCACGCGCAGAACGTCTTGCAGACCCATGCCCGCAACGCCCGAGATCACAAAGACCGGCCCGTCATGCACGGCCTCCAGCTCGAGTTTGCGCTCGGCGATGGTCTCATCATCAAGCGCGTCGCATTTGTTCAGCGCGACAACGCGTGGCTTGTTGCCCAGCTCTTCGGCATAGGCTTCAAGCTCGGTGACGATTGTTTGATAGTCTTGCGCGATGGTTTCCGAGGTGCCGTCAACGAGGTGCAGCAGCACCTTGTTTCGCTCTACGTGCGCAAGGAATTGCATCCCAAGGCCGCGACCTTCGGAGGCGCCTTCGATCAGGCCCGGAATGTCGGCCATAACGAATTCGGTGCCGTCAATGCCGACCACACCAAGGTTTGGCACCAGCGTCGTAAAGGGGTAATCCGCAATCTTTGGGCGCGCATTCGACACTGCCGCAAGGAAGGTCGATTTGCCCGCGTTCGGCAGACCGACAAGGCCCGCGTCTGCGATCAGTTTCAGGCGCAGCCAGATCGTCCGCTCGATGCCCTCTTGGCCCGGATTGGCTTTGGAAGGCGCGCGGTTGGTCGAGGATTTGAACGCAAGGTTGCCCCAGCCGCCGTTGCCGCCTTTGGCCAGCAGCACGCGCTGCCCCACGCGGGTCAAGTCGGCGATGACGGTCTCTTCGTCTTCGTCAAGGATCTCGGTGCCGACGGGCACTTTCAGGGTGATGTCTTCGCCCGTGCGACCCGTGCGCTGGCTGCCCATGCCGCCTTGACCGGACTTGGCAAAGAAATGCTGCTGGTAGCGAAAGTCAATCAGGGTGTTCAGGCCTTCAATCGCCTCGACCCAGACCGAGCCGCCATTGCCGCCATCACCGCCATCGGGACCGCCGAATTCGATAAACTTTTCACGCCGGAAAGACACGCAGCCCGACCCGCCGCCGCCCGAGCGGATATAGACTTTGGAGAGGTCGAGGAATTTCATCGGTTCGGCTTTCTAATTTGGTTGCTCTGGCGATACAGGATTGGGGGCCAGATCTCAAGCAGCGGGATTCCGCTTGAGCGAGGGATTCGACCACAAAGCCGAGAGGAATGCTGCGCCCAAGACAACTCGGGCGCAGGCGTTTGGCCTGATTAGGCCAACTTTTTAATATAGGTCCAAGTTTGCACGCGGGCATTGCGGGCAACCGAGAAGGTCTCCGCGTCGCCAAGGTATTGGAAACCCGCATGAGTCAGCACTTTGGCCGAGCTGGGGTTGTCTTGAAACACCTCTGCAAAGATGGTGCGGTCATTGTGCGGATTGGCCGCCAGCAGCGCCTGCACTGCGGCAGAAGCAAAGCCGGTATTCCAAAACGCAGGACCAACCCAAAGCCCGATTTCAGACTGCGCGCGATCCATCCGTTTCAGGCTGATCACGCCGATCAGTTCTGGCAGTCCCGTCGAAGACCCGTCCATGATCCAGATGTCTTCCTCTGCGCGACCAGCGATGGCGCGCTTGACGAAGGCTTCGGCAGCACCTGGGGGCAGGGGATGCGGGATAGAGCGGGTGGCTTCGGCCACGCGTTTGTCGCCCGCATAATGCGAGATCAGCCCCTCGTCCGAACGACGGGCGGGGCGCAATACAAAACGGCCGGCAGCGATCTGGCCTTCAGCTGCAACTGCGATCAATTCTAAATCCATGGCTCCCTCCTGAAAGCGCATGTGGGCAAAACGCCCGAGAAAATCACTTCCGTCGCCGGAAATGTTAAGGGGACCGGCCTTGCGGCCGATCCCCCTTTTACAATGTGATTGTAAAAGTTCGGCTTATTCGGCTGCTTCCGCGAGGGGAAGAACCGAAATAAACGTGCGGCCTTTGAAGCCTTTTTTGAAGTTCACGTGGCCTTCGACTTTCGCGAAGAGCGTGTGATCTACGCCCATGCCAACGCCTTCACCGGGGAACCAAGTGGTGCCGCGCTGACGAACGATGATGTTGCCTGGGATGCAAAGTTGGCCGCCAAACAGCTTGACGCCAAGACGGCGTCCAGCAGAGTCGCGACCGTTGCGGGATGAGCCACCGGCTTTTTTGTGTGCCATGGGGGATTACTCCTTCGCAGCAGCGGGCTTTGCAGCGCGCTTCGGTTTCGCAGGAGCCTCGGCGGCAGCAGGTGCCGAAGCGTTGTTGTGAGCAGCGCGGCGTGCATCGGCAGTGCCGGTTGCAGCAGCGACGCCCGACTTGTCAGCGCCCGAAGCCAAAACTTCGGTCACGCGGACCAGCGTCAGGTGCTGACGGTGGCCTTTGGTGCGCTGCGAGCTGTGCTTACGGCGACGCTTGACGAAGTGGATGACCTTTTCGCCTTTGATCTGGTCGATCACTTCGGCCTGAACCGCAGCGCCAGCCACAAATGGCAAGCCAACAGTGACGGTTTCGCCGCCAACCATCAGAATTTCGTTGAACTGGATTTTTTCGCCAGCGACAGCAGCCAATTTTTCAACGCGCAGAACGTCACCCGCCTGCACTTTGTATTGCTTGCCGCCAGTCTTGAGGACCGCGTACATGGTCATTCCTTCTCTTGCTCCGCGTTCTTTGGCCCCCATTTCTGGGTGTTCGTGGGTTGCCCCGCCTTCGAACAGCGCGCCCGTTCGGGCGTCATAAAAATAGTCCTGCCGAGATTCGCATCTGGGCAAGATGCGCGCTTATGAGGGGGGAGGGCGAAACTGTCAAGCAGGCTTGGACAAAACGCTAGATTTCTTCACCCGTCATCAGCTTGCCCGCCGCGGTTCCCAGCTCGCTTGAAAGCTGCACGAACAGCGTGCCAAAGGCGGCAAAGACCGCAGCATTGACCTTTTTGCCGTCCGCACTTTCCGAGAAGTCGATATAGCTGTCAAATTCGCTGTCGCTCAGCGGCTGATAGGCGAGGAACAAGAAAGGATAGAGCCAATCTGCGGTTTCACTCCGGATTGCATCCTCTTGCGACCAAACCTGCGCCAGCATTTCGTCTTCAGGCAAGGGATCCGCAAACGCACCCGCCGCCGAGAGCGATTTGAAAAACGCGAGGTTAGAGTTCATCGCGCCCATGACGTTCGATTCAATCAGGTCGTTGGACTGGGCAAAGCGCTCAATCTGGGCGGCGCGGGGGCTCTTGGCGTCAAAGGCCTGATCCCAAAGCGTCTTAGTCGCGGTTTCAGTCGTGGGATCGAGCAGGGCGCGCCGTGCCGCGATCTCAAGAGCGACCACCCGTTGTCCCAGCTCCGAGGCGAAAAAGCGTGCCATTTCAGCGCGCGCTTCTGGCGCATCCTTGAGCGCGTCCTCCAGAGCGCTGTCAAACCGCACCCGCAGTTTCGCAGGATCATAGATTTGATCGACAGCGACCCGCCACGCAGCCCCGCCGCGCCCGTCCAGCAAATCCTCATCCACGCCAAGCGCGTTTTCGCGGCTTTCGGCGCGCATCACATCAATAAGCGAGGTGATGTCGATTAAATCCGAAAGCTGGGTTTGGGTCTGGGGGGCGGCTTGGGCAAAGGCCAGAACGGGCGTGACAGCAAGGCCGAGTGTCACAAGCAAAATGCGCAGCATATGGGGAAGCTTTCGTCGCAAAAGTAGGGGGAAACCGCTGATCCAGCCCTATGCTTTTCGCGCAAGATTGCCAAGGTCCGATGGTATGCGGGCCGATCACATCTGCGCGCAAACCGACACAAATGGGAGGCGGTTTCACCCGTCGCGCAGGGCTGGCGCAGGAAACTCTTCGAAATCGGTGGAATCGGGCTTGCAACCCCACAAAGACCTCGCTAAATCCCGCCCTTAGAAGGCCTATGACACGGAGAGGTGGCAGAGTGGTCGAATGCGGCGGTCTCGAAAACCGTTGTCGGTTTGCGCCGACCCAGGGTTCGAATCCCTGTCTCTCCGCCACATGCCATTGAAATCATTGAATAATTCAGGATTTCTGGCTGCTACCCCACAAAATACCCCACATAGAAAAAACCCTTGGAATGACCAAACCGTGCATTTGATTGCAGGGAATTGCGTATAACTTTTTGTCTCGGTGTTGCCCGCGCGCAAATTTGACTAACCGCATCGGTCCTTTGATGAAGGCGCTGGGCTTTGGCTCTCCCCTCCCAATCAAGACACCTACCCCTCTCCGCTGTTGCTTTCGGAGCGAATGAAGGGGCCACATCGGTCCCGCGCCGTGAAGTGCCAAAGAATTGACCTACCCCTAGGGCAAACTGGAAATGGTGGCTTTCGCCAGCCGCGCTATTCCTGCGGCCATGCGTTGCAGCTCGATCACCTCTTTGCTTCGCCCGCCATGCTTCCATGCCCCATTTGCAGGGCCACTAGGTGCGCCGCCGCCCGCGCCGTGCATCCTGCAAACGTTCCAGCCGATAACGGCTGGGGCCTGACAAGCATTGCCAGTCGACTTGGCCTTTGCTCGACAGCGGGTCGTCAAATTCATCTTATTCATTGTGCCCTAATCGCAAGAGTAACAGCTTGTTTCAGATATGAAGACCATTTCTGCTTGTTAAGCCGAGTCGAAACATTTCACCTTTCTGTGTGTCCATGCCAATGAACATTACGATTCTTTTTGGCAGAGCTGCGCTACAGTGTTTCGGAAAAAATGAGCTGTTCTTGATGTGTGACGCGAATTAGTAAAATTGAATGAAGGAATGTTTAGATGCGGAAGATTTTTCCAGTTGTGTTTTTGGTTGGTTTGACAGGGTGCGTTGACTCACAGCCAATCGTATCAGACTATAATGGTGCTAGCGTGAAGATTCAAACAGACATGTTCACGTCTAAGGCGGACGAAAAAACGCAGGCAGAGGCTGACCGGATCTGCGGTAAAAGTGGCAAGCATGCGGAATACGCGTCTTCCCGTTCCCCGAAAGACTACGTCTACGAGCATTTGTATCTTTGCCTGTAAACTTGGCTGCGGGTTGATGGACTGAAAATCTACCTGCCACTGATCGAAAGCAACGGCGCATGGGGTTGGCGTCAATTCCCGCCATTACCCCGCCCCCCCATGCGCCACGGCCCCGACAATCGCTTGCCCGCCCGCGTTCACCGTCACATGCTCCACCGTAACCTTTTG
>CAWJOY010000056.1:0-11699 GCA_963844505.1 uncultured Alphaproteobacteria bacterium
CCCCCGAAATCCCCTGATCGGTGATCAAGAAGGAATCCGCCGCCTCGGTGCCAAGCACGGTGATCGAGTCCACACCCGCGCCACCGTCAATTTTAACCGGAGCATTTAGGTTATAGAGGAACTTGTCGTCGCCTCCACCGCCCAAAGCATCCGACGTGCCGCCACCCGCAATTGCGCTGGTAGACCCAACCAACAGGAAGGCGCGAATGACGAAGTTATCATTGCCGTCTTCGCCCATAAGCCGCAGATAAGCCTTGTTGGAATAGACGCGGAAGGTGTCATCCCCCTCGCCGCCCAGCACCAGCATCGGCAGCGAGTTGCCAACCGACAAGAACCCGCGCGTGGTCTCGTTGGTCGCAACTTCATCGCCCAAGGCCACATTCGGACTGACGCGGGCCGTGCCATACATCTGGCCAATCTGGAAAGTATCGTTGCCCTTGCCGCCGTCCAGCGTCACCAGCACGCCCGTATCATCGGAATAGAAGGTGTCGTTGCCCGCCAGAGCATTGACGGTCAACCGTCCGTCGATGCTCGAGGTATAGTTGATCCGCTCGAACTTGGCCGAGATATCGCCTTGGCCGTCGCGGTTCAGAAGGGCGACAAAATTGCTGCGCACCAGCACGTCGTCATCCGCACCGTCCCGCAGGTTCAAGGTCAAGAAATCCGACCCGTCATTCTCGGCACCGCTATCGGCAAAGGTCATGTTGTAGGAAACCGCGGTCGCGCCACGGTTGACCACGAACTCATCCGCGCCACCTTGACCATCGACAAGGAAGCCGACGCTGTCAGGGCGATCATTCAGCGCGGTCAAAACAAAGCGATCCGCCCCGTTGCCCAAGCGCACCACAACATTTCCAGTGATGGCTTGCGGAGTCAGGGTGACAAGATCGGCCTCATCGCCCGTCTGGATTGTCACGCTATTGGCAATCAGCCACTGCCCATCAAGCGTCAGCACGCCCCCCGCCAGATCCGCCGCAAAGAGCGCCGTGTCCAAGTTGAGAACCATGTTCGACGCTTGCACTTTGGTATCAAGACCAAAGTCGGCCCGATCCGCGATGTCAAACTGCGCCAAACCGCTGGCGCTGATCGACGCCCCGCTGCCCGTCAGCAATGCCGTCACAGCCTTTAGGTCAAACGCCCCCGAAGTCGCCGAAAGCGCCGCTTTGGTGGCCGTAAAGCCCTGCGTGTCGATGGCGATAGCCGCCGCCGTCAAGCTGGTGCCCTCGGTCATCGCAACCGAAGTGCTGGCCGCAATCGTCGCCAAACCGCTTGCACTGATCGACGCCCCGCTGCCCGTCAGCAATGCCGTCGCAGCCTTTAGGTCAAACGCCCCCGAAGTCGCCGAAAGCGCCGCTTTGGTGGCCGTAAAGCCCTGCGTGTCGATGGCGATGGCCGCCGCCGTCAAGCTGGTGCCCTCGGTCATCGCAACCGAAGTGCTGGCCTCAATCGTCGCCAAACCGCTGGCACTGATCGACGCCCCGCTGCCCGTCAGCAATGCCGTCGCAGCCTTAAGGTCAAACGCCCCCGAAGTCGCCGAAAGCGCCGCTTTGGTTGCCGTAAAGCCCTGCGTGTCGATGGCGATGGCCGCCGCCGTCAAGCTGGTGCCCTCGGTCATCGTAACCGAAGTGCTGGCCGCAATCGTCGCCAAACCGCTGGCACTGATCGACGCCCCGCTGCCCGTCAGCACCAATTTCGGCGCGGTCAACGTCACCGCACCCTGTGTTGCAACAATGTCCGCCGACGTCACGGTGATGACGTTTGCAGCCGTCAGAACCGCATTCCCCAGCGCGACGCGCAAATCGCCATTCACGTTCATAGCGCCAGCGCTGGTCAGAGCCAAACGCGTTCCCGCACCGCCCGTTGTGACCGACATCGCATCGCTGACCGTCAGATCGCCCGAAACCCCAAGCGTCACCGACGCCCCGGCCGTCCCCTTTGCCGCCAGATCGCCGCTGTCGGTCAGCCAAAGTCCACCGCTCAGAGCAAATCCAAGCGTCGCGACATCGGCACTGATTGCCGCCAGATCCGTACCCACACTGCCGCCGCGCAAGTCCAGCGCAGTGGTTGTGATATTGGCGCGTCCCGCCGTCCGATCAACCGTGCTGCGACCGTCGCGCAAAACGCCCGCAACGTTCAGCAGCACCGCAGCGCTTGCCGTCACGCGGTCCAGATTGACCGAACCCGCACTGCTGAGGAACACCCGCGTCACCGCTTGCGCCACCAACTTGCCCGTCACCAAAACGTCGAACAGCAGGTCTTCTGCGCCGATATTGCCTTGCTGGCTGGTCAGCACCAAATCCCGCGCCGAAAGGGTTGCCCCAGTTCCCCCAAGCAACGAATTGCGCGCAACAATAACGGCATCGCCAGTAACAGCCAAATCACCGCCCAATGCCAAACTGCCAAAGTCCCGCAGCGTCAGATTGCCGCCAACCTCGCCAGAAACGCCGGCGGTTAGCTTGGTTTCAATCGCATTGCTGGACCCGCCAACATCGCCGGTCACATCCAGAACCAAAGCCCCGGCAGTGATGTTCACCGCGGCATCCAGATCGTCATTAAAGAGATCAGAAAGCGTGCCCGCAACGGTCAACGTCACCGTGCCAGCCGCCGTCACATCACCGACCATCATGTTGCCCGCGCTCGAAATCGAGGCATTCGCCCCTGCCAGCACCTTTTCAACCACAAGCGTCGCACTGCCGACCTGCGAGACATAGGCGCTTTGGCCCGACTGCAAGAACAGGCTGGTTGTGCCGCTCAGATTGACGCGGAACGCTTTGGAAGCCGAGCCGATATTGCCATCGGCCACAAGGCTCAGATAGCCGCTCGCGCTTGCTGCCGAACTGCCCGTCGAGACATCGTAAATCGAGCCCGTTGACACAAGCCGCAGCGTCGAATTTGCCAAGGCGCTTGCGACATTCAGCGCAGCACCCGCATAGCCGATGCCCGCCTTGCCGCCCGACGAAAGCGTCAGCTTGGTCGCGTCGCTGGCCGTCAGGGCACGCAGGTTCACGTCATCAAACGGCACTGCAGACACGCGCAAGACCGTGGTCATATCGGCGATGAAATCACCCGTCGCCAAGGTCAAGGCATCAGAAGAGCTTGTGAATTTCTTCACCGTTGTGATTTCGCTGAAGCCGGTTGGCGCGTTCCAGTTGACTGCATTCGGCACCACCGTTCCTGTCGCGCCTGTGCGAATGAACATCCGGTAGGTATAGCTGGTTGGCTCGGAGCTGTTGGGCCAAATGCCCCAAAGCACCAAGACATCGCCTTGGGTCACGCTGGTGGCGACGGTATCCGTCAGCTTGGCATAGGTCATCGACAGCGCGGTATAGCCGGTGCCAAAGCTTGCGGGTTGCGCGGCCAAGACCGTGCCTGTGCCCGTATAGCGATAGACCTTGTGCACCACATCCGCGATATCTGTCGCCTGCAGGCTGCGGCGCAGGGCCAGCTCGTCCAGCACCGCTTGTTTTTGCGTCGGGGTCAGCGAGGCCAGATCTGGGTCAAGCGTCTTGGTGAAGTCCAGATCGACTGGCTCCTCCAGCTTGCCCACATCGCCCGAGACCGTCAGCGTCACATCGCTTGCCATCACGTTGGCATTCTCAGAGGCCGCCGAGCCTGCACCCGACACCACGCCCAGTTTCGCAAGCGGGAACAAGATCTGCGTCACACCCGCCGACAACGCGCCGCGCGCATCGCCAATGGACGCGATGCGTGCGCTGATCGCCCCATCGCGGGCAGCGCCCGTCAGGAACAGGGTTTCGACATAGCTGCTCTTTTTCGCCACACCCTCATGCGCCGCATAAAGCGCGCCGAACTGGAAGGTGATCTCGGCACCGATCGCGGCCTGAACTGCGGCCGCATCATAGCCGTCCCCGATCACGCGGTTAAAGGTGCCATTCGTGACCAAGTCCGCAACCGTCTTGGTCCCCAACAGCGTGGACATGACATTGCCAGCCGTGCCCGAAATCGCGGCCTGTGTCGTCGCCCGAATGTCGGTGATGTAAGTGGTCAACAGGCTGTGCGATGTTGCCCAATAGGCCGAATGCACAGCGGTAAAGCGCGTGATCGCGGCCGTGGTCAGCTCGGCCCGCTTGGCCTCTAGATCAGCGCCAGTCAGGGTCGAGAAGTTGGCATCAAGCTGGCCCTGCACATAGGTCGCAAGGCTGGTCATGTTGGCCAAATTCGCGGTCGCTGGTATCCGCATGGATCAGGCGGATATAGTCACCAACAACGCTGCCCACCGCAACCGATTGGCTGCCAAGATCGGCGTGGATGGTGCCATAAATCGCGTCAAGCTTCGTGGTCAAAGCCGAAGTCAGGCGCGTTTGCACAAGCGCCGCATATTTCGCGGTGCTCGACAGCAGCGTAGTCGTCGACCCGTTTGCCGACCACAAAAGCGCATAGAACTGGTCATAGGACACACTGTCGGCTTGGGCAGTGTTAAAGCTTGCCGCGTGGATCGCGCCAAAGCGCGCCGCCAAAACGGCCTCGATGGTGACACGGTCGCCGCCTGCGGCCACCTGTGCGTTGACATAGGCGCTATAGGTCGAAAGCTGCGTCAGGTCTGAATTGCTCGCAACATTGCCCAAAGGCGCGCGGAACAGGTTCCAGTATTCCTGAAAAATCGCATAGGCCGCGCGGGTGTCATCGTCGATCATCGCGCCAATCGTGGCGCGGGTGTCGTTGCTCAGGCCCATCGCCGACTGATAGGCCGCAAGCCGCGCATCCGTCAGCGCGGAATCCGTCTCAAAGTTGGCGTCAATCAGCGCGCCACTGGTCACCGTCAGCACCACAACGCCGGTTTTCGAACCAACCGAGATCGCGCCCGCATCGCTTGCGACCACGCTGGACGAGATGACTTGTGGCGTCACCAACAGCAGATCGCCCGAGATTTCGGTGATGTAAATGCTGCCATTGGCAACCGCCGCAAGCCCGCCATTCACATCGCTTGCGTCCGTATCAATCCGAAGCGCCAGCGACGACGTGCCGATGCTGCCTTCGGTCGATTGCAGCTCTACGCGGTTGCCCGAAATAAGCGAGGTCGCGTCATAGGCAAAGATGCCCTGCGGCGCGCGGATATAGACATCCCCACCGGTCGAGACAGCGGTCTTGATGATAACCTTGCCGTCAGAGTTGGTGTTAGAGCCTACGTTGATATCAATAGTCGAAGAGGTCTGGATATCAATAACTTGCGTGGTCGCCGTCCCAGAGGCGCTGATGTTCAGCAAGGTCAGATCGACCGCGCCGCCCGTGCGAATGCCCTGCAACAGACCGCTGAGCGTGGCATTGTTGGTCATCGAAATCGCGCCGCCATTGGCAGCAAGAGTGCCGCCCGTGGTCGTCGCGAACAGCGGGTTGAGATAGATCTTGCCGGTTTGGCTGGTTTCAATCGCCCCTGCAATCACCAGATCGCCAACGCTTTGGATGCGGATTTCGGGCACGGCCGGACCGGTCGCAAAGTTGATTGCAACGGTGTAGTCAGCTTTGACCCCGACATCCCAATACTGCTTGTTACCGACGATGGTCGTGGTTTCTTTCCAGTAGGTGGTCTTGCGCATGTAGCCGCCGCCAGTGGACCAAGAACGCGAGCTTGAGGTCGAGTTCTTAAAGTCCGAGAGGAAATGCTTCTCATCGCGATTGGTGACGGTGAAGCTGCCCGTTTCCGACGTGAACACGCCCGCGTAAGCGGTATCAATCGTATTGCTGCTGTTAAACAGAGTGCTCAGCTCGACGTTCAGTGGTGTTGTGCCCGTATAGCGGTAGTAAACGTTTGTGGTGACATTCTTAACCACCGCATCAGTGATCAGCTGAACCTGCGGGTTCGAGACGTATTTGAACTTGACGAAGGCGTCCGGCAGGGCGTCGCCAGCACCCAGCCCCAACAGCGTCCGAACGGCCGTGGACGAGACGAGGGACTGGCTCTCAAGCAGCGGTGCCGCAGACAGGTTCTTGGTGCTGCTGGCATAGAGATTGCCATCGCCCGCCGGGAAGTTGAACAGGACGTTAAAGGTCGAAATATAGCGTGTCTCGATGGTCTGCGTCAGGTTCGCAAGGCCTTCGGTGTAGACGTAATAGGTGCCCGCCTTGGGCGTATAGGTCGCAGAAGCCCCTGTCGAGTTCACAGTGGACAGCACGTTAAACGCAAGTCCGGTCGACTTTAGCAGACCCTCGGACACCGTGGTCGTGACGCCCGCAGAGGTTTTGGTATAGGTCGTGCGCTTGGCAATGCGTTCCGAATTCGCGGTCACAGGCACCGGCCACGAATCCACATCTAGCAAATCGGTGATCTGGATCACCCCCGCGCGGTCGATGGACGCGTCGATCTCATTCACGATCAGCTTGTATTTCGAATTGTTCTGGATCGTCACCGAGGCATAGCCAGAGGCCACGACAAGGCTGCCAGCTCCGGTCGCGAAAATCTGGCCCGTGATGTCAATGCGGCCGCCCGCAAACGCCATGTCTTTCAGAACAATCGCGTTTTGGCTGGCATCCCAATAGCCGTCCACTGGCACCGAAACGCCGTTGACCTTGCCAAAAGTGATCCCTGCAATCGGCGTGATCGCACCCGACGTTGCGCTGAACAGCGACGAGGTCGCGCTCGGCGGCACAAAGTTGCTGGCAACCGTGATCGAGGCCGTGGTCACACCCGACTGGATCAAGCCATTCAGGTTCACATAGGACGCTACAATCGAGATCGCCCCGTTCGAGATCACAGCCGAGCTTGCTGCGGTGTTATAGAGCTGGGCGTTAAAGCTGTTGGCGTCTGCGGTGCTCAGGTTCGCGCGATAGACGTTTTTGACCACAACCGCGCCGACCGTCTGGCTGGTCGCACTTGTCGCAACAGAATCAAGATAGGTCGAGGTCTGCGGGTTGGTTCCCGAGTGATACCAATCCGTCGTAACCGAGAAATCGCCACCCGCAACAATCGAGACCGTCACACCAGAAACCGACCCAGAGACCCGTACAGCCCCCGAAGCGTTCACAATGTTGACGGCACCAAGGTCATTCACCACCGAACCAAGGATATACAAATCTGGCGTCAGCTTAGGCACTTTGCGTGCGTATGGGCTCGTCGAGGTCAGCTCGTTCGGGGTGTTATAGGTCGCATCCAACCAGCTTTGCATAGCGTCGAAATAGCCGTAGTCACCGCGATCCAGCACTTCGACCGAGATGTTCAAGCTTGCGCCAGATGTCGTCGCCGTCGCCAAGGGGCCGGACACCACGTCGTTGACATAGATGTTGCCAGCCGAGAACTCTTGATACGTCCCCGTCACCTCATTGATCCGCGCCACGCGGGCGGCATCAACGACGATATCGCCAACGCGGGTCATCATATAGACCTGAATTTTGGCGCTGACATTCACATCCGCATGGGCAACCAGCACACCAGAGGTCACTAGCCCCGCATAGGACGAAGCCGACGCATCGCCGCTGATATAGATCGACCCCGGCGAGGCATAGATATCCGGAAGGTCGACGAACAGCGTTTCCAATGACGACGACAGCAAGGCCGAGTCGCCCGTACCAGGAATAGCCAAGCCAAGCTGGCCCAGTTGCGTGGCAATCTGCGCAAGCTGTGCGTTATAGCGCACAACCGCTTCGGCGTTGCTGGCGTGGCTGACAATCCAGCCTTGGACGGTGCGGTATTGATCGTAAAGAACGGTGCCAAGCTCGCCAACCGTGACGCCAATATCAGAGCTGCCCGTCGGACGGATGACCAAGATCTGTCGGGTCAGCGTCGCAGCCATCCCCGCAAGACCGTTCGAAGTGTAATACGCCCCCGCCTCAGAGGCCACCTGATCCGAGACGCTGCTGCCAAGCGATAGCCAAAGAGACCTGTCGGTATAATCGGCTTTGGACAAGATCACCGAAAGCGTCGAGCCGCTGGGGTTGCCAATGAACTTGTAATAGTTGTTTGCCACGCCTTTGGCTGTCGCGGAATTGGCGGACTCAAGCTTGACGATATCGCCATACAAAAGGTCCATCGCCAGATTAGAGCTGTCCCAGACGCTGACGATATAATCCTGCGCGGCTTCAAGCCCGAGGGTTGTCTTTTCGGCCGTGGTCAAAGCGCGCTCTGTCACACCATCCGCGACCGTTAAGCTTGATTCTGGCGCGTATGCGACTTGATAGAGCGTCTGATAATTGACACCCGCTTCCAGTTTTGCCGTCGACGCAATTTTCACGTTGGCCGCGATGGAATTCGAGCCGATGTTGCTTACCGAATAGCCATAGGGCACATAGGCCAGCACGATCACAAGGCCGTCGTGCTTTTGGATCAGCAAGCCGCGTGTGGTGTTCAGCGCCATGTTGCCACCCGACCGCAGGTTGGTGGTGCCGGTGATGTTGATCACGCTGGCCAAGTTGGCTTCGTTTTTGGTGAACGCAACGCCAAGCCCGACCCCAGCCGAGATCAAGCTGCCATTGGCCGCCGAAATCGAGCTCAGCGAGTTGTCGATAAAGCCGCCGCTGCCCGCATTGATGTTCAAGGTCTTGGCCAGAACCGAGGTGTTGGCAAGGTCGATATTGGTCGCGCTTTTGGTCACCGACTCCGAGCTGACGCCCATCAGCGCCCCGAAAGCCCCCGTCTGGAAAATCCCCGCGTCCGAGCCGTTGCGCAGCGTCGCGCGCGACTCCATGAGCACTTCACCCGAGATATTGGTGATCGAGGCCCCAGACATCTTTACGTTGGTGTCCGAATTGATATGAACGTTTGACGTTGCAACCGCAGCCCCAAGCGCCCCACTGATCGCGGTCACCGAGACCCCGTCATTGGCGGCAATGTTGGTCAAAGACCGCAGCGTGATCGAGGCCGCCGAAGCATAGCTGCCAACACCGATAAGGCTGGCATTGCCCAGATCCACCACCGAAGACGTCGCGTTGGACGAGGTGCCGATATCGCTTTGGCTGACGACGGCAGAAACGCTCGCCAAGCTGACCGAGCCGCTTTCGACATTCTTGGTGTTGCCACCCTGCTGAACGATATACTGCTTTTGGGTCGTGTTCAGAGTGCTGATCTGGATGAGCTGCCCCATCACAACCGTGCGCAAAGCGTCCGCGCCTGTGCCCGTCGCGGCATAGAATTGCACCAAAGCGTCGCCCGTGCTCTCGACATCTAGACCCGCACCAGCGCCCGCACCAAGGGCGAAGGCTTTGGCGTTAGCGGTGCCGTCCAACGACCGGTTTGCCTGCGCCGCGATCACCACCGCATTGCTGGTCAAAACCGCGCCATTTTCGATCCGCACTGCCGCTGTGGTGTCATCAGTCACATTGGTCTGCGCGCCAACCGCCGCAAGACCGCCGCCGCCGCCCACAACCGATTGTCCAAACAGATCACTGGTGATCGTGGCTTTCATCGACAGATAGGCCGCCGAGATATCTGCGCTGCCTTGCACCTGCACAACGGAATCCGCGCCGTGTTCGGTGCCTGCCTTCAGATCGACGACCATCGCGCCAATCGCACCCAACCCAGCAGCCACCCCAAGCGCCGTCGCACGACCATAGACATTATAATCCGAGGCCAGCGTCACATCTTCGGCCGCTTGCACCGCGGCATCATCCAATAGCGCCGTGACCAAGGCCTCAGCCTTGACCGTCGCGACGTTGACCACCGCCGCAATCGTTCCGGCAGAGACACCCGTGACATCGGTCTTGCTGACGTTCAGCGACGAGGTCGCACGCAGGTCAAGATCGGTGGTCGTGATTTGCGCCCGCTTGATGGTCGCACCCACCGTCGAGGAATGGCGCGACAACATAACCGCCGCCCCGACCGCCAACCCGACAGGCGCCGCCGCCGTCGAGATATTGACCACATTCGACGACATCGACGCGATCTCGTCCGCAGCCACAGTCAAGGTGCCGCCGCTCACGACAGAGCGCAACCGGTTGCCCAAGTCCACCAGGGCCGTGACCGTGTTATTGACCAACAGGCTGATGTTCAGACCGCCGCCCGTCGCCGCAAAATACCCGGATGCAAAGGCCACACCGACGCCGTCAAGATTGTCCATCTTGCTGGTCGAATTGGCCGTGACCGTGACGTCTCCGCCTGCGGCCACATAGCTCTCAAGCGCTTGGGTGGCTTGAACCGTCGCCGTGACGGTGTTCTCTATCGTCGAACGCAGCAAGCTTACCGCGACTGCGACCGATGCAAGGCCACCCGCCACTGCGGTGCCGACCATCGTCGTGCCGCTGCTGCCCGCCGCCGCATCATCCACCGTGGTCGAGGACACGGCATTGATCGTGATCGACCCGCCCGCCCTGAGCCCAGAGTTCAGCGAAATCGCCTGCACGAACGAATGGTTGGTGACATCCGCCGAAAGCCCCGCCCCCGCCACAGCACCACCGATGCCGACAGCCAAGGCCACAGAACTGGCCGAAACCCTGATCTGATGCCGCTCAGTTGCCGTCGCAATCGCCGAGATATCGCCCGCGGCATCCACCACAGATCCGTCAAACCGCGCTTCGGTCAGATGCGCGGCAGAGCCTGCACTATCGCCACCGATCTGGCTCGACACCAAGCTGACACCGATCGACCCCGCGCCCGCAATCAAACCACCCGAGACAGCCGCCGCCGCCGCATCCACCGAGGCAATCGATTCAACCGTGCTTGTCGCCGCAAGCGTAACATCGCCCGCAGTCGCAGCCGCACCAGCCACCACACCCAAAGTCGTCAGCCGCGCTTTGGTCACCACTGCCCGTGTTTGCACCTGCACAAGGTTCGCCGCATTGGCCCCCGCGCCCGACATCGCAACAGCGCCGTAAACCCCAAAGCCCGCCGCAAGCGAAGCCGCAACCGCTTGCGCCGTCGCCTTTACCGCGCTTGTAGCGCTCAGCGAGATATTGCCCGCCGTTGGTGCCAGACTTGCCCCTGCGATCACCATCGGCGTCGCCAAAGCGGCAAGGCTCGCATCGGTAATCAACGCCGAAACGCTGCCGTAAATCTCGTTGCGCGCCAAAGCGACGCCGATCGACAGCGCCGCCGCCGCATTGCCACCCACCGCTGCCGCAATCGCTGCACCCACCGCAACCGCGCTTGCCGTGCTGGTATTGGTCGCCGAAACCGCCAAGCTGCCAACCTGCAACAAAACGCCCGAAGGCCCGCTGGCCGTGCGGGTGATCTGCGCGATTGTATCTGCATGGATGGTGTTGGTCACATCCGCGCCCGCACCAGAGGCCGCCCCCGAAACCGAGCCCGAAACCGCAACCGCCGCCGAACCGGCCCCTGCCGCTGCCGTGATTGTGGCCGTATTGGTCGCCGAAACCGACATCGCCCCCGCGACGGTCAGCTGTGCATCCACGACCTGTGCCGTGGTGGCAAAGCTATCATCCTCGGTGCCGATGCGGTTCGACGTGAACGCCGCCCCGACCGAAATTGCCCCCGCAGCAGACCCGCTGCCCGCAACCGCCGCAGCCACAGCCGCAACCGTCGCCGAAATCTGTGCCGAGTTGAGCGCCAGCACCGAAACCGAGCCCGCAATGCCGCCCGTTACGTCGCGAATTTCGGCCAAGGTGTGGCCCGTAATCTCATTGCGCGCATCCGCGCCCGCGCCGGCAAGCGCGATGCCAACCGACGATGAAAACGCCGCAGAAACCGAGGCCGCAACCGAGAGCGCCGTGATCTTCAGGTTTTTGCTGCCATCCGAGGTCTTGGCCGCAACGCTCAGCGCGCCCGCTCCGGCGCTCAGATTGCCCGCCGTGCTAAA
>CAWJOY010000057.1:0-11419 GCA_963844505.1 uncultured Alphaproteobacteria bacterium
AAAGGTGGACACGATGCCTGGGATCGAGATCTTGAGAGCTTGCGGCAGAATGATGAACCGTTGCGCCTGCCAGTAGTCAAGGCCAAGCGCATCTGCGGCCTCGGACTGGCCCTTTGGCAGCGCTGCCAGACCACCACGGATAACCTCGGCGATATAGGCCGCTGCAAAGACGGTCACGAGGATGATCACGCGCAGGATCAGGTCAAAGTTGCTCTGTGGTGGCAAGAAATAGTTCAGCAGCAACGACGCGGTGAACAGCATGGTGATCAACGGCACGCCACGGATGAACTCGATGAAGGTCACCGCGATGCCTTTGATAAACGGCATATCCGAGCGACGCCCCAGCGCCAGCAGCAAGCCAATCGGCAAGCTGGCGGAAACCGCGGTAACGCCGATCACAAAGGCCAAGAGGAAGCCACCGAATTTATCGGACGACACCGGCTCCAGACGCAGGTTGATCATGCTCGACATTGCCGAAGTCACTTCGGGCTAAATCTTTAACCACCAGACCATCGCGACCACGATCCCAGCCGCCCCCGCAGCGGCCACGCCAATGCGGTTTTGCAGCAGGTTAAACGTCAGCAGCATCAGGCCAAAGCCCAAGATCACCGCGACGGGCGACCAGAACATGCCGCCCCACAGAAGGTAAAAACACACAAACGGGAACAGCGCGGTGAAGTAGATCATCGCCTTGGGTCGCAAAGCCGCCACCGCAAACAGCGCCAGCATCGCAAGCGCCGCGATGGTGATCGCCAGCGGGTCAAGCCCCGTCAGACCGATCGAGCGCAGGTTTTCCGGCACGTCGATGGCTTTGCCAGCCACTGCCCAAACCGAAATCACGGTCAGCACGCCCACCGAACCGGTGACGATCATGTTGACCTTGCGCATCCCGTAATAAAGCACAGGCGCCAGCGCGATCAGCATGAAGCCAAAGGCAAGCACAGGGCGCCAGTAGATGTCTTGCGGATAGAAGCCAAAGAGGAACTGATGCCACCGCTCGCGGATCAGCGCCCAGCAAGCGCCCTCGGCATGCGGGCCAGCGGTCGCCTCGATGATGCTACGACATTCGGACAGAGAGTTGGCATCCCAAACCCCGTTCAAGAACCAAGGCAGAGCCGACGCAATCACCCAATAGACGACATAGAGACTGAGCAGGGTCAGAAACCCGTTAAACGGGGTCGAGAACAGGTTCTCACGCACCCACTTCATCGCGCCAAGCTGGCTGACGGGGGGCGCCTTTTGCGCAAGCATATCGGTGCGGACATAGGAAAGTGACTGTTTTTCCATCTTAGCGCTCCTTCAATTTGGTGGAGGCGTTGTAGACGTTCATCACCGTCGAAATGATCAAGGAAATCATCAGGTAGATCATCATCATCAGCACCATGGATTCCAGCTCGCGACCGGTTTGGTTCATGGTGATACCGCCCAAAGTGCCCTTCAGATCAAGGTAGCCAACCGCCATCCCAAGCGTCGTGTTCTTGGTCAAGTTGAGGTATTGGCTGATCAGCGGCGGCACAATCACGCGCAGCGCTTGTGGCAGCACCACAAGGTTCATGATGCGCGCCTGACGCAGACCCAGAGCGGCAGCGGCCTCGGATTGCCCGCGGCTGACCGCAAGAATACCAGCCCGCACCGCTTCTGCAATATAAGCGCCCGTATAGAGTGACAGAGCCAAAACCAGCGCGGTAAAGTTATGCGCCAGCGTCATGCCGCCAGTAAAGTTAAAGCCCTTCCAGACACCGTTCTCGTCGATGTTGAAGTGCGGCACATCCCAGTGCAGGCCAAGCGCGAACAGCAAAACCGCCGTTGGCAAAATGATGATCGCAAGGCTTTTCCACCAAGTGGCTGGGCGCAGGCCCGTCGCTTCTTGGGTCGCTTTGGCGCTGGCAAGGATTTTGCGGTTGAGCCAGAGTGACGCGCCGAACACCGTAAAGAGCGCCAACAATGACAGGCTGAATGGCGTGTGCCACGTGACGCCCGCTTGCATCATATAGACGGCGCCCGCAAACAGCACGATAGAGACCAGAGCCAGACCGCGGAGCTTGGACTGGGTGATGAAATCCACCTGCTCCGCGCCTTTGACGCGGCGCGCGATTGTCGAGCGATACCACCAGAACAAGCCGCCAAGCGCCACAAGCAGCAGCACGCTAAAGTCGATGCTAACAATGCCAGCAATCGTGATGGAGTGGTCCAAGAACGGATAGGGGATGCTCAGGCCGCGGTTAGAAAGCGCGACCGTATTGTCAAACCACATCGAAGCCACAGGCGCAGTGCCTGCATCAATCATCGCTTGCGTGACCTTAAAGTCATTCACTTGCGGCATGGCTTCGGAAAAAACAGTATAGGCGAGGATGATCCACAGCAGCAGCGGCACGTTGCGGAACACTTCGACATAGATGGTCATCAGACGCGCGACGACCCAGTTCTGGGACAGGCGCGCAACGCCGGCAAAAACCCCGATGATCGTCGCAAAGATGCAGCCCACAAAGGCCACCGCCAGCGTATTGAGCAAGCCAACAAACAACGCCCGCGAGTGCGTGTCGTCATTGTTGTAGGAAATCAGCTGCTGATCAATGTCATAGCCAGCGCGATTCCACAGGAATGAAAAATTGATGTCCTTGCCCTTATCGGCAAGGTTGGTGACAAGATTGTCCCGCAGCCACCACAACGCCACCCCCAGCAATGCCAGCGCTATGACCTGAATGGTCATCGAGCGGTAGCGGGTGTCGTAGATAAGCATGCTCAACCGAAAGCTGGCTTTCGGCGCCCCTGATGCAGACGTCATGGTAATACCCCCTGCCCTTCCGCTTGCCGACTTATTGTCGATCGTGTGGGTTATCCCCTGCGCGGTCTGGGTGATGTTCTTGGTTCGGAAAATTCGGGCGCAGCCTAAGCTGCGCCCGATCGTCAAGTAAGTTTAGCGAACTGGCGGAGCGTACTGAAGACCGCCTTGGGTCCAAAGTGCGTTCAGGCCACGTGCCAGACCGATTGGGGTCGCAGCGCCGATGTTCGCTTCAAAGATCTCACCGTAGTTGCCGTTGGCAGCAATCGCGCGCTTGCCCCAGTCCTTATCAAGACCGACCATCGCACCAAGGTCGCCTTCGAGGCCAAGCATACGCTTAACTTCTGGGTCGGTGGTCGATGCAGCGACTTCTTCGATGTTTGCTTTGGTGATGCCTTTTTCTTCAGCAGCGACCAGCATGTAGTAGGTCCAACGGACGATATCGCCCCACTGGTTGTCACCGTGACGCACGACTGGGCCGAGTGGCTCTTTCGAGATGATCTCTGGAAGGATCACATAGTCAGCTGGGTTTGGCAGCGTCGCACGAAGAGAAGCAAGGCCCGAAGCGTCGGTGGTGTAGGAGTCACAAGCACCTGCAAGGAACTGGCGCTGGCCTTCAGCGTCGTCCTGCACGGTCACTGGCGTGTAAGAGATGCCAGCAGTTTTGACGAAGTCAGCAAGGTTAAGCTCGGTGGTGGTGCCGGTCTGGATACAGATCGTCGCGCCGTCGAGCTCTTTTGCGGAAGAAACACCGAGGTCTTTCTTAACCATGAAGCCCTGACCGTCGTAGTAGTTCACGCCCACGAAGTCGAGTTTCAAGTCGGTGTCGCGCGAGAAGGTCCAGGTCGAGTTGCGGATCAGAACGTCCACTTCGCCCGAAGCCAGCGCGGTGAAACGGGTCTCACCGGTGGTTGGAACGTATTTCACTTTGGACGCATCGCCCAAAACTGCAGCGGCAATAGCTTTGCAAAGGTCAGCGTCAAAGCCGACGTATTGGCCGGTCGCGTCTGGAGCGCCAAAGCCGGTCAAGCCAGTGTTCGAACCGCAGATCAGCTCGCCGCGGGCTTTCACGTCGTCAAGCGTCGTGGCCGAAGCCATGCCAGCGATGATCGTGGTAGCTGCGAGCGTGCCAAGGAATACTGATTTTTTCATTCTTACCTCTTCCTGTTTCCGCCTATGTTTTAGGCGAATGTTAAGTGCCCCATGTGAATCACAGGTGCGATAGCGATGGCGAATTACAGCGCCAATGTGTCGTATCTTGGGTTATAGCCCCGCCCAAGGTCAAGGAAAACCGCCAATATAACGGAAGAGCGCCAAAAAAGACGGCACTCGGACCCTATTAAGACAGATTGCACAATGTTTCCGCAGGGATAGGAAATATTGTTACCGACACAATTCAAAGAATCGATGCGCGGCGAACAGTGCCTCTTGCTTGAAGGCCTCAAGTTCGGCGGCTTCTTCGTCGATGCCCCAGAGTTCATTCTGCCAAGTCTCGTCGATTCGGCTCAACTGCCACGCCTCTTGCGGGCTGAGCCGTCCATGCGCCACAGCAAGGGCCAGCACCAGCGACCCCGAGATCGCGATCACGTCGTGAATGGCCGCAAGTTGAAAGTTGTCATAGCGCGCAAGAGTTTGGGCAAGGGCGCGGGTGCTTGGCTCGGGTTGATCCACGGGGATGATGCCCGCAGTTACAACAAGCGGCGCGTCAAAGGTCTCGCGCGCCCAGTCAAGCAGCGGGTCCCAGCCAATCGCTTGACGGTCGATCAGCTCTTGCGGATCGGTGGCGCGATAGCACAACAGATCGGTCTCACCATAGGCGGCCAGCAGCGCCGACACCTCGGCAAACTGCGGCGCGACTTTATCCAGTGCGGAATTGGCCGCGCGGGTGACGGGCATGGTGTCAGGCTTGATGACGCCAACTTGCGCATCCCACTCCAGCGCAATCGCCTCGGCCATTGCAAGCGTCGGCACAATCAGCGCCGATTTGGCGGGCGTTTTGACGGGCTTGCCGTCAAGCGTGACGGTAAAGCCGCCCTCGCAAGCAGATGCGGTGGCGGTCTTCCAAAAGCGTTTGGCGGTCCAAGCGCTCATTCGTCACCGCCGAATGGATCGGCTGGCACATCGTTTTCGCCCCAGTCAAGCGTCTTCCATGTGCGTGCCATATGTTCGGGCAAAGGCGCGGTAAAGGTCATCATCTGCTTGGTGATCGGGTGCTGAACCTTCAACATGCGCGCATGCAGGTGCAGCTTGCGCGACAGATCGCCGCCCATACCTGCGCCCCAGCCGTCGCCCATGTTCTCGGTCGCCGAGCCGCCATATTTACCATCGCCAATGATCGGGTGCCCCATCTCGGCGATATGCGCGCGCAACTGATGCGTGCGGCCGGTAACAGGCTCCATCGCCAGCCACGAGATCCGGTTGCCGAGGAACCACAGGGTGAAATAGTCGGTATGGGCGCGCTTGGCGTCTGGATATTCGTCCATCTTGGCAGGGTGAATGCAAATCATCTTTTCGGCGTCGCCATAACCGCGACCGCCTTTCATCAGACCGTATTTGATCGAGCCCTTGCGCGGATGCGGCACACCAGCGACGGCGGCCCAATAGATCTTGCGGGTGTTGCGGTGGCGCAGCATCTCGGACAATGCCCGCGCAACGCGGTCGGTCCGCGCCAGCATCAACAGGCCAGAGGTGTCTTTATCAAGCCGGTGCACCAGCTTTGGCCGCTCTTTATAGCCGAACTTGAGCGCCTCGGTCAGACCGTCCACGTGGCGATCCCCCTGCCCCGAACCACCTTGGCTTGGCAGCCCCGGTGGCTTGTTGAGGATGATCATATGCTCGTCTTTCCAGAGCACCGCGTCTTGGATCATCTTGGCATCGGCAGGCGTATAGCCCACGCGCTTGATCTTTGGCGCGACCTCATCGGGCAGCGGCGGGATGCGGATGCTTTGGCCTGGCGTCACGCGATCAGAGGCCTTGCAGCGGCCGGAATCAACGCGGATTTGGCCCGTGCGGCACATCTTTTCGACATGGCCTTGGGTCAACTGCGGAAAGCGGCGCTTGAACCACTTATCAAGGCGCTGTTCGCCTTCAGCTTCGGAAACGGTCAGTAGGGTTACGGCGCTCATGCGAAAATCTCCCGTGAAAGGTAGACCCCAGCGGCGAGGGCTGCGAGGGAAAGGATAAGGCTGGCAGCAATATAGCCGACAGCGGTGAGGGTGTCGCCGCGTTCCCACAGGGTGAAAACATCAAGCGAAAAGGCAGAAAACGTGGTGAAGCCCCCCAGGATACCGGTCATCAAAAACGGTGCCAAATGCGTGCCGCCTTTTTTGGCCAACGTCACGATCAGCACACCCATCAAGAGCGAGCCAAGCACATTCACGATCAAGGTGGCATAGGGGAAGTTGGGCCCGAACATACGCATTGCACTGACGTTTGTCAGATAGCGCAGGGATGCACCGAGCGCGCCGCCGAGGGCGACTTGGGATAGAGTAAAGAACATATGGGTTCCTTGAGCGTTGGCGCCCCGTTTGTCAACGGGGCGCGCGAGGCTTGGTTTGACGCGGGCGGTCAGAGTTCCTAGCCTAGCGGTAACAGCGCACCGATGACCCTTGGCTGCGCAAACAGAAAAGGCCGCACGATGAACACCCGCTGGATTCACAACCTGTTGCAATTGCGCAAGCGGCTTTGGGCCAAGCCCCTGCTCTATTGCCTGTTTGCTATGGGGGCGTCGGTGCTGGCTTTGGCCTCGGACTACTTTGCGTCAGACCTCAAACTGCCCGAGATTTCGCCCGACACGATTGAGAGCCTTTTAACGATTATCTCGTCCTCCATGCTGGCGGTCGCGACTTTTGCGGTGGGCTCGATGGTGTCAAGCTATGCCTCAGCCAGCGCATCCGGCACGCCGCGGGCCTTTGCCTTGGTGCTGGCCGATGATGTCTCAAAGACCGCGCTTTCAAGCTTTATCGGCGCGTTCATCTTTAGCATCGTGTCAATAGTCGCATTGAAAACAGGGCTTTATGGGCGCACGGGCTTGTTCGTACTGTTCTTGATGACCAGCGCGATTTTTGCTTGGGTCATCCTAACCTTTGTGCGCTGGGTCGATAACATCGCGCGGTTGGGGCGGCTTGGCACCACGATCGACAAGGTTGAGACGGCGGCGCTGGCAAGCCTGAAAGAGCGCCGCCTGCTGCCCTATCTGGGCGGCATCGGCCTCACCCCCGCCAATGAGGCGCGCGGCATCAAGATATTCTGCGAAGACATCGGCTATGTGCAATTTGTCGATATGAAGGTGCTGCAAAGCATCGCCGAGGCCAACGATCTGCATATCATGGTGCAAGCCCTGCCCGGTTCCTTCCATGCCCCCGGCAAGCCTTTGGTGGTCCTGAACACACGCGGCGCGTTGGAAGACGGCGTCGCCAAGCGGATTTGCAATGCCTTTGTGATCGGCGACAATCGCACCTTTGACGACGATCCGCGCTTTGGCTTGATTGTGCTGTCCGAGATTTCGGCGCGCGCTCTGTCGCCTGCGGTCAACGATCCGGGCACTGCGATTGTGATTCTGGGGCGGTTTGTGCGGTTGTTTGCGGCTTGGGCCGCGCCCTTGACTGAGGACGAGGTCTCTGAGCCGCGCTTTGATCGAGTGATCGTGCCGCCGCTGGCTCTGGGTGAGATGTTCGACGATGCCTTTACCGCAACAGCCCGCGATGGCGCAGCGACCGTCGAGGTGGGGATCAGGTTGCAAAAGACGCTGCTGTCGCTGGCGGCGCTGGACTATCCAGACATGCATGCCGAGGCGCGGCGGCACTCGCAGCTTGCCCTTGCGCGGGCGAAATCGGCGCTGACGCTAGAGGTCGACTATGCGCGAATTGAGCGGATTGCGAAGATGCTCTGGTTAACGAAAAAGGATCTGCTGCTCAAAAAGCTTTGTTGGGTACAGCAAACACCAATTGGCAAGATCAAATTTTCAGCACTGCTTTGACGGTAAACAATAACATATCAGTGAGTGGCGCTTTGTTTGACAAAGTACCGGTACGTTTGTCTGTCGGGAACGTTGACAATCCTGGGATTTTGAAAAACACAAGTTTTGAAAGAACAACAACCTCGATTGCCATTAATCCTGTTTTGTTTGACAATCACTTAAAAATTGACATTAGCGGAAATCTATCTTTTGGTAAAAACCGTTTTCAAGACGAAAATGACGTTATCGGAAGTGCTATTGGATTTGACCCAACACAATCGGTTTACCAAGCAGGATCTCGTTATGGCGGATACTTTGAATGGTTAGAAGCTAACGGTAATTTACCTTTGCTTCCAGCAAGAAATCCTGTAGCTCGATTGAATCAAGACGAAAGAAGATCGACCTCAACCAGAAAATGGGGGAATGTTCGCTTGGACTACAAACCGCACGATGATCCGCCGCCCGGTGTCGAGCGCGGTCGACCTCGACATAGGTCGGCAGCGGCAGGGTGGTGTGCGCGGCGGTGATCCAGCCGGGACGAAATTCTTCGCCATTGGCGGTGCGATTGCCGGATTCGCTGCCGTACCAGCTGGCATAACCCACCGCGTCATAGGTCGGGGCCGCGGCGGGAACATAGGTCGTGCCGCGGATAGCATAGGCAGCGCCGATCCGCACCGGCGTATCGGACACCGGCCGGAAATTGCCCCCGGCGCAGGCCGAGAGCGACAACGCCAACGCTGCTGCGCCTATGACGAGATGTTTCCGCACGGGTTCGACCCTCGTCTCAGGCCGTCCGTGCGAACCAGATCACGTGGCGCGGACCTTTGCCATTGCTGCGCGCGCGCACGCCGACCTCTTCGACCTGAAAGCCGGCACGGCCCAATCGGCGGGTGAAGGCGGGGTCGGGGGTCGCGGACCATATCGCCAGTATTCCGCCGGGGCGCAGCGCCATGCGTGCGGCAGAAGGCCCGCGTCGAATAGAGTTGCTCGTTCTCTTCGCGCGTCAGGCCGTCGGGCCCGTTGTCGACGTCGAGCAGGATCGCATCGTAGCGGCGTGTGCACGCCGCGCTCATCGCACCGACATCGCCGGTCACCAGTTCGACCCGCGGATCGTCGAGGCAGCGCCGGCCAGTTCGACCATCGGCCCGCGCGCCCACTCAATGATTTCGGGCACCAGTTCGGCGACGGTAATCTTCGCGTCGGGGCCGAGCGCCGCCAGCGCGGCGCGCAGCGTGAAGCCCATGCCGTAGCCGCTGATCAGCAGGTGGCGTTTTCGCGCCGCGGAGCCGCTCGCACGTCATCGTCGCCAGCGCTTTTCGGAGCCGCTCATCCGGCTGCTCATCAATTCGTTGCGGTCGATCGTGATGATAAAATCATCGCCGCGCCGGTACAGCCGCAGCTCGTCGCCGCCGGGTACCTGCGCCGTGCCGAGCAATTCGCGCATTTTCATGGCTCAGGTCAGTTCGCTGAGGTCGAGTGCTTCGAGCACCGCGCGCGCGCTGCGCACATCGGACGCCAGCGTCGCCGAAGCAAGATCTCCAGGCGCGATCTCCTCGGGCCAGTGCGCTGCAATGAGTCGCGGCGATCCGGTCGAGCTTCGCCTCGTCCGCCAGGAAGCGCGGATCGACCGTCGCGGGATCGGCGACGACGCGCAGCCGCAGGCAGGCCGGACCGCCGCCATTGGCCATCGATTGGCGGACGTCGACCGGCACCAGCCGGCGGATCGGGCCGTTGCCCGCGACCATCGGCTCCAGCCACTGCCACACCGCGGGCATCGCCTGCGCTTCGCTGGGCAGCACCAGCGCCTGGCCGCCGTCGGGCAGGGTGACCAGCTGGGCGTTGAACAGATAGCTGCGATCGCGTCGGCCAGCGATCACCGCGCTGGCGGGTACCTCGACGATCTCGACCTGCGGGAAACGCGGCGCGGATCGCGGCATAGGCCGCCTCGCGGTCCTCGAACGCCTGTTCGTGGGCGAACAGGACCGTTCGTTGGCGACCGCGACGACGTCGTTGTGGAACGCACCGGCGGCGATCGCGGTCTCGCTCTGGCTGAATGAACAGCGTGCGCTCCGGATCGAGCCCATGCGTGCCGCGCGATCGCCTTCGCTCGCCTCGACGATGCTGGCGCGCGGGGAAGGGGCCGCCGCCGTCGCCATAGACGAAGATCTCGACGCCTCGCTCGCCGTGCCCGCCGCACAGCCGCATGTGGTTGGCCGCGCCCTCGTCGCCGAACGGCGGCGGGACGGGCGCGTGCACCGCAAAGTGCGCGGATCGGCGAAGGCCAGCCGCAGCTGCGCCAGCGTACCGGGCCATTCGTGGCTGCGGTGCGGCATGGTGACGCAGGTTGGCGACGGTCAGGTGGCAGCGGCCGTCGGCGGTGTCGGGCGCAGGCGAGACGGTCGCGGCATTGGCGGCCCACATCGACGAGGCGGACAAGCGCGCGGCGCGCAGATGCGCGGTCGGCGCTCGCAAGATCGGTGCCCAGCGCTGCCAGCCAGCCGGCGTTGGGCCGGCGAGCGGCACGAAGAAGCCCTGCGCCAGCCCCAGCGCCAGATTGGCGCGCATCTTGGCGACGCCCTGCAGCGCCGCGGCGCGCGGCTCGCTGACCGCGCCCGCGTTGCGGCCGACGGCGATGATTGCCGAGGCTCAGCCCCGCATAATTGTGGCTGGGGCCGATGATCCCGTCGAAGTTGATTTCGGTCGAGCATCGGCTCAGCGCTCGATCCAGCTGACCGTCGTCGCCCGGCTCGACGCCCAGCAGCTCCGCGCGGCGTGCCGTCAAGCGTCGATCCACCGCCGCGATCGCCTGCCGATAGCAGCAGCGGAAATCGGCCAGGCCGCCCGGTGGCGACCAGCGCGTCGTCGCCTCCGTCGGCGATCGCCCGACACATCGCATGCGCGCGCCTCGCGAATGCTCGCGACCTGGTCGGTGCGCGCGGTCATCGTCGGGCCGCCGTCGAAGATGTCGACATAGTTCTCGTAGCGCGAAGCCCTCGTTCTCCAGCATCCGCATCGCGGCGCGGCCGCTGACGGTGTGGGCAGGCCGATCACGCGGCGCGCCGCTTCGCGGCAGCATCGCGACGTAGACCGGGTGCTTGGGCATCAGATCGGCGATGAACTGGTTGCCGTGCAGGGCGTTGAACTGTGTCCGCCTCATCGAAGCTCATGCCGAAGAAGCGCCCGGCGATGCTGTCCCAGAACGGCGAATCGCCCGCCTCGTCGATCACCCCGCGCAGCTCGGCCAGGATGCGGTCGGTAAAGCGCGCGCGGTGGCGCGCGATGAACAGGTAGCGGCTGCGCGCCAGCAACATGCCCAGCCCGCCGGCGCGCTCGCCGGGGTGCAGGAACAGTCCGCCGACTTCGCACGATCCTTCAAGATCGGTGACGAGGCTGAGGATCTCGGCGCGGAAGGTCTGCGCCAGCTCGGCGCTGTGCTGCGACAGCGTGCTGAGCCGATAGGAATAGAACGGCCATGTCTGGCCGACCCGGGTGAACAGCTGGCAGGTGCCGCGAATTTCGCCGCGTCTCGATGTTCTCCAGCACCAGCACGAACAGCTCGTCCGCCACACTGTCCTCATCGCGCGCGAAACGCTTCGGCGGAACGGTCCAGCTTGCCTGCGCAGCGACTTGCGGTCGGCGGGCAGGTTGGTGAAGCCCGCCGCCGGTCAGCTTGGCCATCT
>CAWJOY010000058.1:0-11210 GCA_963844505.1 uncultured Alphaproteobacteria bacterium
CGATGCAGGTATCCGCCACCGTTTCCGTGTCAGCGAGGGCGGGCACGACTGGATTTTCTGGCGAGAGGCGTTAGAGGGGGCGGTCCTCCACCTTGATGCCATCTTGACGCGAGGCTATGGCGAGTAACGCCGCACGGGGCCGAGAACGGCGGGCGATCACGCGCGTCGAATTGGGGCCAGCCTATGGTGCTGCGATGCGAGAAGGCACCTTAGGTGTGTTGCCGAAATCGCGGTTCGGCGTCGCGGCCTGAGGGATGCACGGTCTCGTAATATTCACGAAGCTTCAGGTGCTTCGCCGCGGCGTCATCAAGGATCACTGTCACATCAGCATGAAACTGTAAGGCCGAGGCAGGGCAGATGGCGGCCACGGGGCCTTCGATCATCTGCGCGACGGCGTTACTTTTCGCGCTGCCAGTGGCGAGCAAAACGATTTGCTTGGCCTCAAGAATCGTGCCAATCCCCATTGTTATGGCGCAGTTTGGTATCGTTTCATCTTCGCCAAAAAACCGAGCATTGTCGCTTACGGTTTTGCGCGTCAGCGTTTTGATCCGTGTGCGCGATGAAAGCGAGGAGGTGGGTTCGTTGAAACCGATGTGCCCATTTGCGCCCAAGCCAAGGATTTGCAGATCAATACCGCCGAGCGCCGCGATCTGGGCCTCATAGTGCGCGGCCTCTGCTTGGGGTTCGGCGGCATCGCCCTTTGGCATATGCGCCCGCGTCTCTGCAAGCCCGACCGCATCGAAGAGATGCTTGCGCATGTAGTGATGATAGCTTTGGGGATGGCTGCTGTTGAGGCCCACGTATTCGTCCAGATTAAAGACGTGGCACTGTGAAAACAATCCGGGCTGGCTTGCGGTCTCAGCGCAGAGTTGCGCGTAAACCGGCTCCATCGTGCCGCCCGTTGCCATGCCCAAAACGGTTGTTGGTTTGGTTTGCAGCGCCGAAACGATCCGGTCCGCAGTGGCGGCACTGGCCGCGCGATGTCTCGGAAAAAATAAGGATTTTCATGCGATTGACCTTTGTAGGCTTCTTGGTTCTGAAGATTTTCCACGCCAGGAAGGGGGCGCCTTTGGCGGGTATTTGATCAAGGTGGCGGGTGACAGGGCCGCTATGCGGGCTGCACAAGGTTTGCCAGCAACCTGAAGGCCCCCGGCACCAGCTTATCAAGCTGATGATGGAGCACGAGGCTGATATGCGTGTGGCGGCCGCGCCCGATCTTTGCCGAAACCAGCGCGCCTGTTAGCGGGTCTTCCCCCGCGTCCGACATCGACAAAAGCGGCTGATAAGCCTGATCCCATGCGGCGGCAAAATAGAGCCCGCGTTCTTTGTCCCATCCGTCGAAATCGCTGCTGCTGATGAGGTTTGGACCATTCAACAGCGGATGCGTGGGGTCAAGAAAGGTCACGGCTGCGGCCGGATTGGTGACGCGCCAGCGCAGCGAAGGCGTGCCGATTTTGAGCATGAGAGGCGGCGTCTCTTCGGCGCTCCAACCCAGATCGGGGCGTTGATAAAGCGTCACAAGATGCCCGCCAGTTGCGACAAAACTGTGCAGCCGTTGAGTGGCTGCGACCAAATCCGGTCTGGTGCCAAAGGCGACGACGCCGACCAACACGGTGGTAAAGGCGGCAAAAGTCTCATCTGGTTCGACTGTCTCCAAGAGCGTCACATCAAAGCCGAGCCGTTGCAGCCAAAGCCCGACGCTATCGCCCGAGCCGATATAGGCAATGCGCGCGCCAAGCGGCATCTTGACGTCCAGCGTCAGGATTTTGAGGCTGGCGGTTTCGGGATAGCTGACAGCACCGATATGTGGAAACTGCGCCTGCGACAGGCTTTGTGCAGGCCGACCGTCAAGACTTGGCGTGAGGGTGACAAGCTGTTCCTGCGCCTCTTTTGGTGGGGTGATTGTCAAAGTGCAGCCGTCTTGCGCGATATCCCAACCTTGGGGCGTCTCGAAGGAAAGCGCTTCGGGATCGGCAAGCGCCACCTTCAGCTGGGCGGTGTCACCCACCCTGCGGATAAGCTGTGTTGGACGTGCCGCAAAACTGTGCCGCGGCCCGACAGTCATTGGCGTGTCTGTATCCACGCGCAAGCGAATGCGCCGCCCTGCGATCTGCGCCGAAACCTCAACCCAGCTGTCCCCATTGCCGCCCAGTGCATCAAAGCGCTCATGAAAAACTGGAGTGAAGGGCGCAGTTGCAGCGACTTGGGCGATGGCATCTACAAAACCCGTTTCCAGTGTCAGGCTTGGGGCAGAGACCCCTGTTGGCAAATGAGGGACAAGCAGAATATCCCGCGCCTCTGTTGGCGTGGTTTGGCCGATGTGAAGACGACTGCTGCCGCCCAAGGCCACTTGCGCAGGATGTAGCGTGACAGTTGGTGCGAGGCCCGCGACCTCGGCCAAAGCGACGGAAAGCTCGCGCCGCTTGCGCGCAAGGCGATGCCCGTGCAGCGCGGTGAACTCTGCGTCTGCCCTTTGCTGGGCCCTTTCCAACGCGGCATCTGCATCGGCCAAAGCCGCTGCGATGCGTTCGCGCTGCGGAAACGCGCTTTGGGCATATGCGATCTGACAGGCGGCGTTTGCCACATCTTCTGCGGCTGGACCTGCGAGGGGCGCAAGATCTGCCAGTGTTTGGGGCAGGGATTGCGCAAGGCGGGATTCTTGCGTGCCACCAACGCGGTGAAGGCTCCAATTGCGCGCTGGGGTGTCCGACCACTTGCCCATCCCTTGCGAGGCGTGGCGACGGCGGGACCATTGGCCGATCTCGCTGAACGAAACGCCAGTGGGTTCGTCCACGGCTGCGGCTTCGATCTCTAGTGTCGCGGGCGGTGGCGGCACTGCGTCATCATAAGTATCCCCGCCGCCCGACCATGCGGGAAGGTAGTGATGGGTGACCTGCCACGGTCCGTCGGGGTGATCGCTCAAAGCGGATGGATCCGCGGCCAGGGCGATGGCTTGGGCGGCCGCTCGGGTCATTGCACAGTGGTGGCCGTGCTGGCCCGGAACGTCCAAAAACGTCGGCAAGACGACATCTGGGCGATAGCTGCGATAGGCTCGGGCCATCCGCTCGACGACCAAAGCTTCGTTCCAGCGCGCAAGCGTGTCATCGCCATCCTTTGAAAAGCCGAAATCATGCACAGTGTCCGTGGGACCAAAGCCAACCCAAGCCACATCCGCGTCCAGCACCCGCGCGGCTTCTTCCATCTCGCGGGTGCGAATGAGGCCCAGCAGACCAGTCCGCTCTGGCCCCAAGGCGTTCTGTCCGCCTTCGCCGCGGGTCGAGCAGGCGATCACCACCCGCATCCCCAAGCCAAACCGCAGCCATGCCAAAAGACCGCTCTGCTCGTCGTCAGGGTGCGCACCAGTGTTCATCACCGTCAGAACGCTGTCGAGCCGTGACAGCGCGCGCGACAGGCGCATGAGGGCAGGGGTGGCTTCGCGATGGGCAAGACGGTCTTGGGCAGTCATCGAATTTCCTAGCGATAATGGGGCAGTGTCAAAAATTAGATGGCGGCTTGATCCTGAGACAGGTGAAGCCGCGGGGTAATTGCGTTGAAAAACGGGAGAGCAGCGGCGCCAAGCGCGGCAGAGTTCTCGTTGGATTGCCCCAGCTGCACGCGGGGCAGGGTGCGCAAGCGGCGGTTCGCTACACTGGTTGGGATATCGAGGCGGGCGATCAGATCGTCCAGAATGGCTTCGGGCATTTTGCCGCCAAGGATCATCGTTTGCGGGTCAAAGATGTTCTCAAGCAGACTGATTATGCGGGCCAGATGGGGGGCCGCTTGGTCCAACCAAGCAAGGATGGCCGGATCGCGCGCGGCATGAAGCCGCTGCAGCTCGGCGCTGTCTGGCGTCACGCCGTCTTGGGTCATCCACTCGGTCAGGGCATGCAGCGAGACATAACGCTCCAGACAGCCAAGCTGGCCACATTGACAACGCAGACCGTTGGTCTCGACGACGATGTGGCCGATTTCTCCCGCATTGCCAAAAGCGCCACGCAGCGGTTGATCGGCAAGGATCGCACCCATCCCTATGCCAACCCCAAAGTAAAGCATGCAAAAATGCGAAACATTTTGACCTTTGCCGAACAGCATCTCGGCAACGGCGGCGGCGTTGGCGTCGTTGTCAACAAACACAGGAACGCCACAGATTTTCGTTAGCGCACCCACCACATCGACGCCAGACCAGTCGGGTAGGGTGGTCGGGCCGACGCCAGACAGCCCTTCGATTTCGAATGGGCCAGGCATCACGACGCCAATCCCCATCAGTGGGGCTGCATATGCATCCCGCAACCTCGCGACCAGGTCGCCAATGATCGCAAGCACGACCGAGGCCGTCATGTCGGGCAGCGCCACCTGCTCGACCGAGCGCGGATTGCCACCCAAATCCAGCACGGCGGCTGTTAGGCTTCCTACTGCGATTTCAAGCCCAATGGTGATCGCGCCGTCTGGGTTGATCGCGTATTGAATGGGGGGGAGCCCGCGCAAAGTCCGCTTGCGCCCCATGTCGAGCAGCAGCTTTTCCGCAAGCAGGTCGTCAATGATATTGGTCACCGCTTGGGTCGAGATATTGGCCATGTCCGCCAACTCTTTGCGCCCTAAACTGCCGCCGCGCCGCAACAGTTCCAGCACCACGCGGCGGTTATGCTCTCGGCTGCGCTCGGGGTTCTTGCCTTGTGTCGTCAACCCGCTGTGACGCGCCGCCTCGGCGGCTTCGACGGTCGATTCGGGTTTGGTCGAAATGGGAAGTGCCATTGTTATGTCCTTCGGATCTCCGGCGTCGTGCAGGTGTAGCTGCTCTTATACGCTTTAAACCATGCCTGCAGCGGCAGAGGTGCCCCACAGAAGTCGATTGCAGGTTTACACGCCTACTTACTTAACTCAAGTTAATTATCTTATTGACTTGCGCAGCGCCAAGCGCCAGCCTGTCTGGATGCTCCGCGTTGCAATGGGGCATTGACGAAGAGAGCAGATCACGCCGGCCGCAGCCATCACTGGCCCTGCGGCACTTAGATTGGCCCATTCAACGGAGGAAGATATGAAGAGTTTCATTAAAGCGACATTGATGGCGGGGACCGTTATGGTCTCTGCTTCGTCTGCTGGTGCTGTGGATATCGAGTATTGGCAATATATTTATGACACTCGCGTCAAAGCGATTGATCAGCTGATCGAGAAATTTGAAGAAGCGAACCCCGACATTAACGTCAAGCAGGTCACTTTCCCCTACGCTGACTATCAAACCCGCGTCGTTGCGGCGAATATGGCGGGCAAAGGCCCTGACGTTTTGCAGATGTTCTATGGTTGGACCGACAGCTTTGTGAAGGGCGGCGTCTTGCAGCCCCTGCCGCGCGATCAGTTTCCTGCCGCGAAAATCGAAAGCGAGTTCTTCCCGATCGTCCAAGCGATGAAGCGCGGCGATGATTACTATGGCTTGCCGACTGCCGTGCGCTCGCTTGCGCTGTTTTACAATAAGACGCTGCTGAAAGAAGCGGGCATCGACGCCCCGCCTGCGACTCTGGACGCGTTGATCGAAGACGCAGCGAAAATGGCGAAGAAAGATGACGGCGGCAACTATACCACGGTTGGCTTGACGCTCGACATGGCAGGGCAGGACCACCAGTGGTGGCGCGAAGTTCTGGTGCGTCAGTTCGGGGGCCAACCCTACAGCGACGACAATGCTACTGTTGCCTATAACTCCGAGGCAGGGATTGCGGCGACGCAGTGGTATACCGACCTTGAGCTGAAGCACGGCGTTGGCGCTGTTGGCTTTATGGATGAAGGTCAGGCCGCGTTTCGTGCGGGTCGGGCTGCGATGACCATTGATGGCACCTTCCGTTTGGGCGCGTTCAAAGAGATCACCGATTTTGAATGGGGCGTGGTTGAACTGCCCGCAAACGCTGAGGGTATGCGTTCGAACTATGCGTCGTATTTTGCCAATGGCATCGGTGCGACTGCCAAGGACGAAAAGCTTGAGGCCGCGGCAAAGTTCCTTGCGTATCTGTCGTCGCCCGAAGCAATGCAGATCTGGCTTGAGGTTGTCGGCGAGCTTCCGGCCCGTCCAGAGGTCGCCCTGACCGAGGCAAATCTGGCGGACCCGATCTATGCGCCTTTCCTCAAGGGTCTTGAGTACGCGCATACCACCAAGTTCGTAGACGAGCAGGCACAGCGCCAAGTTGCGATGGATATGGCGAACCGCGTGTTCCTTCAGGGGCAATCGGCTGCTGACAGCGTGGCCGAAGCCGCAGCCGCCGAGCAAGTCATCATCGATCGCTCTAAGTGATCCTCTAAAGGAGCGGCGCTGATATGGCGATGCAACACTCACCCCAATCAGCGCCGCGCCTCTCTATGCGCGCGCGCCGAGCGATCTGGGTCTGGACTTTTCTCGCGATCCCAGTCGTATTCTATAGCGTCATTCGGTTTTACCCCACGATTGACGCCTTCCGGCTGTCCTTTACAGATTGGAACCTGATGTCTCCGCCCGAGTATATCGGGTTGAAAAACTACCGCGACATGTTCGCATCGGCCGAGTTCTGGAAAGTGTTCAAAAACACCTTCGCTTATCTGATCATCGGCACACCGATCAGCCTGTTGTTGTCCTTTGTGATTGCGTATTTTCTCGACAGGATCCGCTTTGGCCACACGTTGCTGCGGGCGCTGTATTTCTTGCCATTTATCACCACGGCCTCTGCGATGGGCTGGGTGTGGCGTTGGTTCTATCAGCCCGCCCCCACAGGCATCATCAACTCGGTTTTGGGCGCGCTGGGCATGGGGCAGCTGGACTTCTTGCGCTCTACGGATTGGGCGTTGCCGTCGATCATGGTCACGGCGATTTGGGCGGGTTTGGGCTTTCAAATCATCATTTTTATGGCGGGGCTGCGGTCTATTCCGCAAACCTATTACGAGGCGGCGCGGATTGACGGGGTGGGCGACTTTGCCATCCTGCGCAAGATTACCTTGCCGCTGCTGAAGCCTACGACGGTGTTTCTGGTCGTGTTCTCATCCATCGGTTTCCTGCGGATTTTCGATCAGGTCTACAACATGACCACCAATGATCCCGGCGGGCCGCTTGGCACCACCAAGCCGCTTGTTTTGATGATCTATCAAACCGCCTTTAATTCATACCAGATGGGCGCTGCGGCGGCTCAGACGGTCGTGTTGTTCACGATCTTGCTGCTGATCTCGCTGGTGCAACTCTGGTTCCTGAGGACACGCTGATGGCCACGACCAATCCCCCCACCGCGCCGATGTTGCGTATGTCGGCCATCAAGCCCGGACGCATTATCGTTTGGACGATCTTGCTGATCGGCGGCTTGCTGATGATCACGCCGATCTTGTTCATGTTCTCGACCTCTTTGAAAACCTCTGGCCAGATATACGACCTGCGCTTGATCCCGCAGAGCCCGACTTTGGCAAATTACATCAAGGTACTGACCGAAGGCGAGTTTCCGCGCTGGTTCCTGAACTCGTCTTTCGTGGCGATCAGCGTCACGGCCTCGAACTGCTTTTTCGACAGCCTTGTCGGCTATACTTTGGCCAAGTTTCAATTCCGTGGACGCCAGTTCGTGTTCATCGCGATCCTCTCGACCTTGATGATCCCGACCGAGATGCTGGTGATCCCGTGGTATTTGATGTCGGCCAATCTGGGTTGGCTGGACAGCTACTGGGGCATCATGTTCCCTGGAATGATGACGGCCTTTGGCACGTTTCTGATGAAGCAGTTCTTTGAAACCGTGCCGGATGATTTTATCGAGGCCGCACGGATGGACGGGCTGAACGAGTTCACCATCTGGTGGAAGATCGCCATGCCGCTGGTGACGCCTGCGCTCTCGGCGCTTGCGATCTTTACCTTCCTGGGGAACTGGACCGCGTTCTTCTGGCCGCTGATTTCGACGACCTCAAAAGAGCTCTACACCCTGCCTGTCGGCCTGACGAGCTTTGCGGTCGAGCAATCCATTCAGTGGGAAATGATCATGACGGGGGCGGCGCTTGCGACCATCCCGACCTTGCTTGTGTTCCTTGCTTTGCAACGCTTTATCGTGCGCGGCGTCATGCTCGCGGGACTTAAAGGATGACCATGACCGACCGTTCCACCTTTCCCGACCCCGTGTACAAAAACACCGTGTTGGCACCGTTGTTCGATCATGCGCGCAATGATCACGCCGAGGGTTTTCGCCGCATTGATCGCGCCCATCTGGTGATGCTGGACCGCACGGGGATCCTGCCGCGCGAAGTTTCGGCCAAGATCGCGCGGGCTTTGGTCGAGATTGACCAAGAGATTGACCCCAACGCGCTGCAATATACTGGCGAGTTCGAGGACTATTTCTTTCTGCGCGAGGCCGAGCTGAAGGCCAAAGTCGGTGCCGATATGGGCGGGCGCCTGCATACGGCCCGCTCGCGCAATGACATCGACCACACGCTGTTCAAGCTGGCGCTAAAGGCACGGCTGGATGGTCTGTTAGCCGAGGCGCGTGCGCTGCTGGCTGCAATGATCGACACCGCCGAGCGCGAACGCGAGACCTTGATCGTCGCCTATACCCATGGTCAACCGGCGCAGCCAACGACCTTTGGCCATTACCTTGGCGCAGCGATTGAAGTTCTGATCCGCGATATCGAGCGACTAGAGGCGGCCCGTGCTACGGTTGATTTGTCCTCGATGGGGGCGGCTGCGATTACCACTTCGGGCTTTCCTATTGACCGTCAGATGATGGCGGACCTGTTGGGCTTTGCGGCCGCGCAGCGCAACTCTTACAGCTGCATCGCGGCTGTCGACTATATCACCAGCACCTACAGCGCGATTGAACTTTTGTTCCTGCATCTGGGGCGCTTGATCCAAGACTTTCAGGTCTGGTCCAGCTTTGAGGTGGCGCAGATCTATGTGCCCAATGCATTCGTGCAGATATCTTCGATCATGCCGCAAAAGCGCAATCCTGTGCCGATTGAGCACATGCGCCACCTTGCGTCGCAGACCGTCGGCTGCGCGCGCATGACCAAGGATATCATGCACAACACGCCGTTTACCGATATGAACGACAGCGAAGGCGAGACCCAAGCGGCGGGCTATCGCGCCTTTGACAGCGGCAGTCGCGTTTTGCGTCTGTTGGCGGCGTTTATTCCGTCGTTGCAAATCAACCAAGATCGGGTGGCGCAGAACACCGACCGCGCCTGTATCACGATCACCGAGCTTGCGGATTCCGTGGTGCGTCGCGAGGGCGTCTCATTTCGGCTGGCCCATGAAATCGCAGCCGAAACCGCCAAGGCCGTGGTGGCTGCGGGCGAAAGCCTGATGACGGGCGGCTATGCGCCATTCTCAGCGGCCTTCAAACACGCGGTTGGGTCCGAGACGACGCTGAGCGCCGAGGACTTTGCTCGGACCGTTTCGCCTGCCTATTTCGTTGCCGTGCGCGACCGCTTTGGTGGTCCTGCGGCGGCGCCTATGACCGAGGCGCTGGCCTGCTATCGTGATGCTTTGGCCGATTTCGAAGCACAAGCGCAGGCGGTTTTGGCCTGCGAAACCGAGGCGGCACAAGCGCTTGACGCTGCATTTTCTGCATTGATGGAGGCCAAGTGATGGCGACGTTTGAACTCAAATCCTTGGTGAAATCTTACGGGAAAACCAACGTCATCCACGGCATTGATCTGGTCATTCCGGATGGAGAGTTCGTGGTGTTTGTCGGCCCGTCGGGTTGCGGTAAATCGACGACGCTGCGGATGATTGCCGGACTTGAAGAGGTCTCGGGTGGCGAGATCTTGATTGATGGTCGCGTCGTCAACGAGGTCGACCCCAAGCAGCGCAACCTTGCGATGGTGTTCCAAAACTATGCGATCTATCCGCATATGACAGTGCGCCAGAACATCGCCTTTGGGCTTTACACCTCCAAGATGTCCAAGGCCGATAAGGCGCAAAAGGTGGAAGAAGCGGGCAAGCTGTTGGGGCTGACGCAGCTGTTGGACCGCCGGCCTGCTGCTCTGTCGGGCGGGCAGCGTCAGCGGGTGGCGATTGGCCGTGCAATGGTGCGCGACCCTGCAGGGTTCTTGTTTGACGAGCCGTTGTCGAACCTTGACGCGCAGCTACGGGCACAAATGCGAATTGAGATCAAAGCCTTGCACCGCAGGCTTGGCACGACCATCGCCTATGTCACCCATGATCAGGTCGAGGCAATGACGATGGCCGACCGCATTGTGGTGATGAAGGACGGCTATATCCTGCAAGCCGCCCCGCCGATGGAAATTTACGACAACCCCGTCGATGTTTTCACCGCACGCTTTATCGGCACGCCGTCGATGAACATTCTGCCTGCCTTGCAAAGCGCGGGCGGTCTTATGCTGGCAGAGGGCAAGGGCGCGGTGCTGGTCGGGGTGCGTCCGCATGATTTGTTGGTGGGAAGCGAAATTGCCGATGCTGGGTTCACGGTGACAGGCATCGTCACCGAAATCGAGCCGTTGGGGCCCGAAACCTTGGTGCATTTCACGGCGGCGGGTCAGCAGATGATCGCCAGCGCACCCGCCCACGGCGAAGTCATCATCGGCTCGACCGTCACGGCAAAGGCGCAGCGTGGCAAGGTGCATCTCTTTGATGCGGCGACAGAAAAAGCGATAGGTCGGGCATGAGGCAGGCGCGAGAGGCTATCTTGCCCGTAGCGATCCGAGAGCGTTTGGGGATGCACTTGCGGGCGTCTGATCCAGTGCCGGACGCGGATTTGGCCGAAGACTGGCTTGATCGGGACGGGCGGTTTTTGGCTGTTGCGGGTGGTTTGTTCGGGGCGGATGTCGGCGGCACCAAGGTGCAATCCGTTGTGACCGACTTGAACGGCACGGTTTTGGCAGAGATGCGCGCTGATACCCCTGCGGCCGGTGGTCCTGCAGTTTTGGCTCTGGTCGCTGCGCATATGGCAGACCTGACCGCGCAAGCAGGTTGCACCATTCTTGCGGCTGGGATTGGCCTGCCTGGTGCGCTGCATCCCGTGACAGGGCATCTAGAGCGGGCGCCGAACCTGCGCGGTTTGGCTGGGCGCGACATGCGTGAGGTGTTTCGCACAGAACTTGGCGTGCCAGTCGCGGTTGAGAATGATGTCAACCTTGCCGCTATAGGCGAGGCATGGCTGGGGCTTGGCGCTGCGGTAGATACGCGTGTTGGCGGGCTTGCGTTTGTGGCGCTTGGCACGGGCATCGGGATGGGGGTTGCTTGGGGCGACAGGGTGCTGCGTGGTGCCTTG
>CAWJOY010000059.1:0-18309 GCA_963844505.1 uncultured Alphaproteobacteria bacterium
ACGCCAGAAAGACCAACGGCGGTCTTGGACGAGGTCGGCATCGCACCGCTAAAGGCAAAGACGCCGACGAAATCTTTGGCCGCCAGCGACAAATCACCCGAAAGCGTGATCATCGCCCGCGCGTCCACCAAGGCTTGGGACAGCGTGGTCAGGCCAACGTGGTTCCAAGACCCCGTAAACGACGCCTTGGTCGAGGTGCCGCCCGCCGCAACCAATCCCATCGACATGCCCGCAGTGGTGGACTCGAGGCTGACGGAATCCGCCGTGATGGTTGCCTTGCCGATGGTCGCTTTGGCGGTATCGGTGGCGATGGTGACATTGACCGAACCGCCAACAGCGCGTGCCGACACCTTTTCGGTCTCTTTGGGTTCGCCCTTAAACGTAGCCGATTTCAGCTTTTCGGCAAATTTTTCGTAGTGGCTGCTGATGGCCGCTTTGACACCGCCGGATTTTACGTCGGGGTCATTGTCTTCGCCAAATGAAAGCCCCGGCACGGCGATATTGCCGACCACAAGCAAGATGTCATCGGTGGTTTCAGCCGTCACACTCAGTGCGTTGGTGCTGTCCGCCGTCCCCGTCGCCGGCGCAAGCGTCAGAACCGCGCCATCCGCGATATGCGCGGCGGCCGAGTAATCCGTAACCAGCACGTTGGCCGCAAAGGCGACCCCGTTCGAGGATCCACGCGCTTTGGACTGCGTGAACATGTCGAAATAGCCCGAAAAGCCCAGATCGCTGCTAATCGTGTCGCTGATCAGAGCCAACAACTCGCGCGGCATATCCCCTGGCGAGACTTCTTCCCAATAGGTGGCGTCCTCGTAATCCGCCGTCCCCAGATCGAGGTTCAAGCGGTTCTGTTTCGCAACATAGCGCTGATCGCCGACACCAACCACATCGCCCGCAGCGATGTCTTGCTTACCGGATAGGTTGGTCAGTTCTGGCGCTTCAAGCTTGTTCTTGAACAGCTCGATTGCGTTCATCACTGGCAACGAGTTCACATCAAATTCGTTTACCGCAGCGCTCGAGACACCGACGGCGCCCCGCGCGGTCAGGCGCAATCCACCCTCAAGCTGTGCAAGCGAGGACTGGTTATAAATCGCGATGTTGACCGCCAAAGAACCCGCGTTCTGCGTGCCCTGCTCTGTCGCGGTATCGGGTTTTTCGCCCTGATTGAACGACACCGCAACCGCAGCCGACTTGGGCCGCGCCGCTGCCGTCGCCCCGACCGCCGTATCGCCCCCAACCGAAATCGTAGAGGTCGTCACGCCGCTAAAGCCCAGATAGGCCGCGGTGGTGTTCTCGATATAATCGACCGCAATCGCGCCGGTCAGCTGAATGCTCGACGCCACTGGCTCGTCGTCGGAGTTCACCTTGTCGTCCACAAAGGTCGAGAACTTCTCTAGCTTTCCGCCCTTGAGGACGTTGGTCGCAAGATGGTTCACGCCATATTTCGCAACCGTACCGGTCGGCAGCAAGCTCTCGCCAATCGTGTCGGCCAGATTGGTTGGACCGCCGCCAATGATCGCCGCAACCGCCAAACCGCCGTTGCCAGAGCTGAGCGACAGGATCTGCGATTCAGGGATGTCGGCTTTCTCGCTCGCGGCTTCGACCACCAGATCGCCAGTAATCGCAATGTCGCCTTGCAGCCGCACGGTGGTATCGATGATGGCAATCTGCGCGCCAATGGCCAAAGCGAACTTGGCGTCGATGTCACCCTCTGCGGCTACATCGGTAAAGAGCCGCTCGGTGGTATAGGCCCCCACACGCATGTCGCCCGCAACGGTGCTGCCGCTGACCGCAGTCACGGTGACCGAGTTTTCAATCAGCGCCACGTTCACCGCAATCGCAATCGCAAAGCCCGAGATCGGCGTATCAATCGCGGATTCAGCCGACATGCTGGCATCCACGATGGAACTGACCGTCATGTCGCCACTGATGTCAAAAGTACCCTTCAGGTCGATGCTCTGCGCGATTTGGGTCACCGAGACCGCAATACCAAGACCAACCGAGGTCGGGCCGCTGGCGGTTTCGGTCATCGTCAAAGCGGTGACGTTAAAGTTGCCATCCTCATCAGACCCCGTCGTGCGGAAGGTCGCCGCCGCACCCGAGGTGATGTTCACATTGACAACCGTGCGCGACACACCCGCCAGCAAGGCAATGCTGTCAAACGCATCGGCCAAAGAGTCTAGGAACGCATTGGCGCTATCGGTATGCCAAGCGGTGTCTTCGCTGGCGGCTGGGTCTTCGCCCGCAACCATCCGCACCGTGATGTTCTTGCCTTGGATCAAGGTTGCCGCGCTGCCGGTTTCGGCAATGCTCAGGCCCAGATCAATCGCCTGAATACGGTAGAACCCCGAGGTAAAACGCACATCCGTGTTTGTGCCAAGGAAGCTGACGTTCCCCGTGGTGGCAATCGTCGCCCCCGATTGCACGGTGATATGCGGAGATTTAAAGGTGATATTCGACACCATCGGGACCGCAGCCGTGCCAAACACGCTGTCGCCGGTCACCACGATCTGCGCCTGCTCAAAGACCATATCGCTGGTCAGTGCCGAGGCATCCAGCGTGCCCGACAAGGTCAGGCTGCCTTGCGCGCTGTCGTCAACGCTTGTGCGATAGGCCTTTTCCGCCAAAACCGGAACGCCGCCGATGCTCAGGCTGGACCCCGCAGGGATCGCCGCAATCCTGCCCAGCGTCGCTTGGGTCACAGCACCTGACACATCCAGATAGATCGCCGCAGCCCGCGTCCCCGAGATCGTCGCAGCGCCAGTGCCCTCGTTGACGACAACCGTGTTTTGACCCGTGCCAAGCAAAATGGCATCAGCCCCGCCGCCCGTGCGATACATAAAGTCGGTCGCAAGTGCGGTGGCCGTAATGGTATTTGCGCTTGCATCGCCGCGCATCTCGATCAGCTCGACACCGCTCAGGGTTGCCAAAGTGGCGCCTGCTGTCAGCGAGATGGTGTCCGTGCTGACGCCGCCCGTGGTCGAGGTCGCAAGCGTATAGTCGCCCGCCATCCCCGCGGACGAGACGATCACCTGATCGCGCCCCGCGCCGCCCGTCACAGTATCCGCGCCCGAGCCGCTGCCCAGAACGATGATGTCATCGCCTGCCGAACCGACAATGCTGTCGTTGCCCGCAAGCGCGTTGAACAACACGCCCTTGGCGCTGATCGGCGCGGCGGTTGCGGTGGCGCCGCTGGTTGTGGCGCTGCTCAGGCCAAGCACGTCGATCACATCGGTATCGACCCAGCTTGTGGCCGCGCCGCTGGCGTCTGTGCCCTGCACGGTGACGCCCTCAAAGACCAGCTTGCCCGTGCCCGTCCGGCTTGACGTCACGGTGATAACGCCGTTCGTAAGTGTTGCCGTCAGCCCGCTAGAGGCCCCCGCAGCATCGGTCGCAAAGGCCGCAAGCACCGCCGCAAGCGTCGAAGCCGTTGCTGGAATGTCGATCGAAACCTTGGTGCCATCGGGATGCGTGACCACAAAGTCCACACCAACCCGCAGCTGCAGACCCGCGCCGCGTGCAAGAGCGGTGATCGCCGTGGTGCCGCTGATTTGCGCCGAGGTCAGGTTCGATGCGTCTAACGTATCGTCGCCCGCCGTGCCCGTGACCAGATAGCGCTGGAACTGCGCGGTGCTCACCTTGGCAGTGTCGCCCGTGGCAAAGGCCGCATAGCTGTCGCCGATGATGACAGTCTGCCCCGTCACAGCCAGCGTGTTATAGCCCGCCCCACCGTCGATCCAAACCGAGCTGCCATCATAAACGCCCGCCGCCGTCAAAGTAACGCGGTCATCGCCCAAGCCCAACGCCGCCCGATGCCCCGCACCAAGCGTCACAGTGTCATCGGCTGACGAGCCCGTGATCGTCGCCTTGCCCACAAAGCCGCTGACATCGGCCCAACCCGCGCGGTCCGACATAATCCGCAGATCAAGGATCTCGATGCCCGTAAGCGCTTCTGGCGCGGTCAAAGTGCGGGTGCCGACGACCAAAACGCCGGATGCCGCAAAGGTGCTTGCGGTGCCGCCCGTCGTGACCACGGATGTGCCCGTCGCGCTCAGCTGCACGCCAGGATCGCGGGCAGCATAAGAGCCCGTCAGCTCAAGCGTAATCGCGGTGATCACGCCGCCCGCCGACTTGGTGACGCGCACGCGCACCGACTCGGCATCCAACTGATGCAGCTTGGTGATCTGGCTGGCAATGGTATCCGCGCTGTCGCTGAACGAAATCGCGGCGGTCGAAACCGTCGAGCCATCGGCCAAGGTCAGCACCAGATGGAACTGATCGCTTGTCGCGGTCGAGGCAGGCAAGGTCAGGGTGATCGTGCTCATCCCGTCTTCGGCGCTGTCATGGATCAGGCCCGCGGTGTTCACGAAATATTGGGTAAAGCCGTCCTCAAGCAAAGTATCGTCGCCCAGACCGCCCGCAAAGCTGTCCTGCCCCGCACCGCCCGAAAGCACGTCGTTTTGCGAGCCGCCAAGCAGGGTGTCATTGCCTGCGCCGCCATAAAGCTCGACCCGCGCCCGCGTCAGCCCCGATGCGTCAAAGAGGTTGGCACCGTCATCCCCACCCAGCTTGAATACGGTGATGCCGGTCAACGTGTCTTGGCCGCCCGCATGGCTATAGCTTGTCGTGCCTGCAACCGTGCCATCGGCGATGGTGCGGTCTCCGGTCAGGCCATTGGCGGCGAACACGTCGCTGCCCCCGCCGCCGGTAATGCTGTCGCTGCCACCGCTCTCGGTGAACATATCCGCAAGCGCGGTGCCGATCAGCGTGTCATCGCCTGCTCCGCCGCGCAGCGTCACCGCCCCCGCCGTATAGCCTGCCGCCGAGATCGAAACGCCCGCCGTCGCTGCATCCGCCGCAATGAACGCGCCCTCGATGTCCGAAAGCGTGACGATGCTGGTGACGCCCGCCTTGACCATCTGCAATTGCAAGTTGGTCAGGGTCACCGCCCCATCCGCGCGATCAAAGAAGATCGTATCCGTGCCCGTCCCGCCCGCAAGCGTCGCGCCCGATGCCAGTCTTGTGCCAATTCGGTCATCGCCCGCGCCGCCAGAGACATAGGCCGTCGTCGCGTCGCCCATCAGCGTGTCGTCAAACTCGGTGCCGATCAGCCCTGTAACTGTGCCGGTCCAAACCGCCAAACCCGAGACCAACCCTTGGGTGAGATCGACGCTGACCGCGCTTTCGTATTGCGCAATCGTGCCGCCGTTGCCTGCATAGCTGATGGTAATCAACGGATTGGCGCCACTGGTCAGCCCCGCCAGACGGATGCCCTCATAGGACAGCGTCTGCGAGCCCAAGACAATCGCGCCCGTGTAAACGTCAGGGATATACCATGTCGCCGTGGTGCCCGCCGTTACCGTCAGGTCCAGCACAAGGCTGTCAGCATCGCTATCGCTGCCAAGCCCCGAGATCGTATCGCTGCCAAGCCCCGAGATGAACTCGGCGCCCGCAAATGTGATCAACCCCCCGCCCGTATAGGCCGTTGTCGCATCAAACCGCATCGTCGCCGTGCCCGCAGCACCACTTGCGCCCAAGCTGGTGACGACGAAATAGGTCGCAACCTCTGTCTGCACGCCAGCCAAAAGCGCCGTCTCATCCTCGTCGCCAACAAGCGTATCCGCCCCTGCCCCCAGATCGACCGCAAGACTATTGGTCACCGCCGAAAGCGTCACAACATCGTCGCCCGCACCCGTCGAAATCGACCGCATCGCCGGATCCGCGACAACGGTATCATTCCCCGCCCCCGTCACAATCGCGGTGAAACCAGAGATCAAGCCAAAGCCCGAAGCCGAGCCAAGCCCCTGATCAAAGGTGATATCCGTGCTGATCGCGGAATAGTCGATCAAGTTGCGCGCCGCAGCCACAGGCACCGTTGCCGCGACAAGCTGCTCAAAGCCCGTGCCGACCAGCGCAGCCCCCGTGCCGTCATTGTTGCGGATCGACAGAATTGTCGCATCGACAGTGCCGCTCACCGCGACAGAGACCGCTTTGCCGTAGTCCAAGACCAGCTTGTCGGTGGCATCGCCGCCCGTCAGCTGATCGACGCCATAATAGCGACCCGCACCGATGGACGTCCAAGCCCCTGTTTCGCTTTGGGAATTAAAGCCGATCGAGATATCGGCCTCGGCCTGCGCGCCCGTCGCTGCTGTGATGTTAACGGTCCAGATCAGATGATCGTCCGACCCCGTCAAACTGTCAGCGCCGCCCAACAGGGCCATGCTCACGCCGCTGGCTGCGCGCGCCACATCTTTGCCCGCCGTGCCAGTGTATCCCGTCACACCACGCACATCGAACAGAAACGCGTCGCTGCGGGTCGCATCGCTGGCCTCGTAAAGGCTGAGTTGACCCGAGCCCGCATTGATGCTTGCCCCCGTCTGGCTGGCGGTGACGGACTGCGCGCTCAGGTTCAAATGGCTGCTGCCCGTGGTGCTGAGACCTTCGGCGCCCGTGACCGTGACGGAAACCGCGCGACCCACCGTGGTCGGAGCCGTGCTGGCAACCGCATTCGCCGTGGTAAAGCGTGACAGGTTGGTGGTCGTCCCGCTCCACGTCAGGCCCCACTCAGAGGCGGTCGCGCCGTTTTGATCGACAAGAATGTCGCGCGTGGCCTGCATGTCAAAGTGGTCAACATCTTTGAACGACAGGAAATAATTTGTGGTGTCATCATAGGTCGTGCGGCTGTCGATGGCCTTTTGAGCCTCTGCCGTGGTGGTATCCGGATTGGTCGAAGAGCTGGTCGTTGCCAGCATCGACAAGGTGCCATCCGCACCATTTCCGTCGATGGTGCTCAGGCTCCAAACCAGACCGGTCGAGGCTTTTGGGCCGACAATCGTGTCATTCGCGCCGCCCCCCATCGAGATCGAGAACTTTATCCCGTCCGACAGGCTGAGGATCGAGTTGTCCAGCACCAGCGTGTTCGAATTGCTATCGCCGTTAATGTTGAGCACATCAACAGCCGTTTCCGCGTCGTTGCCATCAACCGAAATCACCCGCCGCGTGCCATCGACAACCGCAACTTTCCATTGCGACAAAACCGTGGAGGTCGAGGTCGAGATCAGCTGCAGGCGGTCTTGGGTGGTGTTGTTGCCAGTATCAACCTGCGTCACCCGCAATGTCGTAGAGGTTGCGCCTGCGGCCAAGCTTGCCGCAACCGTCACAGGGTCTGCGCTCATCAGCAAGCGGGGTTCCAGCATATCAATGCCCGGGCGCCTGCGCGTCAGGCTGGCACCCTCGCCCTTGATGCGGCGATCAAGCCAAGACCAAAGCCGATCGGGCAAAGCGGGGGTAGCTGTTGCGGGATGCGCGCCCAGATCAAACTTGGCAACTGCCCGAGAAACCGGCTGCGGCAGTGCCGAAGTGCCAGATTTCGTCCGGCCTGATCTGATATGCTTGGTCATTTTTATGCATCCACCGCATGAGAATACGCGCCCGGACACTCCGGACGCGTATAGAATAGCAACGCTTAGTTAAGGGTCATTTCTGACGCCTGCTCTGGCGCGCTTGCAGTTGCGGCAATCCGCGCAACCAAAGGCTCGACCTGCTGCATCGAAATCAAATGCAGCTGGATCAGATCAAGATCGCCGTTGCGGAACATCTCAAGCACTTGTGCGTCCGAAAGCGCCCGCAGCCGCTCGGTCGACACGCGCAAGAAGCCGGTCACGCCGCCCTGCTTGCCATCGGCAAGGGTGTAGTCGATGCGTGCTTCTTCCAGCAGACCGCTGGCTTGAAGCCGATCACAAAACGCCTGCGTGCGGTTGAAGGTCGCCTGATATTCCTCGACGAACCGCAAAACGGTGCGGGTGTAGGCGGTCTCGGCACCGGTGGTGTCGAACAAACGCTCGCCCTCGCCCTCGTCGTTGATGCCTTCATAGCTGGTGTCGATGCACAGGGTCAGCTTGTCGCTGCCTTCTTGCACCGAGAACACAAACGGATAGCGGCGGAAAAACGCGGGCACATAGCGGCCCTGCCAAACGCCATCCGCATCGACCAAAGAGTTGCGGTCCTGCTCTGCGCCAACCAGCGACACACAGACCAGACCCGTTTGGGTCCGCGCAAAAACAATCGGCATCTCGGGCGCGACTTTGACAAACTCTACGTCAACGATTGGCACCGTGTTGGTGTCGCGCGCAAAGAGAAAGTTCTGCGACTGGCGCACCGAAAGGTCACGATGCTCGACCCGGTTCAAAGGCACCACGTTTTCATAGATCAAAAGCTGTCTGCTCATTTTAGCCCACTTCCCATTTTGCTAAATCGCGTCTTGCAGCCAAGCGTTAGCCGCCCGCCTGCGTCGAAATCGTCTTCATGTCCAAAGCGCCGAACAGAGCGTATAGCTCGGCCTGCACGCGCATTTGCTGCAAGCGCGCACCTTGAATATCGAGTGCCAGCACGTCGCGGCGCAGGCCTTGTTCCAGCAGCACCGCCTCAGAGGCGCGACCTGCGTCGAATTGCTCGCGCGCAGCACTTACGGAATCTTGGGTCAAGCGCATCTGACGCGACAGCTTGCCACTGCGTTCTGCCGTGACCTTGGCCGCCTTCATCAAAGCCGCATAGCGCGCCAGCACCGATTTTTCGGCCTGACGACTGCGCAGCTCGGCGGCTTTGATGCCAGCCTCGGACTCGCGCACACGGGATTTCTTGATGCCGCCTTCATACAAAGGCACGGTCATCATCACCCCTGCCGTCATCGTCTGGGTTTCCGAGCCACCACCAAACAGCGAGCCCTCGGTCATCTGATGCTCTAGATCCAAAACCAGATCGACGCTTGGTTGCGAGGCGCCCTTGGCCGCCAACCGCTGACGCTTGGCCACCTCAAGCGAGGCACGGGCCGTTTGGACATCCGGCGACATCGACAACAGGCTGGCTTCGGTCATCTCGCGGCTCAGGCTGCTCAGATCGACGACACCGATTTTGGAACCATTGAGCACAACCCCCGTCACATCGGGCCCCGCATAGCGCTGAAGTTCTGCCAAAGCCTCGACCAGCGAGATCTCGGCATCCAGCTCGTCGCCTTGTGCGGCAAGGCTGTCGGACTCGGCGCGGATCAGGGCGTCGACCTCGCGGCGGCCTGCGTCAATGTCTTCGCTCACGCTGCGCTCGTATTCGGCGCGCCCTTTGCTGATCGCTTTGGTGCGGCTGACACGCAACTGCGCCTGCGCGACGCCAAAATACGCCGCGAACAGCTCGCGCACCACGCGGTTGCGGGCGACTTCGGCATCGGCCTGTCGCACCGCATCCTGCGCTTTGGCCAAAGGCAACTGCCGGAAGCGCACCGCGTCATAGATCGGCTGGCGCACGGTAAAGTTCATCGAGGTTTTGGGATAGACGCTTGTCCCCGTCGCATAGGCGGTGTTGTCGGACGAGATCACGCTTTGATTGATGTGATCATATTGCAGCGAGATTTCGACCCGCGGCAAGCGCTGTCCCTTAGCCTGCTTGACCGTCTCGGCCGAGGCCTCTAAGTCCGCGTCGATCATGCCAAATTCGATGCCACCGCTGATCATACGATCATAGGCTTGCAGCAGGGTGATCGTCTCAGCTTGCACCGAGTGGCCCGCAAAGACCTGCGCGACCACGAGCGCCAGCAGGGCAGACCAAGAAGGCACCATCGCTGTTTGAACAGCCGATTTCCGAAATAACCGCATCTAAATTCCCCGCTCAACATGCAATATCTAGCGCAAAAGAGAGCGCCGAACTTTTTTTTATCAATATATTGCGAGTTAGAGAATCATTTGCAAGGAATTTAACGAATCAATTCGCTATTAAACGAATCGATTCGGGCAAATGGCAAAATTGCACTTTGAGAAACCTAAGATGGGTAAAACCGCCTTAGGCTTGCTTTAGATTGCGCAGCACAATGCGCGCGGCGGCAACGATCGGGTCATGGGTTTCGGACAGCAAAGCAACCCTGTCAAAGCGCAGGGGTTCTTGGTTGACCGCTTTGCGCAGTGCCTCGCCAAAGACCATGCGCAACTCGGTGCCGATGTTGAACTTGCACACATTGGACCCCAGAGCCAGCGCGCGCCGCTGCGCCAATGGCACACCTGAACCGCCGTGAATGACCAAAGGCGTGCGGGTGAGCGCCTCGATGGCGCGAATGCGGGGCTCGTCCAACTGGCCGTCTTTGTCTTGCTGCAAATGCACGTTGCCAACCGAAATCGCCATGGCATCAACACCCGTCTCTGCAGCAAAGCGCGCGGCCTCGGCGGGGTCGGTTCCGGCAGAGCTTTCGCCGCCAGAATAGCCGACAAAGCCAATCTCGCCTTCACAAGACACGCCCGCCGCGTGGGCCAATTCGGCAATCGCGGCGGTCTCATCAATGTTTTGCTGCAAGGGTTTACGCGAGCCGTCAAACATCACCGAGGTAAAGCCGCAATCAAGCGCCTCGCGGCACTCGTCAAAGCTATAGCCATGGTCCAGATGTGCGACGACCGGCACCGAGGCGTTCTCTGCCAGATATCGGAACATCCGCCCCAAGATCGGCAGCGGCGTATGGGCGCGACAGCCCGGCCCTGCTTGCAAGATCAGCGGCACGGACTCGGCCTCGGCTGCGGCGACATAGGCGCGCATATCCTCCCAACCCAAGGTCACCAGACCCGCCACCGCATAGCCATTCTTGAGCGCGGGTTGCAGCACTTCGGCAAGAGTTGCGACGGTCATTTGAACTTTGCAATCATGTCTTTGATGCCGGGGATCGTCTCAAGCTGTGCGGCATGGGTGGGCTGGAAATACTGCACCAAGGGGCGCTGGCTCAGGCCCGAGAGAATGGTGAAGTAATACATCTCATAGCCTGGCAGCACGGCGCAGGGGTGATAGCCTTTGTCGAGGCAAATCGTCGAGCCGTCCATGATGTGATAGGCATCGCCCGGCTTGTTGTCCTCGCGCTGCAGCATTTGCAGCCCAGAGCCATAGTTCGGCCGGAAGCGGAAGTTATAGGTCTCGTCGTGGCGGGTCTCTTGCGGCAGACGGTCGGTGTCATGCTTGTGGCTTGGAAAGCCGGACCAGCCGCCCTGCCCAACCGTAAACAGCTCGCTCACCAGCAGGCGGCCAACTTTGCCGTGGTATTTGGTGCCAAGGATGTGCTTGATTTTGCGGTGCGTTTTGGTGTCATCGCTGCCATATTGCACAAAGTCGATCTCAGAGCTGCGCACGTCGAACGGCTCTAGCACCTTGTCGTAGCGCCCCCCCGCGATAAAGGTTTCGGTCGTCTCAGAGGTGCAGATGATCGTGACCTTCGCCCCGACTGGCGCATAGACGCCCTCTGGCTCGCCATCCCAGACATCGACGCCACGATTGCCGACGCTGGCAAAGCGCACGCCTTCAATTTCAATATCAACCGTGCCTGTCGCTGGCACAACGCAGGTCTCATAGCCGGGGACCTGATATTCAAAGGCCTCGCCGCGCTTGAGCTTCACGATGTTAAAATAGTTCAGCGGGACCAGAGGATCATCAATCCCGACGATCGGTTTATTTGCGTTGTCAAAGGGAGCGATATGCATGGGATTGTCCTCTTAGGCAGATGTGGGGCCAGGATGGGATGCGAGAAAAGCCTCGAGTTCAGGCGGAAAGGGCATGGCAGGTGCGCAGCCGACCTTGGCGACGACAATCGACGCACAGGCAGAGCCGCGCAGAATGGCTTCGCGGATCGGACGCCCCTCGGCCAAAGATGCGATCATTCCAGCCATAAAGCTGTCACCAGCCCCGGTCGGCTTCAACGCCTCGACGGGGAAAATGCCGGTGCGAATTTCTTCCCCCGCATAGAAGGTAATCGAGCCTTCGGGGCCCTGTTTATAGACCACCAAAGCGGCGCTGGTCTGCGCCAAAGCGCGGGCCTTGGCCTCGCCTTGCGCATAGTCGCCCGCCATAAAGCCGAACTCTTCGTCGTTGCCGATAATCACATCCGACAACGCGCCAGCTTGCGACAGCACCTCTTGGGCGACCTGCGGCGTGGGCCAGCTGTAGGGGCGATAATCGACGTCAAAGATGATGGTCAGCCCTGCGGCCTTGGCCAGTTCGAACGCGCGAAACGCGGCGCTGCGCGAAGGTTCTGCCGAGAACACGGTCCCTGTGGTGATAATCGCACCAAAGGCCGCATAGTCGACAGCCTCAACGTCTTGGAGGCTCATCTGAAAGTCGGCGGCATTGTTGCGGTAGATCACGCTTTGATGCTCGGCCACGCGGGTCTCATAGACCGCCAGCGAGGTGCGGGCCTCGGACTTGATGGCTTTGACATAGCGGCGATCGACGCCATAGGAGTCCAGCTGATCAAGGCAATACCAGCCCACCGCATCGTCAGACACACAGGTCATCAGCGCCGCGCCACAGCCAAGCTTGGACAGCCCCGCCGCGATATTGGCCGAAGAGCCGCCCATTGCCACCATCATCGTGCTGGCCTCGCGGATGCGGGTGTTGGCCGGCGACGGAGTCAAATCCATGCCGACCCGCCCGATGACCAGAATGGGCTTGTCGCCCAGACCTTGCAAAGCCATCAGATGCCCTTCCGTTGCAGGTGGCGCGAGGCTTCCCAATCTTCGTGGCCCTTGGTCACTTTGGGATCGGTCGAGACCTGCGGCGTGCCACATTCCCACCACGTGTGGCCTTCGGTGGTCCAGCCGACATAGGGGTCAACTTGCATGCAGATCACCGTGGTTTTGGTAGCAGCCTGAGCGCGCTTGAACGCTTCGGCCAATTCCGCAGGGTTGGAAACGGTCTCGGCAATCGCACCTTGTGCGCGGGCATGGGCCTCGAAATCGACGGCAAAAGGCTCTGGGATCGTCGGACAATCCGCGAGCAAGTTGTTAAAGCTCTGGTTGCCGGAATTGTTTTGAAGCTTGTTGATGACCGCAAAGCCGCCATTGTCGAGCACAAGGATAATCAGCTTTTTCTGGCTGAGAACCGAGGAATAGATGTCCGAGTTCATCATCATATAAGAGCCGTCGCCGATAAAGACGATGGTGTCACGCTCGGGCTCTTGCTCGGCCTGCGCGATCCGCGCGCCCCAAGCGCCCGAGATCTCATAGCCCATGCAGGAAAAGCCGAACTCGACATCCACGGTGCCTGTCGACAACGTGCGCCAGTTGGCGGTGACTTCGGCAGGCAAGCCGCCCGCCGCCGCAACCACACGGTCGCGGTCGTCGCAAAGCGCGTTCACCACGCCAATCGCCATCGCATAAGAGTTCGGACGGTTCCCCGCCTCGACGTTTTGCGCGACATAGGCGTCCCAAGTCTTGCGATGCGCTTGCGCCGTCGCAACCCAATCCGCAGGCGCGCCATAGGCCGCCAGACCCTGACCAATCGCCTGCAGCGACAGCTTGGCGTCGCCCACCACGGGGGTAGACATATGTTTGCCCGCATCATGGCGCGCGGCATTCACCGCGATAATCCGCGCCTCTTTGCTAAAGGCGGTCCAAGAGCCCGTGGTGAAATCCTGCAACCGCGACCCCACAGCCAAGATCACATCCGCCTCTGCCGCGATGGCATTGGCAGAGTTCGACCCCGTCACGCCAATCGGGCCAATGTTCAGCGGATGCGTCGCCAGCAAGTTCGCACGGCCCGCGATGGTTTCGACCACGGGGATCTGATGCGCCTCGGCAAAAGCAGTCAGCTCGGCCACGGCACGCGAATACTGCACGCCACCACCCGCGATGATCATTGGCCGCTTGGCTTTAGACAACAGCGCGACAGCATCAGCAACCTCTGCGCTATCAGGCGTTTGGCGGCGGATGCGGTGCACCTTTTTCGCGAACCATGCGACGGGGTAATCATAGGCCCAGCCCTGCACGTCTTGTGGCAGCCCCAAAAAGGCCGGCCCGCAATCGGCGGGGTCAAGCATGGTCGCAATGGCGTTTGGCAGCGATTGCAGGATTTGCGCCGGATGGCTGATGCGATCCCAATAGCGCACGACAGGCTTGAAGGCATCGTTGACGCCAAAGGTCGGATCGCCAAAATTCTCCATCTGCTGCAGCACCGGATCGGGCAGACGCGTCACATAGGTATCACCGCAGAGCAACAACATCGGCAAGCGGTTCGCATGCGCAAGCGCCGCGCTGGTCAACAGATTCGCCGTCCCCGGCCCCGCGCTGGCAGTGCAAAACATAAAGCGCTGGCGCAGCCACTGCTTGGCATAGCCCGCCGCAGCAAAACCCATGCTCTGCTCGTTTTGGCCACGGTACAGCGGCAGCTCGTCCTTGGCACCATAAAGCGCCTCGCCAAGACAGGTGACATTGCCATGCCCAAAGATGCCAAAGCCGCCGCCGCACAGGCGCATTTCTGCGCCGTCGATCTCGATGAACTGATTGGCTAGAAACCGGATAATGGCCTGCGCGGTGGTCAGGCGAATGGTGGTGTCACTCACGTCCGAAGTCCTTTTTGCTGGCGTCCGCAACCCGTCTGATCTGCGATTCCGGCTTGTAATACGATGACGTCTAGGTTACATATTTTGCAACCGGTTGCAAATCAAAAGTGAGCAGGACGCGCGGATGCAAGAACTAGGAATTGGAATTCTGGGTGGCGGCTATATGGGCAAGGCTCATGCGGTTGCTATGCTTGCTGTGGGGGCGGTTTTTAACACCGCGCTGCGGCCTCGGCTTGAGATGGTTTGCGCCACGACGCCCGAATCGGCAGAGCGCTATCGCGCTTCTTATGGCTTTGCCCGCGCGACGACAGATTGGCAGGCACTGGTCAACGATCCCAAAGTTGAGGCGATTGTGATTGCCTCACCACAAGGCACCCACCGCGCGATTGCCGAAGCTGCCTTTGCTTTGGGCAAGCCCGTGCTTTGCGAAAAGCCACTGGGTGCCTCGCTTGAGGATAGCCGCGCGATGACCGCCGCTGCGGAGGCGAGCGGCTGCGTCAATATGGTCGGCTTTAACTATATCCGCACGCCTGCCAGCCAATATGCGCGCCAGCTGATCGCTTCGGGCGCTATCGGCACGGTGACGTGGTTCCGCGGCGAGCATACCGAGGACTTTTTGGCCGACCCGCAGTCGCCTGCGACGTGGCGGACCACGGGCATGGCCAATGGCACGATGGGCGATCTTGCGCCGCATATGATTAACGCGGCGCTTGCTCTGCTTGGCCCGATTGACCGGCTGATTGCCGAAGTCGAGACCGTGCATCACACTCGGCCCGGTGGCACGGTCAGCAATGACGACCACGCACAGATGATGTGCCGCTTTGAAAACGGCGCGATGGGGCAGATGTATTTCAGCCGCGTCTCCACCGGCCGCAAAATGGGCTATGCCTATGAAGTCGTCGGCACCAAAGGCGCGATCCGCTTTGACCAAGAAGACCAAAACGCGATCTGGCTTTACCGTGCCGAAGGCGAAGAGGCCAACCGTGGCTTTACCAAAATTCTGACCGGCCCTGCGCATCCGGACTATTTGCCCTTCTGCCAAGGGCCGGGGCATGGCACTGGTTATCAGGATCAGATAATAATCGAGGCGAAGGACTTTCTCGAGGCCATCCACGGCGGCGTGCCGACGTGGCCAACCTTCCGCGACGGCATGATGGTGAACCAGATTGTTGCCGCTGCCCTTGCCTCTTCCACCAGCAAAACGTGGGCCGACGTTCACGCGTTCTAGCCCTTGAAAGGACCCAAAATGACCATTCGTATCGGCAATGCTCCGTGTTCTTGGGGCATCGAATTTCCTAGCGACCCGTCCTACCCGACGTGGCAAAGCGTGCTCGATCAGTGCGCGGGCGCGGGCTATAAGGGCATCGAGCTTGGCCCAATCGGCTATATGCCAGAAGACCCAGCGATCTTGGCGCCAGCCTTGGCCGAGCGTGATCTCGCGATCATCGGCGGCGTGGTGTTCCGCCCGTTCCACGACCCCGCCAAATGGGATGAGGTCATGGATGCGGCACAGCGCACCTGCAAAGCCTTGGTCGCACATGGCGCGCAGCATCTGGTGCTGATCGACAGCATCTCGCCGCGTCGCGCTCCGACCGCGGGTCGCGCCGATGAGGCCGAGCAGATGGACAAAGCCGAATGGACCGCATTCCGTGACCGCATCGCCACCGTCGCCAAGATGGGCACCGAAGAGTTCGGCCTGACCGTCGGCATCCACGCCCATGCTGCGGGCTTTATGGATTTCGAGCCCGAGCTAGAGCGGCTTCTGGCCGAGGTCGATGAGAGCATCCTGAAGATCTGCTTTGACACTGGCCACCATTCTTATGCCGGATTTGACCCGATCGCCTTTATGGATCGGCATATGTCGCGGATTTCCTACATGCATTTCAAGGACATCAACCCCAAGGTGAAGGCAGATGTCGTCGCCAACCGCACCGACTTTTACAAAGCCTGCGGCCAAGGCATCTTCTGCAATTTGGGCAAGGGCGATGTCGACTTCCCAGCCGTGCGCCAGCGCTTGTTGGATGCGGGCTTTGAGGGCTGGTGCACCGTCGAGCAAGACTGCGACCCAACCATGCCAGGCACGCCGCTGGAAGATGCGCGCGCCAATCGTGAATACCTGCAATCCATTGGTTTCTAAGGAGATCAGACAATGACTAAGCTTAAATGGGGCATGATCGGTGGCGGCGAAGGCAGTCAGATCGGGCCAGCCCACCGCCTTGGCGCACTTGCCGACGGGCATTTCGAGTTCGCCGCGGGCGCGCTTGATCACCGTCCAGAAGCTGGGCGCGACTATGCACAGCGCCTTGGCATCGCCTCGGACCGCGCCTATGGCGACTGGACCGAGATGCTGGCGGGCGAGCGTAACCGCGCCGACCGTGTGGATCTCGTCACTGTCGCCACACCGAACGCCACGCACTTCGAGATCACCAAGTCGTTCCTTGAAGCGGGCTTTAACGTGCTCTGCGAAAAGCCGATGACGATGACGGTCGAAGAAGGCGAAGAGATCGTTCGCGTCGTCAAGGCGACCGGCAAGATCTGCGCCGTCAACTATTGCTATTCAGCTTATCCGATGGTGCGCCAAGCCCGCGCCATGGTTCGTGCGGGCGAGCTGGGCAAGATCCGTCTGGTCGTCACCAACTTTAGCCACGGCCACCACGGCGACGGCGCGAATGCGGACAACCCGCGTGTGCGTTGGCGCTATGACCCTGCAATGGCAGGCGTTTCGGGGCAGTTCGCTGATTGCGGCATCCATGCGCTGCATATGGCAAGCTTTATCTGCGACGACCAAGTCGACAAGCTGTCGGCGGATTTCGCGTCTACGATCACCAGCCGCGTGTTGGAAGACGACGCGATGGTGAACTTCCGCATGGCGGGCGGCACGGTCGGGCGTCTGTGGACCTCGTCGGTCGCAATCGGTCGCCAGCACGGCTTTGAGATCCAAGTGTTTGGCGAGCTGGGCGGCTTTCGTTGGGCGTCAGAGCAGCCGAACCAGCTGATCTACACGCCGCTGAACGGTCGCACCCAGATCATCGAAAAGGGCGAAGGCGGGCTTCATGCCGATGCTCAGCGCTTGTCGCGGGTTTCGATTGCGCACCCCGAGGGCTTCCCCCTTGCGGTTGCGAATATCTATTGCGATCTGGCAGATGCCATCCGCGGCGAAACCCGCGACGGCCTGCCGTTGGCAGCTGATGGCTTGCGCTCGATGGCGGCTGTGCATGCGGCCGTTGCCTCGGCAAAGGCCGATGGCGAATGGACCGACGCCCGTCCGCCAATGTTCCGCTAATCAACATGCGCTGCGCCCGTTTATCGCAACGGGCGCAGCGTTCCACGCTCGATGATCTGACACGCAAAGATCCGCGCTTCGGGCAGCCGATCTGGGTCCGCAAACATCGCCGTCATCAGCTCGATCGACGAGGTGACAATCTGCGGAATAGGCTGCCGAATGGTCGTCAGATTGATATTGTGCCAGCCCGCAATCTTCATGTCATTCAGGCCGATGATGCCGATATCGTTTGGCACCGAAAGGCCCCGCGCTTGAATCGCCGATAGCGCCCCAATCGACAGCACATCATCGCCGCAGAAGTAAGCCTCGGCGCAATTGCCCGCCAAAATCGCCTGCATCTCGCTATAGCCCGCCTCATAGGAATAGGCCGCAGCGAAGGATTGGCTCATAGCGATCTGCGGGTGCAGCGCAAGTTCCTCGGCAAAGCCCTGCAAGCGGTCTTGGGTCGAGGTCGCCGTCTCTGGCCCACCCATAAAGCCCAGCCGCCGATACCCCCGTGCGATCAGCGTGCGCGCAGCCAAGCGCCCCGCCTCGATATTGTCGATGCCCACCACATGCACTTGCGGTGCGCTGGTCACACGACCAAAGGCATGCACCACCGGCACTCCGATATCGCGAAACGCCATGCCAAAGCCGGGCGGCAAGGTCGACGAGGTAATCACCACGCCAT
>CAWJOY010000060.1:0-3408 GCA_963844505.1 uncultured Alphaproteobacteria bacterium
TCTTGCGGCCTGCTTTATGGAGAGCATGGCGACCGTCGGCTGCCCCGCCTATGGCTATGGCATCCGCTATGAGCACGGCCTGTTCCGCCAAAGCTTTCAAGGCGGTCAGCAGGCCGAGATGCCCGAAGACTGGTTGGCCATGACCAACCCTTGGGAATTTGCCCGCCCAGAAAGCGCCTATGTCATCCCGTTCAAGGGCGAGGTCCGCACGCAAGGCGGTCGCGAGATCTGGAGCGCGGGCGAAACCGTCCTTGCCTCGGCTTATGACACGCCTGTCATTGGCTGGCAGGGCAAATGGGCCAATACGTTGCGGCTGTGGTCGGCGAAATCGACGCAGATGTTTGATCTGGAACGCTTTAACCGAGGCGACTATGCCGCCGCCGCGGAACCCGAGGCGCTTGCGCGGACGCTGTCGCGGGTGCTCTATCCCGATGACACCACCTATCAAGGCAAAGAGCTGCGGCTCAAGCAAGAGTTCTTCCTGACCTCGGCCGCGCTGCAAGACATCCTGCGCCGCTTTAAGGCCCAGCACAGCAACCTGCGCGATCTGCCGAAATACGTCGCGATCCAGATGAACGACACCCATCCCGCCATCGCAGGGCCGGAACTGATCCGTCTGCTGTCGGACGAAAACGGCATGAGCTTTGAGGATGCGCTGGAAACCGCGCGCGGCTGCTTGGGCTATACCAACCACACCCTGCTGCCCGAAGCGCTTGAACGCTGGGCGACCTTTACCTTTGGCACCACCTTGCCGCGCCACATGCAGATCGTAGAGCGTATCGACGCGTGGCACCGCGACACCTACAACCCGCCGCACTATGTCGGCATCGTCAAGCACCACGAGGTGCGGATGGGCGAGCTGGCGTTTATCATGGCGCATAAGGTCAACGGCGTCTCGGCGCTGCATTCCGATCTGGTGAAGAAAAGCCTGTTCCCAGAGCTGCACGCCCTGCACCCCGACCGCATCATCAATGAGACCAATGGCGTCACACCGCGCCGCTGGCTCAAGATGTCGAACCGCCCGCTGTCTGATCTGATCACCAAAACCATTGGCGCGGGCTGGGAAGCCGACCTTGACCGCCTGCGCGCGCTGGAACCCCATTGCGACGATGCGGCCTTTTTGGCCGAGTTTGACGCGGCCAAGCGCGGCAATAAGGTCGAGCTTGCGGCATGGATCGAAGCCGAATGCGGCATCACGGTCTCGCCGGATGCGCTGTTTGACGTGCAGATCAAACGCATCCACGAATATAAGCGCCAGCTGTTGAACATCCTGCAAGTCGTCGCCCATTATCAGCGCATCAAAGCCAATCCCAAGGGCGAGTTTGTGCCCCGCGTCAAAATCTTTGGTGGCAAATCCGCACCAGGCTATGCGGTGGCCAAAGAGATCATCCACCTGATCAATGACGTGGCCACGGTGATCAACAATGACCCGGTGGTTGGTGACCGTCTCAAGGTGATCTATCCTGCCAACTATAATGTCTCGATGGCAGAGCGGCTGATCCCCGCCGCCGACCTGTCCGAGCAAATCTCGACCGCTGGCAAAGAGGCTTCTGGCACCGGCAATATGAAGTTCATGATCAACGGCGCGCCAACCATTGGCACGCTGGATGGCGCGAACGTCGAAATCTTGGCCGAAGTGGGGGCCGAGAACTTCTTCCTGTTCGGCATGACCACCGACGAAGCTATAGCACGTCGCCAAGACCCCGATCAGTCGCGCAAGGCGATCGAGGCCAGCCCAAGCCTGCCCGCTGTCCTGCAGGCGATTGCCGAGGGCGCCTTTAGCCCAGAGCAGCGCGACCGCTATCACGGGCTGGTGCATCGCATCTGGCACCACGACTATTTCCTCGTGGCCGCAGACTATGATGCCTATGACGCCGCTCAGGCCGAGGTCGATAAGGCCTATGCAGATCGCCCGCGTTGGGTAAAGATGGCAGCATTGAACACAGCGCGTTCGGGGTTCTTTAGCTCTGACCGCACCATCCGCAGCTATATGAAAGACGTCTGGTCCATCGAATCCGCCCTAGAATAACAAGAGGTTGCCATGCCAGAACTGTTGATCCATCCCGATGAAGCCAAGGCGATCGTCGAAGGGCGGCATGGCGACCCCTTTTCGTTTTTAGGGCTCCACCAGCGCGGCGACACTTGGGTCGTGCTGGGGTTTGATGCGGGCGCCGAGGCGATGTCTGTGCTGACAGACGGTGCCGAGATTGCCGCGACACAAATCGAGCAAGGCTTGTTTTTGGCGGTGCTGCCGCGCAAAGCGGCCTATCGTTTGCACTGGCAAGGGCAGGGCACGCAATGGACCACGGACGATCCGTTTAGCTTTGGCCCCGTGCTGGGCGAGATGGACGAATACCTGCTGGGCGAAGGCAATCACAAGCGGCTTTGGCAGGTCTTGGGCGCCCATGTGATGACGCATGAAGGCGTTGCAGGCACGCATTTTGCGGTCTGGGCCCCGAATGCGTCGCGGGTTTCGGTCGTGGGGGACTTTAACCACTGGGACGGTCGCCGCCACCCGATGCGCAAGCGCGGGGGCACCGGTGTGTGGGAGGTGTTCTTGCCTGCCATCGGTGAGGGCGCGACCTATCGCTATGAAATTCGGGGCGCGGATGGCAGCTTGCAACCGCTCAAATCCGACCCTGTCGGCTTTGGCTCGGAACACGCGCCAGCCAACGCCAGCGTGGTGCGCCGGATTGATGGCGCGGTTTGGCATGACGCTGACTGGATGGCGACGCGGGCCACCCGCCAAAACATCGAGGCGCCGATCTCGGTCTACGAGGTGCACTTGGGCTCGTGGAAGCGCGCAGCCGAAGACCGGATGCTGTCCTATCTAGAGCTGGCCGAGGATTTGGTCAGCTATGCCGCCGACATGGGCTTTACCCATATTGAGCTGCTGCCGGTGTCGGAATACCCGTTCGACGGCTCTTGGGGCTATCAGCCGGTCGGGCTATTTGCGCCGACCATCCGTCACGGCACCCCGCCAGAGTTTCGCGCCTTTATCGACGCGGCCCATGCCAAGGGGCTTGGGGTGCTGCTTGACTGGGTTCCGGGGCATTTCCCGTCTGATGCGCATGGCTTGGGCCGCTTTGACGGCACCGCGCTCTATGAACACCAAGACCCGCGCGAAGGCTTTCACCAAGACTGGAACACGCTGATCTATAACTATGGCCGCGCCGAGGTCTCGAACTTTCTGGTATCTAACGCTTTGTATTGGCTTGAGGAATACCACCTTGATGGGCTGCGCGTCGATGCCGTGGCCTCGATGCTTTACCGCGATTACAGCCGTGACGCAGGCCAGTGGGTGCCCAACAAGGACGGCGGGCGCGAGAATTACGAGGCAATCGCACTATTGCAGCGCATGAACACCGTCGCCTATGGCGAGGTCGCGGGCGTGATGACGGTGGCCGA
>CAWJOY010000061.1:0-46034 GCA_963844505.1 uncultured Alphaproteobacteria bacterium
AGGGTGCAGGGCAGGTGTCGCAAACATTGGCAGTTGCTGGCAAAGAGATCGAAGTGGGCAGCGCCAAAGCACCCCGAAAGCTGACCATCAGACCGTATTGATCGTGTACCAGCAACCGCACGGGGCTTTGCCAAATGCGTCCTGTCCGCAGCGCCCAAGAGAAAAAGGGATGGTAGGGCGCGCCGCCAAATGGAAACAGCGCGGTCGCCCCCACCTCTTCCGCAAGGGTGCCGATGACCCGTTGGGACCAGCGATCAATCGGGTCTGCGCCGCCGTCGAGAAACTCTGGTGTTGTTTTGATGTGCGACCAATAACCGGGCTCGGCAGGGCCGAGAAGGATGAGGCTCTGCGTACCGGCGGGCAAGTCCGGCTCGCCGCCGCAGTTGAAGCCGCCCAAGATCACCAAGTGATGCTGGGCAGCCAATGCTTGCACGCGGTCGAGCATCAGCCTTGCGCGCGTGGTATCACTCTGGGCGCGGTGGTGCGAATTTGGCTGCCTGCACCGTGATCGGTGAACAACTCAAGCAGGCAAGCGTTTGGAATCCGGCCGTCAAGGATCGTGACCGCCCGTGTGCCTGCGTCAATCGCCATCAGTGCGGTTTCCGTTTTGGGAATCATCCCTCCCGCAATAACGCCGTCCGCAATCATCTGGCGGATTTCATCAGGCGTTATCTGGGTCATCACTTCGCCATTGGCGTTTTTCACCCCCGACACATCGGTCAAAAGCAACAGCCTGTCCGCCTTAAGCGCGCCGGCGATGGCCCCTGCAGCGGTGTCACCATTGACGTTAAAGGTCTCGTTGTCAGCCATGCCCGTCGCCACAGGGGCCACAACAGGAATAATCCCCGCGCCATAAAGATCGCGCAAAACTTGCACGTTCATCTCGACAGGACGACCAACAAAGCCCAGCTCTGGATCGTCCGGCACGCAGACCATCATGTCGTCGTCCTTGCCGGAAATGCCGACAGCGCGCCCGCCTGCGTCCATAATCGCTTGCACGATCCGCTTGTTGACCAGACCCGAGAGGATCATCTCGACCACTTGAACCGTCGCCTTGTCGGTTACACGCTTGCCGCGCACGAATTTGCTCTCGATGCCCAGCTTGTTAAGCATGTCGTTAATCATCGGGCCGCCACCGTGAACGACCACAGGGTTGACCCCGACTTGCCGCATTAACACAATGTCGCGGGCAAACTCAGCCATAGCATCATCATCACCCATGGCGTTGCCGCCAAATTTTACCACCACAACCGCGCCAGAAAAGCGCTGAAGATAGGGGAGGGCCTCTGAAAGCATTTTGGCGGTATGGATGGCATCTGTCATGGTAAGGGTCTGCTTTTGCATGTGAAGACTCCGGTTCTTTGGCGTTCTGCGACTTTAGCGACCCCCGCGCCACAACGATAGCCCCTAAAGGCGAGCGCTTGCATTCTGCTGCCATTGCAATAGCTTGAGCGCAGAAACGGAGGCCTGAATGTCAGAGCAAAAAACCATCGTCCTGACGGGCGCAAGCCGTGGGATCGGCCACGCCACCGTCAAACGTTTCGGCTCTGAAGGCTGGCGAGTACTCACCTGCTCGCGCCACCCCTTCGACCCGCGTTGTCCTTGGCCAGGAGGCGAAGAAAATCACATTCAGATCGACCTTGCCGACCCTAAAAAGACGATCGAGGCGATTGAAACCATTAAAGCGCGCGTTAACGGTAAGCTGCATGCTTTGGTCAATAATGCGGGCATCTCGCCAAAGGGGGAGGGGGGCAAGCGGTTGAACACGCTTGAAACCGACCTGCGCACTTGGGGGCACGTGTTCCACGTCAACTTCTTTGCGCCCGTGATTCTGGCACGCGGTTTGCAAGATGAACTGGTGGAAGCGCAGGGCGCTGTGGTGAATGTTACGTCGATTGTCGGCTCGCGCGTGCACCCATTTGCGGGCGCCGCCTATGCAACCTCGAAGGCGGCGCTGGCGGCGCTTACGCGGGAAATGGCCCATGATTTCGGGCCATTAGGTGTTCGCGTCAACGCGATTGCGCCGGGCGAGGTTGAAACCTCGATCCTGTCTGCGGGCACCGAAAAGATCGTCGAAACCCTGCCGTTGCGCCGCCTAGGCACGACCCAAGAGGTTGCCGAGGCGATCTGGTTCCTCTGCAACGCGCAGTCCTCCTATATCACCGGCACCGAAATCCAGATCAACGGTGGCCAGCACGTCTAAGCTTAGACCAGCGTTGCGATGATTGCGCGAAGCGTCTCGATGCCTTCGCCTTTTTCGGAACTGGTGACCACGATTTCAGGATAGGCGGCGGGGTGCTTTTTCAGCGCCTCGATAGAGAGGGCGATATTCGCGTCACGCTCTGATTTCAAGATTTTGTCCGCTTTGGTCATAACGACCTGAAAGGTCACTGCCGAGCGGTCAAGCAGGGTCATGATCTCTTCGTCAACGGCCTTCACACCATGACGCGAATCGATCAGAACAAAAGCGCGGCGCAGTGTTTGGCGGCCTGCGAGATAGGATTTCAGCAGCGCCTGCCATTTGGCAACGACCGCAACCGGAGCTTCGGCATAACCATAGCCGGGCAAGTCGACGAGAAAACGATTCATCTCACCCAAGGCGAAATAGTTGATCTCTTGGGTCCGGCCAGGGGTGTTTGACGCGCGTGCAAGACTTTTGCGGCCCGTCAAGGCATTGATAAGGCTAGATTTACCTACATTCGAGCGGCCCGCAAAGCAAACCTCTAGCCGATCAGGTTCTGGCAGGCCAGACATTGCGACCACGCCTTTGACGAAGTCGACAGGTCCCGCAAAAAGCAATCTGCCTGCCTCGCGTGCGGCAAATTCGGGTTCAGGGGCGAAGGTGAATTGCAGGCTCATGCCAATCTCCATTGATCGCCGACGGCGATTGCGCCGGCTTCTACCACCACGGCATAAACGCCGAAATCTTGGTGGCCATAATTTCCTTGTAACGCTTTTAGGGTTGGCGCGTTGATCTTGCCAGTCTCGGGATCGACCGTTGTGGCGCTACAGCGGGTAATGCGCTCTTTGACTTCGAGAACCGCGGTGCCAATTCGCAGATATTTGCCAATCCAGCCAAACTCTGCCCATGCTTCCGCGCCTTCAAGCCAGAGATTTCCGCGCCAGCGGTCTTGGGACAAGTTATGCCCCATTTTTGCAGAAAGGTCAGCCAAGCTTGCCTGTGACTGAATCGAGATCGATTCGAATGGCGAGTCCGTCATCCCGCGTCCCGCCGAGACAATTGCGGCCGGTTGAGCGCGATCACTCGGGTTTAGGGGACGGACCCATTCCAGAAACCGGTCCAGATCTGATGACTCATCGGGTCGAAATCGAATTTCGCCTTGCGTCGGGTGATTAAGCGTCAGCGTGCGGCTTGCTTCATCCAGTTGCGATGTGATCGCCATCAGCTCGGGCGCTTTGGCACCGCGCGCAAAGTTTGCACAGCGGTTCCATCCTGCGCCGAGCTTAGCCGCATCATGAGCGACAGCCCAATGGCGATCCCAAGGCAGACACTTACCCGCCAAAAGACGAACGGACGCGATTGCCTCGCGTCCGTGTCCTTTTAGAGGATGGCGAAAGATTTGCGCCAACCGTTCTGTCATTTTTTCGCGACCGCAGGGGCTTTTTTGAAACCCGACTTAATGTTGCCAAAAATGTCGGGCTTGTGACCGTGGCTGCGCATGATCAGATATTGCTGCGTGAACGTGATGGTGTTGTTCGTGATCCAGTAGACGACCAGACCGCTTGCAAAACCGCCGAGCATGAACATGAAAATCCACGGCATCCACGCGAAGATCTGCTGTTGTACTGGGTCGGCGGGAGCGGGGTTAAGCTTTTGCTGGAACCACATCGAAAGGCCGAGCAAAATCGCCAAAGCGCCGATGAAGATGGTCGCAAGCAAAGTCCCGTGCGCAGGCGCATCCCAAGGCAAAGCGCCAAAGAAGTTAAAAAGTGAGGACGTATCAGGAGCCGAAAGATCCTTGATCCAACCGATGAAAGGCGCTTGACGCAGTTCCAAAGTTACGAAGATCACCTTGTAAAGGCTGAAGAAAATCGGAATTTGGATTAGGATTGGCAGGCAGCCTGCAGCAGGGTTTACCTTTTTTTCCTTATAGAGCTGCATCATCTCTTTTTGCAGTTTTTGCTTATCTTCGCCGATACGTTCTTTGAGCGCTTCGATCTCGGGTTGCAGCTCTTTCATCCGTGCCATCGAGACATAGGATTTATAAGCAAGCGGCAGAACCAAGAGCTTGAGGAAGAAGGTCAAGCCGATGATTGCAAAGCCCATATTCCCAATCCAGCCATGCAACAGGTGTAGCACCCAGAAGATCGGCTTTGTCAGGAAGTAGAACCAACCCCAGTCAATCGAGTCGATAAAACCAGCGATTTGTGGGCGATTAGGGTCAACTTTTGCGCCGAAAGCGCGCGCGAGAAGGCTTGGATCGTTTTCATAGTTGCCAATTGTTTCCCAGACTTTTGCACCAGCGAAAAGCTGTGTCGAGGTTTCTACGAAAGCACCTGGAGCAATCGTCACAAGAGGTTCACGCACTTCGGCCTGATAGATGTCGGCGCCGGCCACGTACTTCACGACCGAGGTGTAAGGTTTTCCCTGCTCTGGAATCAAAGTTGTCATCCAGTAGTGGTCGGTGAAACCTATCCAGCCATCCGTTGTTGCCTGCTTGATTTCGCCCTGAGCTGCCTCTGCTTCGATGCGCGGCAAACCAGCTACTTTTTTGTACTTAATTTCCTCGAGACCACCGTCCGTGCGCCGAACCAAACCTTCGTGCACCACATAAATGTTCTGGAGCGCTGGCAGGCCGTGACGGGCGATAATGCCGTAGCTGTAAAGGCTTGCTGCGGCGGGACCATCGTTCTGAACGCGGTCCGATACCGTAAACATGAAGGCGTCGTCGACAGAAATAGTGCGCTCAAAGGTCATGCCTTTTGCGTTTTTCCAAATCAGACTTACAGGATTGCCCGCTGAAAGCGTGCCGCCGGATGCAAGCTTCCATTCGGACTTTGCACTTGGCACATCTTCTGGGGCCAAACCTGCGCCGGGTGCCCATCCGAAGACCGCGTAATAGGGCGTGGCGTCCCCAACTGGCGACAAAAGGCGCACATTTGGCGAGTCTTTTTCAAGCGTTTCCTTGAACGTTTTCAACGATAGATCGTCGAGACGACCTCCTAGCAAGGAAATCGAGCCGGTGAGTTTCGGCGTGTCGATCGTCAGCCGTGGCGCTTCTGGAAGCGGTTCGGTTGATGCAACGGGTGCAGCCGTCTGCGGATCGACGGTAGGTGCTGTCGCTGGCGCGACTTGGCTCGTTTCTGTCAGCGATGGATCTGGGAACCATGCTGGAAACATTTTGGGCCCAACGACGAACCATCCAAGGATCACCAGAAAGCAAAGTACAGTCGTAAGGACTAAATTCTTGTTTTGATCGTCCATAGGACCACCGCCATTCCTGTTAAAGGTCACGCGTGGTTCAACGATAGGGGGCGGCAAAGGTCAAGCAGTTTTCCCTTCAACGGTCGCCTCGTGGCGCTGTTTCCTCAATAGAAATTACCTTTTTCCGCTTGTATTGAGGTTTCGGGCACAGCGCTTCATCTGCGAGTGACAAATTTCGGAATTTTTGCAAGTTGTCCGCGATGCTGTGGGATCCAGTTCATCGTCTCTTCGATAGGCATTGGGCGTGCTATGCCAAAGCCTTGCACGTCCCCGCAACCAAGTTGCGCCAGCATCGCATGCTCGCTCGGAGTTTCGACCCCCTCGGCAAGTGCCTCCAACCCAAGCCGCTCTGCAAGCGATAGGATTGCAGACACCATCTTTTGCTGCTCGCGATCCACATCAAGTCGTGTGACGAAGCTTCGGTCGATCTTGATTCGGCGCACAGCAAAACGCCTGATCGAGGTGATTGAAGCATGGCCCGTACCGAAGTCGTCCAGATCGATCCCGCATCCCAGTTTGGCGAGCGCTGCGATATTCGCAACGACGACGTCATTGTCGGTCTCAGCCACCACATTTTCCAGGATTTCGATCGAAAGCCGTTTGGGCTCTAGATCAAAGCGGTCCAGCTCCCATTTCAACCGGTCCGAAAGCCGTGGATTGCGAAGCTCTTGTGCTGAGAAATTTACGGCGACGGTCGGGATGTTGAGCCCAGCCTTGTCCCAACGCGAAAGCGCAGTCAGCGCATGATACAAGATCACTTCGCCAAGACGATCCTCCAATCCCGCATCTTCAATAAGGGGAAGGAACTCTGCAGGAGGGATCAGGCCCTTTTCAGGATGATACCATCGCGCCAAAGCTTCAAATCCTGAGATTTCGCCTGTGTGGGTTGAGACTTGGGGCTGAAAGTTGGGGCGAATCTGTCCTTCATCTAACGCGCGTTCAAGTTCTGCCCGCATTTGATCCCGATCCGCACGCTTGCTCGCCATTTCTGGAGCATATGCGCGAATGGCATTGGCGCCACGACGACGTGCTTCGTCAGCTGCGACTTGCGCCGCATTTAACATGCCGGCGCCCGTAGAGTCCGGTGCGCTCGCACAGTCACAAAATCCGATTGAACAGGTTACATAGAGGCGTGACGCGTCAAGGCTTATCGGCACGGAAACCGCAGCTTGTAACCTTGCGGCCAGCTGCACCAATGCTTCAAGCTCAAGGCGTCGGACGGGTGAAAGAACCACGGCAAATCCGCCACCTTCAAGGCGCGCAATGAGATCACCTGCGCGCAGGGATGCGCAAATCCGCTCTGCGGTTCTGGCAAGGACTTCGAGTTGGGCAGCTCTGCCGAAGCGATCAACCAGCTTCTCACTGTCATCAAATTGCAAAACAATGCAGGCTGTGCTGCGCCCAGTTATGGGCCGTTCTTCCAGAGCGCGGTCAAGCGCTGCGACTATTTGCCCACGCAAAGAGAGCCCTTCCAGCGCGTCAGGCAGCGTTGCGGTATCACGCAAAGTGGGTCGCCGGCGTGTCATTGCAAAAAGCATCGGCACCATCAGCGCCGTGAGGATCAAGCTTCGTTCCCCCAAGACCCAATAGGCCCCAAGCGCCAGAGCGGGAATAAAGATAAGGATTTCTGGTCGGCGCAGCCAAACGCCAAAGCGGAAGAGTCGTGAAATTACCTGTCTAACCATGAAAATTGCCCTCTTTCCGATTCGGGCTTTGTTTGCCCTCAGGGCTGAAATTAGGGGCAGGAGATAATCGGATCGTTAATCGACACCCTAAAGTTGCATAGGATTGTCTGAAAAATGTTCACTATTTGTTTCTAATTGGTTTAACCTGAACAAACCAAGGACATTCCGCCTCAGGCCGCGGGCGTCTGTGTCATATCTGCGCGTCGTGGTCTGGGTCTGTTCCGGGCACCGGGTCATAACCCGAGCCGCCCCAAGGATGGCAGCGACAGATGCGCGCAACCATCAGGTATCCGCCTTTCACCCCGCCATGCCGATCAAGTGCTTCAAGCGCATAGGCAGAGCAGGTCGGTTGAAAGCGGCAGCCGTGACCAACCCATGGGCTCAGGACCAAGCGGTAAGCGCGGACAGGCAGGGACATCAGGCGCGCAAAGGGCGTCATCCGCGGCTCCGGTGCACCGATTCGAGGGCTGTAATCAGGTCGGCGCGCATATCAGCATAGACGCGCGAAATCGTAGCGTCAGGCCTTGCGACGATCACATAGTCCCAGCCCGCCAGTGCAAGTTCGGGCAACACTTCTCGTGCCAAGGCCCGCAGCCTGCGCTTGGCACGATTGCGCGCCACTGCATTGCCGATCTTTTTCGAGGCCGTGATGCCAACGCGAACAACCGCACTCGAATCGTTTCGAGCACGGCCCTGCACCATAAAGCTTGCTGTCCCTTGCCGCCTTGCTTGCGCGGCGCGAAGGAAATCCGGACGATTTTGCATCGTCTCCAGACAAGCAGAAACAGCCGGAGGCGTTTCGGATATTTCGGCTGTTACACCAATGTCCGATACCTTCGGCTGTGTCATATACTTACTCCTGCATCCAGCCTGTGAAAGGCCAGTCAGAAATTAAGCCGACAGCTTCTTACGGCCCTTGGCGCGACGGGCTGCCAAGACAAGACGGCCACCCTTAGTTGCCATACGAGCGCGGAAGCCGTGACGGCGGGCGCGAACGAGGTTCGACGGTTGAAAAGTGCGCTTCATCGCGGTCTCCATCAGACTGCGTCGACCCAAAAGGATTCGACGACGTAAACTTGAAGCCCGTCCTTTAGGGGGTGAACACCTGCAAGTCAACGCAATGCGGCGGTGATTTCTGCAACATTTCGCGGTTCTTGCAACAATGCGGGCCGTTAATGTTACAAGCCGCCTGATTTACCCAGCCGAAACCACACGTTGCATCAAGCCCGCGTGATACAGACATGCATGCGGCTGGCCAAGAGCGGGGGATGTGCGCATCTTGGGGCGACTTGAAAAGGACGCCCTATGACCAAACTTACCCGCAAGCTGCCGTTTTTGCTTATCCTCGTCGCTGCCATTTTGGGCGCGATTTTTTTGCGCGACAAGATCAGCTTTGAAGCCTTGGCCGAAAATCGCGCAGCGCTTTTGCTGTTCAGAGATGAGCATTTCATTCTGGCAAGCCTTGGGTTCATTGCCGTCTATGTAGTGATTGTTGCGCTGAGTTTGCCCGGAGCGACCATTGCGACTTTGACGGGGGGCTTTTTGTTCGGGATGTTTCCGGGCGGGGCTTATAACGTGATGGGGCCAGCCTTGGGGCGGTGGCGGTGTTTTTGGCCGCCCGCGCAGGCTTTGGCGCAGCGGCCGCGGCAAAGATGCAAACCAGCACGGGGGCGGTTGCGCGGTTGCAGAAATCGCTCAAGGAAAACCAATGGTCGGCACTATTGATCATGCGGTTGGTGCCAGCGCTGCCGTTCTTTTTGGCCAACCTGATTCCTGCCTTTATCGGCATCCGGCTGTTTCCTTTTGCTCTGACGACCTTTTTGGGCATCATTCCGGGGACTTTGGTCTTTACCTCGATTGGGGCTGGCTTGGGCGAAGTGTTTGCTCGCGGTGAGAAGCCCGATCTTAGCATTATCTTTACGGCACCTGTGCTTTTACCGCTTTTGGGGCTGGCTGCCCTGTCTGCGCTGCCAATCGTGCTGAAATCTTTTCGGAAGGAAACCTAACATGGAAACGATTTCCACAGACCTTTGTATTATTGGCGGCGGCTCGGGTGGTCTTTCAATGGCCGCAGGGGCGGTGCAGATGGGCGCGCGCGTCATCTTGATCGAAGGTGGCGAGATGGGCGGCGATTGCCTGAACTATGGCTGTGTGCCGTCCAAGGCGCTGCTGGCGGCTGGGAAAGCGGCGCAAAGCCTGCGCAAAGGCGCGGTCGGCATCGCGGGTGTCGAGCCAGAGATCGACTTTGCCGCGGTCAAGGCGCAGGTTGCCACTGTCATCGCAGGTATCGCGCCTGTGGACAGCCAAGAGCGGTTCGAAGGACTTGGGGTGACGGTGCTGCGCGGCTATGCCAGCTTTATCAACCCGCGCGAGGTTGAGGTTGCAGGCAAGGTCATTCGGGCGCGGCGATTTGTGATCGCGACAGGCTCGCAGCCGATGATTCCGTCGACCCCTGGTTTGACCGATGTGCCCTATCTGACCAATGAGACGATTTTTGCGCAAACCGAGCGTCCTGCGCATTTGCTGATTCTGGGCGGTGGGCCGATCGCGCTTGAGATGGCGCAGGCGCATCGGCGTTTGGGGTGCGAGGTGACGGTGATTGCCCGCTCGCGGGTGATGGGGCGCGACGATGCAGAGGCCGTAGCGGTCGTGGCCGCCGCGCTGCGGGCCGAGGGCGTGACCCTGCTCGAAGGGCAAGAGGTCGCCCGCTTTAAGCCTGTGGAGGGCGGTGTGGAGGCGGTGCTTGCCGATGGTCGCGTGCTGACGGGTACGCATGTTTTGGTGGCGACAGGGCGTGTTCCGTCGATCGCGCGGCTGAACCTTGATGCAGCAGCCGTGGCCTATAGCGACAAAGGTGTGACGGTGGGAGAGAACCTGCGCAGCAGCAACCGACGCGTCTATGCTGTCGGCGACGTGGCGGGGGGGCCGCAGTTCACCCATGTCGCGGGCGCCCATGCGGGCGTTGTGATCCGGCAGGTGTTACTGGGGCTGCCTGCAAAGGCGGCGACGGTGGTGCCTTGGGTGACCTATACCGACCCCGAGTTGGCCCAAATCGGCATGACCGAGGCCGAGGCGCGCAAGGCCCATCCCGATGTCACGGTGCTGCGCCAAGAGTTTCACCACAACGACCGCGCCTTGACCGAGGGGCGCGATGAGGGGTTTCTCAAGCTGATGGTGGTCAAGGGGCGACCCGTCGGTGTGACGATTGTTGGGGCTGGCGCGGGCGAGCTGATCGGGCTTTGGGCGCTGGCGATGTCTGCGGGGCTCAAGCTGTCCAAGGTCACAGGAATGATCGCACCTTACCCGACGCGTGGCGAAATCTCGAAGCGTGCAGCGGGGGCCTATTTCTCGCCGAAGATTTTTGATAATCCTTTGCTGAAGAAAGTGGTGAGACTTGTGCAGGTTCTGCTGCCATAATTTCAACACGGGGGCGATGATGCGCTGAGGCGCGATGCCAATCTGGAAAGGTTCGCGAAAAGTGACGACAAGGCGTGGCCGATTTCTGAATACGCTCTCGGGGCGTTTTCTTCTTCTGACTGTGGCCTTTGTCATGTTGGCCGAGGTCTTGATTTTCGTGCCGTCGATTGCGCGGTTTCGTGCGGATTTTATGACGATGCGGTTGGAAAAGGCGCAGATTGCGGCACTGTCGCAACTGGCAGCCGAAGGCATGGTCACACCCGCGCTTGAGCAAGAGCTTTTGGCCAATGCAGAGGTCTATAACGTCGTTTTGCGCCGTGACGAGGTGCGCCAGCTTGTGTTGTCCTCGCCGATTTCCGCGCCGATTTCGCAGACCTATGACTTGCGCGAGGCAGGTCCGTGGGAGCTTATCCGTGATGCCTTTGCGGAACTTCTGGACGGCGATAACAGTATCATCCGGGTGATCGGCTATCCGACGCAATCTGCGGGGCTTTTGATCGAAATTACGATGGATTCGGGACCGCTGCGGGCTGCGATGCTGGACTACGGCGGCAGGATTTTGCTGCTTTCGGCGCTTATTTCGGTCGTGACGGCCTTTTTCCTGTTCTTGGCGGTGCAAAGGATGATCGTTTTGCCGATCCGCCGCGTGGTCGCCCATATGAAGATCTATGCCGAAGCACCAGAGGATGCGCGCAACCTGATCGCGCCGACCGCCCGCGTGGTAGAGCTGCGCGATGCAGAAGAGGCGATGCAGTCGATGCAAACGCAGCTAACGGGATCGCTTCGGCAAAAGGAACGCTTGGCACAACTTGGCGGCGCGGTTGCCAAGATCAGCCATGACTTGCGCAATATTTTGACCACGGCGCAGCTTTTTGCCGACCGCATCGAGGGGTCCGACGACCCAATGGTGGCGCGGGCCGCGCCCAAGCTGGTCAACTCGATCAGCCGTGCCGCGGCGCTGTGCGAATTGACGCTAGCGTTTGGCAAGGCGGAAGAGGCCGCGCCCAAGCTGCAACGTTTTCGTCTTGTGGAACTTGCCGAAGAGGTGGCCGAAGCTGAAGGGCTGGCCAGCGATGGCGCGATCACTTGCCTGATTGAGGCCCCCGAATCTCTGTGGATTTCCGCCGACTATGAGCAGCTTTACCGCGTTCTGTCGAACCTTGTGCGCAATGCCCGCCAAGCGATCGAGGCGACGGGCAGTGAGGGTAGTATTGAAATCGCGGGGGGCGAAACTGCGACCGATTGGTGGATCAGCGTGGGCGACACTGGGCCAGGTTTGCCGCTGCGGGCGCGAGAGCATCTGTTTGAGGCGTTTCAGGGCGGCGCACGCAAGGGCGGCATCGGGCTTGGCCTTGCTATCGCGGCTGAGCTGGTGAAAGGCCACGGCGGTCGGCTTGAACTGTTTCGCAGCGATGCCGAAGGGTCCGAGTTCCTGATCCACTTGCCCAAGCCCAATCCGGCCGTCTGAATTTCGCTTAATTTTGGCATATTTAGCCAAAACCTACCCGTTCGTAGCGGTTTGTGAAGTTTTCTTGAAGAAGTTGCAAAACATTTCAGAATTGCTCTTGCATTGCCCCGCGTGGAGGGCTAAACGCAGCCTCACGATGGATCCATAGCTCAGCTGGATAGAGCATCAGACTACGAATTTGAGGGTCGGGCGTTCGAATCGCTCTGGGTCCACCATCTAATCTGCTAGGAACCGAAGCGTTGCGCATATGCGCCGCTTCGGTTTTTTAGTTCTTATCCCATGCCGTCGCCTCTCCGCGTCCTGGAATGCAAAATGGCCCCCCGAAGAGAGCCATGCTGCCGTTTATCAAAGGGGTGCGCTTTAGGTTTTGAGAATGCGATAGATCGCGGGAATCACCAACACGGTCAAAAGCGTCGAGGACAGCAAACCAAACAACAGCGAAATCGCCAGCCCTTGGAAAATCGGGTCGGTCAGAATCACCACGGCCCCGATCATCGCCGCAATCGCCGTCAGCAAAATCGGCTTGAAGCGGATTGCGCCAGCTTCGATCAGAATCTCGACCGGCGTTTTTCCCGTCGGGTCAGCGTGGCGGATGAAATCGACCAACAGGATCGAGTTGCGCACGATGATACCCGCAAGCGCAATAAAACCGATCATTGAGGTGGCCGAGAAGGGCGCCCCGAACAGCCAATGCCCCGCGATAATCCCCAAAAAGGTCAGCGGAATCGGTGTCAGGATGACCAGCGGCAGTTTAAACGAGCCAAACTGCGCCACAACAAGGATATAGATCGCGAGCAACGCCACTGCAAAGGCTGCGCCCATATCGCGGAAGGTGACGTAGGTGACCTCCCACTCGCCATCCCAGAGTAGGGTGGTGACGCTCTCATCCTCGGGCTGGCCATAGAAGCTGATCACGGGCTTGGTGCCGGGGGCCCAGTCCATCGCGTCAAGCGCTTTGCTAACGGCGATCATGCCGTAGAGCGGGGCCTCGAACGCACCAGCCATCTCGCCCGTGACCATCTCGGCGTCGCGGCCGTTGTGGCGAAAGATCGGGAACGAGGCGCGCTCTTCGGCGACATGGATGACGTCGCCCAGCTCGACCACACCGCGCGCGCCGGGAAGCACGTTGGCGGGGATCGGGGTCGAGAGGAACCTCTCATCCAGCACCCGCTCGCCTTTGGCGCGGGCAATGCGGATCGGCACAGGTTGGCGCCCCTCACCGCGATGCGAATAGCCGACCGTTTTGCCGCCGTTCAAGGTCGCCAGAGTGTCAAACACATCGCTTTCTTCGACACTAAAGAACTCGAGATCGTCGGTATTGATGGTTGCGCGCAAACGACGGGGCTGAATGCCAAAGCTGTCGTCGACATCGACAACGTAGGGGACAGAGTCAAAGGCCGCCCGTACTTTGGTGGCTGCCGCCCGCCGCGCTTCGGCTGTAGGGCCATAGACCTCGGCCAGCAGCGTCGCGATCACCGGCGGGCCAGGAGGGGGCTCGACGGTTTTCAGGTTGGTGCCTTTTGGCAGATCAAGCTTGCCCAGTGCCTCGCGGATTTCCAGTGCGATGGCGTGGCTGGGGCGGTCGCGCTCGGATTTGGGCGCGAGGGTGATCTGCACCTCGCCAAGGTTCGGCGTCGTGCGCAGATAAGAGTGCCTGACCAACCCGTTAAAGTTAAACGGTGCCGAGGTGCCCGCATGGGTCTGCACCGACGTCACCTCGGGCAGCTTGAGCACCGTGCGCGCAACATCTTGGGCGACGCGGTCTGTGGCCTCGATGGACGCGCCTTCGGGCAGGTCGATCACCACCGACAGCTCGGATTTATTGTCGAAGGGCAGCAGCTTGACCGTGACGTCTTCGCTATAAAGCAGGCCAAGCGAGCCAAACGACAGAGCCGCCGTAATCAGCAGGAACATCAGGCTGCGCTTTTTGGTGGCAAGCAGTGGTCGCGCCACCTTGGCATAGAGACGCCCCAGCGAGCCGCCCGCATGACCGCCAGCCGCGCCGTCGTGACCGTGCGAGGCCATCGGCGCGCGCCCCGCGACTTTGACCATCAACCAAGGCGTGATGATCACCGCCACAAAGAACGAAAAGATCATCGCGGCGCTGGCGTTTGCGGGGATGGGGCTCATGTAGGGGCCCATCAGGCCGGAAACGAACAGCATCGGCAGCAGGGCGGCAACCACCGTCAGCGTCGCCACAATCGTTGGGTTGCCGACCTCGGACACGGCGGCGACGGCTGCATCAATGCGACTGCGGCCATCCTTCATGCCCCAATGACGGGCTATGTTTTCGATCACCACAATGGCGTCATCCACCAAAATCCCGATCGAAAAGATCAGCGCGAACAAAGACACTCTGTTCAAAGTATAGCCCATGATCCACGCCGCAAAAAGCGTGAGCAAAATAGTGACGGGAATAACAACGGCCACCACCACCGCTTCGCGCCAGCCAATCGCGGCCCAGACCAAGGCGACAATCGACAGCGTCGCAAGGCCAAGGTGGAACAGCAGCTCGTTCGCCTTTTCATTTGCGGTCTCGCCATAGTCGCGGGTGACAATGACTTCGATGGTGTCGGGGATGAGCTTGCCTTCCAAGGCTTCGACGCGGTGCAGGATGGCCTCTGCGACGACGACAGCGTTGGCTCCTGCGCGTTTGGCCACGGCCAGTGTGACGGCTGGGGTGCGGGTGACCCCTGTGTCACCGTCGCGGCTGACGTTCGAGACGATGACGTCAGAGGCCTCGGAAACAAAGCTCACATGCGCAACGTCGGCCACGTAGACGGGGCGGCCATCGCGCGTGGTCAGCAAAAGGTTCGCGATCTGTGCCGGAGCCACCAGCGTCTCGCCGACCACAAGGTCAATCTGACTGCCGTCGTCACGCAGCTGGCCCGTGTTTTGCGACCGGTTGGCATTCGAGACTTTGGCCGCCAACTGCTGCAAAGTGACGCCATAAAGCGCCAGCTTTTCAGGGTCGGGCGAGACGCGGATCATCTCGGGCACTTCGCCCACCAGATAGGTCAGGCCAACGTCTTGGGTTTTTGCCACTTGGGTGCGCAGCTCGCGGGCGATGCGGGTCAGATCGTTGGCGCTGATGCCCTCGACACCCGCTTTGGGCGCAAGCGTTAGTGATACAATCGCCACATCATCAATGCCGCGTCCAACGATCAGCGGTTCTGGAATGCCGACAGGGATGCGGTCCATATTGGCGCGGATTTTGTCATGCACGCGCAACACGGCCGCATCAGCCGAGGTGCCAACCTGAAAGCGGGCGGTGACCATGGCCGTATCGTCTCTGGTCGAGGAATAAACATGCTCGACACCGTTGATGCCTTTGACGATGCCTTCAAGCGGCTCGGTCACCAGCTTGACCGCGTCTTCGGCGCGCAGGCCGGGGGCTTGTAGAAAGATATCGACCAAGGGCACCGAGATCTGCGGCTCTTCCTCGCGCGGGAGGGACGAGAGCGCAACCAAACCGACGGCGATGGCCGCAAGGATGAACAAAGGCGTCAGTGACGAGGCGATAAACGCGCGCGTCAGGCGACCCGCGATGCCAAGGTTCAGAGGTGTCTCACTCATCTGCAGTCACCACGCGATCACCGGCCACAAGACCCGAGAGGACTTCGACCGTGTCGATGCCGCTTTCGTTTTGATGCTGACCCAGAACCACAAGGCGCAGCACGGGGCCTTCGGCGGTCTCGATCCGCACAAAGTCGAGCCCGGATTGCGAGACTACGGCAGAACTTGGCACCATCAGCGCCGTGCGCGTATCCACGGGCAGCCGCACCAACACACGCGCATCAATAAAGCTTTCGGGCAGGTCTGGCACGTCGACATCGGCGATCACACGGCCGTTCTCGATCAGGGGATAGATGCGTGCCAAGGTTCCAGAAGAGGGGCCGGTTGCGGTCTCAATCTCGATAGCGGCGCCTTCCGTCAGGAAAGCCGCGTGGCGCTCTGGCACCGCAATGCGCAAGAAAATTCCGCCGCCGCCGATGGTGGCAATGGCCTCACCGGGCAAGACCACGGCACCCGCTGCGACAGGAACCGACAGGACGCGGCCCGCGATGGGGGCCAGCACGGCGCCCTCGAGTTCTTGTTGCTCGACGACTCTGCGGTCGGCACCGACGGCAGCGATTTGGCCGGTCAGCACATCCACTTGGGTCCGAAGCGCATCCAGCCGCTGCGCTGTGGTCACGCCGCGCTTTAACAGGTCTTCGCCACGGGTTAGCTCTTGCTTGGCATTGGCAAGCTGTGCATCAAGCGCTTGTAATTGCGCATCAATCGCTGCCAGTTGATAGCTGATCTTTGCATCCACAACCTTTGCAATCACCTGACCCGCAGTCAAAACCTGCCCCTCGATCACGTCCAAAGAGACGACCGTTCCGCCCAATCTGGCACGCGCGGGGATGCGGGTGCGGGCCTCGACGCGCCCATAAACCGCCTTCCACTCCGTCACCTGTTGCGGCACCAGCGGCGCAGTTTCGGCGAAGGACGCGAGCGGCAGGGACGCCGCAAGGGCGACAATGGCGATCAGGTTTCTCATGTGAATTCCAATTGCTTGCAGTGATAGAAAAGAAGGGCAGGCGGTGATCGTCACTGCCTGTTTAGAAAAATGGCTTAGAATGCATGACCGGGTTTCGCGCCAAGCCATTTGAAAAACATGGCCGCAGGGCAAAAACCTGTGAAGGCGGATTGCAGCTGGTTCACACCAACAAAGACCGTAAGCCACACAAAATAGGGCGAGACAAAATAGGTCAGCGCCACGGACAACAGCACCATAGTGCCTGCAAAAGCGATGATAATACGTTCTAGGGACATCTTGTTTCCTTTGAGAAAAGTGCCGGTTTAAGCCAATGCGCGTCGCCCAACCGATGGACGACGCAATCTTGGGGCTTAGTCTTGGGGGGTGATCGTCACGGCCTTAAGCTTGTCGATGCCAAGCGCTTGCATCGCGAGACGCTCGTAAAAGGGTTCGGACTTGCCGCTGCGGATTTTGTGCAGGAAATACTTTTCAAATCCGATTTTGGCCAAATGCACCCAGCGCCCCGAGGACGACCAGTTGACGTTGCGCGGGGGGATCTGCGGCTGCGCTACAAAGGCAATGCCGCTGTCGCCAAAGTCGGCAAGGCAGACGGCGTTCCATGTGGCGACAGCGCTGGGCTCTTCGCCTTTGATCAGCTGATCAATGTTATGCACGGTTGCCGTGGCCATCGACTCGATCATAAAGCCGGTCTTGGGCACGCCCACAGGCACAGGCGTCTTGCCGACAGGCGGAATCGCCACACAAACGCCAATCGAAAACACTTCGGGGAAAGCGGGGTTACGCTGATATTTGTCCGCCAGCACAAAGCCGCGCGGGTTGGTCAGGCCTTCGATGCCTTGCAGCGCATCAATGCCACGGAAGGCGGGCAGCATCATGGTAAAAACTTGCGGAATCTCATGGGTTTTCAGCACAGAGCCATCTTCGCCGAATTCGGAAACCAGCATCTTGTCGGCTTCGAATTTATCGACGCGGGCGTTGCAGATCCATTTGATATGCTTTTCACGCAGCTCGCCTTCCAGAAGGCCCTTGGTATTGCCAACGCCGTCCAAGCCAAGGTGGCCAACGTAGGGTTCTGCGGTGACAAAGGTCATCGGCACGCGATCGCGCACTTTGGCGTCGCGCAGGGCTTTGTCGAGGATAAAGGCGTATTCATAGGCGGGGCCGTAGCAAGACGCACCCTGAACCGCGCCGATCACCACTGGACCGGGATTGGCGATAAGGGCTTCGACCGCCAGTTTGGCCTGTAGCGCGTGGTCAATGTGGCACACCGATTGGGTATGGGCGTCTGGGCCAAAACCCTCGATCTCATCGAACGCAAGCTCGGGACCCGAGGCGATCACGAGGTAGTCATAGCTGACCGATTCGCCATCCAAAAGCTCGATCCGGCGCTCGGTGGGGTGAACGCGTTTGGCTCCTTGGGGATAGAGCGCGATCTTTTGCTTGGCCAGCACAGGCTCTAGGTCTACCTCGACTGTTGCGCGGTCGCGCCAGCCCACTGCAACCCACGGATTTGACGGAACAAAGTGATACTTGGTACCTTTGTTGACAACGGAAATCTGGTGGGCCTTGCCCAGCTTTTCGCGCAGTTCATAGGCGGCGATAGTTCCACCAAGACCCGCACCGAGGACGACGACATGTGCCATTTTCTTCTCCCTGAAGTGGTCGTCTGGGCCAAAGTTCGCAGGGTCGGGCACATGACGACGGATGCTGTAGATAGATTATTATTCTTGAATGTGTTTGCTTTGATATAGATCAAACATCTGTTTGGCTATACACATTCAAGAAAATATATATCTGCAAGTGTCCGCAGGGAGAGGTCGCAGTTTAAGCCGGTTTTGGTTCCGCCCAGAGCGCGGCAAACAGCTTCATCACCGCAAAAACATCCACGGCAAGGATCAGCCCCATCACGATAACCAGCGTGCCTTGCGCGGTCATGGCGATGGCAAGGCTGGCCGAAGCCCCAAAGAGGATGCCGATAAATGCCAGATAGGCACAAAGCCGCGACTGCCACAAAAGGCCCAATCCCAACAGCGCCAGCAGCGCCGCGGCGGCAACATTGGCAAGGTCATAGGCCGGAAGCGCAAGCCCCGCCGCAGCGAGGTGCAGCAAGGCGATGGCAAAGATAACGGCGGCGATGGCGGTATAGCTGCGATGGGTGGGGGTCATGGGCTGTCCTTATGGCGCGGGGCAGGGCTGGCCTGCGGCGCCCCAAAGCAAAACGTCTTGGATGTGGGTTTCCAGCGAATAGGGGGCAGGGCTGCGGTTGCCCCCGGGGTTCCAGCCCCAGAGAACAAAGCCGCGGTGACCTGCATCGTCCTTCAGATGTTCGGCAAGCCCAATGGCATCGCGGCCACCCGTGCGGGCGGGGTCCGAAAGCTGGGCGCAGATCTCGGTGGGGGATTTGCCGAACCACTCGAACTCTACCGGCGCAAGCTGCCAATCAAGTGCCGCATGTGGTGGGGCATTTGGTGCGCTTTGCAGGTCTTCCGAGGCACGATGGCAGGTCGAGCAAGGCAAGGTCTCGGCCCCGATCCGGCTTTCGCCCGCATTGATGTTCATGCCATGCGGACGGGCAGGGCCCGCGTCACCGCCAAACCACATCGGCACGTTATCCGCGCCCGTGTGGCAGTTGGCGCAACGCGGATGGCTCACCACCTCGTAGATACGATCAAAGGCGGCAAGGCCTTCGGCTTGGGTCGGGGCGGTTTGACTGGCGGCCATGCTGCCAAGCGCAAGGCTCGCAAACGAAAGCGCGATTGGTTTGAGCATTTGCATCACAGGGCGCCTCATAGGAAATCGATGTGCTTGTTCAGCGGCAGCTCGCGGATGCGCTTGCCTGTCGCCGCAAAGATCGCATTGGCCAGCGCAGGCGCCGCAGGTGGCACGCCCGGCTCGCCGATGCCGCGAATGTTGGGGCCGTTGCTGAGGGCGCGCACGGTGATTTGCGGGGCCTGATACAGCCGCATCGCCTCGTAGGCATGGAAATTATCCTGCTGTGGCGCATGGTTGTCATAGGTCAGCTCGCAGTTCATCGCATGGCCAAGGCCAAAGATGATGCCGCCAAAAACCTGAGCCTCAAGGTTCACAGGATCAAGCACTTGCCCTACATCCACGGCGGCAAAGACCTTGTCGATCTTGATGCCGCGATCAGTGTTGGTGACTTCGATCACCTGTGCAACGGGCACCCCAAATGCGGTGCAAAACCCGATGCCCCGCCCACGATTCTCGCCGATCTTCGGGCCGTCCCAGCCCGACATCTCGCCCACGGCCTGCAAGACCTTGCGGGCGGTGTCATCGTGACAGAGGCGGATCCGCTCGGCCAAGGGGTCGGCCCCAGCTGCGTGGATCAGCTCGTCCAGAAAGCTGTCGTGCCAAAAGCCGTTCCCCGATGCCCCGACCGAGCGCCAAGACGAGACCGGCACCATCGCCGGAGCGCGATAGCCCGTGACGCGATAGTTCGGGATTGCAAAGGGTTGGTCCCAAGAGCCGGTGGTGATGCTGGCGTCGGGGCCGGGGATGGAGCTGCCGGTCAAGCGGCCAAACCATTCCGGTGCTGTGGCGGATTGGCCGACCGACAGATCAAAGGTCTCGACCTTGCCATCCAAGACGCGACCGCGCGCTTTGGCGACGGCGGCGGGACGGGCATAATCGTGGGTCATGTCCTCTTCGCGGGTCCACGTCAGCTTGATCGGGGTGCCTTGCAGGGCCATGGCGATCTCGACCGCTTGTTCGACATGCGTCATCTCAAGCCTGTGGCCAAAGCTGCCGCCCATCGGCTGCACATGCACAAACACCTGTTCAGGTTCTAGGCCCGTCATCTTCGCCGCTTTGTTGCGGACAAACAGCGGGATTTGCGTGCCCGTCCAGATGTCACAGCGATCAGCCTTGACGCGGACGATGGCATTCATCGGCTCCATCGGCGCGTGGGCAAGATAGGGCACGCGGTATTGCGCCTCGATCACGTCGCCCTTGGCAAGCGCTGCCTCGACATCGCCGTCGTCGCGCTGGCGGTGGTCAAAGGCGTCGGGCGCATCAACGGCGGCCTCAAGGGCGGCAAAAAGCTCTGCCGAGGTGGCGGGATAGGGCGCAGGGCCCCATGTGATATCGAGCGCATTTGCGGCTTTGAAGGCGGTCCATGTGTTCTTGGCGACGACTGCGACGCCGTGGGCGATGGGCAAAACCCGCTCTACCCCTGCGACGGCCCTTGCGGCGCTATCGTCATAGGCGGTAACGGCCCCCCCCAACCCCGGATTGGCGCGCACGGCGGCGTGGAGCATCCCCTCAACCGCAAGGTCGATGCCGTAGACTTCAGTTCCTGTGCATTTCGCAACCATATCAAGCCGTTGCATCGGCTTACCCAGCCGCTTCCACGCACTGCTGGGGCGCAGGGTTACGTCATGGATGGGCTCGATCAACGCGGCCTCGGCGGCAAGTTCGCCATAGGCGATGCGGCTGCCGTCGGGTAAAATCACATGGCCGTCTTGGGTGGTCAGGTCAGCGCGGTTCAGGCCCATGCGCTCGGCTGCGGCTTGTTTCAGGGTCTCGCGGGCGACAGCGCCGGCCATACGCAAGCGGACAAAACTGTCGGGCACAGTGGATGAGCCGCCGGTGATTTGCAGTTCAAGCACCTTGGCAGGCACGGCCATAAAGGCACGCATGGCCTGCGCCACCGCGCTCTGGTCATAGGCGGGAAAGGGCACGCCTTCTGCCAGCAAGGCACCGTTATAATAGGCAGGACCGGGTAAGCCTGGGCTAAGTGTGGCGGTCTGCGGGTCGATGTCCAACTCTTCTGCGATCAGGTTGGCTTGGATCGAATAGGCGCCTTGGCCTTTGTCCGCGCGCGGAGTGATCAGGGTGATTCGCTCTGCGTTAATAAGGACATAGGGGGTGAGTGCGGCCTCACCTTTGCCGAGGTTGGCCAGCAAGGGATTGGTGATCGGCTTGGTGGCGACATAGGTGCCAAAGGCGACGCCGCCTGCGACGGCGGCCGAGCCGACCAGAAAACTGCGGCGGGTGACGGTTCCAAGAGTTCCCATGGGTCAGCCCTTTTGTTTCTGGATGGCAAGGCAAATCGCGGCGCGGATGCGGGGATAAGAGCCGCAGCGGCAGAGGTTGCCAGACATAACCGCGTCGATTTGCGCGTCGGTCGGGTCAGGGTTGCCCTCGAGCAAAGACGCGGCCTGCATGATCTGCCCTGACTGGCAGTATCCACATTGCGCCACCTGCGTTTCAATCCATGCCGCCTGCAGCGGGTGAGGGGCCTCGGGGGTGCCAAGACCCTCAATTGTGGTAACAGTCGCGCCGTCCAACTCGCGGGCCTCGACTTGACACGAGCGCACGGCCATCCCATCCAGATGCACCGTGCACGCGCCGCATTGCGCAATGCCGCAGCCGTATTTGGTGCCCATCAGCCCGATCTCATCGCGCAAAATCCACAAAAGCGGCATGTCCTCGGCGACATCTATGGTGCGGGCGGTTCCATTCAGGGTGAACGTAGCTTGCATATGGGTCTGAGGCCTTTGTCAGTCTTGAGTGGAAAGAGGCGGTCGTAAAGCGACCAAGACCGCACAAGCCCGAAGGCCTGCGCGTTCCTGTGGAAATTGGTCTCGACCCTAGGGCCGGTTTAAGCCACGGGCTTGCAATGGGCGCGCATATAGAATTCAACCCCGCGCTTGACCCTTTCGCGCATGACATCGCTTTGCATCGGCGTGGTCAAATAGCGCCGCTCGATCGAGGAAAACCCAAGCCAAAGCCCAAGCAGGTCTTCGGCCGCCGTGCGCGAACATTTAAGGTCCATCGCACCGCATTGACTGGCTTCGGCCAACAATTTGGCCAGTTGATCCCGCAGATGCCCCGGCCCTGCGTTGAAAAAGTGGCGCGCAAGATCGGGATTGCGCAGTTTTTCCATACTTAGGCAGCGCTCGATCGCTTGGCGCGACGGTTCTGCGATCATTTCAACCAGCGCCATGCCGACGCGGGTCAGTTTGTCAGAAAGATCACCTTGGGTCGCCGTCGCTTCGGACAAAAGCGCGTCCAAACGGCAGGTTTCACGCTCGACCAAGGCGGTCATGATCGCGTTCTTATCCTTGAAGTTGGCATAGACGGTCACTTTGGACACGCCCGCCTCTGTGGCAATAGCCTCCATCGGGACGCCGTCCACACCGCGCGCGGCGAATAGTTTAAGGGCTGCATCAAGAATAGAGCATCGTTTCTCTAGGTCCTTGGGTCGCCCCAGCGTGCGTACTGCTGTCATTTTCGGCCCCCCACTCCCCTGCGGCGCTTTTCCGCCATAGGGTAGGGCCATCGCATCCATCGGGCAAGTCATCTCGTCGCCTCCACATGCAAACGCCGGCCCCGATGCGGGACCGGCGTGTTTCGTGTCGTCAGCTTAAACTTAGTTGTCAGCGTTTGCTGCTGCTTCCATAGCAACCAGCTGAGCCAAGGAGTAGTCAGCTGCGTTCACACCCAGAAGCGAAGCGATCTGTGCTTTACCTGGGGTTACAGTGCCAGCTGCGTCTGGAGCAGTGCGGTTGGTGCCCGAAACAACATAAGCAACGGTTTCACGGTCGTTGTCGACTTTTGCTTTGATGATGCGGTTCAGCTCGGCAACGGTGTAGGTGCCTTCAGCAACGCCAGCCTGCTTAGCCAACTGACCCGACGAGTCCTGAGCTGCTGCAACTTTGTCGCCGCCTTTGAGGTAGAAGTTCAAAGCGGTGGTGTCGTTTTCACGACGAGCTTCGATGATGTTCTGCAGCTCTGCCGAAGTGTATTGACCGGCAGCAACACCAGCAGCGCCAGCAAGCTGTGCGTCGGTCGAAGTTTCAGCGGCAAAAGCCGAACCAGCAAAGGTCAAAGCGATAAGTGCGGGGGTAAGGATCGATTTCAACATGATATTCTCTTTCATCTTCATTTGGGTAGCCTCCACCGGCCCGTTCCTCGCAGGAATCGGCGTGTCAGCTGGGATTTCTTAGAACCAGATCGTGAGCGTCGTAGTTTAGGGCGTCTTCACTTCTGGTGCGGCCGGATTGGCCAAGTGCTTCATAGAGCCAGTTTTTCTTTCATATCGTTTGCGCTGTCTCCGTTGTTCGTTTCGATGAGTTATAGATATGCTGAACGCCGCGGGATGCAAATAGAAAACTGAACGGTTTCGTTCATTAAATTCGCGTGAGGCCCCCTTGACGTTTCGCGGGGTGGTTCTAACAAACTCGAACCACCTTATTTCATTGCACGCGCGAGCCTGAAATTCCCGTCGCCTCAAAGTGCATATTTCAGACCGAAAGATCAAAACTAACGGTCGATCACGCGTTTCGTGATCGAAAATCGCGAAAAAACCGTGAGAATTGTGATTCTCTTTAAGAATTTGACACAAAAAAACGGCCAGCAGATTGCTCTGCTGGCCGCGATTCTAGCTGAAACGGTTCAGATGTAGTCGTTCCACAGGTTTTCGAGTCGCTCTTGCTTGCCCGAACGCGGTTGTGGGTTGATGTTTTCGGCCAGAACCTTGGCGGCGATGGTCTCAAGCGGCTGAGTCAGCATCGCTTTTGCCTCTGGGGTTTGCCAGCCAGCGTAGCGGTCGCGGCGGTGTGCCTCCATTTTATCGACCTCGAACAGGGCTGCTGCGGCTTTGAAGGCGCGCGCGCAGGTGTCCATGCCGCCGACATGCGCAAGGATAAGGTCTTCGGCATCCAGCGACTGGCGCCTAACCTTGGCGTCAAAGTTGGTGCCGCCGGTCTTATAGCCGCCCGCGCGGATGATCTCGTAGAAGGCAACGGCCTTTTCGGCGTGGTTGTTGGGGAACTGGTCCGTGTCCCAACCCGATTGGTAATCGTTGCGGTTCATGTCGATCGAGCCAAAGATGCCCAAAGCCGCCGCCGTGGCGATTTCGTGTTCAAACGAGTGGCCTGCAAGAATAGCGTGGCCTTGCTCGATATTGACCTGCACTTCTTTCTCCAGGCCAAAGTCCTTGAGAAAGCCGTAGACCGTCGCGACATCATAGTCATACTGATGCTTGCTTGGCTCTTGCGGTTTTGGCTCGATCAGGATGCCGCCTTTGAAGCCGATCTTGTGCTTATACTCGACGACCGACTGCAAGAAGCGGCCCGCATGCGCGCGCTCGGCAGCAAGGTCGGTGTTGAGCAGGGTCTCATAGCCTTCGCGGCCGCCCCACAGCACATAGTTCTCGCCGCCCAGTTTTAGCGTGGCATCCATGCAGGATTTCACTGTCGCCGCAGCATAGGCGTAAACTTCTGGATCGGGGTTCGTCGCAGCCCCCGACATCCAGCGCTTGTGGCTGAACATATTGGCAGTGCCCCAGAGCAGCTTGGCCTTATGGGTCGATTGCTTTTCCGCGAGGTAGTCGACGATTTCCTCAAGGTTGCGCAGGGTCTCGGCAAAGGTTGCGCCTTCGGGGCGCGCATCCGCATCGTGGAATGCATAATAAGGAGTGCCAAGGATATCGAACATCTCGAAGGCGACATCGGCCTTTAGTTTGGCCAATGCCATCGTGTCGCCGAACCAAGGCCGATCAAAGGTCTGGCCGCCAAACGGGTCACCACCGGGCCAAGCAAAGGAATGCCAATAGGCGACCGCAAAGCGCAGGTGCTCTTCCATCCGCTTGCCCATGACGATTTCGTCGGGGTTATAATGGCGGAATGCGAATTCGCTGCTGGCCTGTGGGCCCTCATATTTAATGGCTGGGATATTGTTAAAGAAATTGGTCATGCAAGCCTCCTCATTGCAGATTGTGCGTCTTTGAAGCGGGCGTGGCCCGCGTCGAATGCGTCCTTGAGGGCTGCGTCGGGCAGAACCTCACGGGCGATTTGTGGTAGGGTGGCGATTTCCGCCCCCGCGCCTGTTGCGGCCATAAGCGCCAGTCGCGCTGCACCGAACGCGCCGCCAAAGTCACCGGCAACGGGCAGGCTGACGGGGCAATCAAGCGCTGTGGCAATGGCGCGCAGCCAATAGTCCGAGCGCGACCCGCCGCCCACCGCCAGGAGATTGTCGATGCTTGTGCCGGTTGCGGCCAGCGCGTCACGGCAATCGCGGATGGCAAATGTGACGCCTTCCAGTACGGCGCGGGTGCCCGCTTGGCGGTCGGTGGCATGTTCAAGCCCCGTAAACGCGCCCCGAATGGACGCGGAGTTGAGCGGCGTGCGCTCACCGCCAAGGTAGGGCAGGAAAGTGGTCTTACCGGGCGCTTGCAGAGAGCCCAGCTCTTGGGTCAGCGTGGCTGCGTCTTGACCCACAAAGCGGCCATACCAATTCAGCGCGTCGGTCGCAGCCAAGATCACGCCCATCTGGTGCCACGTATTGGGCAGCGCATGGCAAAAGGTATGCACGGCTGTTGCGGGATCGGGCTGATAGCCGTCATTGGCAGCAAATAAAACGCCGCTTGTGCCGAGCGAGACAAAGGCTTCGCCCGCGCGCACAACCCCCACACCGACGCCCGAGGATGCGTTGTCGCCGCCTCCGCCTGCGATGATAACGTTTGCAGTCATGCCAAAACGCTTTGCCAGCGGCGCGCGCAGGTTGCCCGAGACTTGCGAGCCCTCGACCAGCCGCGGCATCTGACTGCGCGACAGGCCGCACACCGCCAGCAGATCATCCGACCAATCGCGTGCGCCTGTATCGAGCCAAGCGGTGCCAGCGGCGTCCGACATCTCGCTGACATGATCGCCCGTCAGCCACAGCCGCAGATAGTCCTTTGGCAAAAGGACTTTGGCGATGCGGTCCCAAAGCTGGGGTTCGTGGATGCGCATCCAGTCAAGCTTTGGCGCGGTAAACCCTGGAAACACGATATTGCCTGTGATGGCGCGAAATTCTGGGCGGGCATCAAGCGCTGCGGCTTCGATGTGGCTGCGGGTATCGTTCCACAGGATGCAAGGGCGCAGCACCGCGTCGTCCTTATCCAGCAGCGTCGCGCCATGCATATGCCCCGACAGACCAATCGCGCGCACATCGCCAAGCCCGTGTGCGGCAAGTTGGCCAAGCACTGCTTCGGCTGCGGCAATCCAGCTATCAGGATCTTGCTCGGACCAGCCTTCGGCAGGGCGCTCGACAGTCAAAGGCGCTGTCGCCTCGGCCAAGACCTGCTGTGAGGCGTCCATGAGAATACCTTTGAGCCCCGATGTGCCCAAGTCTAGACCGATGTACATAGAACTTCCTCCCCGAAGTCATGCGCCGTTGGCGCTAACATGGTTGATCTGAAATGATTACTCCAGAGTCAATATGCCCTGCCTAGTCATTCTTTAGCAGCAAGAACAGCGCAAGCACGGTCAGCAGGATGCCCCCCGATACGTTCATCGGTGGGGCTGGGCGGCCAAGCGCCAGTTCCCAGCCGATGACCCATGTCGGCACCAGATAGGTATAGGCCATAACCTTGGCGCTTGGCAGGCGCAGGGCGGCGTATTGCAGCAGAACAAAGGTCAGCGCGCTTGCGGCGACGGCGACATAGATCAGGCAAATCCAGACGATCGCGGGCAGCGCGCCCCAATCCGTCGCCAGAACATCGCGCCAGCCCCAAAGGGTGAGGATGACAAAGCCCGCCGCCATGACGCCAAAGGAAAACACCACGGCAGGCTCGCCGCGATTGAGTTTGCGCACCATCGGCGCATAGATCGCATGGGCAACGCAGCCGATAAAATAGATGGCCTCGCCTCGGCCGATCTGGAACTGCGCAAGCGCGGCAAGGTCGCCGCGAAAGATCACCCAAGTCGCGCCAATCGCACCAATGGCAAGGGCTGCGGCCATGCGTGCCGTCGTCACTTGCCCCAAGATCAGCCAGCCAAAGCCCGCGGCCATCACGGGTGTCAACGTAAAGACGGCGGCGGTTGGCACTGCGGCTGCGGTTTGCAACCCGACGAACATCAGCACAAAATAGGCCGCCAACAGCCCGCCTAACACGGCATAACGCCACGGGGCCTGCCACGCCTTGCGCTCGATCCGCGTGGTCAACAGGGCCGCCGCCCCGACAAGCGCCCCCGCCAAAGCAAAGCGCACAACGGTCAGCGCGGCAGGGGCTATGAATTTCGACGCCATCGCGCCAAGGCTAAACGACCCTGCCACCAGTGCTGAAAAGCACAGCATTGCCAAGTGCCCGCGTTGGGCTTGGCTTAGCGTGCTGAACCACGTCACGCGGCATCCCAATCGGCAGCGGCGGCCTTGAGGTGGCTGAGAAAGCTTTGCACCTTGAGGCTGCGGTGAAGATCGACATGGGTGACCAGCCAGATCGGAGCCTCCCACTCGGGCAGGGGGGCCATGACCTGCACCAGTTCGGGATAGGCGCTGGCCTCATTTGGCGTCAGGAAACCAATCCCCATGCCTGCGCGGACGGCTGCCATTCCGTCTTCGGGTTGGCTGACGCGCAGGAACAGCCGGTCTTCGGCCACGCGCGCGACCAACCACTGATAGAACGGCGCGCGGGTGCCGGTGGCGTCGTTGAAGACAAAGCGGTGGTGTTTGAGGTCGGCTTCGGTTTTAGGCTGCCCATGTGTCTCTATATATATGCGCGAAGCGTAGAGGCCGACTCGCATCCGCATAAAGGGTACGACAACATTGTCAGGCTCTTGTGGTGCTGCACCGGCGCGGATGGCGATATGGGCCTCGCCGAAATCCAGCCGGAACAGCCGCATATCGGTCAGATAGCGGATCACCACCTGCGGGTATTGCTGCTGAAACGAGGCAAGCACAGGCATCAACAGCCCCGACATGCCCGCAATAGAGGTCACGACCAATTCGCCCAAGACATCTTCGCCTTGGCCTTTGATGCGGCTGGCAAGCTGGCCGAACTGCGCATCGGTCGCTTGGGCGACGCGCAGCAGGTCTTGGCCCGCCTCGGTTGGGGTATAGCCGCGCGCATGGCGCTGAAACAGCTTGGCCCCAAGCCGCTTTTCCAAGGCGTCGATATGGCGGATGACCGTGGCATGATGCACGCCCATCATATCGGCAGCCCCCGAAACGGTGCCGATGCGCGCCACTTGGAAGGCGGTCCTGATCTCGTCCCAATTGTCCATGCGCGGTCCCTTTGATATGCGCTGATGATGCCGATGCCAAAGAGATGTGCAAGCGCCAAGCGGCAGATTGCGCTGGCTTGGGCAGGGCGGGGGCGTGCAAAAGCGATGAAACGCTTGACTCTGCAGCCCCATGCGCGTACCTGCGCCCTTGAATTCCCCGGAGGCCACAGCTTCCGGTCCCTTGGCATATGCCGGGATCGCCACCTGTCAGCGCGTTGCGCCCACAGGTGCCGTTCCGCATTGCCTGTTGGGAACCCGCCGTCGCAGCCCGCCATTGGGCCTTACTTTTGAGGAGAGCGCTATGTTTGAAAGCCTGTCAGAACGCCTTGGTGGCGTCTTCGACCGTCTGACCAAGGCCGGCGCGCTGTCCGAGGCAGATGTCGATACCGCGCTGCGTGAAGTCCGGATTGCTTTGCTAGAGGCCGACGTTTCGCTTGAGGTTGCGCGCAACTTCGTGAAGGCGGTCAAGACCCGTGCGATTGGCCAAGCCGTGACCAAGTCGATCACGCCCGGTCAGCAGGTCGTCAAGATCGTGCATGACGAGCTGGTGCGCGTGCTTGCCGGTGATGACGAGCCAGAAGCGCTCAAGATCGACAACCCACCCGCCTCGATTTTGATGGTCGGTTTGCAGGGTTCGGGTAAGACGACAACGACGGCCAAACTGGCCAAGCGTTTGAAAGAAAAGAACGGCAAGCGGGTTTTGCTTGCGTCGCTTGACACCAACCGCCCTGCCGCGATGGAGCAGTTGGCGATCCTTGGTGTGCAGATCGGCGTCGACAGCTTGCCGATCGTCAAAGGCGAGTCGGCGGTGCAGATCGCCAAGCGCGCCAAGACCCAAGCCGCGATGGGCGGCTATGATGTGGTGTTCTTTGACACCGCGGGTCGTTTGCATATCGACGAAGTGTTGATGGACGAAATCCAAGCCGTCCGCGATATCGCGCAACCGCGCGAGACGCTGTTGGTGGTCGATGGTTTGACGGGCCAAGATGCGGTCAACGTCGCCTCCGAGTTCAATGCCAAGGTCGGCATCTCTGGCGTGGTTCTGACGCGGATGGACGGCGACGGTCGCGGTGGCGCGGCTCTGTCGATGCGGGCTGTCACGGGCAAGCCGATCCGCTTTGTCGGTCTTGGCGAAAAGATGGATGCGCTTGAGACCTTTGAAGCCGACCGCGTTGCGGGCCGGATTCTGGGCATGGGCGACATCGTGGCGCTTGTGGAAAAAGCACGCGAAACCTTCGAGGTCGAGCAAGCCGAACGCATGGCCAAGCGCTTTGCCAAGGGCCTGTTCAACATGAATGACATGCGCTCGCAGCTTGAGCAGATGGTCAAGATGGGCGGTATGCAGGGCCTTATGGGCATGATGCCGGGCATGGGCGGCATGGCGAAAAAGGCCGAGGCGGCGGGCCTTAACGACAAGATGCTGGCGCATCAAATCGCGCTGATCAACTCCATGACCAAGAAAGAGCGGGCCAATCCCGACCTTTTGGCCGCAAGCCGCAAAAAGCGCATCGCGGCAGGGGCAGGGATGGATGTGTCCGAGCTGAACAAGCTTTTGAAGCAGCATCGGCAGATGGCCGATATGATGAAAAAGATGGGCAAGGGCGGCATGATGAAGCAAGCCATCAAGCAAATGATGGGCAAAGGCGCGCCTGATCTTGCCAATATGTCCCCCGAAGTCATGGCCGAAGCTGCCAAGGGCATGAAAGAAGGTCTGGGCATGGGCGGTGGCTTCCCTGGGATGCCGCGCCAAGGGCTGTCGTTGCCTCCGTCGCTTTCGGGGCTGATGAAAAAGAAATGATGCGCGCGTTTAACCTTCACCCCTTTGCTGTCGAGGCTGCAATATGACGGATGCCATTGCCCGCGCTGCGGAACTGCTCAAAGAGCACCGCGTCTCGATCGACCGGCTGGATGCGATCCTTGTCTATACGCTGGCCGAGCGGTTCAAGCGCACACAGGCGGTCGGGCGGCTGAAAGCAGAGCATGACCTTCCGCCGTCGGACCCCGCCCGCGAATCGCATCAGATAGAGCGGTTGGAGTGGCTGTCAAAAGAAGCCGATCTCGACCCAGAGTTTGCCAAGAAATTCCTGAACTTCATTATCTCCGAAGTCATCAGGCATCACGAACAACTACAAAAGTAACCAGAACAAAGGCGTGCCACAGCGCGCCCTACGAAAAACCCAAAGGAGACTACACTATGTCCATGAAAATTCGCCTCGCACGCGGTGGTTCCAAGAAGCGCCCTCACTATTCGATCGTTGCAACCGACAGCCGCAACCCACGCGACGGCCGCTTCCTTGAGAAGCTCGGCACCTACAACCCGCTTCTCGCGAAGGACAGCGAAGAGCGCGTGAAAATGAACATGGAGCGCGTTGCTTACTGGTTGTCGAAAGGCGCGCAGCCAACCGACCGTATCGCACGTATGCTGGAAGCTGCTGGCGCGATGCCTAAGAAGGCCCGCTCGAACCCTAAATCGGCAGTCCCAGGCAAGCGCATGACCGAGCTTGCTGCCAAGAAAGCGGCTCGTTCGGCTGCTCCTGAAGCTGCTGCTGAGTAATTACCATCGGCGGCTCCCGTTTCGGGGGCCGCCTTTTCCATTGGAGAGCCACATGCCCGACACTCTTATCTGCATCGGTGCCATTGCAGGCTCTTTTGGCGTTCAAGGCGAAGTGCGGCTGAAAAGCTTTTGCACGGAACCGACCGACATCGCCGCTTATGGCCCTGTGTTCACCGAAGACGGCCAGACCAGCTATAAAATCACTTTGACGCGGCCCGTGGCGGGCGGCTTGGGCGCGCGGATTTCCGGCGTTGCCACCAAAGAGCAAGCCGATGATTTGCGCGGCGTGAACCTCTATGTTGACAAGAAAAAGCTGCCAAAGCTGCCGGATGACGAATTCTACCATGCCGATCTGATCGGGCTTTCGGCTTTTGATACGGGCGGCAAGGAACTGGGGCGCGTGCATGCGGTCCACAATCATGGCGCGGGCGATTTGTTGGAAATCACGGGGCCGGCTTTCAAGTCGGCGCTGCTGCTGCCCTTTACACTTGCAGTTGTGCCAACGGTTGATCTGTCTGCGGGCCGCGTGATTATCGACCTGCCCGAAGGGTTGGAATAAACCGCCGTTTACCTGCGAGCTGCCACAAGCACCGCGCCTTTGGTCTCAAGCACCTGAAATCCCGCATGGGTCAGCGCCTTTAACAGCTCTCCCACCGTGCGACCTGCCGCGTGCAGTTCAAGCGGTTTCAGGGTCAAAAGCAGCATTCGACAGTTGTTAAGGGTGCCGTCTTGCAGCTGGTCCAGCACGTCGTTGGCCCGCGTGCTGATCAAGGCAAACCCCGCCTCGAACCCATGCTGCGCCACAATCTCGGCCAAAGACGCCCCTGCAAGTGTCAGCGTCGTCCGCTCGGGGGCACCTGCGCGACCAAGGTTCAGGTCAAGCTCGGGCGAGGCGGTCTCGGCCACTGCAAGAATGCGCTGATCGGGACCGATGGCCCTGCGCAGGCTTGGCGTCAGCAGCCCGATGCCCGCATCCAACTGTACCACAGGCAGGTCCGCCCGCAGATGCTTCTCCACTATCGCACATTCGTCGCGCAGCACGCGGCCGCGGCGGACGGCGCGTCGCAGGCCAAGCGGCGCATTGCGACCCAGTTCCACGTCGTGACCGTCGATCAGATAGGGCCTGCCAAGCAGACGGCGGTGAATCCCATCCGCCAACCCGCCGCTTATCCGCTTGAGTGTATAGGACAGCGGGGCAGGGCCCTCGGTGCGGGCGGTTCTGCGCGCCAGTTTCTTTTGGCATCGCGCGGTAGACGGCGCTGGCTGCCCCAAGCTGACGCGCGTCGAGGGTGTCAGGATTTGCTGCGCACGGGCGATATTTTTGTATTTGTCCTGAAACGCCTGCATGCAGACCACAAAGTTCTGATCGATCATGCCCGCGCCCAGATGCTCTAGGTGAAAGTCGATGACAAAGGCGCCACGCCCCCGCAGCCGCGCTTGCTGTACAATATCCGTGCCATATAGATGATACCCGCTCAGGTCGTGCGAAAAGCCAATCAGCGCATCGCGGCGCAGCAGGATAAAGTTCTCGTCCAGCGACAGCACCGCCACCGCGTTCGAACTCAGGTGACCGTTATACATGTGTTTGTCGGTGATGCGGCTGTGCAACCGCCCCGCACTGTCGCAGCCCGCATTTCCCGCCACGGCCCAAGCGGGCTCGGCCTGGGTCAGCTCTGCCAAAACGCGATCAAGATGTGCTTTGGTGTCAAGCGCCAGCACGTCTTGATGCGCCAAGATGATATAGCTGCCCCGAGCCGCCGCAATCATGCGGTTCAGGCCCTGATAGCCGTCTGCATCCGCGCCCCGAGTATTGTCGGCATAGAGGTATTCGCTGCTTTCCGCATCAAAGCCCGCCGCAGCAAAGCTCTGGACCATGGCTTCATAAAGCTCAGGTTTGGTGACAAGGCTACAGATCGAATAGTCCAGAGCGCCGCCGGTCAGGCTGCGGATCTCTTGAGGTTTCGGCGCGATCTTGTCCATTGCGGCAGGCCTGTGTTTGGGGCGAAACAAGGCGGGGCACAGGGGCGCCACGCCAAAGATAAAGGTCAGCTTTTGTTGCGCAATCTAACTTAAGTCAATCACGCATCCGTGTCACCATGCAACCCGCGCTTCGGGCTGGACTAAAATCGCTCTAAAGGCCACTCTGCCACAAGATTCAGGAGAGACGAATGCAAAACCGGATGCGGCTGTTGATGGGTGCCACGGCGCTTTTGTATGTCGGGCCGCTGCTTGCGGGACTGGGGGGCTTGGGTTGGGAAACGACGCCGCTGTTTTTGGCGCTGTTCCTGCTGTGGCTGTTCGTGTTGCGCCCGCAGCAATGGCCGCAGCGGGCGCGGGATTGGCTGCACCGCTATCAGCCATGGGCGACACTTGGCACACAGGCTGCGGTGCAACTGCTGCTGGTGCTGCTGCTGTTTGGGGTGGGGCGCGGCATTGGCGGCGCGCTGCACTATACCGCCAGCTATGGTGCGAGCCTGCCACTGATGGTGTCATTTCTGGCGATTCCGATTGCGCGGATGGTTTGGGATCCGTGGAAAGCCCCGCATTTGAACGACTATCTGGATGAGGCCCTGCACAACGCCCCCGACACGACCACTGCGCTGGCCGAGCGGATGCTGGCGCCCCTTGCCGCTCTGCCCGATAGCACCGAACCCGCCGAGATCGCGCGTCACCTCTTGGCCATCGCGCCGCACCTTGACGCAGCCGACCTGCGCCAAACCCTGCTGCGCCACCATGCCGAGGGCCGCGCCACCGCTGCTGAGACCACAGCGCTGATCCTGCACAGCACCGATCCCGAGCTGATCCTGTCGGTGCAAGGCGATGGTCCCAACCTCGCATTGGTTGCGCTGCCTCAGACCCCCGAACGATTGGCCGAATTCGCCCGCAGACTGACCGCGGCGCTCACCCAGCGCCCCGAGGTTTGGGACAAGTCCCCCTCGGTCGAGCATCTGAGCGACCTCGTCGATCGCTTTGACAACACCGTCGCCGAGGCCCCCCTGCGCGACCTTATCTTTGCCACCAACGCCGCCGCCCCCGAAGACGGCCTTGCCTAAGCGCCCCCCCTAGCGCATCGCGCCGCCCCGCGTTAAAAGCCCGTATGAGCGATGATATCCCCACCGATCCCGACAGCCCCGCGCCAAGCAAATCTCACGGCCGTATCTCGATCCGCGCAAGCCTCAAGCCGCGCGATCTGATGGCCGAGCCGCTGCATGTCAAATCGGCATGGCGGGCGAAAATCATTACGCTGATGCCCGATGCCTTTCCGGGTATCCTCGGACAATCCCTGACAGGCAAAGCGCTCGACCTTGGCCTCTGGGCACTCGATATCCTCAACCTGCGCCCCTACGGCGTCGGCAAACACCTCAACGTCGACGATACGCCCTCGGGCGGCGGTGCGGGTATGGTCCTGCGCGCCGATGTGCTGGATGCGGCGCTTGCGGATGCCGCCGTCGGCACCCCCCAAGACCGCTTGCGCTGGCCTGTGATCTACCTCAGCCCGCGCGGCAAACCTTTTAACCAAGCCATGGCGCGCCGCTTTGCCGCCTGCGACGGTCTGACACTTCTCTGTGGCCGGTTCGAGGGCGTTGACCAACGCCTGCTTGATCACCACGACATCGAAGAGGTCTCACTCGGTGATTTCGTGATGACCGGAGGCGAAATCGCCGCCATGGCGCTGATGGATGCCACCGTCCGCCTGTTGCCAAATGTTTTGGGCAATGCCGAAAGCACGGTCGAGGAATCCTTCTCGGACGGCCTGCTCGAGCACCCGCAATACACACGCCCCGCCGTTTGGCGAGATCTGCCCATCCCCGAGATCCTCACCTCGGGCAACCACGGCGCGATTGCCAAATGGCGCCATGCCCAATCAGCCGAGATCACCAAGACCCGTCGCCCCGATCTTTGGGCCGCCTATATGCGCAAAAAGTCCTAACCCAAAAGGCGCCCGGGCAGGCTTTCATACTGGCACAAATACTCATTCGCGCTTTGCCCCAGACACACACTTGACCCGCCGCGCGTCCCCCCCTATAGCGCGAGTGTCCTTGGGATAATTCCCATCGGGCCCGATTCCCTTTGGCTGCAACATGTGCCTTCTTCTGCACAACTGGTCAAAATATCGGATTAAAAAACGCCAAAGCACCTCTGGCGGGCTTACATATGTAGGAACCCGATCGAAGACCGAGAGCTATGCTGCCGCATCACGTCGGGAAAAAATCCCGCCAGAAAAGGAAAAGCGATAAATCTTATCGCCCAAATCGAAGCCGAGCAGATCGCTGCGCTTGGCAAAACCATCCCGGATTTCAAAGCCGGTGACACCATCCGTGTCGGCTACAAAGTAACCGAAGGTACGCGTTCGCGCGTGCAGAACTACGAAGGCGTTGTAATCGCGCGCAAAGGTGGCTCGACCATCGCAGCGTCGATCACCGTTCGTAAGATCTCCTTCGGCGAAGGTGTCGAGCGCGTGTTCCCGCTTTACTCGACCAACATCGACAGCATCGAAGTTGTGCGTCGTGGCCGCGTTCGTCGCGCCAAGCTTTACTATCTGCGCGATCGTCGCGGCAAATCGGCACGTATTGCCGAGGATACCAACTACAAAGCCAAAGCTGAATAAGGACCGGATCGATGAAAGACGGAATTCACCCCGACTACCACATGATCGACGTCAAAATGACGGACGGCACCATGTTCAAAACCAAAACCACTTGGGGCAAAGAAGGCGACCAAATGTCGCTCGACATCGACCCGCTTGCACACCCAGCATGGACCGGCGGCAACGCCAAGCTCATGGACACTGGCGGTCGTGTGTCCAAGTTCAAGAACAAATACGCAGGCCTCGGCTTCTAAGCTCGACACCTTCGTTACAGATCAGGCGCATCCTAGGATGCGCCTTTTCTTTTGCCCAAGGGCTTGGCATACCTTTGCCATCCAGCAGAGGACCCTCCATGCCGCAAAGCCGCGTCTCGATCACTGCGCTGTCACTTGCGGGCTTTGTTGCCTTTTGGTGGGGGCTGTCGGTGTTGCGCGGCGATGCTTTGGTGCTGCCATCGCCCTTGGCGGTGCTGACGGCGATCTGGGCCGAAGCAGTCTCGGGGCGGCTTTGGTTTCACACTTCGGCGACGTTGCTGCGCGTGGGCTTGGCCTTTTGCCTTGCAATGGGCTTGGGCACGGTGATCGGCATTGCTTTGGGGCGATACCCGCGTCTGAATCAATGGGCGGACCCGTGGCTTATCATCTTGCTCAATCTGCCGGCACTCGTTGTGATTGCGCTGTGTTATCTGTGGATTGGCCTGAATGAGACGGCCGCCATTGTCGCGGTCACGCTGAATAAAACGGCGATGGTGGCGGTGACACTGCGCGAAGGAAGTCGCGCCCTGAACCCCGCGCTGATCGACCTAGGGCAAAGCTTTCGCCTCTCAAAGCTCACCCGCTTGCGCCACGTCATCCTGCCACAGCTTGCGCCCTATCTGGCATCCGCCACCCGCAACGGCCTTGCGATCATCTGGAAGATCGTGCTGGTGGTCGAGTTTTTGGGCCGCTCATCTGGGGTTGGCTTTCAAATTCATCTGAAATTCCAACTGTTTGAGATCACGGGCGTGCTGGCCTATGCGCTCAGCTTTACAGCCCTCATGCTGGCGCTAGATTACGCGTTGGTACAACCGCTTGAACGCCACGCAAATCGTTGGCGCAACCCTTAGGTGCTTATGTTTAGGACGATATTCTTTGCTTTGGCTTTGGCCACATCGGCACAGGCCGAACCGCTTCGAATCGCGACGCAAGTCAGCGGCACCGTGAATTGGGAGCTGTCGACGATCACGGCGCGCGGGCTTGACGTGGCCAATGGCGTCGCGCTTGTGGTGCAAGATGTCGCCGCAGGCCCCGCCGCCCAGATTGCGTTCGAGGGCGGAGCCGCCGATATCATCGTATCGGATTGGCTGTGGGTCGCGCGGCAACGGGCCGAGGGGCGCGACTATGTGTTCATTCCCTATTCCAAGGCGGTGGGTGCGCTTTATGTGCCCGCCGACAGCAAGGCCAAGAGCCTTCCCGACCTTGCGGGCAGTCAGATTGGCATCGCGGGCGGGCCCGTGGACAAAAGTTGGCTAATTTTGCGGGCCTACGCGCAAGAGGCTTACGGCTTTGATCTTGCGGGGGAAACGACGCAGGTCTTTGGCGCGCCGCCGTTGATCTATCAATCGGCCTTGGATGGGCAGTTCGGAGGCGCGGTCAACTTTTGGCATTTTGGCGCCAAGATGCAGGCAGCAGGTTTGCGGCCGCTCATAACCGTCGCCGAGGCTGCAAGCGCGCTGGGGCTATCGTCCGACACGCCGCTTTTGGGCTATGTGGTCAAGGGCGATTTCTTGCGCGCGCACACTGAGCAGGTCGCAGGCTTTGCCGCAGCAAGCCGTGCGGCCAAGGTGGTTTTGGCAAGCGACGCCGCCGCATGGGAGGCGCTTCGTCCCCAGATGAACGCCAAGTCTGATGCCGAATTTGCCGCGCTGGTTGACGGGTTTCGCCAGGGTATCCCGGCCGCTGGCCGTGTGAATGAGGCCGACGCCGCCAAGATGTTGGCGGTGATGGTGCGCCTTGGCGGAGCAGAGCTGGTCGGCGCGCTGACCGAGTTGCCCAAAGGCACGTTTTACCAGCCATGACGCCTGCGCTGACCCTGACGCTTGACCATGCCAGCTTTGGGACCGCACAGGTTCTGGGGCCGCTTCGGCTTGAGGTGGCACAGGGCGAGACGCTTGCGATCACGGGTGCTTCGGGGATTGGCAAGTCGACGCTGTTGCGGGTTCTAGCGGGGCTGCATCGGGATTGGCGGGGCGAGTTGCACTTGCACCCGACGCAGGCGCGGCTTGCGGTGGTGTTCCAAGAGCCGACGCTGTTGCCGTGGCGGACGGCGCTGCAGAATATCACCCTGACCACGGCGGCAGGGGAGGAGGCGGCGCTTGCATTGCTGGCGGATGTGGGGCTTGGGGCATTTGCGCAGGTGTTTCCAAACCGCCTGTCGCTGGGGCAGCAGCGCAGGCTTGCGCTCGCACGGGCCTTTGCGATGCAGCCCGACGTCTTGCTTATGGATGAGGCGTTTACCTCGCTGGATGCTGGATTGGCTGATGAGATGATGCAGCTTTTTGAAGCCTTGCGTGCAAGAAAACCGCTTGCGACAGTGATTGTGACGCATGATCGGGCCGAGGCCAAGCGGCTCGCGTCGCGTATCCTGCACCTAGAGGGGCGGCCTGCCTGTTTTGCCGCTTCCCCTCTGGCGGGTTAAGCGTGTAGGAAACAGACCAGAACACCAAAGAGGACGCAAACATGGCGCATATCATCGTTGTCGGCAACGAAAAGGGCGGCTCGGGAAAATCGACCACCTCGATGCATGTTGCTACCGCTTTGGTGCGTATGGGGCATCGGGTGGGGGCGCTTGACCTTGACCTGCGCCAACGCTCGTTTGGCCGCTATGTCGAAAACCGCCGCGCTTTTCTGGGGCGGATCAACAAAGACCTGCCATCGCCGAACTATATCGAACTGCCCGAAGTCGAGGCCGATCAGCTGGCACAAGGCGAGAACGCTTTTGACGCGCGCCTTGCCGCTGCGGTCGCCAGCCTAGAGCCGATTTCGGATTTCATCATCATCGACTGCCCAGGCAGCCACACGCGGCTGAGCCAAGTCGCGCACTCGCTGGCCGATACGCTGATCACGCCGCTGAACGACAGCTTTATCGACTTTGACCTGCTCGCACGGCTGGACCCAGAGACCAACCGCGTCAAAGGCCCGTCGATCTATTCCGAAATGGTGTGGAATGCGCGGCAGTTGCGGGCGCAAGCGGGGCTGAAGCCGATCGACTGGATCGTTTTGCGCAACCGTTTGGGGGCGCAGCAGATGCACAACAAGAAAAAGGTCGGCGCCGCGCTTGAAGAGTTGTCCAAGCGCATCGGGTTTCGCGTTGCACCTGGTTTTTCCGAGAGGGTCATTTTCCGCGAGCTGTTTCCGCGCGGGCTGACCCTGTTGGATTTGCGCGATACAGGCGTCGATCAGTTAAACCTGTCGAACATCGCGGCGCGGCAAGAGCTGCGCGACCTGATTACCGAACTGCGGCTGCCAGGCGTTTCGATCGCGTTCTGAACAACGGATGCGCGGCGGTGCGGCGGGATTCGCGCTGACGGCTGCGCTCTAGGCGCAGATCAAAGGCATCAGGGGCATCTGTTTGGCCAAGGCCAAACAAGCTTAGAAACCGGTCGATCTGTTTTGCGAGTGCCATGGTCTGCCTTTCCTACCGTGAGTAAGACTGGTTTGACGGGGAAACGGGGCGGCTTTGTGGCTGCAATTCGGAGAAATTGCGGGAAGTTACGCGATTTGTCTGCAGTCGCGGCGACAGGGCAGGGGGCTAGTCTTCGGTAAGGGCTGGGTCTTGCGACAGCTCTCCTGCCAAAAACCGCTCGAACGCGTCAAGGTCCACGGGCTCGAATTGACCAAAGCTCTGCATCCAGACCGAGGCCGCCCGCAACGCGTCCGGTTCCAGCTTGCACCAGATCACCCGCCCTCGTTTCTCGCGGCTGATTAAACCCGCTTCGGCCAGAATGCCAAGATGCTTGGAAATCGCGGCAAGGCTCATGTGAAACGGCTCGGCGACATCGGTCACGGCCATATCATCCTCCAGCAACATGCTCAGGATTGACCGCCGCGTCGGATCCGCCAAGGCCGAGAACACAATGTCGAGATTGCCCATCATCGCGCGACTATTGCGCTTGTGTCTGAGATCGTCAACCAAATGGTTGAATATGAAATGGGGATGGTTGGGGGTGAAGTCGGCGATAGGCATATTGCAAAGCGTAGTCTTTTCAAAGGTTTATGGACTGATCCTCTTGCTTGACTCAGAGCCTCTGGCTGCTTAAACACCCAACTAACCATTTGGGGGTTTTCACCATGGTATCGGACGCCGATCAAGAGCGCCTTGCGGCCTTAGAACAGCGGATCGAGACTGCGAAAGCCAAAGCGGCCCCGCGTCGCTCGGCAAATGAAGAGAAGCATCGTCAGGCACAGCTTGCTTGGCGAATGGTGATCGAACTCGTGGCCGGTCTTTTGATCGGTTTCGGCATCGGATACGGCCTAGACTCCCTGTTTGGGACGATGCCGATTTTTCTGGTGTTCTTTGTATTCGCTGGGTTCGCGGCAGGGGTGAAAACCATGCTCAGCTCGGCAAAGGAAATGCAGGACAAGGCCGCAGCCGCGGTGGATCCTAACGCAAATGCCGCTCCGGTGGCCGACGATGAAGAGGAAGATTGACGTGGCAAGTGAAGCTCAAAGCGAAGGTGGTTTGTCGTTCCATCCTCTCCAGCAGTTCGAGGTTCACCCGCTGTTCGGCGATGGCCCGATCCATTGGTACACCATCACCAATGCGACCGTCTGGCTGTTGCTGGCGGCGCTTGCTGTGATCGCGATTTTCGTTGTGGGCTCGGCTGGGCGCAAAACCATCCCATCGCGTTTGCAGTCGGTTGGCGAGCTTGGCTATGACTTTGTCCACAACATGGTTGTGGATGTTGCTGGCGAAGATGCTGCCAAATACTTCCCTCTTATCATGACGCTTTTCCTGACCGTGGCGTTTTCCAACATGCTTGGTCTGCTGCCGGGTTCGTTTGCGCCAACTTCGCACATCGCAGTCACCGCGGTTCTGGGTTTTGGTGTGTTCCTCTTCGTGACCGGCTTGGGTTTTTGGAAGCACGGCGTGCATTTCCTCGGCCTGTTCTGGATGAAAGACGCACCCTTGTTCCTTCGTCCGATCATCGCTGTGATCGAAGTGATCTCTTATTTTGTTCGTCCGGTCAGCCACTCCATTCGTCTTGCCGGTAACATCATGGCAGGCCACGCGGTTATCAAAGTGTTCGCCGCTTTCGCTCCGCTGATCCTGATTTCTGGTTTCGGTATCGCAGTTACGCCGCTTTCGGTTCTTGCGATCACCGCTATCTACGCTTTGGAGGTGCTTGTTGCCTTCATTCAGGCCTACGTCTTTACCATCCTCGCTTGCGTTTACCTGAAAGATGCTCTGCATCCCGGTCACTAATCGCCAGCTTTCAACTCATCTAACTTATTCCATCTTAAGGAGAATACCATGGAACTCGCAGCAGCAGCAGCATTGGGCAAATTCATCGGCGCCGGCATGGCAGCATTCGGGACCGGCGTTGCCGCAATCGGTGTTGGTAACGTTGCAGCCAACTTCCTTGCTGGCGCACTCCGTAACCCATCGGCAGCTGGCTCGCAGACCGCGACCCTGTTCATCGGTTTGGCCTTCGCAGAAGCTCTGGGGATCTTCTCGTTCCTCGTCGCACTTCTGCTGATGTTCGCAGCCTAATCTGACCTTCGCATCCTTACGGTCAGGGGTGCCGCACTAACGCGGCGCCCCTGAACTTACAAAAGGGTCCGACGGAGGGCAAAAATGACAGCGACCACCACACCAGAAGCCGCAGCGGAAGTTGCGCACGAGGCAGCTCAGGCAGGTATGCCGCAGCTCGATCCCTCGCACTTTGCGAACCAGATTTTCTGGCTCGTTGTTACGCTTGCCGTAATTTTCTTCGTGCTAAAGCAGATCGCTTTGCCACGCATCGGCGATACTTTGTCCAAGCGTAAGGGCACCATCATCGGCGACCTTGCTGCCGCAGAAGAGCTTAAACAAAAAGCGCTTTCGGCAGAAAAGGCCTACAACGACGCGCTGGCGCAAGCCCGTGTTGATGCAGGCAAAATCGTCGCTGACGCCAAAGCCGAGATCCAAGCAGATCTGGCTACGGCTATCGCCAAAGCTGATGCGCAAATCGCTGCGAAATCCGCCGAATCCGCAGCGCGGATCGACGAAATTCGTGCCGGTGCGCAAGAAGCGATCAATGAAGTTGCCAAAGACACCGCCAAGGAATTGGTGGCAGCTTTGGGCGGCAAAGCAGATGCCAGAACGATCACCGCTGCGGTGACCGCTCGGATGAAAGGGTAAGATTATGAAAAATGTTTTTCTGATCGTTGCTCTTGCAGGTGTCGTTGCCGTTCTGACCGCAAGCTCCCATGGGGCTGGCATGTTCAGCCTCTATAACACCAACTTCGTCGTGCTGATCTCGTTCCTGATCTTCATGGCGCTGCTGATGTATCTGGGCGTTCCGGACAAGCTCGCGGGTCTGCTTGATGATCGTGCCGCACGCATCAAGTCCGAGCTCGAAGAAGCTAAGGCGCTTCGCGAAGAGGCAAAGGCATTGCTCGCGTCCTATGAAGCCAAGCAAAAAGAAGTGCAGGCGCAATCCGCACGCATCGTTGCTCAGGCTAAAGAAGAAGCACAGGCTGCTGCAACCCAAGCGAAAGCCGATTTGGCTCAGTCGATTGCACGCCGTTTGGCTGCAGCCGAAGACCAGATCGCTTCGGCAGAAGCAGGCGCGCTGCGTCAGGTCCGCGAAAGCGCGATCTCCGTTGCAATCGCCGCTGCAGGTGAGGTTCTTGCCAAGCAAGCGACCGCTGAAACTGCGGCAGCTTCGATCGACAGCGCCATCGCTGTTGTGGACGCTAGGTTCCACTAAGCGGCTCGCTAAGATTACAAAACGGCCCGACAGCTTGTCGGGCCGTTTTACTTTGTTTGCTCGTGTTCAAGCCGCAGCTTGGCCACGGCTTCGTTGCGGTTGGCTTTGATTTGATCGGCCATTGCGGTCTCGACATAGTTCATATGCGCTTCGACGGCTGCACGTGCCGCTTGTGGATCGCGGGCCTGCACGGCGGTGTTTATCGCGCGGTGTTGATCCAACAGGTTGTCGCGCGTCATCCGGTTTTTGAACATCATTTGGCGATTATAAAACACGCCGCCCCGCAGCAGGTCGTACATCGAGCGCATCATATGCAGCATCACGACGTTATGGCTGGCCTCGATGATCGACATGTGAAAGTTCGCGTCCAGCTCGGCTTCGTCGCTTGGGTCGCGCTTTTGATGCGCGGCCTGCATTTTGGTGAAAATTGCATCAATCACCTTGAGATCGGTATCGGACCCCAAGCGGGCGGCGCGCTCTGCGGCAAGCCCCTCCATATCGCGGCGGAAGGATACATAGTCGAAAACCGCCTCTTCATGGGCCGAAAAGAGGGCGATCAGCGCAGGCGAAAAGGCCGAGCCAAGAACGTCGGCGACAAAGATGCCCGCGTTCGGGCGGCTGGCGACAAGCCCTCGCGTTTGCAGCTCGGAGATGGCTTCGCGCAGGGATGGTCTTGAAACGCCAAGCTTTTCTGACAGCTCGCGTTCAGAAGGAAGCCTTTCACCGGGTTGTAAAATGCCCCGAAGGATCAGCTTTTCGATTTGTTGAACGACAGAATTGGACAGCTTTTCGGCTTCGATTTTCTGAAATGGCATGTGATGCTCCAAACTGGTTCGAACATATGACCAATTTTCCAGCACCTCAATAACAAACGGGCGGGGCCTGCGCCCCGCCCGCCTAAATTCTATGCGACTGCGCTTATGCGGTCGGGCGAATGATGATCTCGACGCGACGGTTTTGCGCGCGTCCCTGTGCCGACAGGTTCGAGGCGACAGGCTGATCTTCGCCACGACCATAGGCGGCAACACGGCCCGCTTGCACGCCAGAGTCGCGCAGAACTTGCGCCACCGAAGTCGCGCGGCGCTGCGACAGATCTTGGTTATAAGCGGCGCTGCCAGAGTTGTCGGTGTGGCCGATCACTTCGATGGTGCTGTTCGGATAGCGGTTAAGCGAACCCGCAACCCCGCGCAAATCCGAGATCAAGTCGGGCCGCAACGAAGCGCTATCGGTGGCAAACAGCACGTCTTGCGGCATGTTCACGACAAGATACTGACCGTTGTTGGTCACCGAGATATTCGAGTTGCCGATGGACGAGCGCAGGTCAGCTGCTTGTTGGTCAAGCGTCGAGCCAATCGCACCGCCCAAAGCCGCACCGATGATGCCGCCAACCGCAGCTTTGGCCACTTTGTCGTCACCCTTAAGGCTTGCCCCTGCAAGTGCGCCCGCAACGCCGCCGATGATGGCGCCGTTGGTGGCGCGGGCGTTCGGCTGGTCTGGATAGGCATTCGGGTCGACGCAAGCGGTCAGGCCCATCAGGGCAATCGTTGACAGAAGAAGGGTCTTGTTCAGGATCATGTGCTGCCTCGTAGATTTCTGGACCGCAATCGGTCTTCGGCCAATTATAGCAGGCCAGCCTCAAAGGTCACATCGCAGGCAGGCTCACGGCAGGTTTCCGCGCATCGGCGCTTTGGTCGCGGCCAGCGTCGTGCCGCGCGGCCTCATAGGCGAGCATCCCCCGCTTGAGGCCAAGTCCCCAGTGATACCCCCCCAAAGCACCATCTTTGCGCAAGACGCGGTGGCAGGGGATCAGATGGCTGATTGGATTGCAGCCCACGGCGGTGCCAACGGCGCGTACAGCCTTTGGGTGGCCGATGTGCTGCGCAATGTCGGAATAGGTGGCAACATGGCCCGCGGGGATACGCAGCAGAGCCTCCCACACCTTGATCTGAAACGGCGCACCGATCAGGTGCAACGGCATTGCGTGGGTTGCATGGCGGGCAAAGGCACTCTGGACCCAGCCCCGCAATGCCTTTGGGTCCTCGCGCAAGGTCGCCCGTGGCCAGCGCCGTTGCAGGTCGGCAAAGGTTGCATCCGCGCCCATCTCGGTCGCAAAGCCCATGCCGCAGATGCCTTTGTCGGTCCCCATCGCCAGCACGGGGCCAAAGGGACTGTCGAACCAACCCCACGCCATCGCAACACCTTCCCCGCGCCGTGCGACCTCACCAGGGGTCATCGCCTCCCATGTAAGGCAAAGATCATGGAGCCGACTGCTGCCCGACATGCCGATTTCATTGGCAGCGGCAAGCAGCGGGGTGTTTTGTGTCAACAGGCTGCGAGCATGGTCAAGCCGCAGATATTGCTGATATTTCTTTGGTGACACTCCGACCCAAGCCGAAAACACGCGCTGAAAATGCGCCGCGCTCATCCCCATCTCGGTGGCAAGACTGTCGAGTGATGCCGAGGAGCCGAGCGTGTCGATCACGTCCAACGCTCGCGCAATCACAGCGTAGTGGTAGGGCGGGGGCGCTTGGGTCATTTTGGTCTCCTTTGTCACAGGATAGGCGCAGGAGAGCAGGGGCGCGACCCGTTTCTTGCGGCTTTTGCTTGTCGAGCGGGTGGGATTGCGCCATATCGGCGGGATGGTAAAACAGCTTGATTATCACGCAATGACCCGCGTTTTCACACGCTTTCGCGAGGCAGACGCCGCGCCGAAGGGCGAGCTTGACCACACCAATGCCTTTACTTTGGTGGTGGCCGTGGCGTTGTCTGCGCAATCGACCGATATCGGCGTCAATCGCGCCACCAAGCGGCTGTTCGAACTGGCGGATACGCCCGAAAAGATGCTTGCCTTGGGTGAAGAGGCCGTGATCGAGCATATCAAGACCATCGGTTTGTTTCGCAACAAGGCCAAGAATGTCATCAAACTGAGCCGCATGTTGGTCGAGGATTTCGGCGGCCAAGTGCCATCAAGCCGCGCCGCCTTGCAGCTTTTGCCGGGGGTTGGGCGCAAGACTGCGAATGTGGTGCTGAACATGTGGTTTCATCAGCCGTCACAAGCGGTGGACACCCATATCCTGCGGCTTGGCAATCGCGCGGGCATCGCCGTTGGGCGCGACGAGATTGCGATTGAACGGGCGATCGAAGACAACGTGCCCGCCGAATTTCAGCAGCACGCCCACCACTGGCTTATTTTGCACGGGCGGTATATCTGCACGGCGCGCAAACCAAAATGCGGTATCTGCCCGATCCGGGACGACTGCCAATACGAGGAAAAGACCGAATGAAGACGTTTCAAGTTGTTGGTATCGGCAATGCGATGGTGGATGTCTTGGCCCATGCCGACGAGGCGTTTCTGGCCGAGAACGGTATT
>CAWJOY010000062.1:0-12439 GCA_963844505.1 uncultured Alphaproteobacteria bacterium
CTATCGTCGATGCGATGCAGGTTCGCCGCAATCAACCGCATGACATTCGGGTGCAGCAGATAGCCCGAGCGCAGGCCCTCTTCGAAAATCCGCAGCATGTTGATCGGGTCAGCCAAGAACGCGTCCGGGTCAGCAGCGTCGATGCGGCCTTGCACCAGCTTGTAGCCCGCCTTGACCCGCTTGCGTTTAAAGAACCCCAGCAGCCGCGCTTCGGGCTTGGCGTGGCGGGCTTCAAGTTCGGTCAGGAAAACGCGGGTCAGATCGCCGACCAAAGTGGCTTGGCGGAAGTAGTCTTGCATGAACCGCTCTACTGCGCGGCGGCCACGGCCATCGCTGTAGCCCATGCGTGCCGCGACCTCGACCTGCATATCAAAGGTGAGCTGATCGGACGGGCGCCCCGTGATATAGTGCAGGTGGCAGCGCACGACCCAAAGGAAATCCTCGGCGTCGCGAAAGGTCTCGTATTCGGCTTGGGTGAACAGACCCGCCGCGACAAGACCCGAAGCCGAGGGCACGCGGTGCAGGTATTTGCCGATCCAATACAGGGTTTGCAGATCGCGCAGACCGCCTTTGGCCTCTTTGACGTTGGGTTCCAGCACATAGCGCTGTCCGCCTTGGCGTTTGTGGCGGGCAGCACGCTCGGCCAGTTTGGCCTCGATGAACTCGGGGCCGGTGTTGCGGAACAGGTCGGACCAAAGACGGTCGCCCAGTTCAGTCGCAAGCGGCTCGTCACCCGCGATAAAGCGATGCTCGATCAAGGCGGTGCGGATGGTGATATCTTCGCGGCCCAAGCGCAGGCAATCGGCAATCGTGCGGCTGGAATGGCCAACCTTGAGCTTTAGATCCCACAGCATATAGAGCATGGATTCGATCAGGCTCTCGGCCCAAGCGGTGATCTTATAGGGTGTCAGAAACAGCAGATCGACGTCGGATTGCGGCGCCATCTCGGCACGGCCAAAGCCGCCAACGGCCAGCACACTTAGGCGCTCGGCTGTGGTTGGATTTGGGGCGGGGTGCAAGTGGTCGCGGGCAATCACCAAAGCCGTCGTCACCAGCACATCTGTCAAATAAGACTGAGCCAGAACCAAGGGGCGGGCGTGACGCGGGGCGGCCAGAAAGGCGGCCTCAAGCGCGGTGGTCGCCGCTGTCTTGGCGGCAAGCATATGTCGCACGGCAATGGCGCGGCCTTCGCGGGCGGGGATATCGGGGGTCAGCTCGGCTGTTATGTTGGCCAACAGAGCTGCGGCGTCGATGATCTTGGATTTCGGCAGCAGCAGGGCGTCGGCTGCCCGCGGAGTGGTTTTAAGTGTCATTCCGCGGGCCATACCTTTGTTCGATTAGAAACCTGCGCCGCCAAAGCTGCGCGGTGCTGGGTCGATGACGACGGCTTTGCCGTCACGAATTTGTGCAACAGCAAGGCCACGGTCATTGGTGCCATCATTGTTCAGGCGGAAGATACCGTTGACGCCAACAAAGCCAGCACCCTGCGTCAGTGCCGCTTTGGTGACAGGGCCCGACTTCTGCCGCTTCATCAAAGCGCCAATCGCCGCCACGCCGTCATAGGCAAGGCCCGCGATCGGATGTGGTGGCTCGCCATAGTTGGACTGATACCGCGACTGGAACTGCGCATAAAGCGCGGGATCTGGCAGTGCAAACCAACCGCCCTGCACGCCAGGAAGCCCAAGCGTCGCCGTCGGGATGTCCCAGCGGGTCAGGCCGATAAACTGCGTCGAGGCAGAGTTAACGCCGTTATCGGCAAGCAATTGGCTGATCAGCGGCAAAGCGCCCGCCGTGTCGGCTGTCATAAACACCGCCTGTGCGCCTGCTGCCTTGGCCGCAGTTGCAAGCTGTGGGGCCGCCGAGGCGACGCCGTTTTGCGAGAACTCATAGCTGCCGGTCGAAACAACGCTGCCCCCTGCCGAGGCAACGCCGCGCTGGATCGCTGCGCGCCCAAGCTCGCCCGCCGTGGTTTGATCATGAACGATCATGATTTTTGATTTGCCTTGGCGCACCGCAAATTTGGCAAGCCGCTGCGCGGTGTTGTCAAAGGTTGGCCCAAGCACAAAGACGTTGTTGCCTGCGATGTCGGTGTTGTTCGAAAACGCCAGAACATTCACGCCAGAACCAGCAACCGCGACGCCCGCGGCATTTGCCTCTTGGGCGAAGACCGGCCCGAGAATGACCTGAGCCCCCTCGGCAACGGCTTTGGTCGCCATGGCGGCAGCCTGCGTTGGGCTGCCAGCGGTGTTGTAAACGCGCAGGTCAATTTTGGCGTTGCCCAGATCGGCAATCGCCATGCGGGCTGCGTTTTGCAACGACCGCGCCAGCAGCTCGTCACTGGCTTGACCCGAGCCCGATGGCACCAAAAGCGCAATCTGAACCTGCCCCGAAGGCGTCCCAGTCGCAACGCTTGGTCCCTCTGCGGGCACGCAGGCGGCAAGAATCAGGGCCGCGGTGGCAGTGGCAACTGCGCCCAGCGACTTGCGGGCACGCTCTAAAACAGACAACATACGGTTCCTCACCCTTAAGCAGACGATTGCAGGTTAAGCGGTTCGAGGTAGGAAGTAAATTGTTTGGGAGCTTCAGGCGTGGCAGATGGCAAAAATTTGGCCGAGAAACAGCGCCTGAGTGCGGGACTGTATTTTCTGGCGACTCCGATCGGTGCAGCGCGGGATATCACGCTGCGGGCGCTGGATATTCTGGCCTCGGCGGATGTTTTGGCGGCCGAAGATACGCGCACCTTGCGGCATCTAATGGAGATTCACGGCATCCCTTTGGGCGACCGCCCGCTGGTCGCCTATCACGAGCATAACAATGACAGCGCAATGCCAAGACTGTTGCGCGCCATCGCGGACGGAAAGTCTGTGGCCTATGCGTCAGAAGCGGGCACCCCGCTGATTTCAGATCCAGGATTTCAGTTGGGGCGCGGGGCAATCGCCGAAGGGATGCAAGTGCTTTCGGCACCGGGCGCCTCGGCTGTGCTGTGCGCTTTGACGGTTTCGGGATTGCCGTCGGATAAATTCTTGTTTGCAGGCTTTCCGCCAGCAGCAAAATCGGCGCGCGAAAGCTTTTTACGAGAGTTGGTGGGCATTCAGGCGACGCTGATCTTCTACGAATCTCCCAAACGCGTTAGGGGATTATTAGATGATATGGTCGTAGGATTAGGAGGAGAAAGGCGTGCGGTCGTCTGTCGGGAATTGACGAAGCGATTCGAAGAGGTGTCGCGTGGCACGCTTGCGGAATTGGCAGAGGCTTTTGCAGAGCGGACCGTGAAAGGCGAGATTGTCGTGCTCGTGGATCGGGCGGCAGAGGTGCAGGCGGATGCGGCAACGATCGAGCAGGCTTTGGACCAAGCCTTGCTGCATATGACGATGAAGGATGCCGCCACTGCGGTGGCACAGGCTTATGGCCTGCCGCGAAGAGACGTTTATCAGATGGCCTTGCGGCGGTCTGGGCCATGAAGATTTTGACGTAGAAACTGCAAAAGGGTGGATGGAATGAGCGATGCGGCAGTGGTTGGAGCAAAAGCATATCGCGGTGCGCGTGCGTACTGTGCGGGTTCTGCTGCCGAAGAGCAGGTTGCACGGCTTTATGATCGTTCTGGGCGCAGCGTGTGCGCCCGCCGCTGGCGCGGTCAATCGGGTGAGGTTGACCTGATCGCGCGCGACGGCGCCGCAGTGATTTTTATTGAGGTCAAGCAAAGCCGCACACATGCGCAGGCGGCTGAGCATCTGACACCACGTCAAATGGCACGAATTTATAACGCCGCCTCAGAGTTTTTGGCAGGTGAACCTGCGGGCCAGATGACCGAAGTCCGGTTTGATGTGGCTTTGGTTGACGGACAGGGGCGCATAGAAGTTTTGGAAAACGCCTACGCGGCGTGATTGCATCCCCGCGTGGCTTGCGTCATCAAAGGGCACGTCAACTCGGAGAACGGCATGTCCCTTAAAGTAGCCTTGCAGATGGACCCGATTGGGTCAGTTAATATCAACGGCGACAGCACGTTTCGTATCGCGCTAGAAGCCCAGGCACGCGGGCACTCGTTGTTCTTCTATACGCCTGACAAGCTTGCCTACGTGGAAGGCCGCGTCATTGCTCGAGGCTATCCGATCACCCTGCGGCGTGAAGTTGGTAACCACGTGTCCTATGGCGACGAAACTGAGGTGGATCTGGCTGATTTCGACGTAGTTTGGCTGCGCCAAGACCCTCCGTTCGACATGGGCTATATCACCACGACGCATTTGCTGGATATGATCCACCCGAAAACTTTGGTGGTGAATGACCCCTTCTGGGTCCGCAACTATCCAGAAAAACTGTTGGTTCTGCGCTTTCCTGATTTGACCCCTCCGACGGCGATTGCGCGGGATTTGGATACGTTGAAGGCGTTCAAAGCCAAGCACGGCGATGTTATTCTGAAACCACTTTATGGCAACGGCGGGGCCGGGGTATTCCGGCTTGATGCAGCCGACAAAAACCTTGCCTCGCTGCACGAGCTGTTTTCAGGCATAAATCGCGAACCGCTCATCATGCAGAAGTTTTTGCCAGCGGTATCGCAGGGGGACAAGCGTGTCATCCTTGTCGATGGCGAGCCAGTTGGCGCGATCAACCGTGTGCCCCAAGCAGGCGAAACGCGTTCAAACATGCATGCGGGGGGGCGACCAGAAAAGGTCGGCCTGACAGCACGTGATCTCGAAATCTGCGCACGAATCGGTCCCGTTCTGCGAGAGCACGGTCAAATCTTTGTAGGGATCGACGTGATCGGTGATTATCTCACCGAGATCAATGTCACGTCGCCGACCGGAATCCAGGAGTTGGAGCGGTTTGACGGGACCAACACGGCAGAAAAAATATGGCAAGCGATTGAGGCCAAGCGTGCTTGATTAGCTTAATCATTTTGTATTGATCGAGAGGCGATAGCCGACTGCTTCTGCAATGTGTGGGGCATGGACATTGGTGGATCCGTCAAGGTCCGCAATCGTTCGTGCCACACGCAAAATGCGATGATACCCGCGTGCAGTTAGGCCAAACCTGTCCGCGACGCGGGCAAGTAGGGCACGGCCTTCGCTGTCCGGCGCTGCAACTTGCTCTAGTAAAGCGCCCTCCATATCGGCATTCACGCTGGTATTCTCGATTCCTTCGAACCGAGCGGTTTGGCGGGCTCGGGCGGCTTCGACCCTTGCCGCGATCGTTGCCGAGGTGTCGCCAGTCGCGGGCAGGTCGAGGTCGGTATAAGCGACCGGTGGCACGTCGATACGCAAATCAAAGCGGTCCATCAAAGGGCCAGAAATGCGCCCAAGATAATCCGTCCCACAGATAGGCACCTTGGCGCAAGCGCGAGCTGGATCGGACAAGTACCCGCATTTACAAGGGTTTGCGGCTGCGATGAGCAAAAACCTGCAAGGGTACCGAATATGGGCATTGGCGCGTGCAACCATAATAGTCCCTGAACTCGATAGGTTGGCGCAGGGTTTCCAGCACAGCCCGTGGGAACTCTGGAAACTCGTCCAGAAATAGCACGCCGTTGTGGGCCAAGCTGATCTCGCCGGGTTTGGCACCCTTGCCGCCGCCCACCATCGCGGCCATTGACGCCGTATGGTGCGGTTCGCGAAATGGTCGGCTGCGCGAGATGCCCCCTTCCGCAAGCAGCCCCGCCAGCGAATGTACCATCGAGGTCTCGAGTGCTTCCGTCGCAGTTAATGGGGGCAAAATCCCCGAAAGTCGTGCCGCAAGCATCGATTTCCCTGACCCCGGCGTGCCAATCATAAGCAGGTGATGCCGCCCCGCCGCCGCGATTTCCAAAGCCCGTTTTGCGCGCTCTTGTCCTTTCACATCGCGCATGTCGCGGCTGCTTGGCGCGCGCGCGATCTCGCCGGCCTCGGATGCGACAATCGGAGTTTGGCCAGTGAAATGCCGCACAACCTCGCCCAGAGAGTTGGCGGCAAGAACCTGCGTCGCACCGACCCAAGCTGCCTCTGCCCCGCAGGCTTTGGGACAAATCAGGCCGCGATCCTCTTCTGCAGCGGCCATCGCCGCTGGCAGCGCGCCAAGTACCGGCACCAATCGCCCATCCAGTGACAGTTCGCCAAGCGCGACCATCGCGCTGGCTGCGTCCGCAGGGATAATTTCCAGCGCGGCCAGCAGCGCAATCGCGATCGGCAGGTCGAAATGCGACCCTTCTTTCGGCAGATCCGCTGGCGAGAGGTTAACCGTAATGCGCTTGGACGGCAGCGCAATCGACAGCGCGGCCATCGCCGATCTGACTCGCTCTTTCGCCTCGGATACCGCTTTGTCGGGCAGTCCGACGACGCTAAACGACGGCATTCCCGCTGAAATCGCGCATTGCACCTCGACCATGCGCGCCTCGACGCCTTCGAAGGCAACTGTAAAGGCCCGTGCAATCATTTCCCGCTCCCGCTAACCTTGGTTAACGGGTAGCGGGCAAATCTTTACGATTGGTAAATTTCCATAAACTTTGGCCAAGCTGCTGGATCTGCGACGGTTTTATCACGGCAAAAGGCGTTGCAAAAGCCAAAGCGACGGCCCTCAAGCTCTAGCACATGGGTGATTGCCTTGCCCGAATAGGGACATGCGGCATTCTCTGACTCTGCGCCATCGACGGGCTTGGCCGCCAAAATTTCAGGGCCAGGCCACGTGCGCGTTGGATAGTCACGGCGGTAAAACGCCTGATCTGGGCCGTCCACCATACCCATCGCGCGCCACTGCCGAAACGGAAGATGCGCCAAATGCGCCGCGACATAGGCCTGCGTCACTGGCCCAACGGGCAAATTATAGCCTGCAATTCGCCCCGCAACCGGCGCAAACATCGCATCGGCCGCGCAGTAATCACCGCAAAGCCATTGGCCCGCGCCAGTCTGCGCCTGCGCCCAAGCAAAGATCACCTCAAGCCGCTCAAGATCGGCAAGAACCTCGGCAGGGGGCGCGCAATCGCTGTAAGACACCCGCAAGTTCATCGGGCAATGACTGCGCAGCGCGGTGAAGCCCGCGTGCATCTCTGCCGCCAGAACGCGCGCAACCGCCCGCGCCCGCGGATCAGCGGGCCACAGACCCGCTTCGGGATGGCGGCTGGCCAACTCTTCTGCAATCGCGATGGTTTCCGGCACGACGACCCCATCCGGCGTCCGCATGGTCGGTGCGGTCTTGGCAGGTGCAAAGTCGCGTAAAATGGTCCGCAATTCGTCGGTATAAAGCTGTGCTCGAATGGTTTTTACTGGAATTCCAAAGGCATCAAACATCAGCCAGCCTCTGAGGGACCAACTGGAATAGGCGCGATCACCGATCACAAGGGTATAAGGGGACGGCATCGCGGGCTCCTTTTTCTGCGGCACGGCTTAGACTACGGCACGGCCAAGGCTCCTGCAAAGCGCGATTTGTGGCAAAGCCCATCACCAAAAGTGATGAATGAAAATCGCACCGCAAGTGATCCAATCTGCCCAAACCTGCGTAACACAATCAAACGAGCCGAAATGTTGCGATGAACCTAGGGGAATGTGATGAGCTTTGATGGCACCAGTGACCAAACCCTTTCGCGCCAAGCCCGCGCGGCGGAATTGTTGGATGCAGAGACCGAGCTGCGGCTTGCCTATGCGTGGCGAGACAACCGCGACGAGGCGGCCCTGCACCGCTTGATCACCGCCTACATGCGGCTGGCGATCAGCATGGCGATGAAGTTTCGCCGCTACGGCGCGCCAACCAACGATCTGATCCAAGAGGCCTCGCTCGGCCTCATGAAAGCCGCCGAGAAATTCGACCCAGACCGCGGCGTTCGCTTTTCGACCTATGCGGTGTGGTGGATCAAGGCGAGCATCCAAGACTACGTGATGCGCAACTTTTCAATGGTCCGCACAGGCAGCACCTCTGCGCAAAAGTCTTTGTTTTTCAACCTAAAACGCGTCCAAGCCAAACTAGAGCGCGAAGCGCAGTCGATGGGCGAAACCCTTGACCAGCATCAGCTTCGCGAGAAGGTCGCTCAAGAAATCGGTGTCACCCTTGCCGAAGTCGCGATGATGGAGGGCCGCTTGTCCGGTTCGGACGCATCTTTGAATTCGGTGCAATCTGGTGAGCCAGACGGCCGCGAATGGATCGACCTGCTCGAAGATGAGGCGCCGCAAGCCGAGGCGCAAGTGACTTATACCCACGACCGCGCGCGCGTGCGCGACTGGTTGGTCGAGGCGATGGCGAAACTTAATGCGCGCGAGCGCCACATTGTGACCGAGCGCCGTTTGCGTGAAGACCCGCGCACCCTTGAACACCTTGGTCAAGAGCTTGGCCTTTCCAAAGAACGCATCCGGCAACTAGAGGCGGCCGCATACGCCAAACTGCGCAAAGACCTGCAAACCCGCGCACCTGACGTCATGGAATACATCTAGCTTTCATACTGGCTTAAATACTCACCTTCTCGCCTGTTGAGTTTAGCGCGCCCGCCGCCTAAACCTATACCTCAGCGCGCAAAGGAGCCGTCATGCAAGGCAAACGCATCCTTCTGGTCATCGGCGGCGGCATCGCGGCCTATAAGTCTTTGCTTTTGATCCGCCTTTTGCGCAGTGCCGGCATGGCGGTGACCCCCGTTCTGACCCGCGCAGGCGCAGAATTTGTCACGCCACTCAGCGTCTCGGCCTTGGCCGGAGAAAAGGTTTACACCGACCTCTTTGATCTGACCGATGAGGCAGAAATGGGTCATATCCAACTCAGCCGAGCAGCTGATTTAGTGGTTGTGTCGCCTGCAACTGCCGATTTCCTTGCGAAAATGGCGCAGGGACGCGCGGATGATCTTGCCTCGACGCTTCTTTTGGCGACGGATACGCCCGTGCTTGTGGCCCCCGCGATGAATGTGCGGATGTGGACCCACGCCGCCACGCAGCGCAACATCGCCCAACTTCGTGCGGACGGCATCAGTTTTGTTGGTCCTGATGAGGGAGAAATGGCGTGCGGCGAATTCGGCCCTGGCCGTCTTGCAGAGCCAGAGGTGATCTTTGCGGCAATCTCTGCGGCGCTTCGCAATGGGCCTCTGGTCGGCAAGCATATTCTGGTCACCTCGGGTCCAACGCACGAGCCGATTGACCCTGTGCGCTATATCGCCAACCGCTCTTCGGGGGCGCAGGGGACCGCGATTGCGGTGGCGTTAAGGGATCTGGGTGCGGATGTCACCTTTGTCACTGGCCCCGCCTTGGTGCCTGCGCCGGATGGTGTGCGGGTCGTACGGGTGGAAACGGCGGCAGAAATGCTGGTGGCGGTACAGTCGGCTTTGCCTGCTGATGCGGCGGTGATGGCGGCGGCGGTGGCGGATTGGCGGATTGCCAATGCGGCGTCGTCCAAGATGAAGAAAGACGGCTCGGGCAAGCCGCCTGCGCTAGAGTTTGCCGAAAATCCGGACATTCTGGCGACAGTTTCCAAGGCGAGCAATCGCCCCGCTTTGGTGGTCGGTTTTGCCGCCGAGACCGACCAAGTCGAGGCCTATGCCACGGCAAAGCGCCTGCGCAAGGGGTGCGATTGGATTGTTGCTAATGACGTATCGCCCGAGACAGGCATCATGGGCGGGACGGAAAATGCGGTGGTGCTGATTACGGCTGACGGCTCCGAGGCTTGGCCGCGCATGGCCAAAGACGCGGTCGCCCGTCGTTTGGCCGACCGGATCGCCGCGGCGCTTTTGGAACAAATTTAAGGGGGCTGCGATGCTGCGCGTTCAAATGGTTTGGGAAAACTGGGCCGACCAAAGCATAGGTGCGCCCCGTTATCAGACGGCAGGCGCGGCGGGGGCGGACATCTGCGCCAACCTGCGGCCCGAGGATCGCGCACGGGGGCTTGAGATTGCTCCGATGGCGCGGGTGATTGTGCCGACGGGATTGCGCGTTGCCATTCCTGCGGGGTTTGAGATGCAAATTCGCCCCCGTTCAGGGCTTGCGATGAAGTCCGGTATTACTGTTCCCAATACGCCTGGCACGATCGACAGCGACTATCGCGGGCCGCTTGGCGTGGCGCTGATCAACTTTGGCGCAGAGCCTTTTGTGGTGCGTCACGGCGACCGGATTGCGCAATGTGTGGTGGCGCCTGTGCTGCAAGCCACGTTCGAGATGGCTGAAGCTTTGAACGAAACCGTGCGCGGAGAAGGAGGCTTTGGATCTACCGGAGTGGCAAAGACATGACGCTGGTTATCGGCTTGGCGGCAGGCCTTTGGGGGGTTGGCTGGCTGATGGGCGCGCCACATCGGCTGCGCTGGGGGATGATCGCCGCACTTTGGTTTGCGGTGGTTTTGGTTAACGCCACTCTGCCGCCAGAGAGCCCACTGCGTGTTGCGACGGGTGGCGATGCGCGGGTCTGGATCGTGTTTGCTGCGGCGTTTTTGGTGGTGATGGGCTATCGCGCAGGCTTGCGGCGGCTGCGGGCGGGGCGGGTGGTGGCTCCTGTTGCCAGTGCTGCGTTCTCTGACAGCGAGCTTGACCGCTATGCCCGCCATATCATGCTGCGCGAGATCGGCGGTCCGGGACAGCGACGGCTAAAAGATGCGCGCGTTTTGGTCGTGGGGGCGGGCGGGCTTGGTTCGCCTGCGATCCTTTACCTTGCGGCGGCGGGTGTTGGGACCATTGGCGTGATCGACGATGACACCGTTGAAGGCAGCAATTTGCAACGCCAGATTATCCATACAGATCAGCGCATTGGTATGCCAAAGGTGCAATCCGCCCTCACGGCAGTTCGTGCGCTGAACCCCTTTGTCACCCTGCGGCCCTATCACCGTCGTCTGACCGAAGACATCGCCGTCGATCTGGTTGCAGAGTATGATCTTGTGCTGGACGGATCGGATAATTTCGACACCCGCTATCTGGTCAATCGGGCCTGCGTTACGGCGGGCAAGCCGCTGATTTCGGCGGCGATGACGCAGTGGGAGGGGCAGATCTCGCTCTATCACCCCACCCAAGGCGCGCCGTGTTATGCCTGCATCTTTCCCGTGCGACCTGCGGCGGGCATGGTGCCAAGCTGTGCCGAAGCAGGCGTCGTTGCACCGCTTCCTGGGGTGATCGGGTCGATGATGGCGCTGGAGGCCGTTAAGCATTTGACCCAAGCGGGCGAGACTTTGGCCAAACGACTGTTGATCCATGATGCGCTCTATAATGAGACGCGGGTGATCAAACTGGCCCCGCGTCTCGACTGTGAAGTCTGCGGCTCAGCGCAGCATTAGTGCTGCAATCACCGCCGCTGCGTCGGCGTTTCGCACGGCACTTTGCCGCAGATAACGCGAGCCGTCCTGTGTGCGATCGAGCAGACGCATCTCGACCAAAGTGCGCCGCAACAATGCCGCATCACCAAACAGGTGCCAAAGCGCGAGATGCTCTGAAACCTGCCGTTCGGTCTGCGCCTCGCGCGGCAGTCGCACCCAAAGCCCCCAGAGGCACAGCTGTTGCAGATTGGTCTTGCCCGGCCATTTGATCATCCGCCCGCGCGCGTCGAAAAAGCGCAGCGCGGCGGCCACACGCTCGGGGTCGGTGGGGGCGGCATTTTGGGCGTGAAGGTGCTGATAGTTCTGAAACCCAGCTGCGCGGGCCAGCATATTCAGCAAAGTCAGATGCGTCGGTTGCGGTTCTGGCAGTTGGCGGTGCAAGGCACGCGCAAATTCAGAAAGATCGCCAATTACAAGCGGTTGTGCAGTTTTTGTCATCATATCCTCGCGATGGCCCGAGAGGTCTTGCTGGTCACTATTGGCAGGATCGGGCACGAGAATAGGGTGCGCGACGACAGGTTTAGCCGAGAGTGACGCCTGGGTGAAATGCTGACCCTAAGCGCAGTTTAGAGGCTGTGTGAATAGCCGCTAGATTTGTAGACGCCTTGCTTGGTGATTTTGGAAGCAAGGAGAACGATATGTCCGGGGCTAAATTCGCAGATGAGTTCAAGCGCGCTGCTGTCGCTCAGGTCGAGGATCGGGGCTACCCGGTCCGCGAGGTGGCTGAGCGCTTGGGTGTCCGTCGGCCGGCAGGCGAATGTGAAGCAATCGCCGAGAGGCAGCACCAAGTCGATCTACACTTGGCAGAAGCAGTTTTCGCGGCCTGCGAAAGTGATCCAGGAGGTCGATGCTCAGGCCGACGAGATCCGCCGCCTCAAGCGCGATTTGGCGGGGTCACTTCGGGCCGGGACATCCTAAAAAAGCGACCGCATACTTCGCCGGGGAATCCCCCCTCTCGCGCATGTAAACATGTGCTGCCCGTTGCCTGACAGGCGTGTTTACACGCCGAGAAGGGGGCAGCGGGTGAGGTATGCCTTCATTGCTGAGAACCGGCTGATCTTTGCGGTCAGGGCCATGTGTCGGATGTTGCTGGTTCATCCGAGCGGCTTCTATGCATGGCTGCGCGAACCCTTTTCCCAACGGGCGTTGGAAGATCAGCGGCAAACCAAACTGATCGAAGAGGCTTGGGGTGACAGTGGCAAGGTGAAC
>CAWJOY010000063.1:0-42748 GCA_963844505.1 uncultured Alphaproteobacteria bacterium
TGCCGCGTGCGCCGAGATACCAGTCTTCGTCGTCGCTCTTGCAGCCGATGTTGCCGAGCAGGCCGGCCAGCAGCGACAGGTGCACCTGCTCGTAGGTGGCCGGTGCGCTGTTCAGGCGCCAGCCGTGTTCGGCCACCACCGTCATCAGCTGCGAATGGATGTCGCGCCACTCGACGCACCCGGCGCGGGCTGACGAAGGCGTCGCGCAGCCGTTGCTCCTGCTGGCGATTCGTGAGCTTGTGGCTGTCGACGCGCGCTTCTTTCTGCTCGGCATGGCCGTGCACACCGCGGCCGGCTTCTATCCACTGCCACAGCTTCAGCGTGCCCATGAACTCCGCAGCGCTCGTCGTCGAAGGGCTTGTGGCGTTCGTCGGCCAGTTGCGCCTTGTCCTGCGGCCGGTCGCGCACGTCCTGGCCGCTGAGTGCGGCAGCGATCACCAGCACCTCGCTCAGCGCCTGGTGCTGGCGCGCTTCCAGGATCATGCGGCCCACGCGCGGGTCCAGCGGCAGGCGGGCGAGCTCCACGCCGATGGGCGTGAGCTCGTTGTCGTCGTCCACGGCGCCCAGCTCGGCCAGCAGCGCGTAGCCGTCGGCGATCGCCTTGCCCGGCGGCGGCTCGACGAAGGGAAAGCTCTCCACCGTGCCCAGGCGCAAGGCCTTCATGCGCAAGATCACGCCGGCGAGCGAACTGCGCAGGATTTCCGGGTCGGTGAAACGCGGCCGGCCCTTGAATTCGTCTTCGCCGTACAGGCGTATGCAGATGCCGTTGGCCACGCGCCCGCAGCGCCCGGCGCGCTGCATGGCGGCCGCCTGGCTGATGGCTTCGACCTGCAGCTGCTCGACCTTGTTGCGCCAGCTGTAGCGCTTCACGCGCGCTGTGCCGGCGTCGATGACGTAGCGGATGCCGGGCACCGTCAGCGAGGTCTCGGCGACGTTGGTGGCCAGCACCACGCGGCGGCCGTTGCCGGCCTCGAACACGCGGTCCTGCTCCTGCTGGCTCAGGCGCGCGAACAGCGGCAGGATCTCTGGCGGCGGGCCATTCTTCGCGTGCTGCAGCAGGTGCCGGCGCAGGTGGTCGGCGGCCTCGCGGATCTCGCGTTCACCGGGCAGGAAGACGAGGATGTCACCCGGCGCGATGCGCCAGAGCTCGTCCACCGCATCGGCAATGGCGTTGTCGAGGTCGAACTCGCGGCTCTCTTCGTAGGGCCGCCAGCGCTGCTCCACCGGGAACAGGCGCCCCGACACCATGATCACCGGCGCCGGCCCGCTCTTGCCCGCGAAGTGGTTCGCAAAACGGTCGGCATCGATGGTGGCCGAAGTCACCACCACCTTCAGGTCGGGCCGCTTCGGCAGCAGCTGCTTCAGGTAGCCGAGCAGGAAATCGATGTTGAGGCTGCGCTCGTGCGCCTCGTCGATGATGATGGTGTCGTAGGCGCGCAGCAACGGGTCGCGCTCGGTTTCGGCGAGCAGGATGCCGTCGGTCATCAGCTTCACGCTGGCGCCGGGCTGCAGGCGGTCCTGGAAGCGCACCTTGTAGCCGACCACGTCGCCCAGCGGGCTCTTCAGCTCGTCGGCAATGCGCTTGGCCACGCTGCTGGCCGCGATGCGGCGCGGCTGCGTGTGGCCGATGAGCCCGGTGCCGCCGGCCCCCAGACCACGCCCCAGTTCCAGCATGATCTTGGGCAGCTGCGTGGTCTTGCCCGAGCCCGTTTCGCCGCAGACGATGACGACCTGGTGCTGCGGAAATCGCGCGCGCGATCTCGTCGCGCCGGGCCGAGACCGGCAGCGATTCAGGGTAGGTGATGGGGGGGATGGGCCGAGGCGGCACGCGGCTGTTGGCGCGTGCGGCCGGGGCCGGGTTCGGGGTGGCACTCACGGGGCGCGGATTATCTCCGCGCGCCGCCAGCGCGTGTTTTCAGCCGCCGTCCCAGGCCTCGGCCCGGGACCGCGGTCTCAGGCTTCGCTGTAGGCCATGACGCAGAACACCGCACCCTGAGGGTCTTGCAGCACGGCCATGCGGCCGACCGTGGGCACGTCCATCGGCGCCACCAGGGTCTTGCCGCCCAGCGCTTCGCACTTCGTTGTGGTCTCGTCGGCGCTGGCCACGGTGACGTAGACGCCCCAATGCGGCGGCACAGGCGGAGAGCCCGGGAAAGGCGCGCTGATGCCGGCCACCATGGCGTCGCCGACCGAGGCCACGCGGTAGTCACCCATGGCCGGGTCCGGGGCGCTGACGCTCCAGCCAAAGAGGCCGGCATAGAAGCGCGCAGCGGCGCCGGGGTCGCTGGTGGTCAGCTCGCTCCAGCTGAAGGCACCGGGGGTTTTGTAAACGTCCATCGTGGTCTCCTGGAACATGGCCTGGGCATGCGCGCGGCCGGGGTTGGGCGACGATGCTGCGGCACAATCCGGGCACTTGTCGACCCCCTGCTGTCGGCCCCTCGGATGTCGGCACACCCATGAGCCTCGTCTTCCCGCACACCTTCGTTCCGTGGTTCCGCGCTGTCGCGCCGTACATCCACGCCTATCGCGGGAAGACCTTTGTCGTGGCGCTGGCCGGCGAGGCCATTGCCGCGGGCAAGCTGAACAACTTCGTGCAAGACCTCGCCATCCTGCACGCCATGGGCATCAAGCTGGTGCTGGTGCATGGCTTTCGACCGCAGGTGACGGAACAACTGGCGGCCAAGGGCCATGTCTCGCGCTACCACCGCGGCATTCGCATCACCGACCCCGTGGCACTGGACGCCGCGCAAGAAGCCGCCGGCCAGCTGCGCTTCGAGATCGAGGCCGCGTTCAGCCAGGGCCTGCCCAACACGCCCATGGCCAATGCCACGGTGCGTGTGGTGTCGGGCAACTTCCTCACCGCGCGGCCGGTGGGCATCGTCGACGGCATTGACTTCATCCACAGCGGCCTGGTGCGGCGCGTCGACTCCGCCGCCATACGCCGCGCCATCGACATCGGCGCGCTGGTGCTGCTGTCGCCCTTCGGCTTCAGCCCCACCGGCGAGGCCTTCAACCTGACGATGGAAGACGTGGCCACGGCCACGGCCATCGCCCTGCAGGCCGACAAGCTGGTGTTCATGACCGAGATGCCGGGCATCCGCGAAACCCCCAGCGACCCCGAAAGCAGCATCGACACCGAATTGGCGCTGGTCGACGCCAAACGTGTGCTGGCCGCCCTGCCCCCGCCCACCCTGCCCACCGACACCGCCTTCTACCTGCAGCACTGCGTGAAGGCCTGCGAGGGCGGCGTCGAGCGCAGCCACATCCTGCCGTTCGCCACCGACGGCGCGCTGCTGCTGGAGGTGTTCACGCACGACGGCGTGGGCACCATGGTGGTGGACGAAAAGCTGGAAAGCCTGCGCGAAGCCACCAGCGACGACGTCGGCGGCATTCTGCAGATGATCGAACCCTTCGAGCGCGACGGCACGCTGGTGCGCCGCGAACGCACCGAGATCGAACGCGACATTCATTTCTACAGCGTCGTCGAACACGACGGCATCATCTTCGGCTGCGCCGCGCTCTACCCCTACCCGGAAGCCAAAACGGCCGAAATGGCAGCGCTGACGGTGTCGCCACTGACACAAGGCCAGGGCGACGGCGAAAGGCTGCTGAAACGCATCGAGCAGCGCGCGCGCGCCGGCGGTTTTGAAAGCATCTTCGTGCTCACCACGCGCACGATGCATTGGTTCATCAAACGCGGTTTCAAGCTGGTCGACCCGGAATGGTTGCCCGAAGCGCGCAAACGCAAATACAACTGGGACCGGCGCTCGCAGGTCCTGGTGAAGAAACTCTGAATAACTCTGAAGGACAAGGACGATATGGCTCGCATGGTGCAGTGTGTTTATTTGAAGAAGGAAGCCGAAGGTCTTGGGTTTTTCACCTTACCCCGGCGAATTGGGCAAACGCATTTACGAAAACATCAGCAAAGAGGCCTTCGAGGCCTGGAAAAAGCATCAGACCATGCTTGTCAATGAAAACCGCCTGAATCTGGCCGATGCACGTGCGCGGCAGTATCTGGCGCGGCAGATGGAGCAGTTTCTTTTTGGCGGCGACGCCGACAAACCCGCGGGTTACGTGCCGCCGGCGGCCTGAAACGCAGAGACGCGCGCCTCGCGTGCGCCGACGAATATCTGCGTTTATATTCAAATTCCCTATCCTCACGACGGAGTTCAAGACATGGCCAAAGACACCCTGAGCGACCTGCTGGCGCAAAAAGCCGCCCTCGAAAAACAGATCGCCAGTTTCCAGCGTGAACAGCGCGGTGAGGCCATTGCGAAGATCAAGTCGCTGATGGCCGAATTCGGCCTGACGCGTGGCCGACATCGGCAGCGCCAGCGCCGGCCAAGCCCGGCGGCAGATGGCCAAGGCAACCAAAAGGCCAAGGTGGCCGGCAGCAAGGTGGCGGCGAAATACCGCAACCCGGCCACCGGCGACACCTGGAGCGGCCGCGGCCTGAAGCCGAAGTGGATGACCGCTGCGCTGGCAGCCGGTGCCTCGATCAGCGACTTCGCGCTCTGATGACGCAACGCGGGCCCGCCTGCCCGGGGCCTGCGTGAGCCAGAACACGCCGATTCGCCGGCCCGCGAGCCCAGCCTGGCCAGCCGCATTGCCCGCTGGCAAGCACGCGCCAGCCGGGCTGCGCGCCGGCACGATGGCGCTGGCCGCCCTGCTGCTGGCCTATGCCGGCGCGCTGGCCCTCGCGTCGCTGGCCCCGCTGGCACCGACGCGCCCTGGGCGGCGATGGGCCTGCCGGCCGGGCTGGCACTGGCCGGCTTGCTGGCGCGGCGGCCGCAGCGCCTGGGCCGGTACCCTCGGCGGCCTGTTGCTGGCGCTGTTCAGCCTGGGTCTGCCCGCCTGGCTGTGTCTGTTGCAGCCACGCTGATGGTCGCCGCGGCCACCTGGGCCGGCTGGCGGCTGCTGCGCCGGCTGCGTTTCGACACCCGGCTGGAACGCGCGCACGACATCGCCGCCCTGGCTGCCGTCGGCGGTGTGGTGGTGGCCGGGCCGGTGGCGTGGGCGCTGGGCGCCGCTGCTGGCGGCGCTCGGCCACGGCGCCACGCTGCCCGGCGCCGGCGCTGGCTGGGTGGCCTTGGCCTGGGGCGTGGTGGCCGGCAGCACGCGCGGCGCTGACGCTGGAGCGCAGCCTCTTGAACACCGCCGAACACCTGCGCCCTGGCTGGCGCAGCGTGGCGGGCCTGGCGCTGCTGCTGCTGGCGCCGGCATCACCTGGCTGGCGGCGGGTGCTCGCACGCCCGCGATGGCCGCCTTGGCGCTGTTTGTGCCGCCGGTGCTGCTGGTGCTGCTGGCCTTGCGCGAACAGTTCACCTGGGCCAGCTGTGGCCTGGTGCTGATGGGCCTGCTGGGCGCCAGCGCTCTGCGGGCCACGGCCTGCTGGCCTGGGCCCCCGCCGGCCAGGCCGCACCGCTGCTGGCCGCGTGGCTGGCCAGCAGCTGGCGCTGGTGCTGCTGGCCCACGCCGCCACCGTGCAGTGGCGCGCCCGTTCGCAGCGCTGGGAATGGGCGCTGGACGGCTCGCGCCTGGGCGTGGCCGACTGGCACCTGGCCACCGGCGAGAGTTTTGCCTCGGACGCCTGGCGCTCGCTCAGCGGCCACACGGCGGCGGCGTGGTCGCCGATGGCCTGGCGCCAGCGTGTGCATCCCGACGACCAGCCGCTGCTCGACCAGGCCATCCACGCCCTGAGCGAAGGCCACGCCGGGCCGCCGCGAACTTGAGCTGCGCACACCGGCCGCCGGGCGGCTGGCGCTGGGCCGAGGCCACGCTGATGGTCATCGAACGCGACAGCGCCGGCCACCCGCTGCGCCTGCTGGCGACGCTGGCCGACGTGCACGACAAACGCGAGGCGCTGGAACGCCAGCGCATGTCCGCCAGCTTGTTCCAGCATCTGCACGAAGGTCTGCTGATCACCGACCCCGACCTGCGCGCGCTGGACGTCAACCCGGCCTACACGCACATCCTGGGTGTGCCGCGCGACGAGCTCATCGGCACCGTGCCCTCGCTGCTGCGCCCCACGCCCGACGACCCCGTGGCCCGCGAACAGCGCGCCGCGATGTGGGCCAGCCTGCGCGACCAGGGCCATTGGCGCGGCGAATTGCTGGAGCGCCGCCGCAACGGCGAGGCCTGCATGCTGCACGCCACCATCAGCACCGTGCCCGGCCCCACGGGTCGGCGCGGCACTGCGGGGGCGGATGCCCGCCGTTACCACGTGCTGGTCATCAGCGACATCACCGAACAACAAAGCGCGCGCGACCAGCTGGAACGCCAGGCCCACTTCGACGAACTCACCGGCCTGCCCAACCGCGCCCACCTGTCCACGCTGCTGGACGAAGCCATGCGCGCCGCCGACCGCGACGGCTACCTGCTGACGGTGTGTTACCTCGACCTCGACCACTTCAAACCCGTCAACGACGAGCACGGCCATGCCGCCGGCGACCGTCTGCTGGCCGAACTGGCCGGCCGCCTGCGCGCGGCGCTGCGCGGCCGCCCCAACTGGACCGACGCCGCTGCGCGCCTGGGCGGCGATGAGTTTGTGCTGCTGCTGCGCGCTGGCACGCTGGACGAAGCGCGGCTGGCGGTGGAACGTGTGCTGCGCGTGGTCTCGCTGCCCTACACCGTGGACGATCGCCGCCGCGCCGGTGCAGGTCACCGCGAGCATGGGCGCCACCGTCTACCCCATCGACCGCAGCGACGCCGACACCCTGCTGCGCCACGCCGACCACGCGATGTACGGCGCCAAGCAGGCCGGCCGCAACGGCTATCTGTTCTTCGACCCCGAACAGCGCCGCCGCACCGAACAGCGTGTGGTGGCCATCGGCCGCATCCAGGAAGCGCTGGACCGACAGGAACTGGTGCTGCACTACCAGCCCAAGGTCGACATGAAGAGCGGCCGCGTGCTGGGCTTCGAGGCGCTGCTGCGCTGGGAACATCCGCAGAACAGGGCTCATCGCGCCGCTGCAGTTTCTGCCGATGATCGAAAACACCGGGCTGTCGTCCAGCATCGGCGACTGGGTCATCTCGCACGCGCTGGAACACCTGGCCAACTGGCGACGCGACGGCTTCGATTTTTCCGTCAGCGTGAATGTCTCGGCCCGCCACCTGCAAGAACCCGACTTTGCGCAGCGCCTGACCGAACTGCTGGCACGCCACCCCGAACCGCTGGCCCCGCATCTTGAGATCGAGATGCTGGAGACCACGGCCCATGCCGACATCGAGGCCACGTCGGCCTGGTGGCGCGCTGCCAGGCCGCCGGCGTGAAGTTCGCGCTGGACGATTTCGGCACCGGTTACTCGACCCTTACCTACCTGAAGCGCCTGCCGGTCGACGTGCTGAAGATAGACCGCAGCTTTGTGCACCACATGCTGGACGACGACCAAGACCGCGCCATCGTGCAGGGCGTCATCGGCCTGGCGCGCACCTTCGGCTGCACCGTGGTGGCGGAAGGCGTGGAGAGCCCGGCCCAAGCGCGCACGCTGCTGGAACTGGGCTGCGACATCGGCCAGGGCACTGGCATTGCCGCGGCCATGCCGGTGGACAAGGTGGGCGCGTGGGTGCGCGATTACAAGGGCATGTTTGCGTTGGCCACAGCGCCTGGCCCGCAACCAGCGCCCGAGCAACGACGCCCGAAGGCGGGGTGGCTAGACTCGGCGCGTGATCCCAGCCGGCTTTCTGCAAGAACTGATTTCCCGTGTCGACATCGTCGACATCGTGGGCCGCCATGTCGAGCTGAAACGCGGCGGCGCCAACTTCATGGGGCTGTGTCCTTTTCATGGCGAAAAGTCACCGAGTTTTTCAGTCAGCCCTTCGAAGCAGTTTTATTACTGCTTCGGCTGCGGCGCCAGCGGCGACGCACTTCGCTTTCTCACCGAACACCTGGGCCTGAGTTTTGTCGAGGCCGTGCGCGATCTTGCGCAGGGCGTCGGCCTGGCGGTGCCGGAAGAAGACGTCAGCCCCGAAGAGCGCCAGCGCCGCGACACCTTGCGTGAACGCCGGCTCTCGCTGGGCGATGTGCTGCAGCGCGCGGCCGACTTTTACCGTGCGCAACTCAAGACCCAACCGCGCGCCATCGACTACCTCAAACGCCGCGGCCTCACCGGCGCCATCGCTGCCCGCTTCGGCCTGCGCCCGTTCATCGGCGTCTCTGATTTCGGAGGCACTATTTGGTTTCCGGTTGGCCAATTTTCCGGTGCCCAGCAGGCTGCCAGTTGCGGGTTTTGCCCGACCAGCGTTCCGGCTTTTGTGCGCGGGCATTTGCATAGAGCAAGGCTCGGTTTGCGAGGGCATCGTGGTCAAGCCCTGCGTGGCGCATGCTGGGCGTTACGAAGCAGATGGCGCTGTGAAGGTGCTCGCCGTTATACCAGCTGGCGAAGGATTTCACCCATGCCTGCGCCTCGGCTTTTGTCGCGAAGCCCTTGGTTGGCCAGTTCGGGCGATACTTGCAGGTGCGGAACAGCGCCTCGGAGAAGGGGTTGTCGTTGCTGACCCGCGGGCGGCTGTAAGACGCCAGGATGCCAAGCCTTTCCAGCGTCACCTTCATGGTCGCGCCTTTCATGGGGCTGCCGTTATCAGCGTGCAGCACCAAGGGCCGGGAGATGCGGGCCTCCGCCCAAACCGCCTTTTGAATCAGCATTGCGGCAAGGTCCGCGCCCTCGCGCTCATGAACTTCCCAGCCAACGATCTTGCGGCTGAAGATGTCCACGATCAGGTAGAGGTAAAAGAACATGCCCGCGACCGGACCTGGCATCCAGGTGATGTCCCAGGTCCAGACCTGACAAGGCGCGCTGGCTTTGTAACTGGTTGGCGGCTTGCGCCGGACGGGCGGATTGGCCCGGCCACGGTGATGCTGTTGCCCATCTGCGCGCAGGATGCGGTAAAAGCTGGATTCTGAGACCAGATATTGTCCCTGATCGGCCAGTTTCGGCACGATCTGGCTGGGTGGAAGGCTGGCAAATTCCGCAGAATTACAGATGCTTAGAACAGCGGCGCGTTCCTCGTCGCTGAGCTTGTTGCGCGGCTGCGGCCGTTGGACCAAGGGACGTTGATCAGCGTGAACCTCACCGCCTTTGGTCCAGCGGCGCAAGGTCCGTTCGCTGATTTCCACCTCAGCGCAGGCTTTGGCACAGCGCGCGCCAGCGGTGACGGCCCCTTCGATCAGCAGCGTGGCGGTTTGGCGATGTGGGGTGCTGATCATGCGTCCTCGTCGCCCCCCCAGATCGCCCCCAGCTTTTTTCTGAGCACCAGTAGCGCCGCAGTTTCGGCCAAGGCGCGGTCCTTGCGGGCCAGCTCGCGCTCCAACTCCTTGATCCGCTTTTTCTCTTCCTTCGTCGCCTGACTCAGCCTGGCCGTACTGGTGCGGTCCCAGTCGTTCGCCTGCTCGCAGGCCCCGCGCCATGCCTTGATCTGCGCGGCGAAAACGCCCCGCTTGCGGCAATACTCCGCCAGATCGGCCTCATTCAGTGCCGCCGTTTCCAGCACCGCCGCAAACTTGTCGCGCGAGGACCACCCCGCAGGGCCAGCATCGGCATCAGGCAAAAGCTGCCCCTTGCTGCGCGCCTCAGCACGCCACTTATGCAGCGTCGCCTCCGAGATCCCCTCCTCCTGCGACAAGCGCCGAATGGCCATGTTGTTCGGAGGCAGCATCCGCTTCAGCACCGCAGTCTTACGTTCCGGTGAATATCCCAAATCATCGTCCTATCCCGCCCACCTGAGAAATAGAGTAAAAATAGAGCAGCGGACAACTTCCCTGGCACAGGGGGAGTCACAGTTTGCGGTAACCGAGCCTTTCGGAGTTGTAGATGTTGCCGTCGGCGACCCAGTGCCGGGCTTCGCAGACCGCGCAGGTATTTCGGCTGCGCCCCCCATTTTACGTTAAAATAGGTCCCAGCCAAGCTCCATCATCATGTGGCGCGTAGCATTTGTACTGACACGGAAAGTATTGTAGACAGAGCTGAGGCGTCGGCTTGAGTGACAATGATGCACTTTCTTGCGGCCAGAAATTCTTTCAACTGTTCGATATTGGTGTGTTCGGCGGCGCCCTTGAAATCCGCTTCATCAATTCCGTGCCATGACGCTCAGTGTTTAATGTTTGCCAGTCAAACTAGTCTCTGAGCTTTATGGCCATCAGGGCGTTGTAGAGGCCCGCCACCTGTACTGGATCGGCTAGCACGTTTTAACAACTTGGCCAACGAGGGTCAAGTCGGATCGAGGGCCAAGCTTGATGCATTGGGGCACCGGCACGTTGAGTTTCATCATCGGCTATACCCATGTCGAGGGCCTGAAAATAGCAATGGGATCGGCAGCGCGGCATGTCGTGGGCAAGCCACTGGCTCTTGAGGCCAACGGCCTGGGGCTGGACGAGATCTCGGATGATCCTGCTGTTGTTCTTGACTACCAGACATGGCGTGAGACCCCTAGAGGCACAGGTTATCTCGTACGGTGGGAAGGCAGGAAGGGGGAGGAAGTGGTTCCTTATGGGAGGAGGAACTAGTGGCAACTAACAGCCTCTAACCCCTTCATCTTCCATTACTTATACCTATTCATTGGGAAAGCTGGGTGAGAAAGGGCGATGGCGGGCCGCCCCCGTGCCATTAGCCCGCAACCAATTTCTCGGAAGCGGGACCCATGAGAAACCCGTTGACATACGTCATCCGTTACCGTAGCGGAGGCTGCTGCAGAGCGGCCACGCAATTGTTACCACCATGACAAGGGCACTTGAGGTTGGGCAGAGCCCTAAACAAGATAGGAGTGGACTTTGGGGATCTGCCAGATGCGATGGATGCTCGGGCAGAGTTCTACGAGGCTTGCATGAAGAACGCAGAGGTCAAAGGGATTGGCTTTACGCCAGATGACGATTTCCCTATCCCGCGAAACTCCTTCCCTGAGCGTGCACAGAAGCCAGCACGCAAGAAAAGGAGGAGGAGGAACCAGAGTGGGTGGTGTCCAGAAGAGAACATCTACGTCAATTCCCCGAACTGGAACGAAGACAAGCAAAATGCCCGTAAGTGGCAAGGCATCGACTTATCCCGTCGTGAACGCCTCTTTGTGATCGAGGACGCTGAGTTTTGGAGACGCATCAAACGGAAGGAGCTGCACTTTGAAGGCTTGGACAGTCTCAAGGTGGAGTGGGCTTACCAGTGGAGGACGGGAAGCTGAAGCATCACCGTGTTCTTAGGGTACTTGGAATTCAATGGGGCAAAGCTTGTGACCCATGACCCCCGATGCTATCAACGCGATTCTTGGCAGCTACTCCACCGCCGACGCGTCACGAGGTGGCGCTTCGCTACTGGAAATCATGGAGACCCATCTACACCCGTTGGGGCAGCGTTTGGGGCGTAAACCTGAGGGGTGACCTCGGTAACGCCTTAGCGTCTAAGGCATTGATTGCTCTAAGGAAGTTGGCTGGGGCGGGAGGGATCGAACCTCCGTATGTCGGTACCAAAAACCGATGCCTTACCGCTTGGCGACGCCCCAACTGAGGCGTTATTTAGCGAAGGCCTCGGGGGGGTGCAAGGGGGTTTTTGCGAAAATCTTCAAATGGTTGTCACGGAACGTATTTCTGGCGTAGGTGAAGGCATGAAACAGGTAGATGTCATTGTAATAGGCGCTGGCGCCGCGGGATTATTCGCTGGGATCGAGGCTGCAAGGCGCGGCCGAAGGGTTTTGGTGGTCGATCATGCCAAGGCTGCGGGCGAAAAGATTCGAATTTCTGGTGGCGGGCGGTGCAATTTCACCAACTTGGGAATCGCCCCCGAGCGATTCCTTTCGCAAAATCCTCGATTCGCGCTTTCTGCTCTGAAACGGTTCACCCAGTGGGATTTCATCGCGCGGATTGATGCTGCGGGAATCTCTTGGCACGAAAAAACCTTGGGCCAGCTTTTTTGCGACGGCTCGGCGCGCCAGATCGTGGACATGCTGCTGCGCGACCTTGCGGAGGCGAAGGGCGAGCTGTGGTTGGAGTGTAGCATCAGCGCGGTGCAGCGCTTGTCCGAGGGGTTCGAGGTGACGACCTCGCGCGGCGACAGTGCAGGCGGCCTCGGTTGTTGTGGCCTCGGGCGGCAAGTCGATCCCTAAGATGGGGGCGACGGGACTTGGCTATCAGATCGCCGAGCAATTCGGGCTTGGCCTGGTTGAGACTCGGCCGGGCTTGGTGCCGCTGACGTTTTCGGTGCAGGAGCTGGAGTGGATGGTGCCGCTTGCGGGGGTTGCTGTTCCGGCGCGGGTCGGTTGCGGCAAACCGCGTTTCGATGAGGCTGTGCTCTTTACCCATCGCGGGCTGTCGGGGCCGGCGGTGCTGCAAATCTCGAACTATTGGCGCGAGGGCGAGGCTTTGGAGGTCAATCTTGCGCCTCAGATTGACGTTTTGGCAGAGTTGTCAGCCGCCAAGCAAACCTCTGGGCGGGTGGCACTGCGGACGGCTTTGGGGCGAATTTTGCCTGAAAAGCTGGCGCGACACCTTGAGACCGCCTCTGGCATCACCGCGCCATTGGCTGAAATTCCACGCGCCGAACTGACGCGTGTGGCCGAGATGGTTCAGGGCTGGCGCTTGGTTCCGGTTGGGTCCGAGGGCTATCGTACCGCAGAGGTGACTTTGGGCGGCGTCGATACCGCGGGATTGGACGGCCGTACAATGATGGCGAAATCGGTGCCGGGTCTCTATTTCATCGGCGAGGTCGTGGATGTGACGGGCTGGCTTGGCGGGTATAACTTCCAATGGGCGTGGTCGTCGGGCTGGGCTGCGGGGCAGGTCGCCTAAACGCCCTGCGCGGGTTAAACGCGCAGGGGATCGGCTTTGGCAAGGCGATCAAAAGCCATCAGGCTCGCGATCAAAGCGGGCATTTGGGTGAGCGGGATCATGTTCGGCCCGTCCGAGGGCGCAGAGTCGGGCTCTTCATGTGTCTCAATAAAGACGCCCGCGATGCCGAGCGATACTGCCGCGCGCGCCATGACGGGGGCAAATTCGCGCTGGCCACCCGAAGAGGTGCCATTGCCGCCTGGTTGCTGCACCGAATGCGTCGCATCCATGATCACCGGATACCCCGTGCGCGCCATGGTCGGCAGGCCGCGCATATCGGTAACGAGGGTGTTATAGCCGAATGAGGTGCCACGCTCGGTCAACAGGATGTTGTGGTTTCCGGTCGAGGCGACTTTCTCGGCGACGTTTTGCATATCCCAAGGCGCCAAGAACTGCCCCTTTTTGATGTTCACCACCGCGCCAGAGTCACCCGCAGCCAGCAAGAGATCAGTCTGGCGGCATAAAAACGCTGGAATTTGAATGACATCGACGATTTTCGCGGCCTCGCGGGCTTGGGCGGCATCGTGGATATCGGTCAGCACGGGAATGCCACTGGCGCGAATGGTTTCAAGCACCTTTAGGCCCGCCTCAATCCCCATGCCGCGCCTGCCCGAAAGCGACGAGCGGTTGGCCTTGTCATAGCTGGCCTTGAAGATGAACTGCGCCCCCGCCGCTTTGCACGCCTCGGCCATCGCCCCCGCAATCATTTCGGCATGGGTCAGGCTTTCAAGCTGACAAGGACCAGCGATCACCAAAAGCGGGCAATCATTGCCCACCTTCAGGTTTTGGATATGAACAACTTTTTGCATTTATGCGGTAACCTGTTCGTGCAAAATCGCCACGGTCATAGAGATCATCAGGTAAATCCCCGCAAAAATCAGCATCACCACCAGCGTGTTTTCAAAGGCCAGCGGATAGGCCGCCTCGTCCGCGGCAACCGGATTGACCGAAATCGACAGATAGCGGGTCTGGCGGTTGGCCTCGTTGCGGGCGGCTTCCATCGCGGTCAGCGCGGTCGAGAGCAAAAGCTGACGCGTTGCCACATCGGCTTGGGCAACCAGCAGCTCGGATTGCACCCGCGCCAAGGACTGATCGGTGCTTGTGCCCTCGGTCATCTTGTTGCGCAAGATCGAGATCTGGTCTTCCAAGGTCGCGATGCGGCGAATGATCGGATCCATCCGCGCCCGATTGGGGTTGGCGTTGGATTCCATCTGCGCCAGCGACAGCCGCTCGGCAGTCAGCTGCGTATCAAGCTGGCCGATCTGCGCGCTGACAAGGCTGATTTCAACTTCGGACGACAGGATTTTGTTTTTCTCTTGCAGCTCGACCACCCGCATATTCGCGTCGGTAAGCTTTTTCTCGGCGTCCTGATACGCCTCAAGTGCGCCCTTCATCTGGTCGCCGCGCAGGCGGGCCGTCAACTGGTCCACCTGTTCCTCGGCATAGCCAATCAGCGCCTTGGAATAGTTGACCGCGACCTGTGGGTCGGCGGCAATCACCTCCATCTTGATCAGGCCTTCGGTCGGGTCGTAAGAGATTTTTACGTTGCGGCGATAGACCTTATAGAGCGCGGTATTGCGTGGCATCGGGATCAATGCGCTGAATCGGGTCGATATGGGGGTCGCAGAAATGCGACGCGAAAGCCGATGTCTTTGTCCAGCCGCTCCATCGCGTCCTGGCTTTGCAGATAGCCTTGCACGGCGATGCTGTCTTGCGAGGTGGCAAAGGCCGAGCCTTTGATCAGACTGCCGAGACCTGTGGAGGCGGACTCGGCCTGTTGGATGACGAATTCGGTATGCGACTTATAAAGCGGCGTGGCGATGCTGTAGTAGTAGATCCCCGCCAGCAGCGTCGGCAGGCCGACAAACACGAACAGCCGCGCCATCAGCAGCAGGGATTTGCGCTGACGCCGCGCGACGATATCGCGCTGGATTTTGCGCGACTTCGGCGATATGGGCGCTGTTCGGCGTTGTTTTGCGGTCGAGGGCAGTGGCACGGTTTGATCGGTTTGCGGCAGCTGCACGCCATCGCCGCCAGGCGTCAGGGTCAGCGCGCGCGAGCCGACGGGCGGCATTGGCGAGCCATCGCTGGAGACACAGTTCCAGCACGAATTGGTCTGGAACGGGTTCGAGCCCCGCATTGCGCAGCAGCCGCACCGCGTCAAAGTCCGAGGTTGCGGGCAGGCCGTGCTTTTGCGCCAGGCGCCGCGCCATGCGCAGCTCGCGGCCAGTCAGGTCTTCTTTGCGGATCGCGTCGATATCTGCGGGCGCCGTCTCGTTTTGGTCTGCGGGCGCGGCCCCTTGCTGGAAGTCCACATCGCCAAAGCCATCGGCATCGGCCTCTGGGAAAGAAGGCGGTATCGCCGATGACCGTTTCCTGAGCCGGCGGTGCAGGCTTTTGGGCGCAGCCGTTTTGGGTGCCACCGTCTGAGGCGTTGGCGTTTGGTCAACCTCGGGCTGCGCCTGAGCCTGCGTCACGCGCGCCTGCGGCGGCGATTGCAGCGGCTCTGGCCGACGGGTGCGATATCGAGGGACGTTAAGCTTCGTAGTCATAGAGAGCCTTCGCTTCTTCCAGAGTTTCGAATTTATAAAGCTGGCCATTGCGCAAAACCGCAGCCGAGCGGCAGAACTTTTCCAGCGTCGCGGCTTGGTGCGACACGATCACAACGGTCGCATTTTTCAGGCGTTGGCGCAGCACTTGCGCCGGCTTTGCGGTTGAACTCGACGTCGGTCGAGGTCGGCATGCCTTCGTCGATCAGATAGATGTCGAACTCTAGCGCCAGCATCAGCGCAAAGGAAAACCGCGAGCGCATGCCCGAGGAATAGGTGCCGACGGGCATGTCAAAGTATTCGTCAATGCTCGACAACCAGCGGCAAAACGCCTCGATGTAATCGGGGTCAAGCGCATAGAGGCGCGCGATATAGCGGCAGTTTTCCTTGGCGGTGTGTTTGGCGTTGATCCCGCCCATAAAGCCAAGCGGAAACGAGATGCGCGCGTTGCGGATAACGCGGCCTTCATCCGGTTTTTCCAAGCCCGCCATCATGTTGATGATCGTGGTTTTGCCTGTACCGTTTTTGGCAAGGATGCCCAAAGAGTTGCCCACCTCTACGGTAAAGGAGGCGCGGTCAAGGATCACCTTGCGCGATTTGCCGGTCCAAAAGGATTTGCTGACGTTCTCGAAGGCTATCATGGCGGTCGATCAGACTGCTTTCTGTTGTGATATCGGGGGGATACCCTGATATCTTCTGTTTATCCTGTTCAAGTTAACGAACAGTCTACGCTGCCCAGCTTGACAGTTACAGCACCTATAATGGCTTTGAGGCAGCATTATGTCGCAACCGGCAACATTGCGCGGCAAGGGTGGCGGTGCAGCCTAGCCGCGCCGCGCACCGAACCGCGACAGCAGAAGTGCCAGAAAGCCAAAGCCAATGGTCATGGCGATGCCAAGCCGTCCCGCTTCGGTCATAGCGCCCCCCGGCAATGAGGTGTCGATCGCCAGCACAGGCACGGTAAAACCGATGCCCAGCAAAAGTGCGACCAAAACGCTGTCAAACCCTGTAATCCCCGCAGGCAGTGGCCTTTGCAGTGCTCTGGCCGTCAGTGTCAGCCCCGCCAGAAACCCCAGCGGCTTGCCAATCCAGAACGCCGCCAAAAGCGTCAGCGTCGTCGGCGCATAGGCCTCCAGATCAATGCCGCCACGGGTCAGGCCGAACAAAAACAGCGCCACAGCCAGAGGGCGGGTGAGCAGATGGCTCAGCCGGTTCAGCGGGTCGTGCAACAGCTCTTCCGCCTCGGCAAAAAGCCCAAAGGCGCGGGCGGCACTTGGGATGGCGGGAATAACCGGAAGCAGACCAAGCGCAGGCGGCAGGCCAGCGGCAGCGACGCCGACATAGCTGAACACGCCCGCAATCGCATAGGGCCAAAGCTGCATCGCGCGCTGGTGCTGCACTTCGGGCAGATGCGGACGGCCATAGCGGCCAAACAGCATCCAGACCGTGCAGCTTGCCAGCAGGGGCAGCGCCAACCATGTCAGGCTGAGCAAGCCGCCGCGCGGATAGGACAGCCCCAGCAGCAGCAAGCCAATGAAATCACAGGTGATTGCGGCCAGCAGCAACAGGTGCAGCGCCGGATGCCCCGCGCCAAACACCCGCCGCCCAAAGACATAGCACAGCACCACATCGCTGCCCAAAGGCACCTGCCAGCCGACGGCAAAGCTGGCCTCTTCGGCAACCTCGATCATCATGCCTGTCAGCACCCAAACCAGAGCCGCCCCGATCAACGCCCCCACCACGCCGCCCAGTGGCACCAAAGCCTGCGTCCCCGACAACGCGCCGCGCTCTAGGGTCATGGCCTCCCACAGCTCTTTGCCGATGACGAACATAAAGAACGGCATCAGCACATGCGAGGTCAGCGAGGCAGGCGTCAGGCTTGCGGTGATCGGGCTAAACCAATCGGGCATCGACAGATCAAACAGCCGCCATTCGACAAAGTCATAATAGCTGTCGGGCAGCAGATTGACCCACAGCGTCGCCACAGCAACCCCAAGGCCGAGCGCAAGGGCAAAATGGCGAACGAAGGGCGAGACGCGATACATATGGGGCATTCTGCAATAAAGGGCGGTTCAAATGACCATATCTTGTGCACGATGATTCCAGCAACGGGGCGCCAAAAGTAAATCTGGGGTTGTGGCGGCGCTGCAAGGAATCGCTGTGACTTGAAGCCGCTTGCTTGCGGCGCTACCTGTGGGGCCAAGACTGGCGGATGAGGGCGCGATGACCAAACTTGACGAGGCCTACGGGCAAATGGCGGCGGATGAGGCCTCGGAGTTGCAGTTCTACCGCGAGCTGGCGGATGCGACGCTCTATCTAGTGCTAGAGCGCGAGGCCGAGGGCGAAGTGATTGCGCCACGGGTGTTCGACGTCGCGGGGGGCTCGGTTCTGCTGGCCTTTGATAGCGAGGACCGACTTGCCAGCCTGAGCGACACGCCGCTGGCCTTTGTCGCTTTGCCGGGACGGATTATCGCGCAGCAGATGGCGGGGCAGGGCCTGTCGCTGGGGATCAACCTTGGCACGGGGGCGGTGTGCGAGATGCTGATGCCGCCCGAGGCGCTTGACTGGCTGGTGCAGATGTTGGGGGCGACGCCTGTCAGCCTCGAGGCGCAGGTGGCAGAGTTCCTGCCGCCGACTTTGGTGCCCGAGGCTTTGATCGCGGCACTTACGCGCTCGGCACAGGCGGCTTCGGGACTGGCAGCGGTCGGGCTTTTGGCTGCGGTGCGCTATCAGGACGGGCGGCGCGGACATATGTTCAGCTTTGTGAATGCAGAGGTTTCGGCACAAGCGGCGCTTGCGCGGTCGGTGGCCGAGGCCTTGGCCTTTTCGGGGATCGAGGCGGGTGAGCTGGATGTGAGCTTTCTGGTCGAGGCCGATGCAGGGCTTGCACGGCTGTTGCGGGTGGCAAAGGTGTTCGAGGTGCCAGAGGTGGTGGTCGAGGCGATTCCAGAACGGCCTGCACCGGGCATGGACCCGTTGGCCCCACCAAAATTGCGCTGAAATTGATGGGGTATAATAATACCCCATTCTTAACACATTGATTCCGTGCATTTTTAACTTTCATGCCGGACTTGACGCGAGAGGGGGACTGGGCGATAAGCCAGCATCCGAAATGCGAGGGGAAACTCTCGCCTCCTCTCTTATAGGTTCATTATGAAAACCTTCTCCGCTACTCCGGCGGACATCGAGAAAAAGTGGATCCTGATCGACGCTGAAGGCGTTGTTCTGGGTCGCTTGGCCACGATCGTCGCCAACATCCTGCGCGGCAAAAACAAGCCGACCTTCACCCCCCACATGGACATGGGTGATAATGTTATCATCATCAACGCCGACAAGGTGCAGATGACCGGTAACAAGCGCAACGACAAAATCTACTACTGGCACACCGGCCACCCGGGCGGCATCAAGCAGCGCACTGCGCGTCAAGTGCTTGAAGGTGCGCACCCAGAGCGTGTTGTGGTCAAAGCTGTTGAGCGTATGATCACTCGCAACCGTCTGGGCCGCGTGCAGATGACCAACCTGCGCGTTTATGCAGGCGCAGAGCATCCGCATGAGGCGCAAACGCCAACAGTTCTCGATGTTGCATCGCTGAACCCGAAAAACACCCGGAGCGCATAATCATGTCCGATATCAAATCTCTCGACGATCTGAAATCGGCTGTTGGCGCAGTGGCTCCTGCTGCACCGGCTGCCATCGTCCGCGTTGCTGTGCGTGACAAACTGGGTCGTGCTTATGCAACCGGCAAGCGTAAGAACGCTGTTGCTCGCGTTTGGATCAAGCCAGGCAATGGCAAAGTGACCGTCAACGGCAAAGAGATGGCGGTTTATTTCGCACGTCCCGTGCTGCAGATGATCCTGCGTCAGCCCTTCACCGTTGCTGGTGTTGAAGGCCAGTTCGACGTGATGGCAACGGTTGCTGGCGGCGGTCTTTCGGGCCAAGCCGGCGCTGTAAAGCACGGCGTGTCCAAAGCATTGCAGCTTTATGAGCCCTCCTTGCGTGGCGCTCTGAAGGCAGCAGGCTTCTTGACCCGCGACAGCCGTGTTGTTGAACGTAAGAAGTACGGTAAAGCAAAAGCTCGCCGTTCGTTCCAGTTCTCCAAGCGCTAACGACGAACGAGCATATTGCTCGACAAAAACAAAGGGTTCGCATTCTGCGAGCCCTTTTTTCATGCGTAGCAGCTTTGTAGCAGCACACTGATATCATTGACGTATTGGATTAGCGAAATTAGCATATCGATAGCGTTTGAGGCATGTTTGAAGCGGATTTGATTTGGCGTTTTACGAAAACAAGCGGGAACACTACGGCGGCGCACTTGTGCTGTTTCAACGCAATCTCGCTGTCGCCGTGCCCAAGTCAAAATCTCATCGTCAGCAAACTTGGTACATGCGGCTGAAAATTGGTGGACGCAAAGGTTACGTTACGCGCAGCACAAAGCTGACGATTTACGAGGAGGCATACGAGTTTGCGAAAAATGAACTGCTTAAGGCTGCAACAAGCTGCGCGGCTTGGGCACAGCTTCGACGAGTACACTTTTGAGAAGCACTGGAACGATTGGTATGAGCGCAACTTGCGCAACGGCACATGGCAAGAAGCGCGTGCACGTTGGCACAAAATGTATTTCAACCGTTATTTCAAAGACTACTTTTCGAGCGCCGATAAAAGTTCAATGCCGTTGAACGATATAACTTCCCAGTTTGCTGCAGGGTATTGGGATTGGCGTAAGGGCTATTGGAGCACTGAAAGGGCTGCAAAGCTGCAAAGCTACAACCCCAAACGGCGTGGTGCGAAAACGTTAGGCACAGCAAATGCAAAAAAGATGCAAGCTCTAAAGACGGTCCAGCTTGGGCTCTGTTGCACAAATCGGTTGACGGTCAGACTGCCCCTTTCCCCGGACGGACCTATCCTACGACCTTCGTGACGGGGATCCCGAGCGCGGTGTAACCGTTCAGAACGGCTACACGAACTTGGAACTCCGCCACTTGACGGTCGAAGTCTCGCGCCATGAGGCGTTGCCCCAGCAGTTTTACGCAATGCATCTTGGTTTCGATACGGCTCCTGCGGTGATATCCGCTCCATCGTCGCCAGAGCGCCCGGCCGAGGTATTTCGACGCCCGCAGCGCCTCGTTGCGGGCGATGGCGCCTGCCGTGACAGTTTTCCATGGCCTTGCGTTCTTGCGTGGCGGGATCACGGCATGGGCACCGCGTTCGGCAATAGCGTCATGGCATTTGCGGGTGTCATAAGCGCTGAAGTGGTCCGGCAAATTCAGACAGCGTGCTAAGATGTATCCAGCATTGACGACAGGATACAGAAATGACGACGAGACGCAGTTTTTCGGACAAGTTTAAGGCCACGGTTGCGCTTGAGGCGCTTGCGCGGAGACAAGACGGCGCAAGAGATTGCGGCCAAGCACAGGATCCACCCCACGCAGGTGACGACATGGAAACGTCAGGCGATTGATGGCCTGACGGGCGTGTTTTCCGACAAGGCAAAGAAGGTCGAAGACAACGAGGCCGAAGTAAAAGAGCTTCATGCCAAGATCGGGAAGCTGGCGGTGGAGAACGATTTTTTGTCACAAGGGCTGAAGCGATGAGCCCGTCTGAACGCAAAGCGATGATCCGCAAAGATCATGCCGATCTGAGTCTGACTAAGCAATGCAAGCTTCTGAAGATCAGTCGGTCATCGTTGTATTATGCGCCGGTCGGTATGAATGCCGAGACCCTGAAGCTGATGAATGAGATCGATCGGGTGTTCACGAAATATCCGTTCTTTGGCAGCCGCCAGATCGCAGCCTACCTGCCGCGAAACGGGTTCCATGCTGGTCGTCACCGCGTGCGCCGTTTGATGGGCGTTATGGGCTTGCAGGCGATCTATAAAGGCCCAAACACTAGCAAGAAGCATCCCCAGCACCCGATCTATCCATACCTGCTGAGGAAACTGCCAATCACGCGCCCGAACCAAGTCTGGTGTAGCGACATTACCTACATCCCGGTGCGGCGCGGGTTCCTTTATCTGGTGGCCATCATGGACTGGGCGACACGTAAGGTGCTGGCGTGGCGGCTTTCAAACACGTTGGATGCCAGCTTTTGTGTCGAGGCTCTGAACGCCGCCATCGCCAAATACGGCAAGCCCGAAATCATGAATACCGATCAAGGATCCCAGTTCACCGGATCAGCCTGGATCACCACCTTGACCGATGCAAAGATCAAGATCTCCATGGATGGACGGGGGCGATACCTCGACAACATCTTCATCGAACGGCTGTGGCGGTCCCTTAAACAAGAGGCCGTCTATCTGCACGAATTGCAGGACGGATTCCAAGCCAAACGCGTCATCGACGAGTGGCTCGAATTCTACAACGCCGAGCGACCGCACACCGCGCTTGATAAGCGGACACCAGACGACGCATACTTTGAGGCAACACAGATGAACCAAGCGGCATGAAACTTAACCTCGATGCATCTTAGCTGAGCCGTAAACCTGTCCTAAAAAGCAGGACCACTTCACGTACGTCGCCCTTTCATTGATTGCGCGTAATCTTTGAAAGGAGAGCTCCTGTCTTCGGAACTGTCGCCTCAGAGGCCAACCCTTTCGTCATTATAGCGAAGACGCCCATCTTCGCAGCCGCGCCTGAAGCAATAGCGCAGCGCCTGCGCGACCTCACCGCTTCCGCTGGGTGTAGAGGATCTTCGCTGGACAGAATTTTATTGGAGCAACGCGTCACCGCAAGTCGCTGCAATTTATAAATACTTCCTCCTTCAGGGCGCGCCTGACATCCACGTGAACCTGACCATGGCTCTTTTGAAAAAAAGGGCCAAAGTGGCGGCATTTGATCTTCGCTCAGCCAATAAAGATTGCTTTTAATGCTCCCAAAACTCGGAGACTTCAATCATGCATCCCTGATGAGCTAAGGCAAAGTAGCGGGTCTGGAGCCCAAGACTGGTAGCAATAGCAAGTCCAATAGTGCCCCGAACTTATTGCATCGCAAGGTCTCGATCGATCAAAGAAAGAATTTTGCACACCACTCAGCTATCTTCAGCACTGCATTGATCTGCACTCCGCGAAATAGTTCCTTTTCCGTCGACATCGCTCCAAGGAGACTGCCGAGAATCGGGTGGCAGCTCTCGCAACCAGAGTGGTCTCATCCAGCCGCGTTACGGTGAAAAAGCGCTTGTCATAGCGACCAAAGCCGCCCAATTCTGTGCTGTATTTCGCACAAATCATTACGATACGTTGCGTTAATCGCGCGCTCTGCTGCGCTTGGGGATTTTGCAAATTGCTTTGGTTTTGGTTCTCGGTTAACAGCCCGAAAATAGCTGAAATATCAGCGGCTTGATTCGGAATGGACTCTCTATGAACCTCGTGTTCGAAATCGCAGGACAGCTTTGCGCGGCGCAAAGCGTCACCATGCGTGGCAACACCATCGAGGCGGACTTTCCCCGCAACGCCTACAAGGCGCTGGCCAAAGCCTTCGACCGCGCGGGCAAGGTGAGCCTGCACGGTGTGCCTGCGCTATCGGTGACCTATTCGGTGCAGGACTATCGTCTGACCGAGGATGCGGGCTGTCGCGCGACCTTTTCGGTTAACAGCTCGCAAGGCCGTGTGCTGCACTAATCGCAGCGCTCAGAACCGACAATCCGGCATCTCGATCTGATCAAACTGGCCCGTCACAGGTTCCATTTCAGTGTGATCGATCCGAATGGGATCAAAGGGCGCATAGTCTTGATCGGCGGGGGAACGGGCGACGACATAGTGACAGCCCGCAAACAGCTTGGTCTCGCCCGCAGCCGAGGTAAAGGCCACCACCGCCGCATAGGCCGAAACATCCTTGCCGACGCCCGCATCGGAAAAGGTCTCGGTCAGGCGGAGCTGAACTGTGCTGTCGGGATCAAAGCTATCGCGAAAGCTTTCATAGGCGGCGGCCAAAGCATCGGCGGGGTCCTCTGGTGTGCCGCGCAGGCCATAGGAAAACGCCCGCGCATATTGCTGCGAGGCAAGAGCGTTGTAATAGGACAGCACTACATCCTTGGGCGTCGAGCGGTTGTCATAATACCCCGTTGGCAGGTCGACCAGATCAAGGTCTTTGGCATTCAGGGGCAGGGCCGAACCAAGCGCGCAGATCAGCGCAATCAATGTCTTATGGGGCATAATTTGTAACCTTGGCAAAATGAGGGGGGCGAAAGCCCGATTTGGCCTGCAAGGTGTCTGGGAACCTTCATAGAGGCCATAGAAAACCGCGTTAACACCAAAGATGATTGCTGGGCCGTGCTGATCGTCACGCAACCGTGTGGCGTGCGGCTTGACGCGAGGCTGGTTGCACCTGCAGCAATTGTGTTAAGCAACGGCCACTTGGCCCGAATTTCAACATGCACGGACATTTCCCTATGATGCCTTTGGCCCGACTTCGCTCTGCTTTTGCCCTGAAACCTGCGAGCCTTTTTCTGATATGCGCGATGCTCAGTTTCGGCTTTGTGCGCCCCGCCGCCAGCCATCAGATGGAGCCCGCCGTGGTGACCGCGCTGGTCGAGAGCGATCAGGTCACTCTGACCATTCGCGACGCCTTCGAACCGATCATCGCGATCTCGGAGGTCGAGCCGAAGTCTGACGCCGACGGCGAGCGCGTCAACAGCCGCTACCGCGAACTGCGGGTGATGGCGCCAGCCGAGCTTGAAGAGGTGATGCGGGCGCAGTGGCCCGCGGTGGCCAAGAACCTTGATATCTATGCGGGCGACACCCGTCTTGAAATGACGCTGACCGATGTCACCTCTGCCGAAGTTGGCGATCCGCAGACCTTGCGCTTTGGCACCTTTACCATGACCGCCAAACTGCCCGCGGACGACACTGGCCTGCGGTTTGCGTGGCGCGCCGATTTTGGTCCGGTCAGCATCCATCAATCAGGCGGCAACGACGACGGCTATACCGAGCTGTTGCAAGGCGGCCAAACCAGCCAACCGATGCTCCGCAACGCCACGGCCAAGGAACCCACGGCGACGCTTTTCGCGCGCTTTGTGGCCTCGGGGTTCGAGCATATCGTGCCGAAGGGCGCGGATCACATCCTGTTTGTCTTGGGGCTGTTCCTGTTTTCGCGCCGTGTGCGGCCGATTTTGGCGCAGGTCACCGCCTTTACCTTGGCCCATAGCGTGACACTTGCGCTGGCCAGCCTCAAGATCGTGTCGCTGCCTGCCAGCATTGTCGAGCCGTTGATTGCGATCTCGATTGTCTATGTGGCGGTCGAGAATATCGCCTTTGCCAAGGACGGTCGGGTGTCATGGGCGCGGGTGGCAGTGGTGTTTGGTTTTGGGCTGCTGCACGGCATGGGCTTTGCTTCGGTGCTGAGCGATGTTGGCCTGCCTGCGGGTCAGTTTGTGACGGGGCTGGTGGGCTTTAACGTCGGCGTAGAGCTTGCGCAGCTGTTTGTGATCTTGGTGGCAAGCCTGCTGCTGGGGCTGCCGTTTGGGCGCAAGCCTTGGTACCGCAAAGTCGTTGTTATTCCGGGCTCGGCGGTGATTGCGCTGGTGGGGGCTTGGTGGGCCATCGAGCGCATCCTTGGATAAAGAGGTCCGCCCCTTGCCCTCGTGGACAAGGGGCGGGTTTTCTTAGCGGTCCAACGACCACATGGTGCGCAGCGACATCGACTTGCCCAGATGGTTGATCACGCCAAAGCCTGCGTGGCCAATCAGATAGGCCCAAACTAGGTTAGCCAAAGTGGTATGCACCTGCATCGCCACGCCAACCAAACCGCCCGCATCCGGATCGCCCGTGCTGACAAAGTAGTAAAGCGTGCCACTCGCCGCCATCGCGGTCATCAGCAACAGCCCCAGCCCATGCACTGCCCCCGCAAAGGCCGAACTCTCGCTATGCGCTGGCAGCTTGAGACGGCTGAACGCGCGCAGATGCGCCTTGAGGTCGGCCATAAACGCCGCCCGACGCCGCGCCGACGCCCATGGCAACAGCTCGCCCAAAGGCGTGCCACGCTGGCGCATCAGCGTATATGCCCACAGCAAGACAACCAAAGCAAAGGCCGCAAGCCCCGCATATTGGTGCACCTTGAAAATCCAGTCGCCGCCCTCATCGGGGTCCATGAACTGGCTGCTGGCAAGCTGGCTGATAATCGCCAGCGCCAGCCCCGCATGGAGCAGCCGTGTCGGCTTGGCATGGCGCGAGAGTGTAAAGGTCGAGACAGTCTTGGTCATCAGAGGCTCCTGTAGTGGGGATCTCTGGCTTGCGCTATTGCGGCAAGACCAGAGAGGCTTTTGTTGATGGGAAGGGGGGATTAGTTGGCTTTGGGCTTCAGCTTGCGGGGGATCGTCATATAGGCGACTATCGCTATGATTGCGGTTAAAAAGAGGCCGCTGGTGATGATGGTGCCCAACCCCATGCCGCCATATTCGGACGGCTGCGACAGCAGGTCACCAAAGGACGCCCCCAGTGGGCGGGTAAAGATATAGGCGATCCAAAATGCCCAGATCCCGTCCAGTCTCAGCACGTAATACCCAAGCGTGATCGAAGCGATGATCATGCCAAACAGCACCCCCGTCGCCAGATAGCCCAGCGCGAAATGCTCGGCCACCAGATCACCCGCACCAGTGCCCAGCGCGAAGGTAAACAAGATCGCGGCCCAGTAGAATATCTCGCGTTTGGTGGTGGTCACCGCGTGGATCGAGAGTGTCCTTTCGGACCAGAACCACGCCGCAAAGGTCAGCCCGAGGATCACAACAAAGAACGCGGTGACGCTGACAAGGGATATGCCAAAGTTATCAACCATATTGTCGGTGATCAGCGTGCCGACAATGCTGACCAACACCACCGCCAACCAATAGGACCACGGCACATAGCGCTTTTGGCCGAACTGCAACACCAGCGCGCCGATCAGGATTGCGGCCATCAGCACCGACGTCGCCGTCAGCCCCAGCCCAAGGTTCACCGCCAGAAAATCGGCGGCCGTCTCGCCCATGGTCACCGCCATCAGCTTGATCAGCCAGAACTCTGCCGTCACATCGGGCACGCGGTTAGATGCTTGAAGGGTCATAGGATTTCCTTTGGCTCAGTTGGACATCAGGGCAATGCCCTGCGCGAAAAAGTCGGCGGCGCGAGTGTCGTCGTCGGCGTTGCAGCGCTCGGTGCCGCGCGCGCCCAGATCGTCGATGGTGGCGCGGGTGCTGGCGCTTAGGCGAGCGGCCTTTGCGAGGGTGCTGCGAAAGGTATCCAGCATGACCTCGCAGGGCAGGGTGCGGCCTGCGGCATCCGTGGTGACCACGCCTTTGATCATGGTGACACCGCCTGTCACTGCCGCGCCGCCCATGGACGGATCTGCCAAAGCCGCCTGCAGCGCGACCAGCGTATCCGCAGCATCCGCCGCGCCGCCGCGCACCGCCCTTAACGTCGCATCAATCGCCCCATCAACCGTGCCCCAAGCAACAGGGTCAAGCGGTTGCATGCTTGGCTGCGCCTCGTCCCAAGCGGTCTCTAGATCGGTGACGCGCGTCTTGGCAGCGGTGCTATCGGCTGCGCTTATCTGTGCCTGAACATCCGTGACAATGGCCTCAAACCGCGACATATCGCCCAAGGACACCGTACTTGCTTGCACCACCGCTGCGGGTTGCAGCATCCGGTAGCCGATGGAGAACACAGCAACAGGCACCGCGATCAGGGCCACCGACAAAAGCAGGTTCTTCATACATATCCTCTTGGCGTTTGTTTGCTCTGCGCAGGTTTTGACCCAAGCACCCAGCCCGGCGTCTGTAGCCAAGATTACAACGCTGTAATCTTGGCGGTGCTGAACGGGTTACGGATTTGTAATCTTGCTGCCATGTCCCCTACAGCCCGCGGCCCCATGCGGCATTTCTGTTTGGCACCGCCCCCCACAATGGTGCTAGGCTTTGCCCAAGCCGACCAAAGGACGCCCATGAAAATTCTGGTGATCGAAGACGACAAAACCACTGGCACCTATATCGCCGAAGGCCTGCGCGAAGAGGGCCATAGCGTCGATCTTTGCACCAGCGGTTCGGACGGGCTGATCCAAGCCTCGGTGGGCCAGTATGACGTGCTGATCGTTGATCGCATGTTGCCGGTGATTGATGGGGTAAGCTTGGTTAAAACCCTGCGCGGCGCCAAGAACCGCACGCCTGTGCTGTTTCTCACCTCGCTTGGTGGTGTTGATGACCGTATCGAGGGGCTGAACGCGGGGGGCGATGACTATCTGGTCAAGCCCTTTGCCTTTGGCGAACTCAGTGCGCGCATCGCAGCGCTTGGGCGCAGACCCCAGATGCAAGACGACCCGCTGACTTTGCAGGCCGCCGACCTTGAGATGAACCTCTTGACGCGCAAGGTCACCCGCGCGGGCCAGCAGATCGACCTTCTCCCCCGCGAGTTTGCTTTGCTAGAGCATCTGCTGCGCCGCAAGGGGCGGGTGCAGACGCGCACCATGCTGATGGAGGCGGTCTGGGACATCCACTATGACCCGATGACCAATGTCGTCGACACGCATATCAGCCGCCTGCGTGCCAAAGTGGACAAGCCCTTTGGCAAAGACCTGATCGAGACCGTGCGCGGCTCTGGCTATCGGATCGAGCCATGATCTTGGCAAAGCTGCGGGCGATACGCTCCACACCGCTGCGGTTGACGGCGATTTTGGTGGCTCTGTTTGCCTTGTCCTCGGCGGTCAGCTTTGGCGTGGCGTATGTGGTGATCGGCGCGGATGTGGACGCCACCTTGCAAGCCGAGATCGACCAAAAGTTTATCACCTACCAAGCCAGCGAAGCCGATCAAGCCGAGTTGCAAGAACGGCTCGGCGTTGATGCCGCCATCACCGACCCGCGCCTGTTGATCATGCACTACCTTCCTGACCACGGCAGCTTGATCGCCAATGTCGCGCATGTGCCGCCTGTCAGTGGCTTTGCAGTGCTTGCGGCCGCCAAGATCCAAGGCGGCGGCGCTGCGCTTGGCGAGAGCTATTTGGCGCGCAGCTTGCGGGTTGGGCAGGGGCAGTTGATCTTGGCGCAAAGCCGCAGCCAAATCCTTGAAATGGGCGAAGTCATGGCGGCGGTGGTGCTGATCGGCTTGGTGCCAACGCTGCTGTTTGCGGGCGGGGCGGGGCTGCTGGCCGCCACCCGTGCGCGCCGCAAGATCGAGACCATCCAGACCACGCTTGGCGCCCTCACCAGTGGTCAGATGAGCGCCCGCGTGCCAGAGACCGCCCAACACGACGACCTGTGGCAGATCGGCGCTGCGGTCAACACTATGGCGCAGTCACAAGAGGCGCTGATCGCCAGCCTGCGGCAAATCTCGGCGGATATCGCGCATGATCTGAAAACGCCAATCCAGCGCGTGGCCGTCATCTTGGACCAGATCGCCGAGAAAACCCCGCTGTCGCCGCAACAAGACGCGTTGGTGTCCCAAGCACGAGACGAGACCCAGCGCATCGTGCAGACCTTTCAGGCGCTGCTGCAACTGGCACAGATCGAGGGCGGCGCTGTGCGCGATCGCTTTGTGCTGACCGACCTTGCCGCTGTGGCGGGCGATGTGTTCGAGTTTCTGGAACCCCAAGCCGAAGAGCAGGGCTATCATCTGGCCTACGCGCGCCACGGGGATGCGCCTGTGATGGTCTTGGGCGACAGGCATCTGCTGACCCAAGCGCTGGCCAACCTGATCCAGAACGGCTTGCGCCATACCGATGCGGGGGCGCAGATCACCGTCTCGCTGGACCAGACGCAGGGCAGGCCGGTGCTTGCGGTCAGCGATAACGGCGCGGGCATCCCGCAGGCCGAGCATGAAAACGTGCTGCGCCGCCACTACCGGATGGAGAAAAGCCGCACCACCGATGGCAACGGGCTGGGCCTTAGCCTTGTCGCCGCAATCTGCGAGCTGCACGGCGCAGAGCTGCGCCTGTCCGACAACATCCCCGGACTGCGGGTCGAGATCGTCTTCTAACCCACCGCCCGCCAAAGCCGCGATTGCACCCGCCCCAAGGCGCCGCTAACCTGCAGCGAACCCATAACAAAACCGAGCCACCCAATGCCCCAGTTCGTGATTTCGCCGCCCGTTCAGCCCAGCATCCCCACCCAAGACGGTGCGGTTTTCCCTGTGCGGCGGGTCTATTGCATCGGGCGCAACTACGGCGCCCATGCCATCGAGATGGGCCACGACCCCGACCGCGAGCCGCCATTTTTCTTTCAGAAAAACCCCAACAATCTGGATGCCTCGGGGCGCTTTCCCTATCCGCCGCACAGCCGCGATGTCCACCACGAGGTCGAGCTGTTGGCAGCCCTTGGCTCTGGCGGCAGCGATATCGCCCCCCAAGACGCGCTTGCGCATGTCTGGGGCTATGGCGTGGCGCTTGATATGACGCGGCGCGACCTGCAGGGCCAAGCCAAAGCCGCGGGCCGTCCTTGGGAAATCGGCAAAGCCTTTGAACATTCCGCCCCCGTAGGCCCCTTGCTGCCCGCAAGCCAGATCGGCCATCCCGCGCAGGGTCGCATCGCGCTCACCGTCAACGGGCACCTGCGCCAAGAGGGCGATATGGCCCAGATGATCTGGAAACTGCCCGAGATCATCGCCTACCTGTCACAGTATTTCACCCTTGCCGCCGGAGACGTGATCCTGACCGGCACCCCCGCCGGTGTCGGCCCCGTGGAATTGGGCGATATTTTGGAAGCAAGCATCGAGGGTGTCGGTTCCCTAGTCGTCAAAGTCGTTTAAAGTGGTTTATGGTACCGGCGCGGGGGGATTCGCACAGTGCATATCGGCGCGTGGCGCTGAACGGCTTTCGACTTTTCGGCGTCAGAACATCCGTTTGCGCCAAAGCCAAGCACGGCACATCTATGCACAGCCCCCAATAGAAATGGCCCTTGGCCGCAACATATTTTGACAAAGGTTTCGAGATGACCAACACCCTTTCCAATGATCGCAACCTTGCAGATATTATCTACACAACCGTCGACGAAGCCCCGCAGTTGGCCTCGGCCTCGCTTTTGCCGATCATCCAATGCTTTGCCGCACCCGCTGGCATTACCATTGGCACCCGCGACATTTCGCTTGCAGGCCGTATCATCGCCGCTTTCCCCGAGGGTCTGACCGAGGCTCAGCGCCAACCCGATGATCTGGCCGATCTGGGTGTCTTGGTGACCACGCCCAAAGCCAATGTCATCAAACTGCCGAACGTGTCGGCCTCGGTGCCGCAGCTGGTGGCGGCGGTAAAAGAGCTGCAATCGCAGGGCTATGCCATCCCCGATTTCCCCGAAGACCCGCAAACCGACGCCGAAAAAGAAGCGCGCCGCCGTTTTGACGCTCTCAAAGGCTCGGCGGTCAATCCGGTGCTGCGCGAAGGCAACTCGGACCGTCGCGCTGCGGTTGCAGTGAAAAACTATGCCATGTCGCACCCACATTCGATGGGTGCATGGGCGGCGGACAGCAAGACCCATGTCTCGACCATGAGCGGCAACGACTTTTTCGCCAATGAGAAATCTGCAACCCTCACCGCCGCCCAAGCAGGCCCCGTGCGGATCGAGCTGGTGACCAAAGACGGCGCAGTCAAGGTTCTCAAGGACGGTGTTAAATTCCCAGCGGGCGCTGTGGTCGATGCAACCTTTATGTCGGCGCGGGCACTGCGCGGCTTTTTGGACCAGCAGATCGCGCTGACCCAAGAAAAGGGCGTGTTGTTCTCGCTGCATCTCAAGGCGACGATGATGAAGGTCTCGGACCCGATCATCTTTGGTCACGGCGTCAAAGCCTTCTTGGCACCTGTGTTCGACCGCTATGGCGACGTCTTTGCGGCGGCGGGCATTGATGCCAACTCTGGCCTTGGTGTCATGCTTGCGCGCATCAACGATCTGCCGCAAGCGGCTGAGATCACGGCACTTATCAATGAGACCCTTGCCGCGCAGCCACCGCTTTATATGGTCAATTCTGACAAGGGCATCACCAACCTGCATGTGCCTTCGGATGTCATCATCGACGCCTCGATGCCTGCGCTGATCCGTGCAGGCGGCAAGGGCTGGGGGCCAGATGGTCAAGAGCGCGACACCAACTGCGTCATTCCCGACAGCTCTTATGCGGGCGTCTATGATGAGACCATCGCCTATTTCAAAGAGACTGGCGCGCTGGACCCCTCGACCGCGGGCACCGTGCAAAACGTCGGCCTGATGGCGCAAAAGGCCGAGGAATACGGCAGCCACCCAACCACCTTTGAGATCGCCGAAGCGGGCACCGTGCGGATGGTTTTGGCCAATGGCGACGTGCTGCACAGCCACGAAGTTGAGGCGGGCGATATCTGGCGCTCGGCTTCTGCGCGGCAGGCTCCGATTGAAGACTGGGTCAACCTTGCGATTGCGCGTCAAAAGGCCGAAGGCTGCCAAGCGATCTTTTGGCTTGATGCCGCCCGCGCGCATGACGCCGAGCTGATTGCCTACGTCAAACCACTGCTGGCGGCGGCGGGTGTTGCGGATAAGTTCCAAATCCTTGCCCCGCGCGAAGCCACCCGTCTGTCGCTGGAAACCATCCGCAAGGGTGAGACCTCGATTGCGATCACCGGCAACGTGCTGCGCGATTACCTTACCGATCTTTTCCCCATCCTCGAGCTGGGGACCTCGGCCAAGATGCTGTCGATTGTCAAACTGATGCAGGGCGGCGGGTTGTTTGAAACCGGCGCGGGCGGTTCGGCGCCAAAGCACGTGCAGCAGTTGGTGCAAGAAAACCACCTGCGTTGGGACAGCTTGGGCGAGTTCTGCGCTTTGGGTGAGAGCCTCAAGTTCCAAGCCGAGATCAGCGGCAACGCCAAGGCGCTGGTGCTGGGCAAGGCCGTGGATGCCGCGACCCAAGGCGTGCTGGACCATGACCGCTCGCCCCGCGGTCGTGTGGGTCAGACCGACAACCGCACCAGCCACTACTTCTTTGCCCGCTATTGGGCCGAGGCGCTGGCTGCGCAGACCGACAGCCCAGAGCTTGCCGCACATTTTGCGCCCATCGCCAAGGCGCTGGCCGAGAATGAAGCGACAATTCTGGTGGAACTTGCATCGGCAGAGGGCAAGCCAGCCGATCTGGGGGGCTATTACCACACTGACCCCGTGAAAACCGCGGCGATCATGCGCCCATCGAAAACCTTTGTGTCGATCATCGGCTAAGGGCTTTGGCATAAATTGAAACGGGGGGCCAAGCGATTGGCCCCCCGTTTTATTTTGCGGCCTCTTCGGGCTTTGGCAGGTTCAGCGCCTCGGCCATAAGGGCATCGGGATCAATGCCGCGCTGCACGGCACTGGCGCGAATGGCCTTTTGCACCGCAGGGCTGCGCACCACCAAGCGGCGGAACCGCTCGGCATCCAGCACCAGCAGGGTCGAAGGGGCAATCGCCCGCACCTGCGCCCGACGCGCCTTTTTGGTCAAAATCGCCATCTGGCCGAACATCTCGCCGCCGCCCAAGCGCAGGGTCTGGCCCGCGCTTTCCAATTCAACCGCGCCCGAGGCGATGAAATACACGCTTTGTGCGGGGTCATCTTTGCGGATAATCCATTTGCCCGAATTGACATAAACCGTCTTGAGCGCGCGGCCCAACTGCTTGAGCGCTGCTTCATCCATGTCGACAAACAGCGGAAAGCGGCGCACCAATTCGGACCGCTGCACAGCGATATCAAGGGCAGGGCGCTTTTCACTGGCTGCCCGCCGCGCCGTCAGGTTCTGGATCAAAGAGGTGTAAACCTCGGCCCCGATCAGCCCGTCGTCGCGCATATTGGTGTATTCGCGTTCCTCAAGCCGCAGCGTGGTGCGGCGGATAAAACGACGCTCCAGCTTTTCGGCATAGCCTGGGTATTGCAGGCGCAGACCTTCAAGCGCGGTCTCCATCATCTCGACACGGCGCGTCAACAGCTCGTGCAGCAAATCCGCCACCCGCCGTCCGTGGATCCGCCGAATGCGCCCGTCGATAAAGGCACCAAGGTCGCGCAAGATCAACCGCTGGGTCAGCAGTACCTCGAACCGATCCGCCGTCAGCCGCGCCAAAGGACCTGACAGATGCAACCGCCGCTGCAAGGCCACGCCGATCTGAAAGCCGCCACCATAGGCAACGCTGCGCCGCGCGGCCCCTTGATAGCCGTTGCGCCCGCCCGAGCGCGCAGCCTCGATCAGCCGATCAGCATCGGTCAGCACCTTTTCCGCCATCCGGTCCGAAATGGTCCGCTCGCGCATCCGCGCCAAAATGGTATCGCGCTCGTGACCGGCCAAAGCGATCAGCCCAAGGGTGATACGGTCGCGGTCCAAAATATCGGCACCGTCTTCGGTCGATTTCACCGCTTGCTCCAGCCGCTCGCCAAAGCTTTTGGCCTCGGAGCGGATAATCTCGCGGGTCAGGTCATAATTTTCAGTGGTGCGGGCCACATCCTCGCGCACAGTCTGCAACGCCACCGCCACCACCTGCCGCGACAGCGCTTCGTCAATCGGCGACAGCCGGTCCAGCCCAAGCCGGCTGATCACACTGCGCAAGGTCGTCCCCTGCACCAGCAAGGTAAACAGGGTAAAGCCCGTGGCCAAAATCCCCACCACCCGTTTGACTTCATCAGGGACGTAGAGGCTTTCGGTCACCGCCAAGGCCAGCGCCAAGGTCACAGCCCCGCGCAAGCCGCCCCAAAGGATCGCCACGCGGTAGGGCCGCTCGACCGCAGGTGACAGCCGCAGCTTGGTCAACAGCGGCAACAGCCCGAACAAGATCGCCGCCCGCGCCGCCACCGCCGCAATGATCACCACGCCAACCAAAACAATATCACCGCCGCGCAATTCCTCTAGCAGGCGCGGGATCAAGAGTGCCGCCAGAATAAAGATCAACGCCCCCGCCCAATGCGCAAGCAGGTCCCAAACCTCGCTCAGATTGGCCCAAAGCTGCGGCGACAAGCGGCTTGGCCCCGTCAGGTTCATCGTCAAACCCGCCGCCACCACCGCAATCACGCCCGAGGCCCCAAACACCTGTTCCGCGCCGATATAGGCCAGATAGGGCAGCGCCACCGAGACCGAAATCTGCGCGCGCTCGTGGCTGCCAAACAGCGCCATAATCCACACGCCCGCCCGCGCCGACGCCCAACCGACCGCAACACCGCCTCCGATCAACAGCGGAAACTGCCCCAAAGCATCGGTCAAGGTTGGATTTGGCATGCCCAGCATCACAAAGCCCATGAACAAGCCAAACAGCGCAATCGCCGCGGCATCGTTCAGCAGGCTCTCGCCCTCAATAATCCGCGCCAATCTGCGCGGTGCCGAGATCGACCGAAAGATCGACACCACCGCCGAAGGGTCGGTTGTCGAGACAATCGCCCCGATCAGCAAACACGCGGCCAGCGGCAGGGTGCTGGCCCATGCCAAAGCAAAGCCCACGCTCAGCGTCGCCACCACCACCGCAACCACCGCCAGCACAAGGATCGGCACCCAGTCGTCCAGCATCCGCCGCAGGTTCATCCCCAAGGTAGCCTGAAACAGCAACGTCGGCAGAAACACATACAAAAACACGTTCGACCGGATGGGCAGGGCCAAGATCACTTCGGCCACAGGGTTCAGCGCATCCGTCAGCTCGGTGTGCAAAAAGAAGATCGCACTGCCGCCGATCAACATGCCCAAAAGCGCCAAGATAACGCTGTACGGCAGGCGTAAACGCGCGGCCATCGGCTCTGCTGCGCCGATGATAAGGAAAAGAGCCGCCATAACGGCCGTGGCAAGAATAATGTCCATCCCTTAGATTTATCAGAGAAATTAAGGCATGGGAAATGCAGACATCACCCAAGACACAGTTTTTGCAATGGAATTGTGGCCAAGGCCGCGGCTTGTGGCGATTTGCCACTGAATTGCGCAAGGCTCGATCTGTTTGCGTCCCACGCCCAAACCGCCTATCACCCGCCCTAAACCAGCCCGCGATTTTTGCCCATCAGGAGCCTTCCATGACCGTCACCCATCTTGTTACCCACTCTGGCGGCTTTCATGCGGACGAGCTGCTGTCCTCGGTGGTGCTGACGCGGCTTTTCCCGCAGGCAGAGCTTGTGCGCACCCGCGACAAGGCCATGATCGCGGCAGGCGCTGATAAGATCATCTATGATGTTGGCGGGCGCTATGATGCCGCCGAGCAGATCTTTGACCACCACCAGACCCCCGGTCCGCTGCGCCCCGACGGCCAGCCCTATAGCTCGTTTGGCCTGATCTGGCTGCACTATGGCGCGGCCTATCTGACTGCGATGGGCGTGCCAGAGGCCAATCTTGACGCGATCCACAACAGCTTTGACGCCAAGTTCGTGCTGCCGATCGACCTCTTGGACAATGGTGCAATAGAGCCTTCGGTCGCAGGCCCGCTGTCGTCCCTGACGCTGCCCGCACTTTTGGGCAGCCTCAAGCCGGTGTTCGACGATGCCTCGCCGACCGCTGATGATGATGCCTTTGCCAGCGCTTTGCCGATTGCGCGCGCCTTTGTCGAAGCCTCGATCCGCAACGTCGCAGCAAAAGCTCGCGCCCAAAGCATGGTCAAAGAGGCCATCGCCAAGGCGGGCAGCTCTGCCATCCTCGAGCTGCCAATGGGCATGCCGTATCGCTCGGCCTTGGACGAGGCGGGCGCGGACCACATCCTGTTTGTGGTCAACCCACGCGGCGGCGATTGGACCTTGGGCGGCATCAAGCTGTCGGGGGATTCCTTTGACCAGCGCGCCGATCTGCCAGAGGCCTGGGCGGGGCTGAGCGATGCGGCGCTTGAAGACGCCAGCGGCGTCAAAGGTGCCAAGTTCTGCCATAAAGCGCGCTTTATTGCCGTCGCTGACAGCCGCGATGCCATCCTGAAAATGGCTGAAATCGCGGCGCAAACCGCGCTTGCACAGGCCTAAGACGTCTGCGGCGCAACTGGTTTGCGCCGCGCCTTAGCGGGACAAAATCATCCGGTCGCCCGAGATTTTAATGTCAAACAGCCCCAGATACGCCATGCCCATCAGCGACCCGTCCATCTCGGATTGGTTGACATAGGCGGTCACGTCTTGATCGGTAAATTCGCCCATCTGCACCAAGGGCAGCTTGACCCGCGCCGTGCGCACCACGCCGTTGGCGGTATTGGCGCTGCCCAGATAGGTCAGGCTAGCGGGATCAATGCCCAGAGCCTCGGCATCCTTGGGCGACAAAACGATCGACGTCGCGCCCGTATCGGCCAGCACCGTCAGCTTTGTGCCATTGATCGTCACCTGCAGATAATAGTGCCCATCTGGCGCACGCGGAATTTCGACCGAGGTTCCGGTCACGGCCATTGCGGGGCGCAGCTCGCGGGCAGAGTCCAGATAGATGCCATATCCCGCCATCAATCCCAGCAAAATCAGCGCCCAAGCCAAAAGGCTGCGGGCAAACTCGCCCAAGCGGCTGCGGTATTCGACCAGAGCCCATCCCCCCAAAGCCGCCAGAATAATCGCCAGATACAGCACCCGCAGCAGATTGTCTTCCATCACAACAGCCCCGTGCCCTTGACGCCATCAATGACGAACTGCACCGACAACGCCGCCAGCAGCATCCCCAGCAGTCGCGTAATCACCACCGTGCCCGTGCGCCCCAGCAACCGCTCGAGCAGCGGCGAGGCCAGCAAAAACAGATAGGTCGCCAAGATCATCGCAGCCAACAGGCCAAGAACAAGGCTCGTGCCCACCCAGCCGCCGCCCGATTGCCCCATCAACAGGATCATCGTCGCAATCGCGCCCGGTCCGGCGATCAGCGGCGTTGCCAACGGAAACACCGATGGGTCGTGATCGGGGTCGGGCGTCTGCCCTTCGCGCCGCGTGGTGCGGCGTTCAAACAGCATGTCCAGCGCGGTCAGGAACAACAAAATCCCGCCCGCAATGCGAAACGCGGACATAGAGATCCCGATGAACCCCAGCAAGGATTCCCCCATCAACCCGAACAGCGTCAACAACACAAAGGCGATCAAGCAAGCCCGGCGCGCCATGGTCGCGCGATGCGCGCGGTCCATCCCTTGGGTGAGCGCAATAAACATTGGCACCAAACCCGGCGGGTCAATGACAACGAAAAGCGTGGCGAAGGCGGTGATGAGAAAGGCTGTATCCATCGCGCTAGGGTATGCAGTGCCGCGCCTTGGGGCAAGCAGGAAAGCAGCAGCACCCGCGCTGACAGCAAAATGGCGGCAACGCCAAGCGTGCCGCCATTAAGTACTTAATTACAAACGCTTAGAGGTAAATCCTAAGCTGCTTTCTCAAGCTTTTCCTGAGCGGAAACCCACATGGCCTCTGCGCGATCAAGCGCCTCCATGACCTCGCCGTATTTCTTGTTCCATGTTTCCAGCTCGCCACGGCGGCTGTCCTCATAGAGCGCGGGGTCGGCCAGCTTTTTCGCCAGCTTGTCACGCATGTCGTTGATCTTGGCGAGACGCTCTTCGGATTTGCGAACCTCGGCGCGCAGGGCTTTGACTTCGTCTTGGCTGGCGCGCTTGGGCTTTTCGACGACCTTCACCGGCTTTTCGACCTCATCGCCCGCCAGCAACTGCTTGCGATAGGCTTCAAGGTCGTACTCATAGGGGGCGACCGCGCCACCTTTGACCAGCCACAGACGGTCGGCCACCAAAGACAGCAAGTGCATGTCGTGACTGACCAGAACCACGGCGCCAGAATATTGCGTCAACGCCTCGACCAAAGCTTCGCGGCTTTCCATGTCAAGGTGGTTGGTCGGTTCGTCAAGGATCAACAGATGCGGTGCGTCAATCGTCGCCAGCAACAGCGACAACCGCGCCTTTTGCCCCCCCGACAGGCGACCGACAGCGGTTTCAGCTTGGTCAACGCCAAGGCCAAAGCCTGCAAGCCGCGCACGCAGGCGGGGCTGGCCTTCGGTCGGGCGCACGCGCTGGACGTGCTGAAGCGGGGTTTCGTCGATGAACAGCTCGTCCACCTGGTGCTGTGCGAAATAGCCGATGCGCAGCTTCGACGAGCGGGTGATCGTGCCCTCGCAGGCCGTCAGCTTGCCCGCCAGCAGTTTCGAGAGCGTCGATTTGCCCTCGCCATTGCGGCCAAGCAGGGCGATGCGGTCATCTTGGTCGATGCGCAGCGACAGGCGTTTCAGAATTGGCGGGCCGTCATAGCCAACAGCCGCGCCCTCCATATTGATGATCGGTGGCGACAGCTCTTCTGGCACGGGGAAAGAGAAGACGACCTTTTTGGCGTCCTCGGGGGCGGTAATCACCTCCATCTTTTCCAGCATCTTGACGCGAGACTGCGCCTGCACAGCCTTGGACGCCTTGGCCTTAAAGCGGTCAACAAAGCTTTGCAGGTGGGCGCGGCGGGCATCTTGCTTTTTGGCTTCGGCTTGCAGGACGGCGCGACGCTCGGCCATCTGGCGGGCAAATTGGTCGTAAGGGCCGTTCCAATAGGTCAGCTTTTTGTTGTCCAAATGCAGGATGCCGGTGACCGCACGGTTCAACAGACCGCGATCGTGCGAGATAATCAGCACGGTATGGGGGTATTTGGTCAGATAGCTTTCCAACCAAAGCGCGCCTTCAAGGTCAAGATAGTTGGTCGGCTCGTCGAGCAGCAGATAGTCGGGCTGCGAGAACAGCACCCCTGCAAGCGCCACCCGCATCCGCCAGCCGCCCGAGAAATCCGAGCAAGGCCGCTGTTGCGCTTCAGAGTCAAACCCCAAGCCCTTGAGGATCGAGGCCGCACGCCCTTCGGCGGACCATGCGTCGATATCGGCAAGACGGGCCTGCACTTCGGCGATGCGGTGCGGGTCGGTGGCGGTCTCTGCCTCGGCCATCAGGCTTGCGCGCTCGGTATCGGCGGCAAGCACCGTGTCGATCAGCGAGGTCGAGGACGAGGGCACCTCTTGGGCCACGCCACCGATGCGCGCGCGTGACGGCATCGAGATGTCGCCGCTTTCCAGCGCGAGCTCTTTGCGGATCAGGCGGAACAGCGTGGTTTTGCCCGCGCCATTGCGTCCGACAAGGCCAACTTTGTGGCCTGTTGGAATGGTTGCGGATGCGCCCTCAAACAAGGGGCGGCCTTCGACGGAGTAGGTGATATCTTCGATTTTAAGCATGCAGGCGCATTGCCTGATAACGCGCTAAAGGTCAATCGCGCTTTCTCGTTGTGGCACAGATCGCCGCAAAAATCGCCACACGGGCAGGGGCGCATTGGCAGCTTTGCTGTTTTCAAGCCCGCCCTGCCATGCTAGGAGGCGGCACATCAATTTCAGGGCGGCAATCGCCCTTATCAATGGAGAGCCTCATGGCCATCGAACGCACCCTCTCGATCATCAAGCCCGACGCAACCAAGCGCAACCTGACCGGCAAAATCGTTGCTAAATTCGAAGACGCTGGCCTGCGCGTTGTCGCATCCAAGCGCATCCACCTGTCGATGGCACAAGCTGGCGCGTTCTATGCAGAGCACTCCGAGCGTGGCTTCTACGGTGAGCTGTGTGAATTCATGGCATCCGAGCCAGTCGTTGTCCAAGTTCTGGAAGGCGAATCCGCAATCGCGAAAAACCGCGAAGTGATGGGCGCAACCAACCCAGCAAACGCGGACGCAGGCACCATCCGCAAGGAATTCGCACTCTCGATGGGCGAAAACTCGGTTCACGGTTCGGACTCGGCAGAGTCGGCAGCCCGCGAGATCTCGTTCTTCTTCTCGGGTCTTGAACTGGTTGGCTAAGCTGATCGGCCCTAGGCGCGCTTAGGGCTTTTCAATTACCCCAAAGAACTGAAGGGCTGCTTCCAGATCGGAGCGGCCCTTTTCTTTTGTGCCGCTCATGCTGGCTTTGATCACGTCAAAGCGGGCGCGCAGGTCCTTCTTTTCCTGCCCCTGACAGTCATTCCACGGCCGCCCCTGTAGCCCCATGTGCAGCACATAATAGCCAATGAAATGTGGCGGCGTGCCCGAGGCCAGCAGGCGGCGATAGGCCTCATCCGCCCCCATCTCGCGCAGCTCTTCGGCGGTGGTGATTCCGGCCTTGGCGAATGACGCCTCAGAGGCGGGGCCAAGGTTGGGGATGGTCTGGATCGAGCTGGACATGCGGGGACTTTGCGTTGGAATGACAAAGGCCAGCCTAGCGGCTGGCCTGTGATCGTTCAATTCAAGTTTTGGCAGATTAGATCGACGCCCAATCGCGGAACATATGCCCGCCTTGTTGCTGAGTGGATCCGGCAGTTTGGCCCTGTTGTTGGGACTGCTGCTGCTGTGGCATCTGCGCGCCGCCTTGCTGGGTGGACCCTTGTTGGGTGGACCCAAATTGAGCGGGGGAAGAGGTAGACATTTGACTGCTCCAGTCGTTGCACGGCCATGTGGCCGCAATTCTATTTCTATCCTTGTTTTATGGCGTTATTTAGGCAAATCCACACACAAGTTGGCGGGCAGATAGGCGCGAAACTGGAAATAGGCAACGGGTATTTTAGCGGCCTTGCGGCTTGGGCGTCAATTTGCCGAGACCACTGTGGCCGGAAAGCCGATTTGATCCAGCGCCGTAATCAAGACCGCGATCGGCTGGTCAGTCTCGACGCTGACTTCGCGGCTGGTCAGATCGACCTCGACGCGGGTGGCCAGCGGGCCAAGCGCCTCGAGCACCGAGGCTTTGCAGTGACCGCAAGACATATCAGGCAGGGAAAGGCGTTGCATGTTCAGGCTCCTTTTATTCACATGTGATTATGGCGCTGGCAAAGGGTGCGGCGTCAAGGCCCAAAGGCTGCGACTGGAAAGCGCAGCCGTGACGGCGTAGGGTGTCCCAAAAGGAGACTGCCATGACCAACGCGCGTCTAAGTTTGCAAGGGATGAGCTGTGCGTCTTGTGTGGCGCGGGTTGAACGGGTGCTGCTGGCGCAGGCCGGGGTCGGTGCGGCGCAGGTCAATCTGGGCACGCAAACGGTCGAGGTCGGCTTTGAGGCGCCTGCGACGCTTGCGGGCTTGGCCGAGGTTTTGGCTGCGGCGGGCTATCCGGTGCGTCAAGGCCATGTGACGCTTGCGGTTGAGGGCATGACCTGTGCCTCTTGTGTCGGTCGGGTCGAGCGTGTGCTGCGCGCCCAAGCGGGGGTTGCCGAGGCCAGCGTAAACCTTGCCACCCGCCGCGCCGAGGTCACGCTTTGGACGCCAGTCGAGGCATCACGGCTTGCGCAAGCGGTGACGCGGGCAGGCTTTGCCGCGACGGGGCTAGAGCAGGCCGCAGCCCATGATCCCGCCGCCGAGCTGCGCGGCCTTTGGCGGCAGACTGCGATTGCGGGCGCGCTGACCTTGCCAGTGTTTGTCGCCGAGATGGGCGGGCATCTGGTGCCCAGCTTTCACCACTGGCTGCACGGGGTGATGGGGGCGCAGCTGTTGTGGCTGGTGGAGTTCCTCTTGGTCAGCTTGGTGATGATCGGGCCGGGGCGGCGGTTCTATACCAAGGGGGTGCCTGCCCTGCTGCGCGGTGGGCCGGATATGAATTCGCTGGTGGCGGTGGGAACCTTTGCGGCTTGGGCCTATTCCAGCGTCGTGCTGTTTTTGCCGGCGCTGGTGCCAGAGCCGTCGCGGGCGGTCTATTTCGAGGCCGCGGCGGTGATTATCGTGCTGATCCTTTTGGGGCGCGCGCTTGAAACCCGTGCGCGCGGCCAAGCGGGGCAGGCGATTGCGCGGCTGGTGGGGCTTGCCCCGCGCACCGCACGCAGGCTGCAAGACGGCGAGGTGACCGAGGTTGCGATTGACCTGATCGTCGTGGGCGATCAGCTGCAAATCCGTCCCGGTGAGAAAATTCCTGCTGATGGTGTGGTGGTTTCGGGCCATTCCGCCGTGGATCAGTCGATGCTGACGGGCGAGGCTCTGCCGCAAGAGATGCGCAGTGGCGACCGTCTTACCGCGGGCACGGTGAATGGCACGGGCGCTATGGTGATGCAGGTGCAGGGGGTCGGTTCTGATACCATGCTGGCGCGGATCATCGCGATGGTCGAATCCGCGCAAGGTGGCAAGCTGCCGGTGCAGGCGCTGGTGGACCGTATCACCGCTTGGTTTGTGCCTGCGGTGATGTCGGTGGCGCTGCTGACAGTGCTGGTCTGGCTGGTGTTTGGCACTTTGGCGCAGGCCTTGGTGGCGGGGGTGTCGGTTCTGATCATCGCGTGTCCTTGCGCGATGGGGCTGGCGACGCCGGTGTCGATTTTGGTCGGCACGGGGCGGGCGGCAGAGATGGGGGTGCTGTTTCGCAAGGGCGAGGCGCTGCAACGGCTTGAAACTGTCAAGCGTGTGGCCTTTGACAAGACCGGCACGCTGACCGCAGGCAAGCCCGAGGTGGTGGCGATTGAAGGCGATGTCTTGGCGATTGCCGCCGCAGTCGAGGCGGGGTCAGAGCATCCTTTGGCCGCCGCCGTTTTGGCCGAGGCCAAGCGCCAAGGTGTCGCCATTGCCACCGTGACAGGTTTCCAAGCCGTGCCCGGCCAAGGTGCCAAAGCGCA